>NZ_JAOCCY010000002.1:0-724045 GCF_029840625.1 Agrobacterium sp. GD03872
AATTCCTACGCATACACAAAGCCCGCGCGGAGAAATCCGCCGGGCTTTTGGCGTTCGCAGAAAACACTAATGCCGAACACGGCCCACCATGTTGACGAAAGACTCCGTCTGGATTTAGGCATCGACGGTACGGTGATTGCAGGAGCATGTCCTCCGAATGTTGCATTCAAAGCGGAAATGGAAACAGGACAGCCAAGAGGCCACCGGCGGCCGATATTTGATTTGAAAGCAAGCTTCGGAGATCGGTGCGCCGCGACCGCTTCTATGTTCATTCCACAAGGAGCATAGAAGGTAAAAACAATGCGTGAGATTATTCACTTTGCATGGGGGATCAGCTCCCTTGGCGACTTTGTGGTTGCGATGTCCGAGAAGGGTATTGTCGCCCTCGAATTCAGTGCAATGCATATGGCAATGGAAGACGCATTGCGCATCCGCTTTCCGGAAGCGGAGCTGGAGCGCAGCGAGGACGTGCTGGCCGACGTGATGGAGATCGTGGCCCGGACCATCGAGGACCCGGCTTCCGACTGCGATCTGCCGCTCGATCTGCGTGGGACATCCTATGAGATGCAGGTCTGGATGATGCTGCGGGAAATCCCGGCAGGGCGGACCACCAGCTATGGCGCTCTGGCTGCCAAACTTGGCTCACGCGATCCGCGTGAGGTGACCGCGGCGATCGCCAACAATCCGATCGCGGTGATCGTGCCGTGCCATCGCGTCATCAAGAAGGACGGTTCGATCTCCGGCTATCGCTGGGGCGTGCCCCGCAAGCGAGCGCTTTTAGCGCGTGAACAGCTTGGGGCGAAGCGCTAAATGGCAGGCGTGAATGTGTTTTTGAAAGGCGCGCGGGGTGATGAGCAGGCCGCCACTTCGCAACCGGCAGGGCCGGGCTGCGATCTCCCCGAACCACTGGAGATCATCCGGTTATCGCTCGCATCCGTCGAAGCCGCGCGCAGCCGCTTTCCCGGTTATCGTCTGACGCGGCTTGTCGCCGCGCGGCTTGAACTGGATGAAGCCGATATCGACCGGCTTTCGGACGTCGTCGGTGTCGATCTTCTTGGGTCGATTCCCGGCGTCTCCAGACCATTCGATTTCCATTTGCGGGATGTCATCGCGCGATACGGTCTGGAGGCGCTTTTCCGCGACGACGGGCATGCGCCATATCATCATTCGATCAGGCCGGCCGGCTATGACTTCCATCGCGACGCGGTGATTCCCGTCGGAATGGAGCAGTGGCGTGCCGATTATCGTCACATGCCGGAAGAACGGCAGATGATGGCTGCCTCCATCGTCTGGCTTTACCGGGCGGGGAAGGACAATGTCTGGCTGCGGCGGGTCCCATGCACATGGCACGCCGCCGATGCCATCGTATGTCTGGAGGCCGTTGGCGCCTTTGAAGACTGGGCGCGCCTTTATGCGCTCTATCCGGGCTGGTAAGCGCCGGGCAGCGAGGTCCGGATAGCATCCACTGGCGGGATGCCGCCGAAATCCGACGCTGCGTTTGTTGCCGATGCAGAAGACAAACTTATAGCCTCGTAGGTCTTGGAAAGCACGGTTCCATGTTGCGATTCAACCGCTCGCCAGCACTCCGTTTCATGCCTTCGAACTTAAAAAAACCGAAAAACGGGCACGAAAAACCGTTTCCGATTCAAAGGCATGAAACGGAGTTTGGCGTCCGGAAAGCTCGCCTATCCCTCCCGTCAGGTCATCGAGCGGTTTCGATGGTCGCTCGATTTGAAGAGAGGATCTTTCCATGAGCAAGGAAGAAGATAACAAGGCCATCGTCGTTCGCTGGTTCACCGAATTCTGGGGCAAGGATGTCAATCTTGCGGTTATCGACGAGATCGCCCATCCGGACATGCTCCTGCAATATTCCCTGCACGAGCCGCGTCGCGGCCGCGAGGACATCAAGGCTTTCATGACCGATTTCCGTGCCGCTTTCCCGGACCTCAACTTCTGGGGCACCGCAGACCTGATCGCCGAAGGCGACTATGTCGTCGGCCAGTGGGAGGGTGGCGGCACGCACACCGGTGCGGGGTGGGACGATCTCCTGCCCGGCTATGATACGCTTCCCGCCGCAACCGGCCGCAAGATGCATTTCACCGGCAAGACCGTGCTGAAGGTCGTCGATGGCCTGATCGTCGAAGAACAAGGCCTTGATGACGGCCTGACGGCGATGATGCAGCTCGGGCTGATCAAGAAAGCCTGATCGACCCGGCATCTGCTCGCCCGAGGGGCGGCGCGCGCTGAATGGAGGATTGAGGCCTGCGCCCCGGCGCGGGCCTCAATTACATTTATGCGTTATCGGGTGGCTGGCAGTTCGATTTGAAAGCAGGATTCGGAGTGCGCAGCCCGGTGCGTGATTGCAGATCAGGCGGAAGACATCCGAGAAGTCGAAATGATGAGCATAATCCCCGGCGCACAGGTCACCTCCAATGAATTACAGCAGGTCGTCGCCTATATACTGGATATCGCCGCGATGACCGCGACGATCACAGCCCTGCTGGAGAAGGAGATGGCCGGCTTCGCTAAGGAGATGCTGGAGATCGACGGTCGTTTTCCAGGCTTCGGCCGGCGCTTGCGCCGCCACGCAAGCAGGGAGATCGAGCGCGCCATATCCGGGGAGCTTCCGATTCTCAGGCACGAGTTTGAAGAACTGCTCAAATCCCGGCTCACGCCGGATGACATCACCACGGCACTCGCGTTTCAGCGTGAGCGTGTGGTCGCAGAATTGCGGGCCACCGCGTTCATCACGTCGCTTGAGAGGGGAGACCATGACGATACGAGCCTTTCGGCGAGGATGTCCGCCAAAATGAATCAGGAGCAGCATGCCGTCGTCGCCCGCTTTCTGCAGAGCCCTTGCGGTATGAAACTCATTCCGCTCACGCAGCAGATGCAAACGCTCAAATACGGCTGGATGCAGGCGATCGCCAATGGCGTCTCCGCGCGCCTGCCCCTGATCGGGAAAGGGATACTGCGGAAACATTATAGCCGAGTGGCGAAATCCTAGCTTAGCGTTCAAATTCCGATTCGAGCGCAAGGATCGGAGTGTGGCCGATCAGGTTCTGGAGCAAGGTGGCGCCAGATCAAATGCGAGTGAAAGACAATGGAACAGAACATCCGGTCAATGAAGACATCGCGTGAATCGGCCCTTCCTGTCGCGGAAGATCCGCGCTGGGCGCGCATTGTTGCCCGCGACAAGGCCGCCGACGGTGAGCTCTGGTATTCCGTTTCGACGACAGGCATCTATTGTCGCCCCTCGTGCCCGTCCCGTACGGCAAACCCGAAAAATGTGATGTTGCATGACACGATCGAGAGTGCGCGGGCGACTGGGTATCGCCCCTGCAAGCGGTGCAATCCCGAGGGCCTTTCGCTTGAATGCGAAAACGCCGCGCTGGTCGCAAAAGCCTGCCGCCTCATCGAGGAATGCGAGGAGGAGCCGTCGCTGGAAGAGCTGGCGGCAGCGGTCGACCGTAGTCCGAGCTATTTCCACCGCGTCTTCAAGGCTTCGACGGGCTTGACGCCAAAGGCCTATGCTTCGGCAAGCCGTGCGAAGAGAATTCGCGAGGGTCTGGAGACAGGCGTCAGCGTCACCGAGGCGATCTATGACGCGGGCTACAATTCGAGCGGTCGTTTCTACGAGAAGTCCACGGAAATGCTCGGCATGACCCCGACGCAATATCGCGCCGGTGGTGTGAACGAGGAAATCAAGTTCGCGGTCGGCCAGTCCTATCTTGGCGCGATCCTCGTCGCGTCCAGCACCAGGGGGGTGGCTTCGATCCTGCTCGGTGACGATCCAGATGCACTGGTCCGCAATCTTCAGGATCGCTTCCCGAAGGCACGCCTGATCGGCATGGATCGTGAATATGAAGCACTGATCGCCCGCGTCTGCGGCTTTGTCGAGAATCCGGGCATCGGGCTCGATCTTCCGCTTGACGTCCGTGGCACGGCCTTCCAGCGTCGTGTCTGGCAGGCGCTCCAGGAAATTCCGGTCGGGGAGCGCGTTTCCTACGCGGAGATTGCACGGCGTATCGGATCGCCGAGCGCGACGCGCGCCGTTGCTGGCGCCTGCGCCGCGAATAATCTGGCTGTCGCCATTCCCTGCCATCGGGTCGTTCGTAATGACGGCTCGCTCTCGGGTTATGCCTGGGGTGTCGACCGCAAGCGCCGGCTTCTCGATCGGGAGGCGTCGCAGAATGCATAGGGGCCGGAGCGTCGATGCTTTGGCGCAGCTTTCGGACCGCGGAGCGGCTTACCGAAACCGGCGCATTTTCTGGGAAGGCTTCTGAATGAATTTTCATACCCGTTACGATGAATCCGTCGCTTTCCTTGCGGGTTACGATGATGACTGGGCGAGACTGATCGACCTGGTCGGCCCTTGCCGGCACGATCCCAAGGCCGCGCGCGAACCCTTTGAGGCGCTCGTTCGGGCGATTGCCTATCAGCAACTGACCGCCAGGGCCGGCGATGCTATCATCGGCCGGCTCAAGGGCCTGTTCGAGGGCCGCGATTTTCCAACTCCGGAAGACCTCATCGCAACGGAGTTCGACATGCTTCGAGCCACCGGCTTCTCGGCCAGCAAGATCGCCACCATCAAGGCGATTGCACAGGGGACGATAGACGGTCTCATTCCCACGCGCGCAATCGCCGCCGTCATGGACGACGAAACGCTGATCGAGCGCATGGTCACCATCAAGGGTGTCGGCCGTTGGACTGTCGAGATGCTGCTGATGTACTCGCTGGAACGGATGGACGTTCTGCCGGTGGACGATTTTGGTGTTCGTGAAGGTTACCGTGTCCTTAAATCGCTGCCCGAGCAGCCGAAGCCGAAACAGTTGCGCGAGATATCGAAAGCATGGTCGCCGCACCGCACGGTCGCGGCGTGGTATCTGTGGCGCATCCCGCGCGAGCGCGGAAATGTGCTCGCGTGAGAGGGTGGGGAAGAACGTCATGCCGCTCCAAAATCGCGTAACCCCCTTCGGCGATATCGTCGCCATTTCCCAGCGGGGCCTGTTCACCGGCAATCGCGGCATCATCCACGATCCCACGACGAAGACGCTGCTGCGAAAGCGCTGGGCGACGCAGGCCTGGCTTATTTGCTCGTGCGATTTCAAGGGACGCCGCCGGAACGTCATGGCCAGGCGAAGCTGGACGGAACTGTTCTTTCTCGATGAGGCCGTCGCGCTGGCCGCCGGTCATCGCCCCTGTTTCCTTTGTCGACGCGAGGCTGCGGAACGATTTCGCGCGTGCTGGGTCGCCGCGAGGAACGAGCCTCGGATATCAGCTGCGGTGATGGATTCCGTGCTGCATGCCGAGCGTTGGCAGCGCGGCCACCAGCGCATGCACCCAAATCCATATCTGTCGACCGATCTACCTGATGGCGTTGTCGTTGCAGCCGAAGGGGAAGCGTATACGTTGCGCGCCGGCCTTGCCTATCGTTGGACCGCCGAGAGTTATGATCGGCCAGTGGTCTTTCACAATGCCAGCTGGCTGCTGACGCCGCCATCGACGGTCATGGCGCTCCTTGCGGGCTATCAGCCCGTCTTCCATCCTTCAATCAACTCGATACCGGATAGGCCCTGATATGCCCGATCTCTTTGGCATGTTCGCCCCGACTGAACCCGCCGTCGAGAATATGGCCGAAGGCGCCGTGTTGCTGCGCGGCGCGGCGCTTCCCTATGAGAAAGACCTGCTCGTGGCGCTTGGCGATATCACCGGCCAGTCTCCCTTCCGGCATATGGTCACGCCCGGCGGCTTTACCATGTCGGTGGCAATGACCAATTGCGGCGCAGCCGGCTGGGTTACGGATCGCACCGGCTATCGCTACGATCGCAACGATCCGGAAACCGGCCGTCCCTGGCCGGCCATGCCGGGCTGCTTCTTCGATCTGGCGGTGGAGGCGGCGACGCGGGCGGGTTATCCGGATTTCCGCCCCGATGCCTGCCTGATCAACCGCTACGAGCCCGGCGCCCGTCTGTCGCTGCATCAGGACAAGAATGAACGGGACTTCGCCAACCCGATCGTGTCAGTCTCGCTCGGCCTGCCAGCAACCTTCCAGTTCGGCGGCCTGAGGCGGAACGATCCCGTCAAGAAATATGCATTGCGGCATGGCGACGTGGCGGTCTGGGGCGGCTCGTCGCGGCTCTTCTATCATGGCGTTCCCGAATTGAAGGACGACGTTCACGAGGCCGTCGGGCGGATGCGCATCAATCTGACATTCCGGTGCGCATTATAATCTTCGAATATTCTTTCGGTTTGACGGCAATAACCGGAGTGCCGCTGAAACAACTTTGGCGCCAGATGTGCTATCGATCGCAACGTTGATCTGCGGAGCTCCGGCCGTTCAACATCGGATGGCCGCAACGGCAAAGACAAGGATATCCAGGCTCATGTTCCCGCGCGGCGGATTCGATGCGAAGGCGAGCCGGCGCAAGCTGCCCGGAACGGAGGCGGCCGTCGATGCGCTTGTCGCGCTTGCCTGGGACAATCCGGATAAGGCGCTCGTCATGAAATATATCGGCCGGTGCGTGGCCGATGGCCATGCAGAATGGGCCGCGCTCGCCAGTGGGGAAATCGAGGTCTGTTTCGCAACCGGTGAAACCTACTTGCTCGCGGAAACCACGATCATCAGGCTCGCTTGATCGATCGTATTCCCGATGCGCTGAGGCGCGTCCATGCGCGGTGGTTTTTGCACATCATATATCCGAGCCGGCTTCCGCGCCTCCCGCTGTCTGGGGTACCGGCGGTTCGAGACGGCTTGCCCCCCGGTAAGCGTTCGGCATTTTTCATTTCCGCAGCAGGATTTCGATTTGAAAACAAGGATCGGAGTTCGGCGGCGTGGCGAAGGTCGTAGTTTCGGTCATGAGGTTCGAGCAAGGAGATACGACAATGAACCGTATGATCAATACTGGTACGCTGCGGTCCGACCCGCAGGAAAATACAGTGCCGGCGACCGCTGACGTTCTCTCGTATGCGGTCACCAACTGTGAATTGGGCAAGGTGCTGGTTGCGCGCAGCCCGAAGGGCGTTTGCTCGATCCTGCTGGGCGATGATGCTGAGGTGCTCGTGGAGGATCTTGCCGGCCGCTTCCCGCAAGCCATACTCGTTCCGAACGAACCAGCCGTGAAGGACGATGTCGCCGGGGTCCTGGGCTATCTCGCGAAACCCTCCGGCGGCTTGCAATTGACGCTCGACATGCGCGGTACGCCATTCCAGCGTCGCGTCTGGGAGAAGTTGCGGGCCATACCCGCCGGCCGGACGGTGAGCTACACCGAACTGGCCGGCTGGCTGAGCCCGCTTTCCCATCCTCGCGCCGTCGCCACCGCCTGCGCCGCCAACCCGGTCGCATTGGCCATCCCGTGCCATCGTGTGGTGCGCGGCAACGGTGCGCTTGCCGGCTATCGCTGGGGTATCGAGCGCAAGCGCATCCTCATCGAGAAGGAGGCCCGCGCATGAACAGGACTGCGAACACCATGGTTCCGGCTTACGCGGATGCCTCGGCGGAAACCCGGATTGCCGCCTATGACTGGCGGGCGCTTGCCGGTGAGCTGGACAGCTATGGCTGCGCCGTCATGCCGGGGCTTCTTTCACCGGAAGAATGCCGCGGCCTTGCAGCGCTCTACCCCGACGAAAGCCATTTCCGCAGCCACATCATCATGGCGCGGCACGGTTTCGGGAAAGGGGAATATCGCTACTTCAAATATCCCCTGCCGGATCTCATCGGCGGCATCCGCACGGCCCTCTATCCGCGCCTTGCCGGTGTCGCCAATCGCTGGAACGAGCGGATGGGCCTGGACCAACGGTTCCCCGGTGAACATGCCTCATTCCTTGAGCAGTGCCACCATGCCGGTCAGGCCCGGCCGACGCCGCTGCTGCTGCAATATGTACCCGGCGACTTCAACTGCCTGCATCAGGATCTTTACGGCGATCTCGCCTTCCCGATCCAGGTGGCGGTCCTGTTGTCCGAACCGGGGCGCGATTTTACGGGCGGAGAATTCGCGCTGACCGAACAGCGGCCGCGCATGCAGAGCCGCGTCGAAGTTGTGCCGCTGCGCCAGGGCGACGGTGTCGCCTTCGCCGTCCACAATCGCCCGGTCCAGGGGACAAAAGGAAGTTATCGCGTGAATTTGCGCCATGGCGTCAGCCGGGTTCGTTCCGGCATGCGCCATACTGTTGGGATTATTTTCCACGATGCGCGGTGATGACGCGATGCCGGCGCCGGCCGGATCCGCACAATAGGAATGCAAAAGGGCTTCGGGGGAACTCGGAGCCCTTTTTCATCTGTAATCCTGAATTCCTGTGCCGATATCCCTGGTAAACTACATCTTCGCGATTGCCATAGACTCCAAACTGGCGATGATGCGCCGGACTTCAAGCTCGGAAGAACAAGCTGTGACCGCAGACCCTTTGCAGATCCTCAAGACCGTTTACGGCTACGATGCGTTTCGCGGGCGGCAGGCCGAAATCATCCGGCATGTGATGGAAGGAAACAACGCCTTTGTCCTGATGCCGACGGGCGGTGGAAAGTCGCTCTGTTACCAAATTCCGGCGCTTGCCCGAAACGGCATGGGGCTGATCGTCTCGCCGTTGATCGCGCTGATGGTCGATCAGGTCGCGGCCCTGCGTCAGGCCGGTGTGCGGGCCGAGGCTCTCAATTCCGATCTTTCGCCGGAAGCGCGCCGCGCGCTCTGGCGGGACATCCGGGCCGGCGAGGTCGATATTCTCTATGCCGCGCCGGAAACCCTTCTCAAGCCGGATGTTCTTGACGCGCTGCAATCCGTTGAACTCTCGCTGATCGCGGTCGACGAGGCCCATTGCCTGTCGCAATGGGGGCATGATTTCCGTCCGCCCTACCGTCAGCTGGATATGCTGATCGAGCGTTTCCCGAACACGCCGCGCATGGCGCTAACGGCGACGGCTGACGAACCCACCCGTTTGGAAATTCTCGGCCATCTGGGGATAAAAGAAGATGACGCCTTCATCGCCGGGTTCGATCGCCCCAATATCCGCTATGCGATCATGGAAAAGGACAATCCGCGCGCGCAGCTGAAGCGCTTCCTGAAGGATCGCGATGGTGAAAGCGGCATCGTCTATTGTCTTTCCAAACGCAAGGTGGACGAAACGGCTGCGTGGCTGCGGGAGGAGGGGCGCGATGCGTTGCCCTATCATGCCGGCATGGACAAGGCCGCCCGCGAGGAGAACCAGACCCGCTTCCAGCACGGTGAGGCGGTCATCATTGTTGCGACCGTTGCCTTTGGCATGGGCATCGACAAGCCGGATGTGCGCTTTGTCGTTCATATCGATCTGCCGGGCAGCATCGAGGCCTATTACCAGGAAACCGGCCGGGCCGGCCGCGATGGTCTGCCATCGGATGTGCTTATGCTCTACGGTTACGAAGATATTGCCTTGCGCAACCGCTTTATCGAAGAGTCTGACGCCGCAGACCAGCGCAAATACATGGAGCGCCAGAAGCTTGATGCGCTGCTCGGTCTCGCAGAAACTGCGAGTTGCCGCAGGCAGGTTCTGCTGTCCTATTTCGGCGATCGGTGTGAGCCCTGCGGCAATTGCGATACCTGCGCCGAGCCGCCGGACCTGTTTGACGGGGCCATCGCCGCACAGAAGCTTCTCTCCTGCATCTACCGCACGGGTGAACGTTTCGGTCAGGCCTATGTCATCCGTGTGCTGCTGGGTATCGAGGATGAGCGGATTTCCCGCTTCGGGCACGATCGTATCACGACTTACGGGATAGGCAAGGAACATGACAATCGCACCTGGCGCGCCATTCTGCGTCAAATGGTTGCCTTGCGGATGATTGACGTCGACCTGTCCGGGCATGGCGGCTTGTCCATTTCCGAAGACGGACGGCGGTTCCTGCGCGAAAAACCGGCCCTGATGCTGAGGATACCGTCCGCTCCCCGTTCTGCACGGCAATCGGCGCCGCGCCGCGCGGCATCGACGGTTTTACCGGAGTCCGATCGCAGTCTCTTTGAAGCACTGCGTACAAAGCGTATGGAAATCGCCCGCGCGCAGAATGTCCCGCCCTATGTGATTTTCCACGACAAGACCCTTATCGAACTTGCGATGGTAAAGCCGGCCTCGGCGAAGGAGATGGCTGAGATTCCAGGTGTCGGAGATACCAAGCTCGAGCGTTACGGGCCGGCCTTCCTGGCGGCGATCATGCAGCACGCCGCGGACGCGTGACCGCAGCTAGTCATATAAATAGCCGGATAATGAAAGCCGAAAGCGCCCGGAAAGGGTTCAGCCCGTCGTATCCTTGAACAGAACGTTCTGGTCGATGAGATAGCGCGAGAACAATGGCAGGCTCGCGCCGCCAATCGCCCGCGCCTGGCTGCCAACTGCGCCTTCGATGATGTCCGGCATAGTGACACCCTGCAAATCGTGGTGTTTGAGGGCAAGGCGGGTGGCGGCGACGATTCTCGTTCTGACCCAGTCGGGAAAACCGCCGTCGATGATCACACTGGAAAAATCGATGATGGAGGCGGCGGCGATAACCGCCTGCGCCAGCGCTGCGGCGGTTTTCCTGATCCAGCTTTCCAGCGGCTCGCCGAAATCGATCCACTCGTCAGGGGAAAACCATAGCGGGCGCGGATCGATGCCCTTTTCGCGCAGCATGTTTTCCAGAACGAAGATCGACGCGATTTTCAGAAGCTGGACGGTATTGCCATCTTGCCCTTGCACCGGCAGGGGGCCGATCGCGCCCGCCGTTCCGGTCTTTCCGGAAAACAGCGCCGAATTCAACACAACGCCGCCGCCTATGAAGGAGCCGATAAATATATAGAGAAAATCCGCATAGTTCTGGCCTGCGCCAAAAACCAGTTCGGCGCCGCAGGCGCTGGTCGCGTCATTCTGCAGAAAAACCGGATAGCTGACATTTTCGGCAATTTCCGAGCGGATATCGACGCCCCGCCACCGCTCCATTTCAATCTGTGGAGCGCCCACCTCCTGCGCCCAGTTCCACAATTCGAACGGAGCGGCAATGCCGACACCGGCGATTTTTTCCCGCTCGGCGGGAGAGAGTTTCGATTCTAGCTCCGTTATACCGTCGATCACGAAGGGCAGTATCCATTCCGGAAGAGGGTAGGGATAGGTTCTGCGAAGCTTGAGCCTGATCCGGCCGACAAAATCCATCAGCACGAGATCGACGCTGCGCCGGCCGATCTTCACGCCGAAAGAAAAGACAGCGTCGGGATTAAGCCGCATCGGCGTCGACGGTTGGCCGACTTTGCCGCGCAGCCTTTCACCACGAATGAGAAGCCCGTCCTTTTCAAGCGAACGCATGATGACAGAGACGGTCTGCGCCGAGAGGCCGCAAAGTCTTGATATTTCGGCTTTTGACAGTCCGCCGTGACGGCGGACGAGAGACAGCACGAGCCGTTCGTTATAAGCGCGCACCCCGATCTGGTTGGCGCCGCCGCTTATATCCATGGTGGTGAGCGGCGCTGGCGGCGCCGTCTCGACAGATTGTCTCATAATGTCATCCTCCCGCCCGCAATGTCCGCCGCGACCGACAAAGCAGGCTTTATGGCAATCTTGCTATCGCAACGTTAAATGACGCAGCGATATTCCTCCCTGCCGCATATTAGAATGCCATACGGAATTAATAATTCAATCGGATTTATTTATTGACAGCCGTTTCCTTTGATGGTTCCATCTGGGTCAACGATCATTGTTCTCGGAGGAGACGAGATCGTCGGGTAACCGTCACGGTGCTCAAATATCCATTGGGAGGATCTCATGAAGACCACTGTTTCCGCTCTTCTGGGCGCGCTTGCGCTTGGCGTTTCTTTCGCTTCCGCCGCATCTGCAGCCGATACCTCGGTTTGCCTCATTACCAAGACCGACACCAATCCCTTTTTCGTCAAGATGAAAGAAGGCGCGACCGCCAAGGCAAAGGAACTGGGCGTGACGCTGAAATCCTATGCCGGCAAGATCGACGGTGATTCCGAAAGCCAGGTAGCCGCCATCGAGACCTGCATCGCCGATGGCGCCAAGGGTATCCTGATCACCGCATCGGACACCAAGGGCATCGTTCCGGCCGTGCAGAAGGCGCGCGACGCCGGTCTTCTGGTCATCGCCCTCGATACGCCGCTCGAACCTGTCGATGCCGCCGATTCCACCTTCGCCACCGACAATCTTTTGGCTGGTGAGCTGATCGGCAAATGGGCTGCCGGCAGCCTCGGCGACAAGGCCAAGGATGCGAAAATCGCTTTCCTTAACCTCACCCCCTCCCAGCCGACGGTGGATGTGCTGCGCAACCAGGGCTTCATGAAGGGCTTCGGCATCGACGTGAAGGACATCAACAAGATCGGCGATGAAAACGATCCGCGCATTGTTGGCCATGATGTCACCAATGGTAACGAGGAAGGCGGCCGGGCGGCGATGGAAAATCTGCTGCAGAAGGACCCGACCATCAATGTCGTCCACACCATCAACGAACCTGCGGCAGCCGGCGCTTATGAGGCGCTGAAGGCGGTCGGCCGTGAAAAGGATGTTCTGATCGTTTCCGTCGATGGCGGTTGCCCTGGTGTCAAGAACGTGGCGGAAGGCGTGATCGGCGCGACCTCGCAGCAATATCCGCTGCTGATGGCGGCGCTTGGCGTGGAAGCCGTCAAGAAGTTTGCCGACACGGGCGAAAAGCCGAAGCCGACCGAAGGCAAGAACTTCGTCGACACCGGCGTGACGCTGGTAACCGACAAGCCGGTCAAGGGTCTCGAGTCCATCGATACGAAGGAAGGTCTCAACAAGTGCTGGGGCTGATGCCTCGCCGTTGAAACCCGCGGGGGCATTCGTGCCCCCGCCCTTGGACCAGAATGATTTCAGGCACGATCCGGGGGATCGGACAAAGGAACAAACGAGCGCGTCACGCATCCTGCGGGGATGGCACAGGCCGCTTCACAACACTTTGAAATCTACACATCATTCTCTTTGGAGGCAGGCCCGGTATCAGGGCTGATGTGATGGAGCGATCGGGAGGAAAATCCATGAGCGATCAGCCGGTGCGGGCTCAGCCGCATAATGAATTTGAAAAAGTGCTTTCGGGAAGTTCGACGCAGGTCGCCGCTTTCGATACGCATGACAAGAGTGTGCTGGAAAAACTGCAGCACTTTCTCCATTCCAGCCCGGCGGCCGTTCCGCTTATCGTTCTGGTGCTGTCGCTGATTGTTTTCGGCCTGCTTCTCGGCGGCAAGTTTTTCTCGGCCTTCACGCTGACCCTTATTTTGCAGCAGGTCGCCATCGTCGGCATTGTCGGCGCGGCGCAGTCGCTGGTCATCCTGACGGCGGGCATCGATCTGTCGGTTGGCGCGATCATGGTCCTGTCCTCCGTCATCATGGGACAGTTCACCTTCCGTTACGGTCTGCCGGCGGAACTCTCCATTCTCTGTGGTCTTGCCGTCGGCGCATTTTGCGGCTTCATCAATGGCGTACTGGTCTCGCGCATGCGCCTGCCGCCCTTCATCGTCACGCTCGGCATGTGGCAGATCGTGCTGGCGACCAACTTCCTTTATTCCGCAAACGAGACGATCCGCGCCCAGGATATTGCCCAGCAGGCGCCGATCCTGCAATTCTTCGGCGCTAATATCCGTGTCGGTAGCGCGGTCTTCACCTATGGCGTCATCGCCATGGTTCTGCTCGTCGCCCTGCTCTGGTATGTGCTCAACCGCACCGCCTGGGGCCGCCACCTTTATGCTGTCGGTGACGACCCGGATGCCGCCGAACTTGCCGGTGTCAACGTCAAGCGCATGCTGACCACCGTTTACACGCTGTCCGGCCTTATCTGCGCCTTTGCTGGCTGGGCCCTGATCGGCCGCATCGGCTCGGTTTCGCCGACCGCCGGCCAATTCGCCAATATCGAATCCATTACCGCAGTGGTTATCGGCGGCCTGTCGCTGTTCGGCGGGCGCGGCTCCATCATGGGCATGATTTTCGGCGCCCTGATCGTCGGCGTCTTTTCGCTCGGCCTCAGGCTTATCGGAACAGACCCGCAATGGACCTATCTGTTGATCGGCGTCCTCATCATCATGGCTGTCGCAATCGACCAGTGGATCAGAAAGGTAGCAGGCTGATGGCAAAAGAACCCATTCTCACGGCACGCAATCTCGTCAAACGCTACGGCCGCGTGACCGCCCTCGACCATGCCGATTTCGATCTCTATCCGGGCGAAATCCTCGCCGTCATCGGTGACAATGGTGCGGGTAAATCCTCTCTCATCAAGGCGATTTCCGGTGCGGTGACACCCGATGAGGGGGAGATACGGCTGGAAGGCCAGCCCGTGCAGTTCCGCTCGCCCATAGAGGCGCGCAAGGCGGGCATCGAGACGGTCTATCAAAACCTCGCGCTGTCGCCGGCGCTTTCCATAGCCGACAATATGTTTCTCGGCCGGGAAATCCGTAAACCCGGCATTCAGGGCAGCCTGTTCCGGGCGCTGGATCGCCCGGCCATGGAAAAGTTCGCCCGGGAGAAACTGTCGGAACTTGGCCTGATGACGATCCAGAACATCAATCAGGCAGTGGAAACCCTCTCCGGCGGCCAGCGTCAGGGTGTGGCCGTGGCGCGTGCGGCGGCCTTCGGCTCCAAGGTCGTCATCCTCGACGAACCGACGGCAGCACTCGGCGTGAAGGAAAGCCGACGTGTTCTGGAGCTTATTCTGGACGTGCGCTCGCGCGGCCTGCCGATCGTTCTCATCTCGCACAACATGCCGCATGTTTTCGAGGTCGCGGATCGCATCCATATCCACCGGCTTGGCAAGCGCCTGTGCGTTATCAATCCGAAGGACTATTCCATGTCGGATGCCGTCGCCTTCATGACCGGCGCCAAGGAAGCGCCGAAGGAAACGCTTGCCGCATGACGCTTAAACTCGAGACGATCGTCGAAGACGTTCTTCGGCGGGCAGAGCGCAAATCCCGTTTCATCATTGCCATTGCCGGTCCCCCTGGGGCCGGCAAATCCACGCTGGCGGATGCGCTTTGCGACGCCTTGCGCCTGCGCGGCGAAACGGCCGCTGTTCTACCGATGGACGGTTTCCATATGGATAACGGCATTCTTGCGGAACGCGGACTGCTGCCGCGAAAGGGTGCGCCGGAAACATTCGACGTGCGCGGGTTCCTCGATATTGTCTCCGCCGTCCGCAAGGGCGGGCAGGAAGTTCTGGTACCGGTCTTCGACCGCTCCCGCGAAATCGCCATTGCCTCCGCCCGCGCCATCGCCCCGGAAACACGCTTCGTCCTTGCTGAAGGCAATTACCTTCTGCTGAATGAAGCGCCCTGGACGACGCTTTCCGAAAGCTTCGACCTCACCATCTTTGTCGGTCCATCCGTCGACGTGCTGGAAAAGAGGCTGCGGGACAGATGGCAGGGTTACGGTCTCGATGCGGCCGCGATCCACGCCAAACTTTTCGAAAACGATCTTCCCAACGGAAAAAGGGTGATCGAAAACGCCCGCCCCGCCGATATCCGTATCGATATCTGGGAATAGATTAACGCTTTCCCGCGCTGGAGGGGCAAGGCGCACTTGCCGTTAAGCCTTTGTTGACCATGTGTTGAATCTTTTTGATCCACAGGGCGCGGCTTTCCCATGTCTATCCGTTGACGCGAAAATTTCCTCATATACTATATGTGGTGTTCGAGGTTCTTCCGATTCGCAAGGGTCGGGAGCTAAGACGGGAATTCGGTGCGTAACGCCTTCATGGCGGAGCAAGGCCGAAACTGCCCCCGCAACTGTAAGCGGCGAGCATCGTTCCGATTTGGGTCACTGGGGCTGAGAGCTTCGGGAAGGCCGGGATAGATGTTGTGACCCGCAAGTCAGGAGACCTGCCTTGAGCGCAAACGTCCACGGGCGGGGTGTCCGGAGGAAGGTGTATGGCGCAAATGATTTGCGTTCGCCCTTTTCTGCCCCCTCCAGAACAAGCTTCGGGGTGAAGTCATGCCAGTGCATTTGTTTGAGTTGCTGCGCTCGTCGGCGTAGAGAGTGATTTTACGCGGCTAAAAGCCGCGCACGCCCACCCTAATGACAGAACCATCGCCGTCCGATTGCGATTGCAATCGGCAATGTTGAGCCGTGTCCGAAACCGGCTTCGAGAGAGGAAATTATGACCGTCACCGTTTACAGCAAGCCCGCCTGCGTCCAATGCACCGCCACCTATCGTGCGCTAGACCGCATCGGCGTCCCCTATGAGATCGTCGATATCTCCGAAGATACTGAAGCGCTCGATCATGTCCGTGGCCTCGGTTACATGCAGGTTCCCGTCGTCGTTGCCGGCGAGCGCCATTGGGCGGGTTTCCGGCCGGATATGATCGGCTCGATCAGCTGAGGCGGCGGGGCGATGGGCCTGATCGTCTATTATTCCAGCCGCTCCGAAAACACCCATCGTTTCCTTCTGAAACTGGGACGGCGTCTGTTTCGTCTGCCGCTTGGCGTTGAGGAAGATGTTCCCCATGTGTCCGAGCCCTATGTGCTCGTCACCCCCACCTATGGGGGCGGCGGCACCAAAGGGGCCGTGCCAAAGCCGGTCATCCGGTTCTTGAACGAGCCCTCCAACCGAAATCTCATTCGCGGCGTCATCGCGGCGGGAAACACGAATTTTGGCGCAGCTTTCGCATCCGCCGGAGATATCGTCTCGCGCAAATGTGCGGTGCCGTTTCTCTATCGCTTCGAGCTTCTCGGCACGGAGGAAGATGTCGCCAATGTCAAACATGGATTGGAACGATTTTGGACACGCTGACCTCAGGCGCGCTGCGCAAGGACGCCAAACAGCCGGCAGCCGCAACCCAGAAGCCGCTCGATGCGGCTCTGGACTACCACGCGCTGAACGCGATGCTGAACCTTTACGACGAGAACGGAAAGATCCAGCTCGACAAGGATCGGCTGGCCGCCCGGCAATATTTCCTCCAGCACGTCAACCAGAACACCGTCTTTTTTCATAACCTCAGGGAAAAGCTCGATTATCTGGTGACGGAGGGATATTACGAACAGGAGGTACTGGATCAGTATTCCTTCAACTTCGTCCGCGATCTCTATGACGAAGCCTATGCCCGGAAGTTCCGCTTCCCGACCTTTCTCGGCGCTTTCAAATATTACACCTCCTACACGCTGAAGACCTTCGACGGAAAACGTTATCTGGAGCGTTACGAGGATCGCGTCTGCATGGTGGCACTGGCCCTTGCGCGTGGCGATGAGCAGCTTGCCAGCAATCTGGTCGATGAGATCATTTCAGGCCGCTTCCAGCCGGCAACGCCGACATTCCTCAACGCCGGCAAAAAGAGCCGTGGTGAACTGGTCTCGTGTTTTCTGCTGCGTGTGGAAGACAATATGGAAAGCATCGGCCGCTCCATCAATTCGGCCCTGCAGCTTTCCAAGCGCGGCGGCGGCGTGGCGCTGTCCTTGACCAATATCCGCGAATTTGGAGCGCCGATCAAACAGATCGAAAACCAGTCGTCCGGCGTCATCCCTGTCATGAAGCTGCTGGAAGACAGTTTTTCCTATGCCAACCAGCTTGGCGCGCGACAGGGTGCCGGCGCGGTCTATCTGCACGCTCACCACCCCGATATCATGCGCTTCCTCGATACCAAGCGCGAAAATGCCGACGAGAAAATCCGCATCAAGACCCTGTCGCTCGGCGTGGTGATCCCCGACATCACCTTCGAACTCGCCCGCAACAATGAGGATATGTATCTGTTCTCGCCCTATGATGTGGAGCGGGTCTATGGCGTGCCGTTGACCGAGATTTCGGTCAGTGAAAAATATCATGAAATGGTCGCCGATAGCCGCATCCGCAAGAAGAAGATCAAGGCGCGCGAATTCTTCCAGGTGATCGCCGAAATCCAGTTCGAGAGCGGTTACCCCTACATCATGTTCGAGGACACGGTGAACCGCGCCAATCCGGTCGCCGGCCGCATCAGCATGAGCAATCTCTGCTCGGAAATCCTGCAGGTCAGCGAAGCGAGCGAGTTCAACGCCGATCTGTCCTATAGCCATATGGGCAAGGATATTTCCTGCAATCTCGGATCACTCAATATTGCGTCGGCGATGGATTCGGCCGATTTCGGCAAGACCATCGAGACCTCCATCCGGGCGCTGACGGCTGTTTCGGATATGAGCCACATCTCTTCCGTTCCCTCGGTGGAAAAGGGCAATGATGCCAGCCACGCCATCGGACTCGGTCAGATGAACCTGCACGGTTATCTGGCGCGGGAGCGCATCTTCTACGGCTCGGAAGAAGGCATCGATTTCACCAATATCTATTTCTACACGGTGACCTATCACGCCATCCGCGCCAGCAACCGGCTGGCCGTGGAAAGGGGTCAGAGCTTCAGGGGCTTTGAGAACTCCAAATATGCCTCGGGCGACTATTTCGACAAATATACCGACCGGGAATGGTTGCCCGCGACGGAAAAGGTCCGTGCGCTCTTCGAAAAAGCCGGTATTGCCATTCCAACGCAGGAAGACTGGACGGCGTTGAAGCAGGACGTGATGGCATCGGGTCTCTATAACCAGAACCTTCAGGCCGTACCGCCAACCGGTTCGATCTCCTATATCAACCACTCCACCTCTTCCATTCATCCGATCGTCTCGAAGATCGAAATCCGTAAAGAGGGCAAGATCGGCCGCGTTTATTACCCGGCTTCCTATCTCTCGAACGACAATCTCGAATATTATCAGGACGCCTATGAGATCGGCCCTGAAAAGATCATCGACACCTATGCGGCGGCTACCCAGCATGTCGATCAGGGCCTGTCGCTGACGCTGTTTTTCCGCGATACGGCGACGACGCGTGATATCAACCGCGCGCAGATCTACGCCTGGAAGAAGGGCATCAAGACCATCTACTACATTCGTTTGCGCCAGATGGCGCTGGAAGGCACGCAGGTTCAGGGCTGCGTTTCCTGCACGCTCTGATTTGAGGGACAAGAGAATGAACATCGCCGTAAAAACCGCGTCCCGCATCCGCGCGGTCAACTGGAACCGCATCGAGGACGACAAGGATCTCGAAGTCTGGAACCGCCTGACCTCGAATTTCTGGCTGCCGGAAAAAGTGCCGCTCTCCAACGACATCCCCTCCTGGGGAACGCTGAAGCCGGAAGAACAGAAACTGACAATCCGTGTCTTCACCGGCCTGACATTGCTCGACACCATCCAGAACGGTGTCGGCGCCGTGCGCCTGATGGAGGATTCGGCAACGCCGCATGAGGAGGCGGTTCTCTCCAACATCTCCTTCATGGAGGCGGTGCACGCCCGCTCCTATTCGTCGATCTTCTCGACGCTCTGCCTCACGCCCGATGTTGACGACGCCTATCGCTGGTCGGAGGAAAACGAGTTCCTGCAGCGCAAATCCGCGCTCATCATGCGGGAATATGACAGCGGCGATCCGCTGAAGAAAAAAATCGCCAGCGTGTTTCTGGAAAGTTTCCTGTTCTATTCCGGCTTTTATCTGCCGATGTTCTGGTCAAGCCGCGCCAAGCTCACCAACACGGCGGACCTGATCCGCCTCATCATCCGCGACGAGGCTGTGCATGGTTATTATATCGGCTACAAGTTCCAGCGGGCGGTGGAGCGTCTCAGCGAAACGCAGAGACAGGAGATCAAGGATTTCGCCTTCGATCTCCTGCTCGAACTTTACGATAACGAGGCGAAATATACCGAAGACCTCTATGACGGCGTCGGCCTGACAGAGGACGTCAAGCAGTTCCTGCATTACAACGCCAACAAAGCCCTGATGAATCTGGGTTATGAGGCGCTGTTTCCTGCCGAGGCCTGCCGGGTCAATCCGGCGATCCTCTCGGCGCTTTCTCCGAATGCCGACGAGAACCACGACTTCTTTTCCGGTTCCGGCTCGTCCTATGTCATCGGCAAGGCGGTTGCGACCGAAGACGAAGACTGGGATTTCTGAAACCGGTTTGTCGGCAGGACCCGCAAAAGCTATTGCGGGTTCACCACCTGGCTCGCAAGGCGGAAGGGGCTGGCGACGGTGGCGCCGATCGCATCGAAAACAAAGGCTCCGGCGCTGTTGATATCACCCCCGCGCCTGCTTGCCTCAAGTTGCGGCACCATGGAGGCAAGCGCCGCATAGCGGTCGTGGTTGAGCGGGTCCGACGCCTTCAAATTGGAGATGTCGACGAATTGCACGCCCTCCTTAAGGGCGGCTTCCTGCACCTGCGGATCGGTCACATCCAGCGCGCCGATACGGGTAACGTCGGCACCAAGGATGGAAGAGGCTTTCAGCGCACGGTCATCCTTGGAAACGAGAACGGTAAGCGGCGGGTTGAGCCGGCCGACGACCTCGATCTGCTTGCGGAAGACATCGGCGTCAATATCGGGCGCAGCCAACACCACCTGCAGCTTGGCGATGACATCGTTTCTGCCCTGGAAGCGCAATTGCCGAAGCGCCTCCATGACCAGCCAGCCGCCCATGCTGTGCCCGAACACGACGACGCTCTTTTTTGGGGTCTGCCGGGTAAGATCGATCAACATTGCTGCGAGCGCATCGCGTGAAAAGGTCGCGGACTCCTTGTCGGCCACATAGCCGGCGACAGAGGCTTGCGACGGCCAGGAAAAGACCAGCGGCACGCCGTTCATATTGGCATCCGCGGCCATCTGCGCCGCGCGGAACAGTGCTTCCTGATAGCTGTAATTATAGCCGTGTACAAAAAGTGCGATCTGCTTGCCGGAGCGGGCTATGTCGCCAAGATCGGCATTAAAGCGCGTCTTCGTCAGCATATCGGCCCTGGTAACGACGAAATCCTTTTTCGGGTCTGGCTTGCCGCTGGCCCATTCGATTTTCCCGCTTTTATGTGTGGGCGGAATGGAAATATCGAAACTGGCGTAGTTTGGCTCCATTGCCCGCGCCGTGCCGAAGCCCTTTTTTGCGTCCGTGTTTTTCTCCCGAGTGCTCGCCACGAAGGCGGTCACGATTTTCGTGTCGTGGGTCCTGGTGTTGACGGCCTCCAGCACATCCGCCCCCGGTCGGCCTGCGCAGGAGGAGAGAAGACCGAGAGTGAGAAACAGAGAAAAGATCAGGCGCATGAATGGGGCTACCGGTGATGAGGACCGGTTCATAAATAACCGGCGACTAAAAAAGTTGCTACTGAAGAATGAATTGCACTCTAGCGGCTGTCTTCGGTGCGGACGGGCGTTCCCCACCTTGCTATCCGTCCATCTTCGTTTTAGGCCGTAAAGATGACGAACAAGGTGTCGCTTTCCCGACTGAAACTCACGGACTTCCGCAATTATGCGGCGGCCGCGCTTGCGCTCGATGACCGCCATGTCGTGCTGACCGGCGACAACGGCTCCGGCAAGACGAACCTTCTGGAGGCGGTGTCGTTTCTTTCGCCGGGACGCGGCTTGCGCCGTGCCGTCCTGTCCGAGGTGACGCGCGTGGGCGCCGAAGCCACTGGTTTCTCGATCTTCGCCGATGTCGAGGGTATGGATGGCGATGTCGCCATCGGCACCGGGCTTGAAGGCGATGGCGAGGTTGTCTCGCGTCGCCTGAGGCTGAACGGAACGTCGGTGAAATCTGTCGATGAATTGACCGATCATCTTCGGGTTCTGTGGCTGACGCCCGCCATGGATGGTCTTTTTACCGGTTCATCATCGGACCGCCGGCGTTTCCTCGACCGGCTGGTGCTGTCGCTCGATCCCGCGCATGGGCGGCGGGCAGGCGATTTCGAAAAGGCCATGCGTGGCCGCAACCGGCTGCTTTCGGAGGGCCGCTTCGATCCGGTCTGGCTCGACGGCATCGAAAAGCAGATGGCCGAACTCGGCATTTCCATGGCGGTTGCCCGCTATGAAATGCTCGGCCTGTTGAAGACCCTCATTGAGGGGCGGGCCGGCAATGCGGCCTTCCCGTCGGCGGCGCTGTCGCTTGCCGGTTTCATGGATGACAGGCTCAACCGCCCCGCCGTCGATCTGGAAGACGAATATGCCCTTATGCTGCGGGAAGGCCGGTATCGGGACGCGGCCGCTGGCCGCACACTGGACGGGCCGCACCGTGTCGATCTCTTCGTGCGCCATGCGGAAAAGGACATGGAAGCCGAGCGCTGTTCAACCGGGGAGCAGAAGGCGCTCTTGGTGGGGCTGGTGCTTGCCCATGCGCAGTTGACCGCCAATATGACCGGTCATGCGCCGGTGCTGCTTTTGGACGAGATTGCCGCCCATCTGGATGAGGGCCGGCGGGCGGCGCTATTCGATCTCATCCACGCGCTCGGAGGCCAGAGCTTCATGACCGGAACGGATACGGCCATGTTCTCCGCCCTTGGCGACAGGGCGCAGTTCTTCAATGTGTCCCACGGGAGCATCACGGCATGACGGCAAAGAGATGGAGTGCGACATGGACCCGCTGAGCCCGGAAGAAATCGAACGTTACAAGCGTCATATCCTGCTGCCGGAAATCGGCGGTGCCGGGCAGCAGCGACTGAAGGCGGCGCGTGTGCTGGTCATCGGGGCCGGCGGCCTCGGCGCACCCGTGCTCCATTATCTTGCCGCCGCCGGTGTCGGCACGCTCGGCATGATCGATGACGATGTGGTTTCCCTGTCCAATCTGCAGCGACAGGTGATCCACGATACCGGTACGATTGGGGAGTTGAAGACGGAAAGCGCCCGCAAGGCCATCGCCCGGCTCAATCCGCATGTGCGTACCCTTGTTTATGAAGAGCGCTTTTCGCAGGTCTGGGCGCATGACCACTTGCCATCCTTCGATCTCCTGATCGACGGCTCGGACAATTTCGATACGCGTTATACCGCCGCCGATGCGGCGGAGGCTGCGAAAAGACCGTTGGTCACGGGCGCCGTCGGTCGCTTCGATGGCTCGGTGACGGTGCTGAAGCCCTATGAGACAAATGCCGAGGGCGCTCTGCTGCCCGGTTATCGCGACCTGTTTCCGGAGCCGCCGCCGCAGGGTCTCATTCCCAATTGCGCGGAAACAGGCATTGTCGGCGCGCTGACCGGGGTTATCGGCACGCTTATGGCAATGGAGGCGATCAAGGTTATCACCGGTGCCGGCGAGCCGCTGATCGGCCGCCTGCTCCTCTATGACGCCCTGTCGGCCCGTTTCGAAACCGTGCGATACAAGCGGCGGCCTGCGGGAAAAAAACCATGATGGAGATCGTCAGGATCGGGGAAGAGTTCGATCGCTGGCCGGAATTGCTGGCGCTTATCATGGCCTCCTTCGCCTATATGGATGGCGTTATCGACCCGCCGTCTTCGGCCCATCGCCTGACATTGGAAAACCTTGCGGAAAAGGCGAGGGTGGAGATCGCTTTCGTGGCTCTTGATGGCGATGAGCTGCTGGGCTGCCTGTTTTGCAGGCCGGAGCCGCCGGCCTGTCTTTATGTAGGCAAGTTATGCGTTTCGCCGAAAGCACAGGGAAAGGGCATCGGCAGAATGCTTGTGCAGCGATCCGAAGCGCTGGCCCGCGAACTGGCGTTGCCGGAGCTGCGGCTGGAAACACGCATCGAGCTTCTCGCCAATCACGCCAGATTTGCCGCCTGGGGTTTCGTCAGGACCGCTGAAAATGCCCATGCGGGTTATGATCGGACGACCTCGATTGAAATGACGAAATTCCTCGGCTGAAATCGTCAGATCCGACCCGGCAGCATCGGTCCCGAGTTGGTCGACAAACATCCCGCAACAATTGCGGAGCCTATCGCAAAAGACCGGACTGAAGCATCTGGGAGAGAAAGACAGAAGAGACTCGGTCAAGACCCGTCTGGGGCTGAACGTCTGTCGACCCGACCCGCCAGATGTTTTTATCCGGCCCGCTGACGAGATGGATTTCCGTCGTGACCCTGTGGGTGAGCGGAGCCGCCTTCGTGGCCTCGATCATCTGTTTCATGAGTTCTGCGGAAGGCATGCGGGTTCTATCGCCAATATCATCCGCCTTTGCGGCTGCCTTCAGCCGCTGAAACGCAGGCCCGACATCCGGCAGCGAGCAGTTCACCTCTACCCGCGCCACAAAAAGGCCCGACGGCGATTGCGAGCCGATACGCGCGGGCTCGGCCTTACAGCGTACCCGCTCCGTGCTGGCGACCCAGAGCTTTGCGAACTGCTCCGATTGTTCGTTCGTGGTTCCCTTGGGTGAATGCATGCCCCTGTTCTTGCGCTGCCACGCGACCGGGTCTGCAACCAGTTCCATATCGGTGTAGCGCGGACCGCTGCCCGAAGATCCCCATTCCCTGTTCAAACGAGACATGCTGGGGCGATCAAAATTCAGCCAGGCGCGATAATAGAGCTCCGCGGTCTCTTCAGGGGAGGGCGAAGCAGCCCGGGCCGGGCCGCTGACCAGAATGAGCAGGGCGGAGACAAGTAGCAAAAACTTCGCCTGGATTCCCATTGAACGCATCTCCATGTGACGAGCAGACAAGATTTGCCTGAGTTGGCTCAGCTCCGTCCCGGCAGCACCCGGTTCGGTGGGCGGTGACCGTCGAACAGCGTGCGGATGTTTATGATGACCTTGTCACCCATCTCGATACGGCCTTCGATCGTCGCAGAACCCATATGCGGAAGCAGCACGACCTTACCTTCTTTGGCAAGCTTGATGAGCTTGGGATTCACCGCGGGCTCGTTCTCATAGACATCGAGGCCGGCGCCGGCGATCTTGCCTTCGCGCAGGCACTGGATCATCGCCGCCTCATCGATGATATCGCCGCGCGCGGTATTGACGATATAGCTGGTCGGCTGCATCAGCGCCAGCCGTCGTGCTGAAATCAGGTGATAGGTCGCAGGCGTCGAGGGGCAATTGACGGAAACGATATCGACCCGCGCCAGCATCTGGTCGAGGCTGTCCCAATAGGTCGCCTCAAGCTCCGTCTCGGTGGCCGGATTGACGCGTTTGCGGTTGTGATAATGAATGGAAAGCCCGAAGGCCTTGGCACGCCGCGCCACCGCCGTTCCGATGCGGCCCATGCCGACAATGCCGATGCGCTTGCCGGAAATGCGCCGCCCGAGCATCCAGGTCGGCGACCAGCCCAGCCATTCGTCTGCACCATTGGCGAGCACGCGTGTGCCTTCGATCATGCGGCGCGGCACGGCAAGCGCCAGCGCCATGGTAATGTCGGCGGTATCTTCGGTCAGCACGTTTGGGGTGTTGGTGACGGTAATGCCCTTTCGGGCGGCGGCGTCCACATCCACATGGTCGATGCCGTTGGAAAAGCTCGCAATCAGCTTCAGCTGCGGTCCGGCCTTCTCGATCATGGCGGCGGTGATGCGGTCGGTGACGGTGGGCACCAGAACGTCGACTCGCTGCATCGCCGCCACAAGCTCGTCTTCGCTTCGCTGCGTATCGTCGATGTTCAGCTCGGCATCGAAGAGTTCGCGCATTCTGGTTTCGACGACGTCAGGCAATTTGCGGGTGATATAGACTGTCGGTCTCTTCTTGTGGGTCATCGTTTGCCGCTGCCTTGTTCAGAAGTCATTAACCAGAAAGAGCGATAATTTCTTTCAATCAGGGCGTTTCTACCAGACCCACCGGCGAAGACAAATAAAACTCGCCGAAGCTTGAGGCATGTGGAACCGCGCCTCCTTAAATATCATCCGGTTTGCAGAAGGCGGGAAACGGAAATGGGCATGCGCAGTGTGGTTTCTATCGTTTGCATTGCATTGTCTCTGGGCCTCCTCGGTGCGGCAACCGACGCCATGGCGCAGGGCGCCGCAAAAGGCGCAAGCGGCTTGCCGCTGCCGCGTTTTGTCAGCCTTAAATCCAAGCGCGTCAATATGCGCATCGGGCCGAGCACGGATTATGCCGTGTCATGGATGTATCTGAAATCGGGAATGCCGGTCGAAATCATCCAGGAATATGAAAACTGGCGGCGCATCCGCGATGCCGACGGTACGGAAGGCTGGGTCAACCAGGCGCTGCTGTCAGGTGAGCGCACGGCTGTCGCAGCTCCGTGGATGCGCGGCAAGGGCAAGGAAGTCTACGTAAACATGCGCCGTGACGCGCAGTCGGGCGCCTCCGTTGTGGCGCGGCTTGAGCCTGGCGTCGTCTTCAGGATCGGCGAATGCAACGGCGACTGGTGCCGCGCCGAGGCCGGTCAGGCCTCGGGCTGGGTTTCGCAGGGCGAAATCTGGGGCGCTTACCCCGGTGAAGCCTTTAAATAAGGCCGTGCTTCTCGCCAAGCGCCTTCAGCGATGACATCGGGCGCGGCCCGATCTGCTGAATGACGGCGGCGGCGGCAAGGCATCCGAGCTTGCCGCAATCTTCGAGCGACCGGTCCTGCGTATAGCCGAACAGGAAGCCTGCGGCGAAAAGATCGCCGGCGCCCGTCGTATCGACCACGTCATGCACCGGATAGGCTTCGACCTTCACACGCTCCGTACCGCGCAGGATGACCGCGCCTTCTTCACTCATCGTCACTGCCGCGATCTTGCAGTCGGTGGCGATTTTGGTCAGTGCCAGCTCGAAGTCGTCGGTTTCGTAAAGCGAAAGCGCTTCCTGTTTGTTGGCGAAAACAATGTCCACCGTGCCGGAGCGCATCAGGTCGAGAAATTCTTCGCGGTAGCGGCCGACGCAGAAGCTGTCGGACAGCGTCATGGAGACTTCGCGACCATTTTCATGGGCAATGCGGGCGCATTCGCGAATGGCGTCCTTGGCGCGCGGCGGATCCCACAGGTAACCTTCGAAATAGGTGACCTTGGTCTGCGCCACGACGTCATCTTCCACGTCTTCCGGGCCGAGATCGACGCAGGCGCCGAGATAGGTGTTCATGGAACGCTCACCGTCTTCGGTCACGAAGATCATCGAACGGGCGGTTGGCGGGAACGTGCCTTCCGGCTTCGTTTCGAAATAGACGCCCTGGGCGCGGATATCGTGCTGGAAGATCTCACCGAGCTGGTCTTCGGCAACTTTGCCGAAATAGGCGGTCTTGCCACCGAAATTCGCGACGCCCGCCGCCGTGTTGCCTGCGCTGCCGCCGGAAGCTTCGAGAGCCGGCCCCATCAGCGAATAAAGCAGCTCGGCCCGCTCCGCATCGATGAGGTTCATCGCCCCTTTGGTAATGGCATTGTCGTTGAGGAAGCGGTCATCGCAGCGGGAAATGATGTCGACGATGGCATTGCCGACAGTCAGTACGTCGAATTTCGTCATGGGCCCTATCCGTTTCGCACGGGGTGTGCGTATTTTTTGAAAGGTCTTAAACATTTCTGGCGGCAAGAAAAGCCCAAACAGAAAATTTGGGGTTCTCGGGATGGGGCGAAAACGCGTCATCTGCCTGTAATGTGGTTAAGTTATTCCTTCCAGTAGAGCGAAAGGTGTGTGAATGCGTACCGGAATGGAAGACATGACGGTCTTCTGGCTCAACCGTTATCTCCGCCACGGATGTACTGGCGGCATATAACGGACACAAAAGGCGGGGGAGACCCCGCTTTTTCTTTTGGCTGGCCTCGGCCTGCGGGATTGCACGGGTGGCGGGCAGGGCTCCCATCAAAGGCGGCTTACCAGCTTTTCCACGTCTCGCGCACCCGATTTCATGAAAACAAAGATGCAGAGCGCTTTCGCGATTCCATTCGCGCCGAAAAGGCTCTAAAGCGGAGTATCTCCCGCAAAAGCCGCGAAAGCTTTCCCTCCATGTCTGCCGTTGCCGCGAATGTCGCCCCGATTTTCATTCTCATCCTGATCGGCTGGCTTACGGTCAAGACTGGCCTGTTCAGGGCCGATGCCGGCGATATCCTCAGCGACTTCGTGTTCAAGATCGCCGTGCCGACCTTGATCTTCCGCACGCTCGCGGAAGCCAATTTTCACGGCGCATCGCCCTTCCGGCTCTGGATTACTTATTTTGCCGGCGTAGCCGTCACCTGGACGGTTGGGCATATCGTCACCCGTTATGTCTTCAAGCAGGATGTCCGCATCGCCGTCATTGCCGGCATTTCCTCGGCCTTTGCGAATAATATCTTCATCGGCCTGCCGCTGGTTGGACGCTCCGTGGGGGATGAAGGGCTGGTGGCTCTTTCCATCCTGCTGGCCATCCACCTGCCTGTCATGATGATCGCCGGCACGATCCTGATGGAAAACGCCACGCATAAAGCGGTCGGCGGCGAAAAGCGAAGCATGGCTGCGGTGTTCAGGCAGGTGGGTCGCAATCTCGTCACCAATCCGCTGGTGATCGGCCTTGCCATCGGGCTTTCGACCAATGTTTCCGGCGTGGCCCTGACGCCCATCCTGAAAACTGTCGTCGATCAGATTGCCTCGATGGCGGGACCGGCGGCGCTGATCTCGCTCGGCATGGCGCTGACGAAGTATACCATCCGCGGCAATCTGGGCATTGCCGTCACCATGACCGTGTTCAAACTGCTGCTTCTGCCCGCCTGCGTCTGGGCCATGGGCCACGCGCTCGGCCTCAGCCGTGAATGGACAGCAGCCCTTGTGCTCACCTCGTCGGTGCCGACGGGCGTGAATGCCTGGCTGATCGCCAACCGCTTCGGCATCGGCCACAGTGTTGCGGCGTCCACCATCAGCATTTCCACGGCGACCGGCGTTCTGTCCGTGTCGCTATGGGCATGGCTGCTGAGCTGATTATTGTGGGGTGTTGATTACTTCTGGGCGCTCAGGATCTTGAAGCGGGCATTGCGGCCCACCTCGTCAGACGTGCGGAATTCCGCCGCCAGCACCGGCTCATAGGGAAGCCCGCGATTGGCGACCATCAACAGTTTGCCGCCGCTGCGCAGCGCACCGGCCGCAGCCTTGATGAAGGCCTGACCAAGGGCCGGCTCCGCCGCCTGTCCCGCCGCATGAAAAGGCGGGTTCATGATGATGAGGTCGTATTTTTCCTTCGGCGGCTCATTTGCAAGATCCTGCCAGAAGAAACGCGTCGTCAGCCGCGGATTGTTTTCGAGAAGATTGGTCTTGGCGAATTCCAGCGCGTTCCAGTCCGCCTCGAAAAGGTCGATACGGGCCGTGCGCGGCGATTTTTCCGCCAGCATGATGGAGAGATAACCCCAGCCCGCGCCGAAATCGGCGGCATTGCCATCGAAATCGGTCGGCAGGCGCGATGCGAGCAGCTCGGAGCCATCATCGATGCGGTCATGGGAGAACATGCCGGGCAAAGCGGTGAAACGACCTTCGACCGTGACGGGCTTTTGAGCAAGTTTCGATACAACGGTCGAGATATCGTCCGGCCGTTTGAACCAGAGCGCGACGCCGTGATATTTCGGCGTCGATTCCGCTTCGATGCCGAGCTTCGCCAGCGTTTTGCGCAGCGTCAGAATGCCGTCTTCCTTGGAGCCCGCCGCGACGATCAGCCCGCCCGCCTTCACGCGCGAAAGCGCCTCGGCGACGCGGTTTTCATTCTCGCCGCGATGTTTGCCACACAGCAGCAGCGCCGCATCGTAATCCTCGCCCGAAACATCAGGGGTGACCTGGGAGCCCTGTGCTTCAAGAGCGCGATAGAGCGGCCGGAGATGCTGGACCGCAACGATCTCCGCGTCGAAACCATCCAGCCGCGGACCGGCTTCCGCTCCCAGAAACAGAACGCGTTCGCCTTCTTCCGGCATGGCAAGCATGTCCGAAGCGAAGGGATGGAAAAGGGTTTTCACGGCGTCACGGCTCATGGGAGCGTCCTCGAGGTAGGATGGAGTTTGTCAGGGAAAAGCGGAAACCGGTTTCCCGAAAAGGTAAACGATAACAAAACGAAAAAAAGGCGCGGGCAAAACCCGCGCCTCGATAGGGTCTGGTGGCGCGGCCTTATTCGGCAGCGGCTTCACCGTCTTCCTTCTTCTTGTCGGCGGCGACTTCCTTGCCGGTTGCCTGATCGACAACCTTCATGGACAGGCGAACCTTGCCACGCTCGTCGAAGCCCATCAGCTTCACCCAGACCTTGTCGCCTTCCTTGACGACGTCAGAGGTCTTGGCGACACGCTCGGAAGCGAGCTGCGAGATATGAACGAGGCCGTCGCGGGCGCCGAAGAAGTTGACGAACGCGCCGAAGTCGGCGGTCTTGACAACCGTGCCTTCGTAGATATGGCCGACTTCCGGTTCTGCAACGATGGAGTGGATCCACTTGCGGGCCGCTTCGATTTCCTTGCCGGAAGAGGAAGCGATCTTGACGGTGCCGTCGTCTTCGATGTTGATCTTGGCGCCGGTCTTTTCGACGATTTCGCGAATGACCTTGCCGCCGGAACCGATGACTTCACGGATCTTGTCGACCGGAATGTTCATGACTTCGATGCGCGGTGCGAATTCGCCGAGCTGGCTGCGGCTCTCGGTGATGGCATTGGCCATTTCGCCGAGGATGTGCTTGCGGCCACCCTGTGCCTGCTCCAGAGCGATCTTCATGATCTCTTCGGTGATACCGGCGATCTTGATGTCCATCTGCAGCGAGGTGATGCCGTCGGCCGTACCCGCAACCTTGAAGTCCATGTCGCCGAGGTGGTCTTCGTCACCGAGGATGTCGGAGAGAACCGCAAAACGCTCGCCTTCGAGGATGAGACCCATGGCGATACCGGCAACCGGCTTGGCCAGCGGAACGCCGGCGTCCATCAGTGCAAGCGAGGTGCCGCAAACCGTTGCCATCGACGAGGAGCCGTTGGACTCGGTGATTTCGGAAACGACGCGCAGCGTATAGGGGAACTGCTCCGCAGTCGGCAGCATCGGGCGGATAGCGCGCCATGCGAGCTTGCCGTGACCGATTTCGCGACGGCCCGGGGAACCCATGCGGCCTGTTTCGCCGACCGAGTAGGGTGGGAAGTTGTAGTGCAGCAGGAAGCGTTCCTTATACATGCCGGTGAGGCTGTCGACATACTGCTCGTCTTCGCCGGTGCCGAGGGTCGCAACAACGATCGCCTGGGTTTCACCGCGGGTGAACAGCGCCGAACCGTGGGTGCGCGGCAGCAGGCCGACTTCCGAGATGATCGGACGAACGGTCGACAGGTCGCGGCCATCGATACGGCTCTTGGTGTCGAGGACGTTCCAGCGGACGATCTTCGCCTGAAGGTGCTTGAAGACAGCGCCGATTTCTTCCGGCGTGTACTTGGCTTCGCCTTCTTCCGGCAGGAAGTGGGCCTTCACCTTCGCCTTAACGGCGTCAACGGCGGCGTAGCGGGCTGCCTTTTCGGTGATCTTGTAAGCGTCGCGCAGTTCGGCTTCGGCGAGCGCCAGCATTTCGTTTTCGAGCGCGGAGAAATCTTCCGGTTCGAATTCGCGGGGTTCCTTGGCGGCAACTTCGGCGAGCTTGATGATCGCGTCGATAACCGGCTGGAAGCCCTTGTGGCCGAACATGACGGCGCCGAGCATGACGTCTTCGTTGAGTTCCTTGGCTTCGGATTCAACCATCAGAACGGCGTCGGAGGTACCGGCGACAACCAGGTCGAGCGTGGATTCTTCCATCTCGTCCAGATGCGGGTTCAGAACGTATTCACCGTTGATGTAACCAACGCGTGCGCCGCCGATCGGACCCATGAACGGAATGCCGGAAAGGGTCAGCGCAGCCGAAGTGGCGACCATCGACAGAATGTCCGGATTGTTTTCCAGATCGTGCTGGATGACGGTGACGACGACCTGCGTGTCGTTCTTGTAGCCTTCCGGGAAAAGCGGGCGGATCGGACGGTCGATCAGGCGCGAAACCAGCGTTTCGTTTTCGCTCGGACGGCCTTCGCGCTTGAAGTAGCCACCGGGGATCTTGCCGGCTGCGTAGGTCTTTTCCTGATAGTTGACGGTCAGCGGGAAGAAGTCCTGGCCCGGCTTCGGAGATTTTGCGGAAACCACGGTCGCGAGAACCATCGTCTCGCCGTAGGTTGCGATGACGGCGCCGTCAGCCTGACGGGCAACCTTGCCGGTCTCGAGCTTCAGCGGGCGGCCTGCCCATTCGATTTCCACGGAGTGTTGATTGAACATATCTTGTCCTTGGTTGTGGCTGCCGCGCCGGCATCGTGCCGGCGGTGGCAGCGCTGTGACGCAATCACGGGCAAGACAGCGGGAGGCTTCCGGCAAGTAAGCATCCGGCAATCCTGCCCCATGACAGGTCTGCGGTTGAAAAGGCGGCGCCGGCCCATCCGGGTCGCCCTTATCGTCCGGGGGCCACATCAGCGGCGAACGCCCGGAAATTTCTGTGGCCTGAAAAGGCCGGATATAAAAACCGGCGGGCATCGTTGAGAAGCCCGCCGGAGACGTTATTAGCGGCGAATGCCGAGAGCACCGATCAGCTTGGAGTAACGGGCTTCGTCCTTCTTCTTCAGATAGTCGAGAAGCGAACGACGGCTCGAAACCAGCGTCAGAAGGCCACGACGGGAGTGGTTATCCTTCTTGTGGTCCTTGAAGTGACCGGTCAGGTTGTTGATCCGCTCGGTGAGGATTGCGACCTGAACTTCCGGCGAACCGGTGTCGCCTTCCTTCGTGGCATATTCCTTGATGAGGGCGGCTTTGCGCTCTGCAGTAATCGACATCGGACGATCCTTTCTGTTTTAAGGAAAAATGGGACGCCTAAAGCCGGGATGTCGTCCAGCTCTGGCCATTCAGCAGCATAGGCAAAGCCCAAGCTGGCGCTGCCTATAAACTATTCCGGGTGCAATTGAAAGAGGCGATTGACAGCGCCTCTTGAGCCTTGGCTTAGCCGAAAACACGCTTCGGCCGGAATTCACCTTCGCCGATTTCACCAATGGCGACGAGCTTGCCATGCGCGGTGGCATAGGCTTCCGGATGATTGGCGGGTGCATCGCGCCCGCGCAGCAGGATGGGGTTGCCCATCTTCAGCCGGTGGGCCTGATCGTCGTTGATGATGAGGCGGGGAAGGGCGGAAAGCGCCTCGGCCGTATCGATCAGGAAGGCGTCCAGCGCCGCGAGCCGTTCGTCGCGATCCTCCACGGCTTCCAGCGCCGTCAAGGTTTCGAGCGGCACCATCATGTCTTCGCCGAAAGGGGCGACCATGGTGCGGCGCAGCTCCGAAATATGGCCGAAACAGCCGAGATCGCGGCCCATATCGCGCGCCAGCGCCCGCACATAGGTGCCCTTGCCGCATTCCACTTCGAAATGCGCGGTATTGGCGTCCGGGCAGGCAAGCAGCGTCAGGCGATGGATTTCCACCTCGCGCGCCGGGATTTCCACCGTCTCGCCGTCGCGCGCCAGATCATAGGCGCGCTCGCCGGCGATCTTGATCGCGGAAAATTGCGGCGGTGTCTGGAGGATCACGCCGGTATAATTGGGCAGGATATCGCGGATCGTCTGCTCGTCCGGGCGCAGATCGGAGGACTCGACCACCTCGCCTTCCAGATCGTCAGTCGCGCGCTGTTCGCCCCAGGTGACGGTGAACTCGTAGATCTTCCGGCCGTCCATCACGTAGGGCACGGTTTTGGTGGCGTCGCCAAGCGCGATCGGCAGCATGCCCGAGGCCAGCGGATCGAGCGTGCCGGCATGGCCCGCCTTCTGGGCATTGAACAGCCACTTGATCTTGGAAACGGCCTCGGTGGAGCCGAAATCGAGCGGCTTGTCGAGAATGAGCCAGCCCGAAATCGGGCGACCCTTGGGTTTGCGGTTTTGCTGTTTGCGTGGTTTGGACATGCTTCAGTTCTGTTCGTCGTCTTTTTCGTTCGAAGGTCCAAGATCGCGCTGCACTTCGGGCGAGCGCAGAAGCGCGTCGATCTTCTGGTAATTATCGAAACTCGTATCGTCGCGGAAACGCAGTTCCGGCATGTATTTCATCTGCCGAAGCTGCGGGCCGAGACGGCCGCGCATGTACTTTGCATGGCGGTTGAGCGCGCTGATGATATCGGTGTGGTCGGCAACGCCGAGCGGCGTCACATAAGCGGTGGCGATCTTGAGATCGGGCGACATGCGCACTTCCGAGATGGAAATGACGGTGCTTTCGATCAGATCGTCGCGGACTTCGCCGCGCTGGAGAATCTGGGTCAGGGCGGCGCGCACCTGTTCGCCGACGCGCAGCATGCGTTGGGAAGGGGCCGATGATGTAGCTTTTGCCATTGGTTATGCCTCAAACGGAGCGAGCGCCGGTAAGCCGGCGCCCGACAGTAAATTCCTGTTTTGCGGCGAGAACGCTTAGAGCGTTCTCGTGATGTGTTCGACGCGGAAGCACTCGATGGTGTCGCCGGCGCGGATGTCTTCGTAGTTTTCGAAGGCCATACCGCATTCCTGACCGACCGGCACTTCAGAGACTTCGTCCTTGAAGCGCTTGAGGGTCTTGAGCTTGCCTTCGTGGATGACGACGTTGTCGCGAACCAGACGCACGCCCGCACCACGTTCCACCTTGCCTTCGATGACGCGGCAACCCGCGACCTTGCCGACCTTGGTGATGTTGAACACCTCGAGGATTTCGGCATTGCCGAGGAAGGTCTCGCGACGTTCCGGCGAAAGCAGGCCCGACATCGCTGCCTTCACGTCATCCACCAGATCGTAGATGATGTTGTAGTAGCGGATCTCGATGCCGGCGCGTTCGGAAGCCGTACGTGCCTGTGCGTTGGCGCGAACGTTGAAGCCGATGATCGCGGCGTTGGAGGCCTCGGCAAGCGAGATATCCGATTCCGTGATGGCGCCAGCGCCCGAGTGAACGATACGAGCGCGGACTTCGTCGGTGCCGAGCTTGTCGAGCGAAGCGATAATGGCTTCGACCGAGCCCTGCACGTCTGCCTTGATGACCAGCGGGAATTCCTTCATTCCCGAAGTCTGCAACTGGCTCATCATCTGTTCCAGCGAACCGCGCTGGCCCGTCTGACGTGCGACAGCCTTGTCGCGTGCCAGACGCTGGCGGTACTCGGAAATCTCGCGAGCACGGCTTTCGTTTTCGACAACCGCGAAACGGTCACCTGCAGACGGCGTTCCGGAAAGACCGAGAATCTCGACAGGCATGGCCGGACCGGCTTCCTTGACGTGTTCACCCTTGTCGTTGACGAGGGCGCGAACGCGGCCCCACTGGTCGCCGGCCACGATGATCTGACCAGGCTTCAGCGTACCCTTCTGCACGAGAACGGTGGCGACGGCACCACGGCCGCGGTCGAGTTCCGCTTCGATGACGGTACCTTCTGCGGTACGGTTCGGATCCGCCTTGAGGTCGAGAATTTCGGCCTGCAGCAGGATCGCTTCAAGCAGTTTGTCGAGACCGAGCTGTTTCTTGGCGGAGACTTCCACGTCAAGCACTTCACCGCCCATGGATTCCACGAACACTTCGTGCTGCAGAAGCTGCTGGCGAACCTTTTCAGGATTTGCTTCGTGCTTGTCGATCTTGTTGATCGCCACGACGATCGGAACACCCGCTGCCTTGGCATGGTTGATGGACTCGATCGTCTGCGGCATCACGCTGTCGTCAGCGGCGACCACCAGAACGGCGATATCCGTCGCCTGCGCACCACGGGCACGCATGGCCGTAAAGGCGGCGTGGCCGGGAGTGTCGATGAAGGTGATCTTCTGGCCGTTCTTTTCGACCTGATAGGCGCCGATATGCTGGGTGATACCACCGGCTTCGCCTGCGACGACATTCGCCTGGCGAATGGCGTCGAGCAGCGAGGTCTTGCCGTGGTCGACGTGGCCCATGATCGTGACAACCGGCGGACGCGGCAGCATTTCGCCTTCGTCGTCTGCCTGGTTGAAGATGCCTTCTTCCACGTCGGATTCGGAAACGCGCTTGACGGTGTGGCCGAATTCGACGGCGATCAGTTCCGCCAGATCGGCGTCGATCACGTCGCCCGGCTTCATCATCTGGCCTTCCTTCATCAGGAACTTGATGACGTCGACGGCGCGTTCGGACATGCGCTGTGACAGTTCCTGAATGGTGATGGTCTCAGGCAGGATCACTTCGCGCATGACCTTTTCACGGGTCTCCTGCATCTGGCTGCGACGGAATTTTTCCTGGCGGCGGCGCATGGATGCCATGGAGCGACCACGCGGCGTGCCGTCTTCATCCAGATTGGACGAGGTGACGGTCAGCTTGCCGCGACGGCGTTCTTCTTCCGTCTTCAGGCGGGCTGCGGGCTTCGCAGGCGCAGGCGCAGTGACCTTGCCACGGACCGGCAGGTTGCCACGGCGTGCACCGCGGTCGTCCTCGTCGTCGCCATCGGTACGGCGTCCGCGCGGAGCGGCGGTTTCGGTAGCCGCGCGGGCAGGGGCGGCGGCTGGCTGAGGGCGAGCCTCGGCGCGCGGGGCCGGCTGAGCGACGGCGGCCGGCTTTTCAACGGCCGGCTCAGGCTTTGTTTCCGCGGCGGGCTGGCTCGCGGCCACCTTGGCGGCCTCGGCCTCTTCCGCGGCGCGGCGTACAGCCTCTTCCTTTTCGGCGGCGATGCGGCGTTCTTCTTCCACCTTGCGGCGCGCTTCATCTTCGGCGCGCTGCTTGGCTTCGATCACGTCGCGGGCCTGCGCCTCCATCAGCGCGCGGCGACGGGCTTCCATCTCGCCTGCCGACAGGTCGTGCAGGACATTGCCGCGCGGACGCTCGGGCTGGCGCTGCTGCGGTGCAGACGAGCCGGGACGCTGCTGCGACTGGGACGAACCCGGACGCTGCTGCTGGTTGTTGGGCTGGTGAATGCGCTGCTGCGGAGCCTGCGGACGCGGCGCTGCCACGGGGGCAGGAGCGGCCGGCTTCGGCGCCGGTGCTGCGGCCGAATGAACCTGCTTCTCGTCTTCAGGACGCATGGGGCGGCGCTTGCGTGTTTCCACGACAACCGCGTTTGTGCGACCTCGACCCATATCCTGCCGCACGGTGCCCTGATTCATCCCGCCCGGCTTGAGGGTGAGAGTCTTCTTGGCAGGCGCGTTGAGTGTCTTGTCGTCGTTGTTGTCGGTCATTCCGTTCCCGTTCCTTCGGACGAGAACCGGATGACGTCCATCAGGTCTCGTCGTTCAATTGCTGCATCGGAACGCGGCGACCGTTCATGTCGGTTAACCGCGCCATTGTTCTGTCCGGGCAGCGTCGCGTTCCGCCTGGGGCCGACCGCCAAGGCGGTACTGCTCAAGCATCGTTGCGCGCTTCACTACACCCTCACCCGCCTGCCCTGCAAGCGCACAGGCATGGATAAAAGCATTCTGGCCCATCAACTCGTCCATTTCGGCTCCGCTGAAGAGCCGGAAGGACGGAATTTCGTTGCCGGCATCGCTGCCGAGCGCCCAGGCCTTGCGGGCCTGGTCCAGTTTTCTCACGCCATCTGCCGCAGCATCGGTTGCGTGGAACACGGCAATCGCATTCCCCGAACGGACGGCGGCATCGACCTTCATCGCGCCGCTGATGAACTGGCCCGCCTTGCGCGCCATGTTCATCATCCCGGCAAGCTGCTGCGCCATCAGCCGGTCGAGAAGAGCGAGAAGCTCCGGCCCGGCCTTGACGTCGCGTTTGAGCGCCCGCGCGAAGAGCTTCTTCGCGATGGCTTTCTCGATCAGGGCGCGCTCGGGTGTTACCCAGCAGCCGCGCCCCGGCAATTGGCGTTTCATATCCGGAACGACGCTGCCGTCCGGTCCTGCGACGAAGCGGATCAGCTCATCGGGCGATCCGCTCTGCCGCGTCACAATGCACATACGTCCATTGACGTCGCCCTTGAGCCGCCCGTCGTTATCCGTTTCGGGCAGATCATCCGGCTCATGCGCCTGCGATATCATTCCTGCTCGGCGGTATCCGCCTCCTCGGCAGCCTCAAGATCGGCTTCCTCTTCGGAAGCGAGCTCTTCAGCGGTGATCCAGCCTGCCAGAAGACGGGCCTGCACCACCATGTTCTCGGCTTCGACGCGCGAAACATCGAGCTTGGAGAAGATGCCTTCGAATTTCTTCGTCTCGCCGTCCTTGCGCTCGCTCCAGCCGACCAGATCGTCTGCCGCGCAACCGGCAAAGTCCTCGATGGTCTTGATGCCGTCGTCACCCAGCGCCACCATCATCTGCGAGGTCAGGCCGTCGATCTGGCGCAGCTCGTCGGAAACGCCGAGCTCCTTGCGCTTGGCGTCCATTTCGGCTTCCAGGCGTTCCAGATATTCGCGGGCGCGGGTCTGGATTTCATCGGCGGTGTCTTCATCGAAGCCGTCGATCGAGGAAATTTCGTCGAGGTCGACATAGGCCAGTTCTTCGACCTGCGCGAAGCCTTCCGAAGCCAGAACCTGACCGACCATTTCGTCAACGTCGAGGGCTTCCATGAAGAGGGCCGTGCGCTCGTTGAATTCCTTCTGACGGCGCTCGGATTCTTCCTGCTCGGTCATGATGTCGATATCCCAGCCGGTCAGCTGCGATGCCAGGCGCACGTTCTGGCCGCGGCGGCCGATGGCGAGCGACAGCTGTTCGTCCGGAACCACCACTTCGATACGCTCGGATTCTTCATCCAGAACGACCTTGGCGACTTCCGCCGGCTGCAGGGCGTTGACGATGAAGGAAGCCGGCTCCTGGCTCCACGGAATAATGTCGATCTTTTCGCCCTGAAGTTCGCCGACAACGGCCTGAACACGCGAACCGCGCATACCGACGCAGGCGCCGACCGGATCGATCGACGAGTCGTTCGAGATGACGGCGATCTTGGCGCGCGAACCCGGATCACGGGCAACCGACTTGATCTGGATGATGCCGTCGTAGATCTCAGGGACTTCCATGGTGAAGAGCTTCACCATGAACTGCGGATGGGTACGCGACAGGAAAATCTGCGGGCCGCGCTGTTCGCGGCGAACGTCGTAGACGTAAGCGCGCACACGGTCGCCGTAACGCATGTTTTCCCGCGGGATCATCTCGTCACGACGGATAATGCCTTCGCCACGGCCGAGATCGACGATGACATTGCCATATTCGACGCGCTTGACGGTGCCGTTGACGATTTCGCCGATGCGGTCCTTGAACTCGTCATACTGGCGGTCACGCTCGGCTTCGCGCACCTTCTGCACGATGACCTGCTTGGCGGACTGGGCGGCGATACGGCCGAAATCCATCGGCGGCAGCGGATCGGCGATGAAGTCGCCGAGCTTGGCGTCCGGGTTGCGGTCGCGGGCCAGCTCCAGCGGGATCTGGGTCGAATAGTCCTCGGCGGCCTCGACAACTTCCAGAAGACGCTGCAGGCGGATTTCGCCGGTCTTGGAATTGATGTCGGCACGGATGTTGGTTTCCGAACCATAGCGCGAGCGGGCGGCTTTCTGGATAGCGTCGGCCATTGCGGCAAGCACGATTTCGCGGTCGATGACCTTTTCGCGCGCCACAGCATCGGCGATCTGCAGAAGCTCAAGCCGGTTAGCACTCACTGCCATTTTTCTATCTCCGTAAGTCGCATAATTGCGTTGATCGCCCGTTTTTCGGGCTTTACGTTGGAATTAGTCTTCGTCTGCTTCGTTTTCGTCGTTCTGGTTTGCGGCGGCGGCCTTGGCGGCCTTGTCTGCCCGCAGCGCATCACGAATAAGGTCGTCCGTCAGAATGAGCTTCGCATCGGAAAGCGCGCTGAACGGAATGATGACTGTCGGCTCTTCGCCATAGGCGATCTGGTCGCGTTCCAGCTTGAAGCCGTCAGCACTGACCTCGACGATCTTGCCGCGAAACCGCTTGCGGTTCTCGACCAGAATGGAGGTTTCGACCTTCACCAGATGGCCCTGCCAGCGGGTGAAATCCGATTTACGAACCATCGGCCGGTCGATGCCGGGCGAGGAAACTTCGAGATGATACGCTTTATCGACCGGATCTTCCACATCAAGAACCGGTGAAATCGCCATGGAGACGGCTTCGCAGTCCTCGACGGTCATGGTGCCGTCTTCGCGCTCGGCCATGATCTGAAGCGTCATGCCGTTCTGGTTGGAGAGCCGCACACGCACCAGAAGATATCCCATGCCCGTCAAAACAGGCTCGATGATCTCGGCGATACGCTGGTCGATGCCCGTTTCGGTTATCAGTCGCGGTTCTTGTGCGGTGTCTGCCATCTGGCCTTCCGGTCTTTGATGTTCACCGGGCTTTCTGCCCGTGGTTTCCGGTTCGCCTAACGAAAAAGAGCGGAGCCTTGCGGCCCCACTCTTCATCAAGCGATCAAGAATTTCAGGGGTCATATAGACCCATCGGGGCAGGATTGCAAGGTTTTCGCGGGCGTCTCCGCTTCGGTCGCAACCTCGGCCACATTTTCACCCTTACCATGTCGGAAAGGCTGGCATGATTGCCGGCACTGTCTATAGTTGCCATTCGACAAATCGCAGTTGCATCAAGTGGACAGAGCGTGCCTGACCGTAAATCGCCACTCGCGCCTTTAAGGCATTTGACTTACAGACGAATCTGGATCGCCAGCCTTGCTTCGAATTTCGGCGGACTGATCCAGGCGGTGGGCGCCGCATGGATGATGACGTCGCTCTCAAGTTCGGAAAACATGATCGCGCTGGTGCAGGCCTCCACCTCGCTGCCGATCATGATGTTTTCACTGATTTCAGGCGCGCTGGCCGATAGTTTTGATCGTCGTCGCATCATGATTTCCGCCCAGCTGCTCATGCTGACGGCTTCGATCCTTCTTACGGTTTTTGCATGGTCCGGTTGGCTCACGCCCTGGCTGCTGCTCTTCTTCACTTTCATGATCGGTTGCGGTACCGCGCTCAACAATCCTTCATGGCAGGCTTCCGTTGGCGAAATGGTGCCGCGAGAGGATTTGCCTGCCGCCGTGACGCTGAATAGCGTCGGCTTTAACATCACCCGCAGCGTCGGCCCGGCCATCGGTGGCATCATCGTTGCGGCCGCAGGCGCCGCTGCTGCATTTTTCGTGAATGCGCTCAGTTATTTCACCCTGATCTACGCGCTGTTTCGCTGGCAGCCGCCAAAATATGCCTCGACATTGCCGCGCGAACAGCTTCTCGCCGCCATTTCGGCTGGCATGCGTTACGTGGCCATGTCGCCCAATATCGGCAAGGTGCTGGTGCGCGGCTTTCTCTTCGGTCTTTCCGCCAGCGCCATCCTCGCTTTGATGCCGATCGTCGCCCGCGATCTGGTGGAAGGCGGCCCGTTGACTTACGGCGTCATGCTGGGTGCATTTGGTGTCGGCGCCATTGGCGGAGCGCTCATCAGCGCCCGGCTGAGGGAAGTCATGTCCAGCGAATGGATCGTGCGCGTCGCCTTTTTAGGCTTCGCCTTCAGCTCCGGCGTGACGGCAATCAGTACGAGCGCCATCATCACGTCCCTTGTCCTGACGGTTGCCGGTGCCTGCTGGGTTCTGGCGCTTTCGCTGTTCAACACCATCGTCCAGCTCTCCACCCCGCGCTGGGTGGTTGGTCGCGCGCTCTCGCTTTACCAGACGCTGACCTTTGGCGGCATTGCGGTGGGCAGCTGGCTGTGGGGTGAACTCGCGGAAGATTACGGCATTTCCTACTCGCTTCTCTGTTCCTGCGTGCTGATGCTGCTTGGCGTGGTCGTCGGCCTCAAGCTCGCCATGCCCGCCTTCGCCTCGCTCAATCTCGATCCGCTCAATCGCTTCGTGGAGCCGCCGCTGAGGCTGGATATCAAGCCGCGCAGCGGCCCCATCGCCATTCTCATCGACTATGAAATCCATGATGAGGACCTCGGCGAATTCCTGCCGCTGATGGCCGAGCGCCGCCGTATCCGCATCCGGGACGGTGCCCGCAACTGGAACCTGATGCGCGATCTGGAAAACCCCGACATCTGGACCGAAAGCTACCATGTGCCGACCTGGGTGGAATATGTCCGCCACAACCACCGCCGCACCCAGGCGGATGCGGAGGCCTGGGACCGGCTGCTTGAGCTTCATCGCGGCAAGACGCGGCCACGCGTGCACCGGATGATCGAGCGGCAGACCATTCCGCCAACCGACGATATCTTCCACAAGCCCCATACCGATCAGCATTGAGAGGCTGGGAGAGGCAGAAACGGGTCAGGTAAAAAGGCTGTTGATGGCCCTTGCCATAACCCTCGACGTCATCCTCGGGCTTGTCCCGAGGATCCAACCACGTATCGTTAAATCAATCGGTTGCAAATGCTCGGGACAAGCCCGAGCATGACGACGGAGAGGTTTTCCGACGTCGCCCGTAACGTGCTATTTCAGCTTAGCCTTCAGGCTTGCATCTGGAAAACACGTCGGTGAAAGCCCGTTCTTGGCCTGCCAGTCGCCGAGTGAGCGGCGCGTCTTGAAACCGGCCAGCCCATCTGCCTTGCCGACATCGTAACCCTTGGCCACCAGCGCCTTCTGCATGGCGAGAACATCCGAGCGCAGCATCGATCCGACATTGCCCCATTCACCCTTGAACGGGCCCGCCCCATGGGCGATGCGGTCGGCGAGATTGCCGATGAACAGCGCGTAGAGATCGGAATTGTTATATTCCTTGATGACGTAGAAATTCGGCGTCACCACAAATTCCGGCCCATGCCGTCCGGCCGGCACCAGCATCATGCCATCGGCGGATAGGTCATTGGACGGGAAGGCTTTTCCGGAAACGCGGGTAATGCCCATCTTCGCCCAGTCGGCCACCGGCCGGGCAAGATCAGGGCCTTCCTGCGCGCAGGAGACATTGGCGGGGATCGCAACTTCGAAACCCCAGTCGCGATTTCTCTGCCAGCCGCGCTGGGAAAGATAGTTCGCTATGGATGCCAGCGCATCCGGCACGGAATTCCAGATATCGCGATGGCCGTCGCCATCGAAATCAACCGCATATTTGAGATAGCTCGACGGCATGAATTGCGGCTGGCCGAGCGCGCCGGCCCAGGAGCCCATCATGCGCGAGGCTGCGATATCGCCGCTTTCGACGATCTTCAGCGCATCGATCAGCTCGGTGCGGAACATCTCCTTACGGGTGGACATATAGGCTTTCGTGGCCAGCACATCGACCACGGAATGCGGCAGTTTCGCTCGGCCAAAACCGGATTCGCGGCCCCAGATCGCAACGACGATATCGCCGGGCACGCCGTATTTCGCCTCGATCCTGCGCAGCGTCGCCGCATGGGTGGCGGCAAGAGAGCGGCCGGTGCCCGCCAATCCCTGCAGCCGTTTTTCGGAGAAATAGGCGCCCGGCGAGGAGAATTCCGCCTGACTCTGGCTCTGCTCCTTCGGTGGCTTCTGGCCGGGAATGACAAGATCGGGCAGGTTCCAGCTGATGGACAGACCGCTGAGCGTAGCTTCAAGCGTCTTTTGCGAAATGCCGGCCTTACGGGCTTCTGGCCAGATTTCCTTTTTCAGCCAGGCATTAAATTCAGCGTCATATCGGGCTGCCGCTGCTCCTGTCGGTGCCGATTGCGCCAAGGCCGTCGTTGCTGAAAAAACGGAAAGAAGTGCAGCCAGTGCCTTCGGGGCAAAATGGTTTCGCATTCGGTCTCCTCTTTGAATGACGGGGAGGGAGGGTGGCTTCAGATCGTCGTGCGCGCCCGAAGCGCCGCCGTCAATGTGCCCTCGTCGAGATAATCGAGTTCACCGCCCACCGGCACGCCATGCGCAAGCCGGGTGATCTTGATGTCGAGACCGGAAAGGCGGTCGGTGATGTAGTGGGCGGTCGCCTGCCCCTCCACCGTCGCATTGACGGCGATGATAAGCTCGCGGATACCGCCGGCGCTGACACGGTCGATCAGGCCCTTGATATTCAGGTCCTCGGGCCCGACGCCGTCGAGCGGCGAAAGCGTGCCACCCAGCACGTGATAGGCGGTGTTCATCGCGCCCGTCCGCTCCAGCGCCCACAGATCCGACACGTCTTCCACCACGATGATGACCGACTGGTCGCGCCGGTCGTCGGCGCAGACGGTGCAGGGATCGATTGTATCGACATTGCCGCAGCAGGAGCAGATCTTCACCTTGTCATAGGCCTCGCCCATGGCATGGCCGAGAGGCCCAAGAAGCTGTTCCTTCTTCTTGATGAGATGCAACGCCGCCCGCCGCGCCGAGCGGGGGCCAAGCCCCGGCACTTTTGCCAGAAGCTGGATCAGTTTTTCAATTTCAGGACCGGTGACTCGTTTTGCCATGAGCGTTTTCTACTGCATAAATCGGGAAACGGGAATCATGAAGCGCAAAGGGCAGTCCATGAAAATACGGGCGGTGTGCCGGGGCGAGGCAAAAAGCCTGCCGGGAAAGACGATGAAGACGGGTATCTTCAAGCATCCCGTCCACGGCCCGGTCATGGTTGATGCGGAGGGTATCGTCAGCGATGCCGTCTGCAATCGCAAACATCACGGCGGGCCGGATCAGGCGATTTACGTCATGGGGTCCGTCGATCTCGATTTCTGGTCGCACTCTCTGGGCTTTGTCGTCGAAGCCGGGTTTTTTGGCGAAAACCTCGTGCTTGATGGCGTCGACAGCGCAAAACTCCATGTCGGCGACAGGTTCTTGGCCCACGAAGTCGTGCTGGAGGTAACCGCCGCCCGCATTCCCTGCGCCACTTTGTCGGCCCGCATCGGCGATCCCGATTTCGCACCGCGCTTCCGGCAGGCGGGCCAGCCGGGTTTTTATTGCCGGGTGCTGAAAGGCGGAATGCTTGCTGCCGGGGAGGATATCGCCTTCGAACCCTATCGGGGAACGAAACTGCCGATACCGACCATTCTCCAGCACTTCCGCCCCATGCAGCTCGATGCAGCCGAACGCAGGGCCTATCTCGAAACGCCGCTTGCAAGCCGGTTTCGCGCGATGCTGGAAGCCTAGACCCATTCTAGACGCGAGGACGGCGTGCATCACGCCATCCTCTTCGGTCGGATTATATCAGAACGGGAATTTCATGCCGGGCGGCAGCGGCAGACCCGCGGTCAGGCCCGCCATCTTTTCTTGCGCCTGTGCTTCGCCCTTTTCCTTGGCGTCCTTGTGGGCAGCCACGATCAGGTCTTCGAGGATTTCCACCTCGTCTTCCTTGAACAGCGAAGGATCGATTTTCAGGCCGCGCATTTCGCCCTTGCCGTTGAGAATGACGGTCACCAGACCGCCACCGGCCCTGCCTTCGACTTCAAGGGCGGCGATTTCTTCCTGCACCTTCTCCATCTTGGACTGCATTTCCTTGACCTTGCCCATCATGCCCATGATGTCACGCATGTGCCAATCTCCTGTTCTTTTTGTTTAAAACTCGATGTCGTCGCCGGGAAGGATGTCGCCTTCGCTCGATTCGGCAACCGATGGCGGCGCGATCTCTTCCGCCTCATCCTGTGCGGCGGCGCGGATGCGCACGTCGGTGATCTTTGCGCCGGGAAACTGCGCCAGAATGGCGGCAACGTCAGGATCCTGACGCGCATCGACAAGACGGGCGTCGCGGGCGTTGCCTTCGGCTTCAACAAGGGTCGGCTCGCCCTGTTCCCTGCTGAGGCTGATGATCCAGTGGATACCGGTCCATTCCTTGAGCTTGACGCCAAGTTCGCCGGGCAGCGATCCGGGCGCGCCTTCGCCGAGGCGCATATCAAGCCGGCCGGGCTCCAGCCGCACCAGCCGCACAAAGTTGCGCACCTTCGCCCGCATGACGGGATCGCGGTTCTTCTGGCAGAGATCGGCAATATCCTGCACCGAATTGACGGGAACCTTCGGCTCCGGCCGCTCTTCGGTTTTCGGTGCCGCGACCTGCATCTCCTGCGGGCGGCTGTCTGGAACGGCGCGCAGCACGGCGGAGGTCTGCGGTGTTGGCTGGCGCTGGGCGGGAAGATCGACAGGTCTTCCCGCGGCCACGGCCTGTCCTGACGAATAGGCGCGCGCACCGCCGCCATTGCCGCCGCCCGAAGGTCCACCATTGGCGTAACCGCCGTCACCGTTCGAAAGCTCCGCCAAGCGCCGCGCGGCATCTTCAGGTGCGGGCAGATTGGCGGCATGCGAAAGCCGGATCAGCACCATTTCGGCCGCACCGGCCGGGCGCGAGGCGTTTTCCGTTTCCGGAATGCCTTTCAGCAGCATCTGCCAGATGCGCGACAGCGCCGTCACGGCAATCGTCTCGGCGAATTCCGCGCCGCGCACGCGCTCGATCTCGGAAAGCGAGGGGTCTTCCGCCGCGTCAGGCACATATTTCATGCGGGTGACGAGATGGGTGAAATCGGCAAGATCGTTCAACACGACGACAGGGTTCGCGCCCGCCTCATATTGTCCGTTGAATTCCGAAAGGGCTGCCGCAACATCGCCTTTGACGACGTGCTGGAAGAGATCGACGATACGTGCACGGTCGGCAAGGCCGAGCATGCCGCGCACCGCTTCCGCCTCCACGCGCCCGCCGCCATGGGCAATCGCCTGATCGAGCAGCGAAAGGCCGTCACGGGCGGAACCTTCGGCAGCGCGGGCGATCATCGACAGCGCCTGCGGATCGGCTTCGAAACCTTCCTTGCCGGCAATGGCGGTGAACAGGCCTACCAGATCGGCGGCGCTGATGCGGCGCAGATCGAAACGCTGGCAGCGCGACAGAACCGTGATCGGAACCTTGCGGATTTCGGTGGTTGCAAAGATGAATTTCACATGTTCCGGCGGCTCTTCAAGGGTCTTCAGAAGACCGTTGAAAGCCTGCGTCGAGAGCATGTGCACTTCGTCGATGATATAGACCTTGTAGCGTGCCGAAACCGGGCGGTAACGCACCTGCTCGATGATCTCGCGAATATCGTCGATGCCGGTATGGGAGGCGGCGTCCATCTCGATCACGTCGACATGCCGGCCTTCCATGATCGCCTGGCAATGTTCACCGGGAATGCGCAGATCGATGGTCGGCTTGTCGATGGTATCGGTCTTGTAATTCAGCGCGCGGGCGAGAATGCGGGCCGTGGTCGTCTTGCCCACACCGCGAACGCCGGTCAGCATATAGGCCTGCGCGATACGGCCGGTCTCAAACGCGTTGGTCAGCGTGCGGACCATCGGCTCCTGGCCGACCATCAGATCGGAAAAATCCTTGGGGCGATATTTGCGCGCCAGTACCCGGTAGCCGGTCCCGACCTGGGATTCGCTTGATGTGGTGGGTACGGTGTCGCTCATTGCCTCGCCAGTTTGTTTTGCCAGTTTGTCTTGGGGCGCTGAACTGGCCCGGCGAAAGCTGAGCACGTCTTTTAAAAAAGGGTGGGAGGCTGGCACGGCGACCCGTGCCGGGCTCGTTAGGGCTGCTTCCTTCCGGACCTGACCCGGTTGGCGAGTGGCTCGTCCACCACCAACCTCCCGGGGCCACATATCGGCAATATCGAAAGCAAATGCAAGCCAAGCCTTCAAAAAACTGCTATCACAATGAAAACAAACATGGAGGACACCTTGGAGACATTCCGGCTGGACGACAGGCTGGCGCGCGACAGCGTGCTTGTGACGCGTTTGGGACTATGTGAACTGCGTTTGCAAAACGACAACCGCTGGCCCTGGCTGGTGCTGGTGCCGCAGCGAGACGGCGTCAGCGAATTGTTCGATCTCACCCCGCTTGATCAGGCCGTGCTGACATTCGAGACCAATCTCGTCGCGTCCGCCTTGAAAGAAATCACCGGAGCCACCAAGATCAATGTCGGTGCTTTGGGCAATATCGTCCGGCAGCTTCATGTGCACATTATCGCCCGCAATGAAGGCGACACCTGCTGGCCGGGTCCCATCTGGGGTCACGGAACGCCTGTGCCCTATGCCGCGGGCGAAAAGGAAAGTTTGATGAAAAAAATCTCCGGCGCGCTCTGATGATATCAATGAAAATTTTTGAAACCACTGCCCCCCATGCCGAAGCAAGCCTGCTGACAGCCTTTTCCAAGAACGCCCTCGACCGTTTCGCCGAAAAACGGTCGGAAGAATGCGTGGCCGATGCGCTGAAGGTCGATGGCACCCATATTTTCGCTTTCTCGGGCAACCGTCTTGTCCTGAAGCATGACGAGCAGGTGATCGATCCCCTGTTTTCCGCCTATGAGCTGGCTGAACTGCAGCCGGATTTCGACAATGCCGTGCTGCTCGGATATCGCGAAACCGGCGAGCCGAGAATTGCGGTGCCGGTTGCCGTTGCCGAGGATCAGCTCGCGAGCCACTACAAGCTCGCCGACGCCCGCACGCTTTATCGCGACCATCTTCTCGATGAGGAATTGCTGAGCGAGGTCGCCCAGGCCGTCAGCCTTACCCACTGGAACGCCGACAATCGGTTTTGTGGAAAGTGCGGCGGCACCATGGAGCTGCGCATCGGCGGCTACAAGCGTATCTGCGCCGCCTGCAGCCATACCATTTTCCCGCGCACCGATCCCGTTGTCATCATGATGACCATCGATATCGAGCGCGACCTCTGCCTGCTTGGTCGCGGTGCGCATTTTGCGCCGGGCATGTATTCGTGCCTTGCCGGTTTTGTGGAGCCGGGCGAAACCATCGAGCAGGCCGTCCGCCGCGAAACGCATGAGGAATCCGGTGTTGAAGTCGGTCGCGTACGCTATCACGCATCGCAGCCCTGGCCGATGCCGCATACGCTGATGATCGGCTGTTATGCCGAGGCATTGTCTTTCGATATTGCCCGCGATGAGATCGAACTGGAGGATTGCCGCTGGTTCACGCGGGCGGAAGTCGCCAAGATGCTGGAAACGGCAACGGGTGAGGGCTTTTCCGCGCCTCCCGGTGGCGCCATCGCGCATCGGCTGATGCGCGATTGGGTGGAATGGACGAAATAATCGGGTTCGGCAGGCTCAACCCTGGTTGAGCTTGCCGCGCATCGCATGGCCCTTGTAGACACCGAGAATGCGGACTTTTTCCGAGAAGAAGCGCAGCTCGTCCAGCGCATGCCGCACCGGCTCGTCATCGGGATGGCCTTCGATATCGGCATAAAACTGCGTCGCCACGAATTTGCCGCCGAGCTGGTAGCTTTCGAGCTTCGTCATGTTGATGCCGTTGGTCGCGAAACCGCCCATGGCCTTGTAGAGCGCGGCCGGGATGTTGCGAACATTGAAGACAAAGGTCGTGACGACGATTTCGTCGTTTGTCTGGCGCCTGGCCCAGTTTTCATCGCGGGAAAGCACCACGAAGCGCGTGACGTTGTTTTCCGAATCCTCGACATTTTCCGCGAGAATATCGAGACCGTAGAGGCTGGCGGCAAGACGCGGCGCAAGGGCCGCCATGCTGCGGTCGCCCTTTTCGGACACGAGCCTTGCGGCGCCCGCCGTATCGCCGGCGATGACGGGCTTCCAGCCGTTCGAACGGATGATCTTGCGGCACTGGCCAAGCGCATGGATGTGGCTGTGGACGGTGCGGATTTCATCCTTTTTCACGCCCGGCATCACCATCAGCTGAAAGCGGATCGGCATGAAATATTCGCCGATGATGTGCAGGCGCGATTCCGGCAGCAGGTGATGAATATCTGCGACACGGCCGGCCAGCGTGTTCTCGATCGGGATCATGCCGAGATCGGCTTCGCCATTTTCAATGGCGTTGAAGGCATCCTCGAATGTCGGGCACGGCAAAGGCTCCATATCAGGGAACATGTCGCGGCAGGCCATGTCGGAATTCGCGCCGAATTCGCCCTGGAAGGCAATGCGATTTGTGCTCAAGGTCATGGGACTGTCCGTTAGAGGGTTCTGCTTGCGAGAATTTTGCGGGCTTTTTCCAGATCGTGCGGCGTGTCGACGCCGAGCGGCACGGAACTGACGATTTCGGCGTCGATGCGCATCCCCGCTTCCAGCGCGCGCAGCTGTTCCAGCCGCTCGCGTTTTTCCAGCGGCGAGGGCGGCAGGCTCACGAATGTCTCCAGCGCGGCGCGGCGATAGGTATAAAGTCCGATGTGATGATAAAGCGGGCCGTCGCCATAGGGGGCGGTGGTGCGGGTGAAATAAAGCGCGCGCAACCGCGTCTCGGAAAGCGGGCTGCCCACCACTTTCACCACGTTCGGATTGGTCTTTTCCTCTTCGTCGGTGATTTCGACCGTCAGTGTCGCAATATCGACGGCGGCATTCTCCAGCGGGCGCAGCGAAGCGCGGATCGTCTCCGCTTCGATGGTCGGAAGGTCGCCCTGGACGTTGATGACATATTCCGCCTTGCCATAGGGGTCGGCCTTTTGCAGAGCCTCGAAAATGCGGTCCGAGCCGGACTGGTGGTCGTCGCGGGTCATCATCACGTCGAAGCCGGCATTTTTGACGGCCGAAAACACCTGTTCGTCATCGACCGCAACGACAATTCGCTCCGCACCGGCTTCGCGCGCCCGCAGGGCAACCTGCACGATCATCGGCTTGCCGCCAATGTCGGCGAGCGGCTTGCCGGGCAGGCGTGTGGACGCCATCCGCGCCGGTATGAGGACGACAGCTTTCTCGAATTCCCGATTCTTCATCCGACACCCTTCAAATCCCGCCCGAAAAGTGTCAAAACGTCACGGTGTGGGGAGCATTATTCAAGTTGCGCAGGCTGTGCAAAAGCCATAGCTTTCGAGCAATTTCAAGATGCCCGTTATATCAAGCGGATGCGAGGGAGCGCATATAGATGAATTCTTATGTAAATATGGGCGTTGGGGCGTTGCTTGGCACGGTTTTCGTCCTGATGTCGGTGTCGATTGCGTCTGAGGGCATTTTCCATGCGCCTGCGCCCGAAAAGGAAGGTTACGCCATTGCCGCAGCAGAGAGCGGCGGTGAGGCTGGCGGCGGGGAAGCTGCTGCCGTGGCGACGCCGATCGCGCAATTGCTTGCCAGCGCCGATGCCGCCAAGGGCGAGACGGTCTTCAAGAAGTGTACGAGCTGTCATACCGGAGAGAGTGGTGGTGCAAACAAGGTCGGCCCCAATCTCTTCGATATCGTCAACCGGCCGATCGCCAGCCATGAAGGTTTCAGCTATTCCGCAGGGATGAAGGATTTCTCCAAGGGCGGTTCCGTGCATTGGGATTACGATCATCTCAGCTTCTTCCTCGAAGCTCCCAAGAAACACGTCCCCGGCACGGCCATGGGCTTTGCGGGTGTGAAGAAGGAAACGGAACGCGCCGATCTCATCGCTTATCTGCGGACGCTGTCGGCCAACCCGGCGCCGCTTCCGGATCCTGCTGCGGCTCCCGCGCCGACAAACTGATTGTCATGATGATTTCATGATAAAAGCCCGGCATCGCTGCCGGGCTTTTCTGTATTTGCGGGCGGATTTGAGGCTGCGAGAACGGCCTCCGGTGAATCAGAAGCCCTTGCCGCCGCGTAATTCGGAAATCACGGTTCCAACCATGATCTTGATATCCAGCCAGACCGAAAAATTGTCGACGTAATAAAGATCGGAAACGATGCGGGCACGGGCCTTGTCGCTGCGATCGGTCGGGCCGCGCAGTCCCCGCATCTGTGCAAGTCCGGTTATACCCGGCCGCATCCGGTGCCGCATATGGTAATGGGGAACCAGTTCTTCATAAAGCCGGCCGGCCGCCAGCATGCCGATCGCGTGGCAGCGAGGCCCCACCAGCGACATGTCGCCCTTCAACACATTGATCAGCTGCGGCAGTTCGTCGATATTGGTGCGACGGAGAATGGCGCCGATACGGGTTACCCGCGGATCGTTCTTCACCGTTTGCGCCACCCCGGTGGCGTCGCCCAGTTCGGCCCGCATCGAGCGGAATTTATAGACGCGGATTTTTCTCCCGTTCATGCCCCAGCGGACCTGCGAGAACAGCACCGGGCCCTTGCTGTCGAGCTTCACCAGCAATGCAACGGTCGCCAATACCGGCGCAAGTGCGACAAGGGCGATGGATGCCCCTGTAATATCGATGGTTCTTTTGAGCGCAAACTGGCTGCGCAACAAGTTTGATGGTTTTTTTCCCGACAGGGGTGATTGTATTTCCGCCGTTTCAAAGGCGGCGGCGGCAGAATAGGGAGCGCCGTAAAAAACGGCATGCGATGAGCTTTTAGTACCCAGCATAATATCGAACCCTGAAAAGTTATTTTGAAACAAGAAAATTAATTTATATGAGCCATTAGTAATTCATTTACCCTAAAAAGTCACTCGAAATGTAGCCACCTTTGTGCAAATGGCAATCTAGGGTTAATGGCTGCGCACGCATATGTTGCGTGTTTCATATCCTCGCCGCCCATGGCTGCGGATGCGACAGGCCAAGTCTCCGGAAAAGCGGGATCTGTGAGAAGACGAACGGGTCACCGCTGCCGAGTCATCCCCCATGGTGTCGGCCGGTCCGTTGTCCGGTGCCGGTTAATTCCCCATCAGAATATCGAGAAGCGTCGTCTGTTTTGGGCCCGATGGTGCGGGCGCCTGACCGCCTATATCGGCCGGCGGTACAGGCCCGTTGCCGGCCTGGTAGCCGGGTTCGATATCGCGGGAGGGTATATTCGCAGGCGGCATGGCCATACCCGGCTGGTTTGGTGAAACGGGCGCGTCGGGATAGGCCCGCGTATCGGTCGTTCCACCACCCAGCGCGTTGGAAATAATATCGCCGATGGATGAGGGGGCGGTTTCCGGTGCCGGCTGCTGCATTTCCCCAAGCGGCGGCACGCCGCCTGCGCCGAGGCCGAAAAGCGGTGAGGGCGAGAGCCCGGAATGGGCGGCGGTCATGAAATCCTTCCAGGCCCTCGCCGGAAGTCCGCCGCCGGTGACCTTTTTCATCGAAGTGCCGTCGTCATTGCCGAACCAGACACCCGTGGTAAGGTTGCTTGTGTAGCCGACAAAAAGCGCATCGCGGAAGGACTGGGTCGTGCCGGATTTTCCCGCAGCCTGCCAGCCTTGCAGGCGTGCGGCCTTGCCGGTGCCTTCGGTGATGACGCGCGACATCATGCCGTTCATGGTTGCGGCAATCTCTTCACTCAGAACGCGCGGCGGATTGTCGTATTTGTTTTCGTAAAGCACCTTGCCGTCGGCGTCGGTGATGCGCCGGACGATATGCGGCGTCGCCTTGTAGCCGCCATTCATGAAGGGGGCATAGGAGGCGGTGAGTTCCATCAGCGACACTTCCGAGGTGCCGAGCGCGATGGACGCATTGTTCTGCAGCTCCGATTCGATGCCCATGCGATGGGCCACCTGCGTCACCCGCTCGGGGCCGACCTCCATCACCAGCTGCGCGGCAATCGTGTTCAGCGAATTGGCGAGCGCAGTGGCGAGTGTCACCTCGCCACGGAATTTCTTCTCGTAGTTTTCCGGGGTCCAGTTACCGATACGAACAGGCGCGTCATTGCGGATGGTATAGGGGGAAAGCCCGGATTCGAGCGCGGCGACGTAAACGAAGGGTTTGAATGCCGAGCCGGGTTGCCGTTTTGCCTTGGCGGCGCGGTTGAACTGGCTTTCGGCATAATCCGCCCCGCCCACCACGGCCCGGATTGCGCCGGTGCCATCGATGGAAACCAGCGCCGCCTGCGAAGCGCCCTGCTTCTTGCCATCACCCTGCAGCACGTGGGTCAGCGCCTTTTCGGCGTCACGCTCGAGATTGGGGTCGATGGTGGTATCGACAACGATGTCCTGCTTGACCTCTCCGACCAGGCTGCGCACTTCCTCCAGCACCATATCGGCGGCGTAGTGTTCGGCGCCCGACCAGAAACGTTTCGCCTTGGTCGGCGGCTGCGACATGGCGGTCTTGATTTCGTCATCGGTGATGAAGCCGACATCGCGCATGGATTGCAGCACGACCTGCGCCCGCTCCTCCGCCGCCTGCGGGTCGCGCGCCGGTGAAAGCCGCGAGGGCGCCTTAAGAAGCCCGGCAAGCATTGCCGCCTCGCCCAGATTGACGTCACGGGCTGATTTGTTGAAGTAGCGCCGGGAGGCGGCCTCGACGCCATAGGCGTTGGAGCCGAAATAGACGCGATTGAGATACATCGCGAGTATCTGGTCCTTGGTGAATTCATGTTCCAGCCAGAAGGACAGCAGCACTTCCTGAACCTTGCGTTCCAGTGTGCGATCCGGCGAGAGGAACAGGTTTTTGGCGAGCTGCTGCGTCAGCGTCGAGCCGCCCTGCACGGTTCGTCCCGTCAGCACATTTGTGACGATGGCGCGTCCGAGGCCGAGCGGATCGACCCCGAAATGCGAATAGAACCGCCGGTCCTCGATTGCCATGACGGCCTGTGGAATATAGGGCGACATGTCTTCCAGCGCGAGAGCCTCGCCGCCGGTGGTGCCGCGATTGGCGAGCACGCTGCCATTCACCGAAACGATCTTCACATTCGGCGGACGTTCGGGAATGGACCAGCTGCTGGCGCTCGGCATGCGCGCGCCATAATAAAGGACAAGACCGGCAACGCCGATGCCGCCCCAGATGCCGAGGACGATGCACCAGTAAACAAGCGAGCGAATGAAGCCCGTCGCGCCACGGCCGGAGCTGCGGGTGCGCTTTTCCTTTTTCCCGGATCTGGTGCGGACGGATGCCGGCTTCGGCCTCCCGGCTTGCTGCTTTGTGGTTCCGCTGATGCGTTCGCTGGCGTCAAGGCGCAGATCGTCACCGGACTCGTGGAAATCCCCGAAGGAGGGCTCTACCCTTTCGCGTGATTTACCTTTGCCTGCCATCCAGCCGAAGTCGCTCCTATTCGCGAAACCGCGCGCATCCCGTTCGGGTTTAAGGCTTCTATGCCTGCGCGATCCTTAATCCAGGATGAAGAGTTTAAATGCGGCAATTTAAGGCGGGGTTAAGTCCTGGCCGGATCAAATCGGCGTCATTGGCAGACGTCGACCCATTCCGCACCCGTCAATTCGGCCATCACTTCCGGCGAAATCTTCACCGCCGCATTGGTGGCGCCGGCCGCGGGAACCACCTCATGATAGTTTTTCAGGGAGACGTCGCAAAACACCGGAAGCGGGGAGGGCAGGCCGAAGGGGCACACCCCACCGATGGGATGGCTGGTCACCGCAACCACCTCTTCCGGTCCCAGCATGCGCGGCTTTGCGCCGAAATGATCGCGGAATTTGCGGTTGTCGAGCCGCTTCGTACCGGCGGCGACGACGAGAAGAATGGTGTCACCCGCCTTCAGGCAGATGGTTTTCGCAATCTGGTCGGGCTCGACGCCGTGCGCTTCGGCGGCCAGCGCAACCGTCGCCGAACTCGCTTCGGTTTCAATTACGGCCACTTCGGGCGACTTCTCGGTGAAAAAGGCTCTGACGGATTCGATAGACATGCGTATTTATTAGGCGTTACGCGGAGAAGCTTCAAGTCGCCCCGAAACAGCTATGCATTTTTCGCAATGCTGCGCTGCGATGAAGCGTCTGTTTTTTAAGCTGATATCCTGTATGTTCAAACCATCGAAGCGACGCACTCCTCCTCCCAGCGTCGCCCGATTGGACTGACAATACTCCTCCTCCCAATTGTCAGTCAGTTTCAAGAACCCGGCGCACCTCCTCCCGCGCCGGGTTTTTGCTGTTTAGGGCCCTGTTTCCGATGGCTTCGTCTCGTCTTTGGTTCACAAAGATCGCCCCGTTTTTCAAAGAAACTTGACTTTCAGCCCCTTCCAACCTACGTGTTCGCCCATCGATATTTGTTTGACGACCAGAGCTTCGGCGCCTTTTGGGGTGCACACGACGATCTTTCCTTCAAATTCGACCCAAGTCCGCACTGCTCGCAGTGCAAATACAATTGCCAACGGAAGGAAATCGTTATGGCGACTGGTACAGTAAAGTGGTTCAACGCAACCAAGGGCTACGGCTTCATTCAGCCGGACGACGGTTCGCAGGACGTATTCGTTCACATCTCCGCTGTTGAGCGCGCTGGTCTGACCGCCCTCAACGACGGCCAGAAGCTCTCCTATGAGCTGATGCAGGATCGTCGCTCGGGCAAGATGTCCGCAGGCAACCTCGTTGCCGCTTAATAAGCGCTTTGGTCCGAAAGGATCATTCGCATGAATGGAAAGGCCGGATTTTTCCGGCCTTTTTCTTTTGGAAGACCGTAACGACGCACGGGCCTTGAAAAGGCGGGGTGGCATACCAATATAGGGTTCAACAGTGTTTCGGATGAAAACTGTCAGGCGGGCATTTTGAAAGTGCCGCTGTTATCGTGTTAACCAAAGATTAACCGAAGCAGCCGATCCTGATGGTGAAAGCAGCGTCGACGCGAGTGGACGCGCTCTGGAACATCAGACCGTTGAACGCTTTGACCACGGATGTACTGGCATTGACGAAAACGGATGGAAAGGTCGGGCTTGCCCGGCCTTTTTGTTTTTGCGACGAGCAAATGGAAGAAAAGGAAGCGCCGGGTGCCCGACGCTTCCTTTTTTATTATTTCGCCGCCAGTGCATCCAGGATGCGGACCCAGGAGCGGATGCCCTTGTGGAATGACTGCAGGTCGTATTTCTCATTCGGCGAATGGATGCGGTCGTCGGTCAGGCCGAAGCCGACAAGCAGCGAATCCATGCCCAGCATCTTCTGGAAATCACCGACGATCGGGATCGAGCCGCCCATGCCGATGACGACGGCGGGTTTCGCCCACTCTTCCGAAAGCGCGTTTTTGGCCTTGGTCAGCACGGGTGAATCGTAAGACAGCTGGATGGCCGGCGATGCGCCATGCTCGTGGAACTCAACCGAGCAGTCGGCCGGAATTTTCGAGCGCACATAGGCCCGGAAAGCCTCGCGAATGGCTGCGGGGTTCTGCTCGCCGACGAGGCGGAACGACACCTTGGCGGAGGCTTTCGCGGCGATCACGGTCTTGAAACCGTCGCCCGTATAACCGCCGATGATGCCGTTGACTTCCGCGGTCGGCCGCGCCCAGGTCTGCTCCAGCACCGAGCGGCCCTTTTCGCCCGAGGGAACCGAAAGGCCGACTTCACCGAGAAAGGCTTCCGCGGTGCGGCCCAACGTCTCCCAGGAGGCCTTGATATTGGCGGGGGTTTCCTCCACGCCGTCATAAAAGCCGGCAAGCGTCACGCGGCCAGTCTCGTCATGCAGGCCGGCGAGAATATCGGTCAGGATATGGATGGGGTTTGCGGCAGCCCCGCCGAAGAGACCGGAATGCAGGTCGCGGTCGGCGGCGGTGATGACGATTTCTTCGCCGACCAACCCGCGCAGGGCAGCGGCGATCGCCGGTGTATCCCGGTCCCACATGCCGGTATCGCAGACCAGCGCATAATCGGCCCTCAGCTCATCCGCATTGGCTTCGAGGAACGGCTTCAGCGATGGCGAACCGGATTCTTCTTCGCCTTCAAAGAGAATGGTGACGCGCACCGGCAGGCCGCCATTGACGGCCTTGTAGGCGCGGCAGGCCTCGACGAAGGTCATGAGCTGGCCTTTGTCGTCTGCCGTTCCACGTCCGGTGATTACCTGACGGCCGGCACCGATATCCTTGACGGCGGGCTCGAACGGATCGTTTTCCCAGAGATCGAGCGGATCGACCGGCTGCACGTCATAATGACCGTAAAAAAGCACATGTGGGGCATTTTCGCTGGCCGCATCGTGATGCGCCACCACCATCGGGTGGCCGGCCGTATCGCGAACCGAAGCCGTAAAGCCGAGTGCGGAAAGCGTTCTGACCAGCCATTCCGCCGCCTTGCGGCACTCCGCCTTGTAGGCGGGGTCCGTGGAAATCGACGGAATGCGCACGAGTTCGAACAGCCGCTCGAGGCTGAATGTGAGGTTGTCGTCGGCGTTGGAAAGAATGGGGGAAACGTCTGTCATCGCTGATCCTGTCATGTCTGTCGTGACCCGGCGAAAAGACGAAACATCCGGGCATCGCGCATCGCGGGAAACAAGGGCGAGCCTGTCGTGAATCGGCAGGCGCGCGGCCGCCGGAACGATAGAGCAGTTCACGGAAACTGCGAAGCGCTTTTCCGTACGAAAATACGCAGAAACAAAACCAGGAGCTTTGGCGATGAAAGACGTCAGGGCGATAAAAGCGATTCCAGGCGCAGATGCTACTTCGCTTTTTTGGCGCTTTCGATCCCCCGGCGCATATATTCCAGCAGGAGCTGTCTCTCGAAGCGCCGGAAATCCGCAAGCAGGGTGTCTTCGGTCGCCTCGGAAGCGGCAATCGCATTCGCCTCCAGATCCCTGCCGCGCTGGGTCAGTTCGATGATCTGCGCGCGACGGTCGCTCGGGTGGGATTTGCGGATGATCAGCCCATCACGTTCCATGCGTGAGAGCGTATTGGCGAGTGTCGCCTGCTCTATATCGATTCTATCAAGCAATTGCCGCTGAGTCAGGCCTTCTTCGTGCCAGAGTTCGATGAGGATCGGGAATTGCCCAGGGGAAAAACCCAGTGCTGCGGCTCTTTTCTGCAGCGCCATGGTGAATTCCCGCGCCATTTTCGCAGCGAGGTAGATTGCCGATTCGTCCCGGGAAAAAACCATTCTTCCGTCCGTCATGCGTCGTGGCCGGGGCTGGCCGGCAATTTCGATAGTGCGATATATATCGCATGATATGTTTATGCCAGCCCGAAACACGTCGCAAAATAAAACCGCCATGGCCGGGAGGGGTCGGCCATGGCGGTCATATTGGAGGACAAAGGCCCGGAGAGGGGGAAAGGCCTTTGTCCGGTCTGACGCGGCGGGGGACGAGCCAGCTATCAGACTACGGCGTGATCAGGCGCCGTCCTCCAAGAAATGTGTCTGCAAATGCGGCTTTTCAAGGGAGGGACGGATTACAAATCGGTAACGTTCAGGTGAATTTTGTGCGCTTTTGCGGCTGTTCCATTCCCTGTGCTTTGCGGTGCGTTGTGCGAAGTTTCGGTGGACGTCAAAACGGCCCCGCGCTATCCATGCTACCCATGAAAAAAGGCGATCATCTTTTCCTCGTTGACGGCTCCGGTTTCATTTTCCGGGCCTTCCACGCCATCCCGCCCTTGAACCGCAAGTCGGATGGGCTGCCGGTCAACGCTGTTTCCGGCTTTTGCAACATGTTGTGGAAGCTGCTGAAGGATGCGCGCAATACCGATGTCGGCGTGACGCCTACCCATTTTGCGGTGATTTTCGACTATTCGTCGAAAACCTTCCGCAACGAACTTTACGATCTCTATAAGGCCAATCGCTCGGCGCCACCGGAAGATCTTGTGCCGCAATTCGGTTTGATCCGTGAGGCGACGCGCGCTTTCAATCTTCCCTGCATCGAGACGGAAGGCTTCGAGGCGGACGACATCATCGCCACCTATGCCCGGCAGGCCGAGGCGGTTGGCGCCGATGTCACCATCATTTCGTCCGACAAGGATCTGATGCAGCTCGTCACCGCCAATGTCCATATGTACGACGCCATGAAGGACAAGCAGATCGGCATTCCCGATGTCATCGAAAAATGGGGCGTCGGTCCGGAAAAGATGATCGACCTGCAGGCGATGACCGGCGATTCGACCGATAATGTGCCCGGCATTCCCGGCATCGGGCCGAAGACGGCGGCGCAATTGCTGGAAGAGTATGGCGATCTCGATACGCTCCTGGCGCGGGCCGGCGAAATCAAGCAGCAGAAGCGCCGGGAAAACATCATCGCCAATGCCGATCTTGCCCGTATTTCGCGGCAGCTCGTGGCGCTCAGGACCGATGTGCCGCTGGAGCAGTCTCTCGAAGAACTGGTGCTCGAACCGCAGAATGGTCCGAAGCTCATCGCCTTCCTGAAGGCGATGGAATTCACGACGCTGACGCGCCGCGTTGCCGAAGCCACCGAAACAGACGCATCGGCTATCGACCCCGCCACGGTGCCTGTGCAATGGGGCGCCGATGCCCATGGCCCCGACCTCGATATGCCGACCGCCGCAACGTCGGGTGAAGCGGCCGCCGAGGCGACAAACGCTCCGGCTCCGCCCGCTGCTGCAAGAAAGACCGCCGGGGAGGGTAGCGCGCCTGCCGATCTCGCCACGGCGCGACAGGCGCTTTTTGCCGACGCCAAGATCGATACGGCCGCCTATACGACGATCAGGGACCTGGCCGCGCTGGACCGCTGGATCGCTGCGGCGCGTGAAACGGGGGTCGTCGCCTTCGATACCGAAACGACCTCGCTCGACCCGATGCAGGCGGAACTTGTCGGTTTTTCGCTGGCCATTGCCGATAACGGCAAGGACGCTTCGGGCACGGATATCCGCGCCGCTTATGTTCCGTTGACGCACAAGACGGGTTCCGGCGGCGATCTGTTCAGCGACGGTATCCGACTGGCGCAAGGCCAGGTACCCTTCGCCGAGGCGCTGGAGCGTCTGAAGGACCTGCTTGAGGATGAGGCGGTCCTGAAAGTCGCCCAGAATCTCAAATATGACTATCTGCTGATGAAACGCCACGGCGTCGTCATGCAGAGCTTCGACGACACGATGCTGATTTCTTATGTCCTTGAGGCTGGCAAGACCACCCACGGCATGGATTCGCTGTCCGAACGCTGGCTTGGCCATACGCCGATCGCCTACAAGGACGTGACCGGATCGGGCAAATCAAGCGTCACCTTCGATTTTGTCGACATCGACAGGGCGACGGCCTATGCGGCGGAAGATGCCGATGTCACGCTGCGGCTCTGGATGGCGCTGAAACCCCGGCTCGTTTCCGAACGGCTGACCAAGGTTTATGAGCGGCTGGAACGGCCCCTTGTGCCGGTTCTGGCGCATATGGAAGAACGCGGCATCACCGTCGACCGGCAGATTCTCTCACGTCTTTCCGGCGAACTCGCCCAGAAGGCGGCAGCCTTCGAAGAGGAAATCTACGAGCTGGCGGGCGAGCGTTTCAACATAGGCTCGCCAAAGCAGCTCGGCGATATCCTGTTTGGCAAGATGGGCCTGCCGGGCGGTTCCAAAACCAAGACCGGCCAATGGTCAACCTCGGCGCAGGTTCTGGAGGACCTCGCGGCGGAAGGTGTCGAACTGCCGCGCAAGATCGTCGACTGGCGGCAGCTGACCAAGCTGAAGTCGACCTATACGGATGCGCTTCCCGGTTATATTCATCCGGAGACGAAACGGGTGCATACATCCTATGCGCTCGCCTCCACCACGACGGGGCGTCTGTCCTCGTCGGAACCGAACCTTCAGAACATTCCGGTCCGCACCGCGGAAGGCCGCAAGATCCGCACGGCCTTCATCTCCACGCCCGGGCACAAGCTTCTGTCGGCCGATTACAGCCAGATCGAACTGCGCGTGCTTGCCCATGTCGCCGACATTCCGCAACTGCGCAACGCCTTCGAAAACGGCATCGACATTCACGCCATGACGGCATCGGAAATGTTCAGCGTGCCGGTGGAAGGCATGCCGTCGGAAGTGCGCCGCCGCGCCAAGGCCATCAACTTCGGCATCATCTACGGCATTTCCGCTTTCGGTCTCGCCAATCAGCTCGGCATCGCGCGCTCGGAGGCGAGCGACTATATCAAGAAATATTTCGAGCGTTTTCCGGGTATCCGCGATTACATGGAGGCAACCAAGGCCTTTGCCCGCGAAAACGGTTATGTCGAAACGATTTTCGGCCGCCGCGCCCATTATCCGGAAATCCGCTCTTCCAACCCGTCTGTGAAAGCCTTCAACGAACGCGCCGCCATCAATGCGCCGATCCAGGGCTCCGCAGCCGATATCATCCGCCGTGCGATGGTCCGTATCGAGCCGGCGCTGGAGGCGGAAAAACTCTCCGCCCGCATGCTTTTGCAGGTGCATGACGAACTCATCTTCGAAGTCGAGGAAGCGGAAATCGAAAAGACCCTGCCGGTCGTCGTGTCGGTCATGGAAAATGCCGCCATGCCGGCGATTTCCATGAAGGTGCCGCTCAAGGTGGATGCCCGCGCCGCTGACAATTGGGATGAGGCGCATTGATCGGTCAATGACCGGCGGATGTCATTGCTTTGTCGCCTGCGGGGACTAGGGGAAACGTCTCACAAGGAGTTTCCCATGCACGCCCCGCGCGTCTCGAAAGATATCGACTATATTTCCGCCGCCAACCACGATCAGCCGCCGCGCCATCTCGGCAGCCGCTTCAACGCGGATGGCGAGTTCCTGCCGGAGCCGGGCAATACGGTCGTTTGCCATCTTGTCGAGGGATCGCAAACCGAAAAAGCCATTATTGCGACCCGCCAGCGCTTTCTGGATATGCCGGAGGCGTCACAGCTTGCCTTCACGCCGGTTTCCAGCCTGCATATGACGGTGTTTCAGGGCATCATCGAGTTTCGGCGCGCTTTACCCTACTGGCCGGAGAACATGCCGCTCGATACGCCGATCAACATGATGACGGACTATTATCGCGATCGCCTTTCCGCTTTTCCGGCCCTGCCGGCCTTCAACATGCAGGTTACAGGCCTGCGTCCGGCAGGACTGGTCATGAAGGGCGCAACCGCCGAGGACGATCGCATCGTCGCTCTGTGGCGGGATACATTCGCCGACCTCTTCGGTTATCGCCACCCTGACCATGACACTTACGAGTTTCACATCACCCTGTCCTATATCATCAGCTGGTTTGCGCCGGAGTGCCTGCCGCGCTGGCAGGCGATGCTCGACGAAGAGCTGGAAAAGTTGCGCGCCGCAGCGCCGGTTATTGAAATGCGGCCACCAGCTTTCTGTGAATTCCGGGACATGAACCACTTCAAGGAACTGATCGCTTTCGATAAGATATGAGCTACGATTTGTGATGCATGAGGGTGGCTTGCCGCGCTGATTCCGTTGAATCGGAAAAAATGCGCGTCAGGGCTGGTCAAAGCCCGTTTGGGCATGTATAAGCGCGCCAAATTTCCGATATCGAGACATCCGACATTCGGCCTTTGGTTCTGGCCGGTTCCGTTGTTTCGCCGCTTAAGTGGAGTAACAAAAATGGCTGTACCAAAAAGAAAAACAAGCCCGTCCAAGCGCGGTATGCGCCGCTCGGCTGACGGTCTCAAGTCTGCAACCTACGTTGAAGACAAGAACTCCGGCGAACTGCGCCGTCCGCACCATATCGATTTGAAGACCGGTATGTATCGCGGCCGTCAGGTTCTGACGCCGAAGGAAAGCGCATAAGCTTTTCTGAAGTCATCTTTGCAAAAACCGGCCCTTGTGGCCGGTTTTTTGTTTTCAGGGCCGTTCCGCTGTCTTTTCCGCTCACTTGGAAAATGCGGCCGCTCCCCCTACACTCTTTCAGGGAGAGCAGGTGTGATGCCTGCAACAGGAGGGGAGTATCGGTGAAATATCGCTGGATTTTATTGATGCTTCTCAGCCTCGGCCTTGGTTATGGCGCCGTGACGAGGGGCAACGGCATCATTGCGGAAAGCTATTTCGGCGAAATGTCCGAGCAGGGCCGCACCACGCTCCGGCTGGCCGTCTCTGCCCTCGGCGGGCTTTTGAGCCGTTATGAGCCGCTTCCCGCGCTGATTGCCGACCACGACGACATTGAGGAACTGGTTGCGCATCCCAAGGATGCCGCACTGCGCCAGCGCGCCAATATCTACCTCAAATCCATCAACGCCCTGCTGGAATCCTCCGATATCTACATCATAACGCTCGACGGGGAGACCATCGCGGCCAGCAATTATGATGGGCCGACCAGCTTCGTCGGCGAGAACTTCAGTTACCGTCCCTATTTTCAGGATGCGGCCAAGGGCTTCCAGTCGCGGTTCTTCGCGCTTGGCACCACCTCCCACAAGCGCGGTTACTATTTTTCCGCACCGATCCTCTTCAATGAAGAAATCAAGGGTGTCATCGTCTTCAAGGTCGATATTGAAGGCATAGAAGCGTCCTTCGGCGATGGCGAGAACCGCATTCTCGTCTCGGACCCGGAAGGTATCATTTTCATGACCGGAACGCCGCAATGGCTTTATTCCGGTCTGATGCCGCTGACGCCGGAAAGGCTGGCGCGCACGGAGGCTTCCCGCCGTTACGCTAATGCCGCGCTGAAGGAACTGCCGGTGAAAAACGGCAATTTCGGCTCGCACCAGCTGATGACGATCGCCCAGGAGGACGGAGAAAGGGAATATATGGTCCTGTCGCAGCCGATGCCGGATGCGGGCTGGACCGTCAGCGTGCTGATGGATACGGGTTCGCTGCGAACGCAGGTCAAGACGGCGATGATCGCGATCATCCTGTGCCTGTGTCTTGCCGCCGCCCTTATCGCCGCCATGCTGCAGCGGCGGCGGCGCCTGCGCGAACGCCTGACCCATCAGGCGGAGGCGCAGGCGGAACTGGAACGCCGGGTGGAGGAGCGCACCGCCGATCTGGCGCGGGTCAACCAGGAGATCAAGCACGAGATCGCCGAACGCCGCCAGACCGAGAAACAGTTGCGCAGGATGCAGAACGATCTGGTGCAGGCGGGCAAGCTTGCCGCCCTCGGACAGATGTCGGCGGCGCTTTCGCATGAATTCAACCAGCCCCTTGCCGCCGCCAAGAATTACGCCGAAAACGCCTCGCTTCTCGTGGAGCGCGGGCGACTGGGGGAGGTGACGGAAAACCTCAGGCGCATCTCCGGCCTTATCGACCGCATGGCGTCGATCAGCAAACATCTCAGGAATTTCGCCCGCAAGCCCAATGAAAAAATGGCGGCGGTAGGTTTGGAAGCGGTGCTGCGCGATACGCTAGAAATCGTCGGTGCGCGGCTGAAGGCCGCCGATGCGGTGCTGGATGTCGATCTGGGCCCGGTGCCGCTGGCGGTCAAGGCGGGGCCGGTGCGGTTGCAGCAGGTACTCGTCAACATTATTTCCAATGCCGCCGATGCCGTGGAAGGACGCGAGGATCGTCGCATTACACTGCAGGCGGTGCAGCGCGGCCAGACAGTATCGATTTCCGTCCGCGACCGCGGTGCGGGCGTCCCTCCGGCTATCGCGGAGCGCATCTTCGATCCGTTTTTCACCACCAAGGGCGTCGGGCGCGGCCTCGGTCTCGGCCTTTCCATCTCCTATAACATCATCAAGGATTTCGGCGGCCAGCTGCGTGTCCGAAACCACGAAGGGGGCGGGGCGGAGTTCGAGATCGAATTGCCCGCCGCCGCCTGGCGCATGGAGGTCGCTGCGGAATGACCATGTCGCGGGTTCTGTTGATTGACGATGAGGAAGAGCTGCGCTTTTCCACCGCGCAGGCGCTGGAGCTTTCCGGCTTCAGCGTCACCATGCTGGCGAGCGCCGAACATGCGCTCGAGCTCATCGGTTACAGTTTCGACGGCGTCGTGGTCAGCGATATCCGCATGCCCGGCATGGATGGCATGACATTGCTGCAGAAGGTGCGGGAGCTTGATGCGGAAATACCTGTCATCCTGATGACGGGCCATGGCGATGTGCAGCTGGCCGTCAACGCCATGCGCAACGGCGCCTATGATTTCATCGAGAAGCCGTTCACGCCGCAATATCTTGCCGGCATCATCAAAAGGGCCAATGACCGGCGGGCGCTGGTGCTGGAAAACCGCCGCCTGAAGGCGGTGGCCGGCAAACATGACGATCTCGAAACGCGCCTGCCCGGCAGAACCCAGATCATGGTCGATCTGCGATATCGTATCCGCGCCATCGGCGCGACGGATGCCGATACGCTGATTGTCGGCGATACCGGTGCAGGCAAGGAAGTGGTGGCGCGGGCGCTGCACGATATCAGCGCCAGAGCCAGCCGGCCCTTCGTTGCGATCAATTGCGCCGCCCTACCGCAGACGCTGATCGAAAGCGAGTTGTTCGGCCATGAGGCCGGCGCCTTTCCCGGTGCGTTAAGACCACGTTACGGCAAGTTTGAACATGCCCGCGGCGGCACCATCCTGCTGGATGAGATCGGCTCCATGCCTTTCGAGCTGCAGGGCAGGTTCCTGCGGGTTTTGCAGGAACGGGTGATTACCCGCCTCGGCTCGAATGAAACCGTCGAACTCGATGTCCGCTTCATCGCCACCAGCAAGGTCGATCTGGAACAGGAAGTTGCCGCAGGCCGGTTTCGCGCCGATCTTCTCTACCGGTTGAACGTGGCGACGATCCTTGTGCCGTCCCTGTCGCAGCGCAGCGCCGACATACCGCTGCTTTTCCTGCATCTGGTGCGGGAAGCCGCCGCCCGTTTTGGGCGGGAAGATATGGAGGTTCCGCAACAATTGCTTTCTTCCGTTTCGCTGCGGGAATGGCCTGGCAATGTGCGGGAACTGCGCAATGCGGCCGACCGCTTCGTTCTGGGTCTGGAAAGCGATGGATCCGAAACGTCGCCGCCGTTTCAGGACGATGGCCGGGCGGGGCTTGCCTCACGTGTTGCAGCCTATGAAAAGAGCCTGATCGCGCGCGCGATCGCCGCCCATGGCGGCAATCTGAAATCCGTCTATGAGAGCCTCGGTATCTCCCGCAAAACGCTTTACGAAAAAATGCAGAAATATGAACTGCATCGGCATATGACAGAGGTGTAGATGGGTGGATTTCCACCCACGCGCGAGGCCTGATGGGTCGAAATCCACCCATCGCCGTTCATGATGGCGATAAAAGAGCGCCTCCCGGCAACACCGCCGTTGCTGAACGGCAATCCCGGATCGCAAATAGCGTACCCCGGCCGCCATGGAGGAGCATGCGCGGCTGAAGTGGCGAACATTTTCATCCGGGAGGAATCGATGAAAATACTGAAGACAGTCTCCGGCCTTGCTGCCGCCGCTGCCGTTTCCCTTTTTGCTCTGTCCGCATCCGCTCAGAACTATCCCGAGCGCAACATCACCATGGTCGTGCCCTTTGCTGCCGGTGGCCCGACGGATACGGTCGCGCGCCTTGTCGCCGAATCCATGTCGAAGGATCTCGGCCAGCAGATCATCGTCGAAAATGTCGGCGGCGCGGGCGGCACGCTGGGTGCCGGCCGTGTGGCATCGTCCGATCCGGACGGTTATACGGTCCTTCTCCACCACATCGGCATGGCCACCAGCGCGACGCTTTATCGCAAGCTTGCCTATGACACGCTGAACGCCTTCGAATATGTCGGTCTCGTCACCGAAGTGCCGATGACCATCCTGTCGCGCAAGAACCTCGAGACGACGGATCTCAAGGGTCTTATCGACTATGCCAAGGCGAACAAGGACAAGGTCACCGTCGCCAATGCCGGCATCGGCGCCGCCTCGCATCTGTGCGGCATGCTGTTCATGAGCGCCATCGAGACACCGCTCGTCACCGTTCCCTACAAGGGCACCGGCCCGGCCATGACCGACCTGCTCGGCGGCCAGGTCGATATCATGTGCGACCAGACCACCAACACCACCAAGCAGATCCAGGGCGGCACCGTGAAAGCCTATGCGGTAACCACGGCCAAGCGGCTCGACGTGCTGCCGGATGTGCCGACGGTTGTCGAAGCGGGCCTGCCGAAGCTCGAAGTGGGCATCTGGCACGGCATCTACACGCCCAAGGGCACACCTGCGGAAATCAACGAAAAACTCTCCAAGTCGCTGCAGGTCGCGCTGAAGGACAAGAACGTCGCGGCTCGTTTTGCCGAACTTGGCACCACGCCCTCGTCGGAAGGCGATGCGACGCCTGCGGCGCTCAAGGCCAAGCTTGAAAGCGAAATCGCCCGCTGGAAGCCGGTGATCGAAGCTGCCGGCCAATATGCCGATTGATGGACGCGGAATGACCGGCGGCATCGCGCCGCCGGTCGACCGTGATCATTTTAACAGGCGGACCGGTGTGATGCCGGCCGCGGTGGAGGGGCATCTTTCATGAAGTCGTTATTTAATGACCCTGCCGAGGCAGTCTGCGGGGCAATTTTTATGGGACTTGGCGTCTTTTTCGCCTTGCAGTCTTATGGGCTGGAGATCGGAACCGCCTTTCGCATGGGGCCGGGCTATTTCCCGCTCGTTCTGGCAATCATCCTGATCGTGCTCGGTGGCGTCATATTCCTGCGCTCAGCCCGCCCGGCCGGAGAAGGTATCGGAGCGATCGCCTGGCGCGGCATATTTTTCATCCTGCCCGCGCCCATCTTCTTCGGTTTCACTGTCCGAGGGCTCGGCTTCGTGCCGGCGCTTTTTTTCAGCGCCCTTATCGCAGCCTTCGCATCCCACAAGATGAGCCCGCTCATGGCGGTCATTCTTTCCGCGGCCATCACGGTCTTTTCCGTCGCTGTTTTCAATTATGGTCTCGGCCTGCCGTTCCAGCGCTTCGGCCCCTGGCTTAAATTTTGAGGTGCCGCGATGGACTTGCTCGATAATCTCGCTCTCGGTTTCGTCACTGCCTCATCGCTGGCAAACCTGTTCTTCTGCCTGATCGGCGTGCTGCTCGGCACCCTGATCGGCGTGCTGCCGGGCATCGGCGCAACGGCGACCATCGCCATGCTGCTGCCGATCACCTTTCAATTGGAGCCGGTTTCGTCGCTGATCATGCTCGCCGGCATTTATTATGGCGCGCAATATGGCGGCTCCACCACGGCTATCCTGATCAACATGCCCGGCGAATCGTCTTCTGCCGTTACCGCCATCGATGGTTACCAGATGGCGCGCAAGGGCAAGGCGGGCGCCGCTCTCGCCATTGCCGCCATCGGCTCGTTCTTCGCCGGCACGGTATCCACCTTCCTTGTGGCGATCTTCGCGCCGCCGCTGACGGCGATTGCGCTGGAGTTCGGTGCGGCGGAATATTTCTCGCTGATGGTCGTCGGCCTTGTGTCGTCCATTGCGCTCGCCCATGGCTCCATCGTCAAGGCGCTGGCCATGGTCGTCCTCGGTCTGCTGCTCGGCCTCGTCGGTACGGATATCTATAGCGGCACGCCGCGTTTCACCCTCGGCATCCGTGAATATGCCGATGGTCTGAACTTCGTGGCCGTGGCCGTCGGTGTGTTCGGCATCGCCGAAATCCTGCGCAATCTCGAAAATGAGCGCACCCGTTCGGTGCTGATCGCCAAGGTCAGCGGGCTGATGCCGACACGGGAGGATTTCAAAAAGATGATCGCGCCGGTGCTGCGCGGCACGGTTATCGGTTCGGCGCTCGGCATTCTTCCGGGCGGCGGCGCGATCCTCGCGGCCTTCGCCTCCTATACCGTAGAGAAACGCGTCTCCAAGAACCCGGAAGAATTCGGGCATGGTGCGGTTGCCGGCGTGGCCGGTCCGGAATCCGCCAACAATGCCGGCGCCCAGACCTCCTTCATTCCGCTGCTCACGCTCGGCATCCCGGCCAATCCGGTTATGGCGCTGATGATCGGTGCGATGATCATTCAGGGTATCGTGCCCGGTCCGAATGTCGCAACCGAACAGCCGGCGCTGTTCTGGGGCATCATCGCCTCCATGTGGATCGGCAATCTGATGCTCGTCATCCTTAACCTGCCTTTGATCGGGCTGTGGGTGAAGCTGCTGACGGTGCCCTATTATGTGCTCTTCCCCATCATCATGGCCTTCTGCGCCATCGGGGTCTACAGCGTCAATTCCAACGTCTTCGATCTCTATGCCGTCGCCTTCTTCGGCTTCATCGGTTACGTGCTGGTGAAACTGCGCTGCGAGCCGGCGCCGCTGCTCCTGGGCTTTGTGCTCGGGCCACTGCTGGAGGAGAACCTGCGCCGCGCCATGATCCTGTCGCGTGGCGATCCGATGACTTTTGTCACCCGCCCGATCAGCGCCACCCTGCTCTTCATTGCGCTTGCCGTGCTGATCGTCGTCTTCCTTCCAAGCGTGAAGAAGAAGCGCGAAGAGGTTTTCGTAGAAGAAGACTGAAACTGCCAAGGACTCGGATGCCGGCGATGGAAACATCGCCGGCTTTTTCCGTTTGCGGATCGGCCATGACGAATTCGCTTCACGAAAGCGACATATGGTTGACTCGCGCGCTTTTAAGCCCAAGGAAGGGCTGGAAAGAGAGGTCGATATGACGTCGGAAACCGAAAAACGGATCATCGCGCTCGAGGAGACGGTCGCGCATCAGGCGAAGGCGATAGAGGAACTGTCCGACCAGCTGGCGGAACAGTGGAAGGTGGTGGAGCAAACCCGCGCCAAGCTCGACCGATTGACGGAGAGGTTCCTGAGCCTTGAGGAGCAATCGCTGGAAGCGCCGTCCATCACCCGGCCGCCGCATTATTGACGGGGAAGAGCAGATGAAAAACGACACAGCCGCACTTGCCGCCGACATCGTCAGCTTCTGGAAGAAGGCCGGCCCGGACAAGTGGTTCGACAAGGATGCCGCCTTCGACAATCACTTTCACGACCGTTTCCGCGATGCCCACTTTGCCGCTGCTAGGCGTGAACTGGATGGCTGGCTGGACGGCGCGGAAAGCAGCCTGGCGCTGATGCTTCTTCTTGACCAGTTCCCGCGCAACTGCTTTCGCGGCACTGCCCACATGTATACCACCGACCCGCTGGCAAGGCTTTTCGCTAATGACGCGATCCGCCGCGGCCATGACCAGGCTGTGAGCGAGGATCTGCGCGTTTTCTTCTACCTGCCATTTTCCCATGCGGAGGATATGGCGGCCCAGCAGCGCGCCTGCGACCTGAACCAGCCGCTTGGCGGGCTTTATCTCCACCATGCCGAAGAACATCGCGATATCGTCGAGCGTTTCGGCCGTTTTCCGCACCGCAATGGCATATTGCTGCGGGAAACGACGCCTGAGGAACGGCAATATCTGGATGAAGGCGGCTTTTCCGGCTGAGCCTGAAACAAAAACGCCGCCAGTCCCGAAGGATGGCGGCGTTTCAAAAGCCTGGGACCGGCGGCAATCAGCCGTCGAAGAATTCCTTCATCCGGGCAAAGAAGCCTGTTGATTCCGGATTGTTCTCCTTGGAGGAGAGCTGCTCGAACTCCTGCAACAGCTCGCGCTGACGCTTGCTCAGCTTCTGCGGCGTTTCGATCTGGATCTGGATATAGAGATCGCCCGTCTGCGCCGAACGCAGAACCGGCATGCCCTTGCCCTTCAAACGGAACTGCTTGCCCGGCTGGGTGCCCTCCGGAACCGTGACGCGCGACTTGGTGCCGTCGAGCGTCGTGACATCGAAAGTGCCGCCAAGTGCCGCCGTCGTCATCGAGATCGGCACGGTGCAATAAAGATCGGCGCCGTCACGTTGGAAGAACTCATGCGGGCGCACGGACAGGAAGATATAGAGATCGCCCGCCGGACCGCCGCGCATGCCGGCCTCGCCCTCGCCCTGCAGGCGAATGCGGGTGCCGTCTTCGATGCCCGAGGGAATGTTGACCGAGAGCGAACGCTCTTCCGTCACACGGCCCTGACCATGGCACTTGCCGCAGGGGTCGGAAATCGTCTGCCCGCGACCATGGCAAGTGGGGCAGGTGCGCTCCACCGAAAAGAAGCCCTGCGCCGCGCGTACGCGGCCGGAACCTTGACAGGTGGCGCAGGTCTTGGGCTGCGTGCCGGGCTTTGCGCCCGAACCGGAACAGACGTCACAGGTGATCGAGGTCGGAACCCTGATCTGCGCCGTCTTGCCGGTGAAGGCCTCTTCCAGCGTGATTTCCATGTTGTAGCGAAGATCGGCACCGCGCTCGCGACCACCGGAAGATCGGCGCGCACGGCCGCCACCCATCATTTCGCCGAAGATGTCTTCGAAAATATCGGAGAAGCCGCCATTGGCGAAACCGCCGCCGCCAAAGCCGCCGCCACCGCCCATGCCGCCATTTTCAAAAGCGGCGTGGCCGAAACGGTCATAGGCCGCGCGCTTCTGCGGGTCCTTCAGCGTTTCGTAAGCTTCGTTGATTTCCTTGAATTTCCGTTCCGAGTCGGCATCATCAGGGTTCTTGTCCGGATGGTACTTCATCGCGAGTTTGCGGAAGGCGCTTTTCAGCTCTTTTTCGTCAGCGGTCTTGCTGACGCCAAGTGTTTCGTAAAAGTCTGCTTTCGCCATTAAGTTAACAAGCCCCGCAAATGGATTTCCGGCTGCACTCGGCAGCCGGATCTCTTGCATATGTTGTCAGAAGACGGGAAGCCGCCGATTATGCGGACTTCTTGTCGTCCTTGATTTCTTCATAGTCGGCGTCGACGACGTCATCCTTGCCGTCTGCGGAAGCGTCACCGGCCTCGGCCTGCTGCGCTTCGTAGATGGCCTGACCGAGCTTCATGGAAACTTCCATGAGGGTCTGGGTCTTTGCCTGAATGTCGTCGGCATCCGGCTCGGAAGCCTCAACGGCGGTCTTCAGGCTGGCAATGGCGTCTTCGATCGCCTTGCGGTCGGTCTCGGAGACCTTGTCGCCATATTCCTTCACCGACTTCTCGGTGGAGTGGATGAGGCTTTCGGCCTGGTTCTTCGCTTCGACACCGGCGCGGCGCTTCTTGTCGGCCTCGGCATTGGCTTCGGCGTCCTTCACCATCTTTTCGATGTCGGCGTCGGAGAGACCGCCGGAGGCCTGGATGCGAATCTGCTGTTCCTTGCCGGTGCCCTTGTCTTTCGCGGATACCTGCACGATGCCGTTGGCGTCGATATCGAAGGTCACTTCGATCTGCGGAACGCCGCGCGGCGAAGGCGGCAGGCCAACGAGGTCGAACTGGCCGAGCAGCTTGTTGTCCTGCGCCATTTCGCGCTCACCCTGCGAGACGCGGATGGTCACGGCCGACTGGTTGTCTTCGGCGGTCGAGAAGGTCTGGCTCTTCTTGGTCGGGATCGTCGTGTTGCGATCGATCAGACGGGTGAAGACGCCACCGAGCGTTTCGATGCCGAGCGACAGCGGGGTCACGTCGAGCAGCAGAACGTCCTTGACGTCGCCCTGCAGAACGCCGGCCTGGATGGCGGCGCCCATGGCGACCACTTCATCCGGGTTCACGCCCTTGTGCGGCTCCTTGCCGAACAGCTGCTTGACGACTTCCTGCACCTTCGGCATGCGGCTCATGCCGCCGACGAGAACGACTTCATCGATCTCGGAAGCGGAAACGCCGGCATCCTTGAGCGCTGCCTTGCAAGGCGCGACGGTGCGCTGCACGAGGTCATCGACCAGGCTTTCGAACTTGGCGCGGGTCAGCTTCAGCGTCAGGTGCTTCGGGCCGGAAGCATCGGCGGTGATGAACGGCAGGTTGATTTCGGTCTGCTGCGAGGACGAAAGTTCGATCTTCGCCTTTTCCGCAGCTTCCTTGAGGCGCTGCAGGGCAAGCTTGTCGTTCTTGAGGTCGATGCCGTTGTCCTTCTTGAACTCGGCCGCCAGATATTCGACGAGACGCATGTCGAAGTCTTCACCGCCGAGGAAGGTGTCGCCGTTGGTCGACTTCACTTCGAAGACGCCGTCGCCGATTTCCAGGATCGAAATGTCGAAGGTGCCGCCGCCAAGGTCGTAAACGGCGATGGTCTTGCCGTCCTTCTTGTCGAGGCCGTAAGCAAGCGCTGCCGCAGTCGGCTCGTTGATGATGCGCAGCACGTCGAGACCGGCGATGCGGCCTGCATCCTTGGTGGCCTGGCGCTGGGCGTCGTTGAAGTAGGCGGGAACGGTGATGACGGCCTTCTCGACCTTTTCGCCGAGATAGGATTCAGCCGTTTCCTTCATCTTCTGAAGGATCATCGCGGAAATCTGCGAGGGGGAATAATTCTTGTCCTGCGCCTTCACCCATGCGTCGCCATTGTCGCCCTTGACGATTTCGAAGGGAACGAGGGCCTTGTCCTTTTCGACGGTCGGGTCTTCATAACGACGGCCGATAAGGCGCTTCACCGCAAACAGGGTGTTGGTCGGGTTGGTGACCGCCTGGCGCTTGGCCGGCTGGCCGACAAGGCGTTCGCCATCGTCGGAAAATGCCACCATGGACGGCGTGGTGCGCGCGCCCTCCGCGTTTTCAATAACTTTCGTGTCCTTGCCGTCCATCACTGCGACGCAGGAATTGGTCGTGCCAAGGTCGATACCGATTACTTTTGCCATGCTCTTCTCTCCTTGAAGCGAGCTGCCGGAACCCCGTGAGGCATTCTTGTGGCAGCTCCTTGACTTGGATTTGCAGTATTCGCTGCAGTTCTGCGGCGTATATAAGGAGCGATTTTTCCTGCTGCAAGGCGCAAGAGAGGGGTAAGCGCAGCAAAAAAGCGCAAGAAACCCCTGTCTGCGCAGAAGCATAGCCGTCCATGCCTGCCGAAACGAAAAAACGCGACTTTGACGTCATGCTGTCCCGTCATCAGATGCGACGGCGGCGGGGGAGGGTGAGGTTCGATTCCGAAGCGGGTTTGGACCGCTCGCGATTATTGGGGCTTATGGCGAAGCCGAAGGGGCCTCACGCCTCGCGAAGCTTTCTCTTTTCAGTCAAGCCGAAAATGGCGTCGATGATCGTCGGGTCGAGTTCGCGTGGCATGTCGTGTCCCATTCCCTTGATCGGCAGATAAATCGCACCTGGAATCGAAAGCGAGGTATCACGACCGCAGGCTGGCAGGATCAAGGGATCATCAGTTCCATGAATGACGAGCGTCGGCACTGTGATCGTCGCCAGACGCGAGCGCCGGTCCCCGGTCACTGCCATGCCGGCGATCTGCCGTGCCACGCCGCAGGGGTTATGGTCGCGCTGCACCTCTTCCAGCAGAAGGGCGCGATGGGCGTCTTCGTCGAACGGATAACCCATGCCCGCAATCCGGCGCGCGAAAGCAAGACGTACAGCCAGAAACCCTTCCTGATCGATAGCGGGATCAGGGGCCGGGCGCATCATCATCGCCATGACATCGGGTGCTGCCTGCGGCAGGGCAGGATTGCCGGTGCTCGACATGATCGAGGTCAGGGAAAGGACACGGTTGGTGTGATCGCTGGCAAGAATTTGTGCGATCATGCCACCCATGGAGCGGCCGACGACATGAGCCCGCGCGATGCCGAGCGCGTCGAGAAGGCCGACGGCGTCCTTCGCCATATCGCTGAGCGAATAGGGGACGTCCGGCCGGCGTCCCGCCATCAATTCGGCCGCAAGAGTGCCGAAATCCGGCGTGGGAGAGGTGCCGAAATGGGTGGAATATCCGGTATCCCTGTTGTCGAAGCGGATCACGCGATATCCTCTCGCGGCCAGATCCTCGCAAAAGGGAATTGTCCAGCGGATCATCTGCGTTCCCAGCCCGGAAATCAGCAGGATCGCCTCATTCGCGGCATCACCGAAACTGTCCCAGGCGAGTTCGATGCCATTGGATTTTGCAATGTTCATGGCTGCCCTCCATCGGCAATCATTGGAACGACTTTCGTGACGGCGGCCTAAGACGGGGAGCGTGTCACGAATGCGCAGGATCGGTCGGGCCGAAGGCGAGACGCAGGGCGTAAGTCCTGATATCTGCGGGCCATGAGGCCAGCCGTTCTTCCAGCGCGGGGCGATCATCGGCAAAAAGGGCGCGTGTCGCCTCTTCGTAACCGGGCAGATTTCCCGCGATCGCCTGCATGAATCGATAGGCGGTTTCCTGCGCTGCCCGCCTTTGCCGGTACGGATCCATTGCTTTCCGGGCCTCGTCCACCAGGCGCCGTAGAGCGGCGGAAGCACCACCGGGCTGGCCTGCCAGCCATTCCCACTGCCGCGGCAGCAACGTCACCTCGCGGGCGACGACTCCCAGTTTCGGCCGTCCGCGACTTTTCTGATCCTGACCTTCCTCGGAGGGCGTGGCGTCGGAGATGTCGGCCTTCGGGCGATACCGTCCCGCCAATGTCTTGGGAGGCTGGGACAGCCGTTCAACGATCTCCGTATCGGTGCCGCGCAGATCGAGATCGACAACACGGCCCGTCGCATCGTCGAACACAAGCACTGTGTCGTCCGTCTTGCCTGATCGGCGGATTGCAATGGCCACTTCGGCCACGGGGCCGGCGAACAGCAGTTTATCGCTGGAAAATGCGGTGCAGGTTTTGCTCGAGGAATTGGACATATCGCGATCGCCGGAATGGATACGAGCTTAATACCCGGATAAAATAGGATCGTCAATTATACCCGGGTAAAATTAATGCTGTCGCCGTTCAAAAAATGCTCGTCCAGCATCAGGTGGAATTGAAGTCTGGTCAGGGTTTGGCAGGCGGCGGATAGGGAAGCTGAAAAGAGCGCAGCCAGCCGCGACGGGCGTCGCATCGCTGCTCGGTGGTGATTGATGATGCGCGGTGAATGGCGGGCAGCGCCCGACGAAGATGAGCACTATGAGACCATCATAGTCATCTGAAATTATTGAAGAATTTTCAAAGGATTCGGTCATCGGCGGTCATCGGCGGTGATCGGCGCCTTCTGGAGGTCTTTTGGCGGCGCTATCGGGCATTCGGCGGCCGTAGGAGCAGCATCGAATACGCAACTTAACGCCTTGCGTTAAGTTGCGTTGACGGCTTGGCGCGACTCGGTTATGGTTCGCCCAATGGAGATCGAGTTCGCAGACCAACAGTTGGCCTTAATTGAAACGGAGCGTGCAGCAGACACAAAGCTGCCGGTTGCCGTCATTCAATCTGCTCGGCAGCGGTTGAGCATAATCCGAGCCGCCCCTGATGTTCGCACCATGCAGAACTGGAGGAGCCTTGGCCTAAGAGCGCGAGCGGCGGGTTCTCCGGAGCATTTGGTGGTTTTAGCCCCTCAGTGGGCGATGGTCTTGCGGATTGAGGAAAAGAATAGTGCTATGACAGTGATCGTTAGGGCGATGGAAGAGCAAGCAAGGGGTGCCGCATAATGGCCGGCACCAACACCGTCGCAATCGATCCCCCCGGCGTCTTTATCAAGCTTGAGCTGGAGGTTCGTGGCTGGTCGCAACGCGATCTCGCTTTCATTCTCGGGCAGACCGAACAACAGTTGAATCCGCTTCTGTCAGGAAAGCGGGCTATCACTCCTGACATGGCGCGGCTGCTTGGCGACGCCTTCGATGCATCCCCTCAGTTCTTTCTGAACCTCCAAGGTCAATTTGATTTACAGAATGCGAAGGAACCTGATCCGGCCGTAAAAACCAGGGCGGAACTTCAAACCCTCTATCCTGTACGCGACATGATCCGCCGAGGTTGGATCCAGGATGGTGAATCCTCATTGCTTCAGCTTCAGATGGACCGATTTTTCGAAGTCGCCAATGATCAGGGGCCGAACGCGATCGCGTTTGCTGCCAAGAGGACGCATTACGACGAAACTCCGCCTCATCAGTTGGCTTGGGTGTTTCGGGTTCGGCAGCTCGCGAGCAATATTCCCGTGCGCGCGTTTTCGCCCGAAAAACTTCGCGACGCGCTTCCGAAGTTGCGGGCTTTAATGGTTGATCCTGAAGCCGTTGAAACTGTGCCGACTTTACTTGCGGAATGCGGTGTAAGATTTGTTGTTGTAGAGGCTCTGCCCAACGCGAAGATCGACGGTGTATGTACTTGGCTTGACGACCAATCTCCAGTGATCGGAATGTCAACTTTGTATGATCGCCTTGATAATTTTTGGTTTGTTCTACGGCACGAGATCGAACATGTCCTTGAGGGACACGGAAAACGCTCAATTGGTATGGTCGACCATCTCTCGGGAGATAATTCGTCTGATGAGAAGAATGACAGTGATGAAGAGCGCGTCGCAAATATGGCCGCTGCTGATTTCTGCGTTCCGAATCAGAAGATGGATTCCTTCTATGCTCGCAAGCACCCTTATTTCTCGGAACGGGACGTGATCGGATTTGCGTCGCTGATGGGCGTCCACCCAGGGATTGTGGTCGGACAGCTCCAGAAGCGAATGAAGAGGTATGATTACCTCCGTAAATATCAGGTGCCGGTCAGGCGTTATGTGGTGAATTCGGCTGTTACCGATGGCTGGGGCCACGTTGCCGAAGCGCATCTTTAGATTTCAATGATGGTGATGAATGGCAAAGTTTTCTGAGCAAATGCAGGCGATTTTTGATCGCTATACCGAAGAGGTAGATTCCTCTCCGGTATCGCTTGACAACGTCGCTGCTTGGGCAATCGAACAGGGACTTTACCGCCCGCAACCGCGCGACGTGGTGAAGCTTTGCCGTGAGGCGCTGGCCGAAAGCCTTCGGCAGGAGAAGCGGATCGACGCCCAAGGCAGGAAGTACAGAGCTAAACACTCTGTCCGAACCAATATCGGTGGCGTTCAATTGAGCCTATGGGCAGACATCGACAACGCACCGCGCTCGTTCATGGAAAAGTCTTTTAGTCAGCGTCGTAAGGCCATCGCGGACGACTGCTTCCAGGTTAAGCAGGATGTCGATCACTTCAATGATGAGAACCCCACTGAATTGCCCATTCAGATAGTGCTCGATTTCACTGACGACGTTGCCGAAATGGAAGCTGCCGCACGTCACGATAGAGATGATGACGAAGCCGCTTGATCGCCTGCTCTCCATGGATGGAGAGTTGGCGATTCAACTTAAGTCATCGAGAATGTTCGGACGCCTGCCTTTTCCAGCAAACGGTATAGCGTCGCAATTTTGCTTCGTGTGCCTCTGCGAGCGCAGTAGGTAAAGACAACCCGTTGCTTCGCGCGCGTGAAAGCGACGAAAAACCCTGCCGTGGCTTCGATCTGATCGTTGGCAAAACTCCACCATGCGCCATCGTCCAGGCCGACGAAGATGACGCTGTGGTATTCAAGCCCTTTGCTCTTATGGATTGTCATTAGAGGTATTGCGTGGACGCCTTCATAGGCGTCGAGCGCCGTTGACCAGTCGCCGCCGCTGGCTGACGACGCGGATAAATGCACGGCAGCGGCGTCCAACACTTTTTCCAGCCAGCCTCCCTGACCATAAGCGGGGTGAACTGCAATCAGCCGATCTCGACCCACGAATGATACAATGTCATCAATGATCGCTCGTGCCGCCGCCTTCAATTTCGGCGGGGTAGGATGCGTTTTGGATAGATTGATCGCATAGGCATCCAACTCGCGGGCAAGTCTGGACTGCGCGGCTTCGTCATCCGGCGTGATGCCTTGCAAGGCCGCAAGCGCCTCTTGGCATTCCGTCCAATACCGACCAGCGCGGTTGGTCATAGCGAGGCGCAAAATGGTAATTGCGAGCTCAGGCGCTTCTTCCGCCAGCAACTCTTGTAGCATGACCGCCCCAACTGTTCCGGCCTCGTTGCGCAGGGGAATTCCGGCTGCATTGAAGGCCGGCTCAAGCACGGCTGCATAGTCGGGCGCCTTTTGCCGAACCAGCAAAACGAAATCACGCGGGCCGAGGTTGTGTGTCTTCATCTCAGCGGCAACGAACGCAGCCAAGCGAGCCGCCTCGACCTCCGGTGTGGAGAAATCCCAGATCGCGCAACTGTCTCCGGCGATCGTGCCCGCAGTCTGCGAGATTGGTGCTACGGCGCGAGCGTCCAGAGCCTGTGCAAGGACATGCTGGATGCGCACGAGTTCTGGCGAAGAGCGATAGTTGTTATAGAGCGGTGTTCGCTTGCCGGCGAAATCGGCATCAAAAGCGGCGAACGGATCGTCCATCGCCATTGCCCAGCGCATGATCTGCTGCTTATTGTCGCCGACGGCAGTTATGGTCGTATCGGTACCCAAGAAGATCGTGCGAACCAGATCATACTGAATCTGTGTCGTATCCTGAAACTCATCCATAAACAGATGCGAATAAGTCAGGCGAAGCGCGTCGCGCGCCATCGGATTGACGCGCAACAGGAGTTCAGCGAGCCGGCCGATCATGGGGAATGACAGGACGCTTTTCTTCCCCTCATGGAGTGACGTTTGCCAAAGTCGATCCGCCGCCCACTGGCCGACTGTCGGATTTGACCAGGCATCCAACGGTAGCGGTGATCCGACCAGATGACGCCGCTCAAAGGTTTTCACTGCGATGCCTTGGAGGTCAGCGTAGGTGCCCACTGATGCGGGAGGTGTGCCGACCTGCTGATACAGGAAATCGCGGTAATCCCGATCGTTGGGAAAAATGATCTCGTAGTCGGGGCGTGGACGCCAGCGATCAGGAAGCGCCTGTCCAAGGCGGTCGATCAATCCCTTGGCAAAGGCGTCGAACGTCATGGAGTCAAAGCGCCCGGCGTGATTTCGATGGCAGCGCTGACGGACGCGCGCAGCGAGGTTCGTTGCGGCGTCACGCTTAAAGCTGATCGCGAGAATGCGCCTTGGCGGCGGCGCTTCGCCGGTCTGGAGGAGATAGGCAGCGCGTTGCGCCAGCAGTTCGGTTTTGCCCGCACCGGGGCCGGCGATAACGGATCGGTTGTCCGTCGAACGCACGACCTTGAGCGCATTCGCTTCGAGTGCGTCTACCCCCACGGGCTTCCAATCATCCGGCCGAACCCGTCGCGAGAGCACCGCCATGGCTAATCCCGCCGCAACGACTTGGAGATATGCTGGAGAACCTCAGCCAGAACCGGAGGCATGTTCTCAGCCAAGTCCTTTTTCTTAATGTGCGTCAGCGCAGCAAGGTGTGTCGCCGGCTTGCTGTTGGTGAGGAAATGATAGCGATAGGCGGGGAGCAGCGCCGGATAGTCCTTGAACGGACCGGTGTAGATGGTGGTTCCTGGCCCCGCCGTCCCGAGCACGACTTCCGCCGCCTTATCGGCGGTCATTTTCGGCCCTCCACCCTTGGGAATGATCGCCTTGTATGCATCGGGGAACGCTTTAAGCATGGCGAGATCGAGATCGAGCGGTGCCGAGAAGAAGACCCCATGCGGCTTCAGATTGCCATTTATCCAAGCGAGAAGATTGCCGTGTTCGCCTGAACTCTCCCAAGTGTGCATTCCGGCAAGATCGGCATCGGGTAAGATGCCTTTATCGATCTTCAGAAGTGCAGCTTTGGACGCGCCAAATTCGATCAGCTTTTCGATTGCCGTCTTGACCCGCCCAAAACCGCCGCCTTCGCGACCAAGATCGAGATCCAGGAGGGTAGCGTGCGGAATACCCAGATGTTTCAGCAACCGCCAAAAATGTTGCACATGCCGTCCGCCTAAGGGGACGATCGCAACAAAGGCCGGATCGATCAGGAGATCGAGCGCCTCGGCCAGACGAGGCAAAACGATCCGCTCGGAATCACCTTCGACCAGCAGGACGAATCGCGCGAAGTAAAGTTCGGGATAGGCCAGCATCGCGCCACGGACGAATTTGGCGGTCTCATCGACGCCTGCCGGCATCTTGATCTTTTTGACCGTCGAGACACGTGTCTTCGGGTCACAGCGGCAGTAGCGAACCTCACGCGGATCGACACGGCTCAGAACCGCCGGCGAATGACTTGTGACTATGGCCTGTGCGCCACCTGCGTCGGTCAAGGAGCGAACTTGGCGAATGATCCGGGCGAGGAAGTAGGGCGAGAGGTGATTTTCCGGCTCTTCCAGCGCAAAGAGCGTCAGCGCAGGAATGCGTAGCGTGTCGTCGCGGAAGCCCTCGACCGTTCCGGCGACCACTTTGCGCTCCAAATCGAAAACGGCTGCGGCCAGCGCAAAATAGAAGAGCGATTGCTGTCCGTCGCTGAGGGCATCTAGGCCGCGTTCCTGGCCATCCGGTCCCTGCTCGAAGATCACGGCGATCTTGTTGACCACCTCCTCAAAGCGGCGGCTGACCAGGCTGAGCCGCGGTTTCGTATCGACAACATCATCATGGAGGCCCGACCAACGCGTTTGCAGGGCTTTCCCGATCGCGGCGATGGCCGATTCCTCCTCGAACGCAGTCGCCAGATTCTCGGAAGCCTCCTCCACCGCCTCCTCGGTTTCGGATGACCATTCAATAGCCCGGAGCAGACGAGCAGCGAGCGCGCCTGTCGTAGCCTTAATTTGGGCAGTCGCGTCCCTGCTGGCGGGCGTATAATAAAGCTGGATCAGGCCCCGATCCGCTGCCGAGACCGGGTGGCATTTGTCTTCGGCCGGATCGTCGTCGAGGGTATCGACCCAAAACAAATCTTGGGAAACTTCGCCCTCGATGGTCCCGTCATCCTCCCATCGCGCTTCGAGACGCAGCCGACAAACCGGATCATCACCGGCTCTCGCAATCTGCATGTGCCGGAACGACGGCGCGATAGTCTCCGGCGTCGCAGTACCATCGGCCAGTTCAGGCAAGCCGATCAGCACGTCGATGAACATGTCCTTTGGTTCACGGTCCTCGGGATCGTCATCTGCGCCAAGATGAAAATCGGATCGCAGAACGGTACGCTGCGCACGGGACACGCCGAACAGCTTCGACATGGCATGCAGCAGCGCCGTCTTGCCCGCTGCGTTCGGACCAACGACAGCCGTAATCTCGGATGCGATCGGCACGGTTATAGGGTCGGGACCAAAACAGCGGAAGCCGGACAGGGTTACGGATTCGATACGCACAGGCTTCCTTCCATCAGGCCGTTATGGGGAGCGGGTCGGTTCCCTCGCTCAAGATGGCGAGATATCGCCGGTAACTGAACACGCGCCCCCGTTTGCGCCCGGTGATTTCCTCAACGATGCCGAACCGTTCCAGATCGGCGAGTGCCGCATTAACTGTCGGTGCGGAAAGCCCTGTTTGTTGGACGAGCTGGTTGGCCGTCAGGAACGGGTTCTGCTGAAACAGATCATGGATACGCAGCGCGGAGCCTGCCCGGTCGCTCTCTGTCGTAATCCGCTCGCGGTCTTCCTTGAACAGATCAACAATACGGGTAGCGGCCTCGAACGCCTGATTGGCCGTATCCGCAACGCCGGTGAGGAAGAAATCAAGCCAGGCTTCCCATGCCCCGTGCTCGCGCACCTCCTGAAGAAGTCGGTAATAATCGGCGCGATGAGTTTTCAGGTACAAGCTCAAATAGAGGAGCGGCTTGCACAGCACACCGTTGACGCAGAGATACAACGTCACCAGCAAGCGGCCGATCCTGCCGTTGCCATCAAGGAACGGGTGGATGGTCTCGAATTGGACATGCAGCAGCCCGGCCTTTATGAGGGCGGGTAGACGGGAACCGTCCTCGTGCATGAAGCGCTCAAGCGCATCGAGACAACCGTCCATCTCGGTCGGCGGCGGCGGCACGAACAGCGCGTTGGCTGGACGTGAGCCGCCGATCCAGTTCTGAGACCGCCGAAACTCGCCGGGATTCTTCGTCCCGCCGCGTCCGCTTTGCAGCAAGCGTTCGTGCATCTCGCGGATCAAACGCAGTGACAGCGGTAGCTCTTCCAGCCGTTCCAGCCCATACATCATCGCATCGACGTAGTTTGAGACTTCGCGGATGTCGTCGATCGGCTGTCCCGCCTGCGCCTCGGTCTCGAAGCGGAGCAGGTCCGAAAGGGTTGATTGCGTTCCTTCTATCTGGGACGAAAGGACGGCCTCCTTCCGCACGTACATGTAGAGGAACAGTTCTTGGCGCGGCAGCAGCATAGTAATGCCGTCCAGGCGCCCCAAGGCACGTTCCGCCAGACTTAGCCGCTCTAGAAGGGCCAGCACGTCGATCGGCGGTTCCGGCGGCAGTGGAGGCGGCACGAAGGCACGCACGATTTCGCCCGCAACAGGGGTCTCGACAAAGCGGCCTAGCCGGAGGTTGGAAGCTGATTCGGGCATGCCCCATTATGCGGGCGCAGCGTTATTTAAGCAATTGGCACTTGGCTTAAATAGTAGTTGAGCTAAGGTAAGCGCTCTTAAATAACAGGCAGCACCATCATGGGCGGATACACGCAACGGGTTCGTGACAGTATTCTTCCGCTTTCAGTGGCGGGAAACCTGCCCGCTGCGTTCGACGAGTGGTCCTTCACCGACAACACAGTCGATCACGAGCAACCCGTCGAAACCTGTGAACTCTGCGGCCAGCAAGACCTTCGCTACCACTTCGAGATCGCCAATCACTATACCGATGCGACGCTTTGGGTCGGCTCCCACTGCATACTTCAATTCGACGTGGCGGTCATGGAGAAAGGGCGGCGCCTGTCGCCAGCCGAAGCGAAGCGCCACCTCACCAAGCTGACCCAGCAGATGCAGTTGGAATCCTGCATCCGCACACTTGAACAGCTTGCTACAAAAGAAAACAATCCGATCCTGTCGGGCGCTCTGGATTACTATCGCAAGAATAAGAAGCTCACCCCTAAATACGCCGCCGTCGTGTTCTGGAAGCTTCAGGCCTTCAACATCGATCATCACCCGTCGTTCTTCCAGATCGAGCTTCGTCGCGCCCAACATATCAACGATCTGAAACAAATGCCGACCGCGCGCGTCCATCGGTTCTGGACCGCGTTGACGACCGCCCAGCGTCGCAAGGCTGTTGAACTGGGTCATACCTCACCACAAGCTTAGGCTCAGGACTCATAGCCAGAACAGCACGGTAGCGGCGAGGGCTATGGCGGACAGGAAGACGTTCGGGCAGCGATCGTAGCGGGTTGCGACCCGCCGCCAATCTTTCAGGCGTCCGAACATGATTTCTATGCGGTTTCGCCGCTTGTAGCGTCGCTTGTCGTAGCGGATGGGCTCGGTGCGGGTTTTGCGGCCCGGGATGCACGGCGTGATCCCCTTGGCCTGCAAGGCGTCCCTGAACCAATCCGCATCGTAGCCCCTGTCGCCCAAGAGCCACTGGGCTCGGGGCAGACTGTCCTGGAGAGCGGCGGCCCCGATGTAGTCGCTGACCTGGCCCGCCGTCATGAACAGGCTGATGGGGCGTCCATTCGCATCGGTTACGGCGTGGAGCTTTGTGTTCATGCCGCCCTTCGTGCGTCCGATCAGCCGCCCAAGGCCCCCTTTTTTACCCGCAGGCTCGAAGCCGTGCGGTGCGCCTTGAGATAGGTCGCATCGATCATGACGGTGCGGCGTTCGGTCTGAGCCCCGGACAGGCCCTCCATCATCCGGATGAAGACACCAGCCTCGCTCCATCGCTTCCAGCGATTGTAGAGGGTCTTGTGCGGCCCGTAGGCCGCTGGCGCATCCCGCCAGCGCAGGCCGTTGCGGTTCACAAAGATGATCCCGCTCAGCACCCGGCGGTCATCCACGCGTGGCTTGCCGTGACTCTTGGGGAAGAAGGGTGCCAGCCGAGCCATCTGCTCGTCCGTCAGCCAATACAGGTCGCTCATAATCCAGACTCCTCAGGAGCCTGAATCAGATCGCGCCTCTCGGATCAATGGGTCCTGACCCTAGCGGCGAGGGTGTTTCGGGCCACGAGTATCGCCAGCTCCAGCAGGTGTGCAAGGATGTGGGTCGTTGAACATCGCAGGCCAATCCCGCACGCGTGATTGTTGGTGATGACGTCGCCGGTCTGCTCGTGGTGTTTGCCGATCATGTGGAAAAGTGGTTGGCCGCCACCGTCATCGCCGACATGGACGAGGACAGCGACGGATGGGTTTCCGTCGGCGGTCTGGGCGACCGCCTCCGTAACGCCTACCCGACTTCGACCAGCGCACCTATGGGCACGCCAAGCTGTCGGACCTGATCCGCGCCACGGGCCGGTTCGAGGTCCAGACCGGCGGCGGGGGCTCTATGCGGATACGCGACAAGGCCTGATCGACAGCGGGCGGCGCGCCTGTCGGCCGGAGCGTCGAGCGCCGGCCGGGCCGGTGGAGCAACGACCAGAGCGGGAACGCGTGGAGGGCTCTGCCGTTGTGCCCGGCACAGACCGCTGTCCAGCGACAGCCGTCGTCTTCGATCATCCGGGGTGGGGCTGTTTATGGCAGGTATGGGCGCAATGGCGGAGGTGGTTGTGGTCGGCGCAGGTCCGGCCGGCCTGACGGCGGCCCTCTATCTCGGGCGGTATCATCGCGATGTCGTCGTGGTGCATGATGGCTGCAGCCGTGCCCTGAGGATTCCCACGACGCACAATGCGCCGGGCTTTCCAGACGGCGTCGACGGCCCGGAACTGATCGACCGGATGACCCGCCACGCCACGTGCTATGGGGCGCGGATCGAGGAGGCGGAGATCGCCCGTCTGGAGACGTCCGGCGACGGTTTTCGGCTGACCGCCTCGGACGGGCGTCTATGGACGGCCCGCGCGGTGATCCTGGCGACCGGCATCCAGCTCAATCACGTCGACCTGGACCATGATGTCCATGAACAGGCGATCAAGGACGGGGTGCTGCGATATTGCCCGATCTGCGACGGCTATGAGCATACCGACGCCAGGATCGGGGTGATCGGCTGCGACAGCGATGGTGCGGCGGAGGCGTTGTTCCTGCGGCAGTATTCGCCTCACATCACACTCATGCCGCTCAGCCACCCCGAGCTGACGTCGGAACAGGCGGAAGAAATGCGCCGCGCAGGGATTACGGTCGTCACCGGAGAACTGGAAGCGCTGGAGCCCCATTCGGATCGTATGGAGGTGCGTTTGCGGGGCCATAAGGCGCCTTCGTCGTTCGATGTCATCTATCCGGCCTTGGGATGCCGGCCGCGCTCGGAACTGGCCGCTCAATTGGGGATCGACCTTGAGGAGGGCGGGTGTGTGCCGGACAGGGCTCTGGCCGACAGCGGCATGCCGGGCTTCTTCGCCGCCGGCGACGTGGTCCAGGGCCTGGACCAGATCAGCGTGGCCATGGGCCAGGGCGCGCTTGCGGCGACGCGCGCCCACAATTGGTTGCGAGAACAGGATCGTCACACGCTTCAGGCGGGGGGCGACTGAGAAACGCCCGGAAGCCGTCCAGGAACTTCGCCTTGTCTGGCGCGTATAAGTTGTCGGAAGCGCGTTCTGGGGGACAATAAAGACAATAGTCCTCCCGTCGCCCTCCTGTTCTGGGCTGGGAGAGGAAATAACCGTGGCGAGAAAGACGAAAGCGGCCGATCGGCCGATTGATAAGGCTAACTCTGCTGAAACGCGCGGCGCGGCAGGCGAACTTCATCAGACGGCGAGCGCAGACGTTGAGACCCTGACCACATCCCAGGGCGCGCCGGTCGCGGACGACCAGAACACCTTGCGCCACGGCGCGCGGGGCCCGGCGTTGATGGAGGACTTCCACTTCCGAGAGAAGATCTTCCACTTCGACCACGAGCGGATTCCCGAGCGTGTCGTCCATGCGCGCGGCTATGCGGCCCACGGCTATTTCGAATTGACCAAATCCCTGTCGGACGTCACCCGCGCCGACGTATTCCAGCGGGTCGACGAGCGCACGCCCGCCTTCGTGCGCTTCTCAACCGTGGCGGGGGCCAAGGGGTCGTTCGACCTGGCCCGCGACGTGCGCGGCTTCGCGGTCAAGATCTATACGAAGGAAGGCAACTGGGACCTGGTCGGCAACAACATCCCGGTCTTCTTCATCCAGGACGCGATCAAATTCCCGGATCTGGTTCACTCGGTGAAGGAGGCGCCCGACCGCGCCTTCCCGCAGGCGCAATCGGCCCACGACAATTTCTGGGACTTCATCTCCCTGACGCCCGAGAGCTTCCACATGATCATGTGGACCATGTCGGACCGGGCCATTCCGCGCTCGTACCGCTTCATGGAGGGGTTCGGCGTCCACACCTTCCGCTTCCTGGACGCGAACGACCGCTCAACCTTCGTGAAGTTCCACTGGAAGCCCAAGCTGGGCCTGCAGTCGGTGGCCTGGAACGAGGCGGTGAAAATCAACGGCGCCGATCCCGACTTTCACCGGCGTGACCTGTGGGACGCGATCTCGCAGGGCGATTTTCCCGAATGGGAACTGGGCGTCCAACTGTTTGACGAAGCGTTCGCCGAAAAGTTCGCCTTCGACGTCCTGGACCCCACCAAGATCATCCCGGAGGAGGAGGTTCCGGTCCGGATCGTCGGGCGGCTGGTGCTGGACCGGGTGGTCGACAACTTCTTCGCCGAGACCGAGCAGGTGGCGTTCATGACCCAGAACGTGCCGCCGGGCATCGACTTCTCGAACGATCCGCTGCTGCAGGGCCGCAACTTCTCCTATCTGGACACCCAGCTGAAGCGACTGGGCGGCCCGAACTTCACCCACATCCCGATCAACACGCCCAAATGTCCGATGGCCCATTTCCAGCAGGACGGGCACATGGCCATGCGCAACCCCAAGGGCCGCGCCAACTATGAACCCAACAGCTGGGGGCCTGAGGGCGGCCCGCGCGAGGACCCGGTGCGCGGTTTCCGCAGTTTCGCCGCTTCCGACGAAGGCCCGAAGGTCCGCCTGCGGCCCGAGAGTTTCGCCGACCACTACAGCCAGGCCCGGCAGTTCTACATCAGCCAGACGCCGGTCGAGCAGAAGCACATCGGCGACGCCCTGGTGTTCGAGCTGTCCAAATGCGAGCGCGAGGACATTCGCGCACGGGTAGTGTCGCACCTGATCCATATCGACAAGGGTCTTGCCGCGACGGTCGCCGACGGCCTGGGGCTCGACGTGCCCAAGCCCGCCAAGGCGGCGGCCAAGGTTGTGGACCTGCCGCCGTCCGACGCCCTCAGCATCCTCAAGAACGGGCCAGACAGTTTCGAGGGACGCAAGCTCGGCGTGCTGCTGACGGACGGCGCCGACGCGGACCTGTTCACGGCCCTGAAGACGGCGGTGGCGAAGGAGAAGGCCGTGCTGGAGGTGGTGGCGCCCAAGATCGCAGGCGTCACCCTGTCGGACGGAACCCACGTGCCCGCCCAGCAGAAGATCGACGGCGGGCCTTCGGTCCTGTTCGACGCCGTTGCGGTAATCGCCTCCAAGGACGGCGCGGCGCTTCTGGCCGGGGACGCCGCGGCCAAGGATTTCGTCACCGACGCCTTCGCCCACTGCAAGTTCATCGGCTATTCGGCCGAGGCGGCGGTGCTGTTCGACAAGACCGGCCTGGCCGACGACCTGGACGAGGCGTGCGTGCCGCTGAAGGCGAAGGCGGACGCCGCGACCTTCCTCAAGGCCTGCCGCGCGTTGCGCCACTGGCCGCGCGAGGCCGGGGTCGATCTCGACGCCAAGGGTTGACGCGTGTCGGGTTCATCGGGCGCGGCGCGTTACGCCATCGCCATTCCGGCGCGGAATGAAGAAGACCGCATCATCGCCTGCCTGACGGCCTGCGCCGTCGCCATGAGCGGCTGGCCCGAGCCGGGCGTGATCGTCCTGCTGGTCAACAACAGCGAGGACCGCACGGCTGAGGGGGCGCGGGCCTGGGCTGCGAAGTCCGGAATGGACATACGGATCGTCCAAACTGTTTTCCCCCTTGGACTGGCCGATGCCGGCATGGCGCGTCGGCGCGCTCTGGACCTGGCGCGTGAGATCGTGGGCTCGGCGGGCTATATGCTGACCACCGACGCGGACAGCTGTCCGCATCCCGATTGGGTGCGCGAAAGCCTGTCGCCGCTCACGTCCGGGCGGGCGGCGATGGTGTGCGGGTCCGTCAGTCTGGAGGCCGCGGAATACGCCCAACTGCCCGCCGACATCGTGCGGCGCGGCGATGTGGAGGCCCTCTACGGCGAGACGGCGCGTGAACTGACCAGTCTGCTGGACCCGGACCCGCTCAACCCGTGGCCTTTCCACGGACAGCAGTCTGGCGCCAGCCTGGCCATGACGGCGCAGGGTTACGATCGAGTCGGGGGTGCGCCGCTTAGGCCCTGCGGCGAGGATCGGGCCCTGGTCCGGCTGTTTCTCGAGCACGACCTGCCGGTGATTTACTCGGACGCCGCGCGGGTGGTGACCTCATGTCGGCTCAAGGGGCGAGCCGCGGGCGGCATGGCCGATACCATCGCCGCCCGGATCGCGGGGGACGTGCACCTGTGCGACGAAACCGTGGAGCCGGCCGACACGGTGTGGCTGCGTGCATCGCTGCGGGCTCGGCTGCGCGGGGCGCTGTCCAGTCCCGCCCATCAGGCGGCGCTTATGGCCGAGGCGGGCATGACGGTCGCCGAGATCGATGCCGCGCCCATCTTCACCGGCTTCGGCGCCCTGTGGGCCTTCGTGGAGGCCACGGCGCCCCGACTGGCGCGCCACAGTCGCATGACCTGGGACGAAATGGCGGCCGAAGCGCCGAGGCTGGAGGCGCTGCGGGATATGGCGGCGGCCGGCGGTAACCCGGAAGGGCTGCGCGCATGAGCCTGGCCCATGACGAGACTGCCCATCCGACCGAGACAGAAACCTGCAGTCTGACGGGCCTGATCCGCGCCATCGCCGATCGCGCCGCCTCGGCGGAGAGCGACCCAGAGGGGCTGAGTTGGGAGATGGCGTGGCTGGCCGAGGCGGGGCTGACCCAGGCCTGCCTGCCCCGGGCGTATGGCGGGGAGAGTCTAGCGATTGATGCTGCGCGCGTTGAAGACCTGTTCTCTATCCTGCGACGGCTGGGCCGCGCCAATCTCTCGGTCGCGCGACTGTTCGAGGGGCATGTCAATGCAGTGCGGCTGGTGGATCTGTATGGGGCGCCGGCTGTTCAGGAATCCGTGTTCGGCGCGGTGGGGCAGGGGGCCCTGATGGGCGTGTGGGGGGCCGACGGCCCGCGCCCGCTTGCCTATGAGCGAAACGGCGTCGGCCTGGTCCTGAACGGCGAGAAGCTGTTCGCGTCGGGCCTGGGACAGGTTGGCTACGCCGTGGTGACGCTGCGCGAGGCGGGGAGCGGAGAAGGTCCGGCCGAGGTGGCCGTGATCGATGTCTCCGACCCGGTGCGCCAGGACGCCGAACTGTGGACGGCCAGCGGCATGCGGGCCACGGCGTCGGGCCGGTTCCGGTTCGACGGGTTGCGGATCGAGGCGGATCATCGCCTGGGCCAGGCCGGAGACTATCAGCGCGAGCCGCATTTCGAGGGCGGCGTTTGGCGGTATTGCGCCGCGCATCTGGGCGGCGCAGAGGCCCTGGTCGATCTGTGGCGCGACGCATTGTCCTCGCGCGGGCGTCTGGACGATCCCCTGCAGCTGACGCGGCTGGGGCGCGCCGCCGCCCTATGCCGGGCCATGGCCGCGTGCATCCGGGCCGCAGCCCAACAGGTCGAGACCTGCGATCCGGGCTCCGAAAGCGCCGTCGAGATCGCCGTAGCCGACGTCCTGCTGGCACGTCAGTTCACCGAAGAGGCGTGCGTCGAGGTGCTGGCGCTGGCCGAAAAGAGCCTGGGAACGATGGCGCATGGGATAGGATCACCCATCGAACGGGTGCGGCGCGATCTGTCCCTGTTCATCCGCCAGGCGGCTCCGGACGCCAAGCTGATCCGCGCCGCGAGGATTATGGACCGGCATTGGGCCCAGGCATGGTGACGCCGCTGGCCGAGGGGCAGGTGTTGCGTCTCGCCCAGGATGCGCCCTCCGCTGCTCTGACTGATTTGACGGGGCCAGGCGCCGTTCTGGTGCTGAGCCCACATCCGGACGACGAGACCTTGGGCTGCGGCGCGGCGATCGCGGCGGCGTGCGCCGCGGGCGTGCGCGTCATCGTGGCCGTTCTGACCGATGGCGCGGGGTCGCATCCTCGATCCCGCGCCTATCCCCGGATTCGTCTCGCGGCCCTCCGGCGCGAAGAGGTGGCCGAGGCGGTGTCCCAACTCACACAGGGGCATGGCCGCGTCGTCCATCTCAACCACCCCGACCAGGGTCCGCTGAGCGTCGGCCAGCGCCGCGCCTATGCCGACAAGCTGGTGAGGCTTGTCGATGACGAAGCGGTTTCCGCTCTGTGGACCACGTGGGAAGGCGACCCTCACGTCGATCATCGCCGCGCCGCCCGGCTGGCCATTGATGTGGTTACGGAGCGGCCCCGCTTGCGGCTCTGGCGGTTTCCGGTCTGGGGCCGATTCACGCAGCGAGGCCTGCGACGAGGCGAAGCGATCCGCCGTTTCGAGGTCGGGGAATTCGGTCGCTGCAAGCGGGCCGCCCTGGCGGCGCACCGCTCACAGATGACACGCCTAATCCATGACGATCCGGACGGGTTCGTGATGGACGCCTCTACGCAGCAGCACTTCCTTGAAAGCCCAGAAATTTTCATCCGAGGAGGCGGCCATGTCTGAGCGCCGCGATCGGTTCGATGCTCTTTATGCCGAGAACATCGACCCATGGAATTTCGCCGCCTCCGCCTATGAGCGGGAGAAGTATCAGGCGACGCTGAACGCTCTCCCGCGAGACCGTTACAACAGCGGGTTGGAAGTCGGATGTTCCATCGGCGAGCTGACGCGCTTGCTGTCCTCTCGTTGCGACCACCTACTGGGTGTCGACGTATCCAACATCGCGCTTGAGGAGGCGCGCCGGCGCACGGCGGATTTGCCGAACATCAGCTATCAGCAGGCGGAACTGCCCGCCGCCTGGCCTGACGGCGTGTTCGATCTGATCGTATTGTCGGAAGTCCTCTACTTTCTGAGCGCCCGGGAAATCGTGGAACTGGCCGAGCGGGTCGGGCAGGCCCTGTCGCCGTCAGGCGACTGTCTCCTGGTGAACTTCACCTGTCCGATCGACGGCGGCATTCAAGGGGATGCGGCGGCTGAACTTTTCCTTTCCGAATGGGAGACGCATGGCTTCGAGCCGATTCCGCTCGCAGTAGGCGCCGCCAGCTACAGAATTGATTTGGCAAGGAAGCCTGCGGTGATGGCTCCCTAAGACCTGGATAGGAGGCAGCCCGCTTGGACGATGCCGTTCTGGCGGGCTTGGACGGCCGCCCGCACGGCGATTCCGACAAAGGCGGCAATGGCAGGGTCCGGCTGTAGGCCTCCCTTTCGTCAGTTAGGCCGAAGTAACCTTTCCGACGTGGAAACCCAAGCGCTTGAAGGCCCGGATCACGGGGTCACCACCGGAGAAATCGTCTGGTTCGAGTGGTTCGAATCCGCGCTGGTGACCATGCGCGGCAGCCGCTAGGCTCAGGACTCATAGCCAGAACAGCACGGTAGCGGCGAGGGCTATGGCGGACAGGAAGACGTTCGGGCAGCGATCGTAGCGGGTTGCGACCCGCCGCCAATCTTTCAGGCGTCCGAACATGATTTCTATGCGGTTTCGCCGCTTGTAGCGTCGCTTGTCGTAGCGGATGGGCTCGGTGCGGGTTTTGCGGCCTGGGATGCACGGCGTGATCCCCTTGGCCTGCAAGGCGTCCCTGAACCAATCCGCATCGTAGCCCCTGTCGCCCAAGAGCCACTGGGCTCGGGGCAGACTGTCCAGGAGAGCGGCGGCCCCGATGTAGTCGCTGACCTGGCCCGCCGTCATGAACAGGCTGATGGGGCGTCCATTCGCATCGGTTACGGCGTGGAGCTTTGTGTTCATGCCGCCCTTCGTGCGTCCGATCAGCCGCCCAAGGCCCCCTTTTTTACCCGCAGGCTCGAAGCCGTGCGGTGCGCCTTGAGATAGGTCGCATCGATCATGACGGTGCGGCGTTCGGTCTGAGCCCCGGACAGGCCCTCCATCATCCGGATGAAGACACCAGCCTCGCTCCATCGCTTCCAGCGATTGTAGAGGGTCTTGTGCGGCCCGTAGGCCGCTGGCGCATCCCGCCAGCGCAGGCCGTTGCGGTTCACAAAGATGATCCCGCTCAGCACCCGGCGGTCATCCACGCGTGGCTTGCCGTGACTCTTGGGGAAGAAGGGTGCCAGCCGAGCCATCTGCTCGTCCGTCAGCCAATACAGGTCGCTCATAATCCAGACTCCTCAGGAGCCTGAATCAGATCGCGCCTCTCGGATCAATGGGTCCTGACCCTAGCTGCGGCAATCAGGATGCGCGGTTTTCAGGTTCAGCGGCTTTTTCACATCCTGATCCAGTTTCTTGCCCGGCGCCCGCTGGCGCTCATGCCAGGCGGTGTGCTTGGGGGCGCTGCCCCCTGGCGCGGCGCAAGGGATCGCTGACGCTCGGCCGGGACGGTATCCCCAGCCTTCCTCCACGTCGTTCCTCCGTTCCGTCCAGGCCGGGTGATCCCCCTCCGTCCCGGCCGCCCTTGCTCCTTGCACCCCCCGGTCTCGGCGACGGCCAGGGTTGCAGCGCAGCGCTGCGCTCCAACCCAAGCCAATGAGGATCACGACTATGACCAACACCATCGAAACGACCGCCACGCTTGCCGAAGCCCCTGCCGCCGAAAACGGCGCGGCGCTGTTCGTGCCGCTGAACAAGTTGAAGAAGTCGCCCCGCAACGCCCGCAAGACCCCGCATAGCGGAGCCCATATCGAAGCGCTGTCGGCCAGCATCGCAGCCAAGGGGATGCTGCAAAATCTGGTGGTGGAGCCGGAGACGAACGCAGAGGGCGAGCCGACCGGCAGCTATTTCGTGACCATCGGCGAAGGCCGCAGGCTGGCGCAATTGCTGCGCTTGAAGCGCAAGCAGATCAAGAAAACGGAACCAATCCGCTGCGTTCTGGACACCGAGAACGACGCAGCGGAAATCAGCCTTGACGAGAACGTCACCCGCGAAGCCATGCACCCCGCCGACCAGTTCGAACGGTTCCGGGAGTTGGCGGATAATCGCGGATGGGGCGCGGAAGAGATCGCCGCCCGGTTCGGGGTTTCTGCCCATGTCGTGAAGCAGCGGCTTCGCCTTGGCGCTGTTAGCCCGAAGCTGATGCAGGTCTATCGGGATGGCGGCTTGTCGCTGGATCAGTTGATGGCCTTCGCCATCACCGAGGATCATGACCGTCAGGAGCAGGTTTTCGATAACCTGTCGTGGAACCGCGAACCCGCGACGATCCGGCGTGATCTGACCAAGGCGCATGTGGAGGCGACCGAACGGCGCGCGCGTTTCGTCGGGGCGGACGCCTATGCGGAGGCAGGCGGCACGATCATCCGCGACCTCTTCACCGAGGATCGGGGCGGCTATTTCGAGGATGCCATGTTGCTCGACCGGCTTGTCATCGGAAAGCTGGAAAACATCGCCGCCGAGGTGCAGGCCGCAGAAGGATGGAAGTGGACCGCCGCTCACATCGACTATCCCCATGCCCACGGCTTGCGCCGCAGCTATCCGCATCCGGTGGATTTGTCGGAGGAAGATGCCGCCTTCTATGACGCCGCGCAGGAGGAACTGGAGCGCCTGTCGGCAGAATGGCAGGATGCGGACGTCGACCATCCCGACGAGGTGGATCAGCGGCTTGGGCAGCTTGAAGCTGAGATCGAGCGGATCGACGCCAAGCGCCACGCCTATGATGCCGACGAGATCGCGCGCGGCGGTGTATTTGTCATCCTCAACCATGACGGTACGGCCCGGATCGAGCGTGGTTTCATCCGCGCCGAGGACGAAGCGCCGGAACCAGAGGCAGCGGAAAGCGCCATCTATGAAGTGGATGGCGTGACCGTCAACGCGGATGGGGAGATTGTCGGGGACGAGGGAAACGAGGACGAGCGGGCAGGTTCCGGGCTCGAGGCCGAGGACGAGGATGCCGGGGATGCGGGAAAGCCGCTGTCGGACCTTCTCATCCGCGATCTGACCGCCCATCGCACCCTTGGCCTTCGCCTCGCCCTTGGCGAGCAGCCGGATACGGCGCTTGTCGCCGTGGTTCATGCGCTGGCGGCGCAGACCTTCTATCGCGGCGGGGAAGCCTCCTGCCTCGAAATCCGGTTGACCAGTGCCTACCTCGCTTCCCACGCGGACGGCATTGAGGACACGCCCGCCGCAAAGGCATTGGCGGATCGTCATGCCGAATGGGCATCGGATATGCCCCGCGACGTAGCGGACCTGTGGGCCTTCGTCGCCGGTCTGGACCATGCGAGCCTCATGGCCTTGCTCGCGCATTGCGCATCGCTGACCGTCAATGCGGTCAGGGTTCAGTGGGAGCAGAAGCCGAACGCGCGCGCAACCACCGAGAAGCTGGCGACGGCGACGGTGCTGGACATGACGGCGCATTGGACCCCGACCGGGCAGACCTATCTTGGTCGCGTCACCAAGGCGCATATCCTCGCCGCAGTGCGAGAAGCCGTCAGCGATGAGGCCGCCGAGCGGATCGCGGGCTTGAAGAAGCCGGAGATGGCGCAGGCCGCCGAACAGATTCTGGCCGGAACCGGCTGGCTGCCGACCGTGCTGCGCACCGCGCAGCCTGCCGCCGAGCCGGAAGCCGACGCTTATCTGCAAGCCGCCGAGTGAGGGCCGGGCCGGGATTGCGCAAGTGGTCCCGGCCTTCCTGTTTTCCACCCTCGAAAAAATTTTGGTCGCGCGGGGATCGACCCCGCGCGACCGATCCGATGACCGTGGCCGTCATCGGTTCAGGAGGAACTTGCGATGATTGTGCTCATGTTGATGACCGTCGCGCTGGTCGCCGGTCTATGCGTCCTGGCCTATACGCTCGCCTTCTATGCGCTGCCCTTCATGCTCGGCGTGGAGGTGGCGCGTTGGGCCTATGCCTCCGGCTCCGGCCTGATCGGCGCGGGACTGGTCGGACTGGTAACAGGCGCTGTCGCCTATGGTCTGCTGATCGTCCTGTTCATGGCAGTGCGCCCGCCGATCCTGCGTCTCGCCGTCGCGCTTGCTTTCGCCGTACCTGCCGCTGTTGCGGGTTATGCGATGGTTCACGGCATCACACGCGAGGCCGTGCCGTCCGAGGTTTGGCGCACGATCTTCTGCCTGATCGGTGGCGGCGTCACGGGCCTGTCTGCATTGATGCGGTTTGTTGGCGACGTAAATCGAGACAAATGACCCGCCTTGTGCCGGGTGTTTATTATAAGATTAGTGTTTCCAGGCTTGATTGGCGTATATGTCGGAGTACTCAGGAACAGTGACGACCTCCATGCCTAGCCCTTCGAGAAAAACCCGCCGCTGTTTTTCATCCGCTGTACCTCTATCAACGAACCACGTCTTAGCAGCCCAATCGGGCCTCAGCTTGTGTAGGCGTGCCCGTTCCAGAAAAAGCCAGCGAAGGAAATTTTCGTCCTTTCCGAACCCAAAGCCGACGAGAATTAATGGGCAGAAGAAGAACACCTCCAGCCATGTATCGGAGCCAAGCCATAAGTTTTCATTGGTTTTTGCGTTAGCGCGGAGCCCATTACGATTGTACACCCAAGGACGCGCCCGCTGAACGGACCCCATATAGTGCGTGAGTCCAAGACGGATACTCATTTTGTATCGCATCATCCCGTGCGCGTGCCAGATCGCGAAGCTCGAACGGGGATTTCCAACTTCACGATCTGAGAAGTAACAATTCCAAGGATAGTAGTGGGTGAAATGCTCGCCACGTCGGTAGAATTGCGCGCCTACGGACTTGGAGAGGTTTTCATCGAAATTGACGGTGATAAGCGGCCTTTGATGCCGTCGTGCCCAGCCGACGATCTCCGCGTGGTGATCGCCAGGCATCCATTTGCCCATCAGTTTGCAGAATTCTTCCTGCAAATTGCTTCGATCCTCCTTTGGTCGAGCGAGATCAAGAATGTCGAAAAACTCAGTATTCGACATTTCCGCGGCATCGTGCTCGGTGAGGGCGAGACCCTGTTTTCGAGCCAGTTCGGCAAGAAGTTCGTTCCAAGATGAACTTGAGTTTCCATTATGCCGATTTATGCCGTTACCGATCAAAAGTGCCGGCGTTTCTCGATCTAATATCCTCGCTAGTTTATTCGGCATTTAAATTCTCCGGATGACATCCTCGTAGATGAGGAGCGTATGTGCACATGTACGCCAACAATAAATCTGAGTTTGGTTTCGGAGCCACGCTCATGAAGTGATTACATTGGATGAAAGGAAACATGGAGAGTTATGGCGTTTCCCTTCGGGCCGCGCTCTCGGCTGCGCCGGAACCACGCCGAGGAACGTGTTTCCGCCATTCGGCTTCGATCACTAACGCAAGAAGCGGCAGCGGATCTCTTGAAGCCCCGCAACAACGGGGAACGGTGTCTTGCCGCGGTCTCCAGCACGGCGGACTCAGGATTTGTAAGCCTCGCCCTTTCCATCGCCCGCAATAGCGGATCACGCTTGGAGCGACGGTCCATCCCGCATTGCCGTGTGATAGTGAGACCGGACGGGAACGCCCAATTCAGTAGCTCCAAACTCGTTGGCGTCCGCAATCCTTGAGGCATGACCGCAACCGTCGCCAGCGCCGACAGGAGAAGCCAGCCTCGTTCAGGAACAGCGCAGGCCATCCCAGGGATGCCATCCGCAGCTTCATCGCGTGACGGGGGCCGAGATCGCATCGTCGTTTCTCTGCCGTCCTGCAGGGGCGCACCTACGGCGTCCTCGAAAGGCATGGGTCTGACCGAAGACCGGCTTCGCCTCGATCATCCTCCCGCAACGTCCGTTACCGGCTTTTTTCCGCCGCGCGCGAACGCGCTTTGCATCGCGAAGCAAAAAAGCCGTCGTCGGTCGTCCTCCACTTCGTTCCAGCCCTTCAGGTGCGGGCTGATCGTCTCCGGTCTCACGACTGCCATCGAGGTCGCGATAGGCGTGGCCCGAGGAACGGAGACACGACAATGGCAACCATCGGCACCTTCACCAAGACTGCGATCGGCGACATCACCGGCACGGTCAAGACCCTGGCCCTCAACGTCAAGGCCAAGTTTGTCCCGGCCGAAGGCGAAAGCGAGCGCGGCCCCGACTATCGGATCTTCGCCGGCGCCACCGAGTTCGGCGCGGCCTGGAAGAAGACCGCCCGCGAAACCGGCCGCGAATATCTCTCGGTCAAGCTGGACGATCCGAGCTTCCCGGCCCCGATCTACGCCAGCCTAGTCGAGGACGAAGGCGGCGAGGCCCACAACCTCATCTGGTCCCGCCGCAGCGCAGACTGAGCCCGGAAACCTCCGAAGCCCCGCCTGAGTAGCGGGGCTTCTTCATGCTTGTCCGCGCCTTCAAGAGAATACGGCAATCAGGATATGCGGCTTTCAGGTTGTGAGGCTTTGCACATCCTGATCCGGTTTCTTGCCCGGCGCCCGCTGGCGCTCATGCCGGGCGGATTGCTTGGGGGTCTCCCCCTGGCGCGGCGCAAGGGATCGCTGACGCTCGGCCGGGACGGTATCCCCAGCCTTCCTCCACGTCGTTCCTCCGTTCCGTCCAGGCCGGGCGATCCCCCTCCGTCCCGCCCGCCCTTGCTCCTTGCACCCCCCGGTCTCGGCGACGGCCAGGGTTGCAGCGCAGCGCTGCGCTTCAACCCAAGCCAATGAGGATCAAGACCATGACCTATCGTCTCGCTACCCGGTTCGGCCGCAACTCTCACCAGATCAGTGGGCGTGAAGCCCTCGACAACGAAACCCTTTACCGCCACGTCCCGTCCATCTTCGCCCGCGAAGCGCATGACAGCCGTTCGCACAGATATGTTTATGTCCCCACCATCGAGATCGTCGAGGGGCTGCGCCGGGAAGGATGGTTTCCGTTCTTCGCCGTGCAGGCGGTGCCGCGTGACGGCGAGCGCATGGGCCATGCCAAGCACATGCTGCGCCTGCGCCGGGACGACGGCATCGGCAAGCCGGAGGCGGCGGAAGTCATCATCGTCAATTCACATGACGGGACGAGCGCCTATCAGATGTTTGCGGGCATGCTGCGTTTCGTCTGCACCAACAGCATGATTGCGGGCGAACGGTTCGAGGAAGTCCGCGTCCCCCACAAGGGCGGGATACAGGATCAGATCATCGAGGGCGTCTATACCGTGGCAGAGGATTTCCCCCGCCTGATCGACGCTACGGAAGGCATGAAAGACACGCGGCTTTCGTCCGACGAGCAGCGCGTGTTAGCCGAGGCGAGCCTTGTCGCCCGCTATGGCGAGGACGAAAGCCCGGTTCGCCCGGACCAAATCATTGCCCCGCGCCGCCGCGAGGATGTTGGGCAAAGCCTGTGGCAGACCTTCAACGTCATTCAGGAAAACCTCATCCGGGGCGGGATCAGCGGACGCCGCCAGACCGCCGATGGTCGCATCCGCCGCAGCCAGACACGCGCCATCAATGGCATCGACCAGAATGTCGGATTGAACCGCGCGCTCTGGACGCTTGCCGAGGGAATGCAGCGCCTGAAAACCGCCTGATCGCAAAGACGTAGAGCCGCCAATCCGGCTCTACGTCTTCCTGCCATTCCACAACATCGGTTTCCCGATTTTGCGCCGATCCGCTTTGGCGGATCGGCGGGCTTGCTGTGCAAAATGCGGCTCGCCGGGCTGGCCCGGCTCGCCAAGCCACATCCATTATGGTAGTAAAAAATTTACCATTTTCGATGTGTTTTCAAGATCATGGTATCTTGAAACAGTATCTGCAAAATATATCGAAGGTTGTTCATTCTTCACCTCTCTTGCGCTTGAGATGAGCGTAGATATGAGGTGACGCCATGCCGAGTTCAGACTGGCGCGCACCGGCAGCCTATGCACATGCAGATCATATTTCTGCTGCCGGTTTTGCCTGGGAATATCTTCGACGCGACGAAGCCTATCGTCGCGATTTTCGCCGGATGAAGGCGATCAGATCAGAAAACCCAAATGCTCGGATCGCGTTTTCCGAGCGCTGGGGGTTGCGATTTCGCGACCGATCCCGATCAACCTGCCGACCGCGCGCGACTGTTCTGGCTGCCGTCACTGCTGCCTGACGCTTTCGAGCTTCGCTCGTCGGTCGTCGGTGAGGCCGATCCTGCCGCCATGCCGGTCGATCTGGCAGAGTTGCCCGGTCTCGATCTCCGCAGCGCCGTGGACGGTGCATCGCATGGGCTCTGGCGTTCGTGCGATCTGACACATCAGTTCTGGCTCGCAGACCCGTTGCCGCGTAGTCATGGCGCGTTCTGCGTGGTGCTTCCGCTCGACATACTGCTGGAGCTACGCATTGCAGCGCTGCTGCGCTTTTGGCGTGCGCTCCAGCACCGCCCGCCCGGCGACTGGCGCCACGACCTTCCGCCGCAAACCCGTAGTCGGCATGTCCTCACTTTGCGGGCTTTGGACGGAAAGCTCGATGGCGCCAGCTATCGGCAGATTGCTGAATCGCTTCTCGGCTTTCACGGACGCAAGGCCGATTGGGAAACCGACCCGCGCAAGAATCAAATTCGGCGTCTGGTCGCGGATGGTCTCCATTACATGCGCGGCGGCTATCGTGACCTGCTGCACTATCCCGTTCGCCTTCCTCCGCATCGTTGATTCTTGCTCCGCTCGGATCGGAGCGACCGGGGTGCCGGAATCGCACCCCCTTGATTCCGGCACGCTGCAAGCCGCCGGTTCTCCGCCACGGTTCGCCATAGCCCGCTGCCGCCCTCGGCAGCCCGCTCGAACCCGACCGGAGATCCGATCATGATAGACCCGAAGACGGGGCTGCCGCCCCGATACTTGCGCGCGCCCGATGCGGCCCGCTTCCTCGGCATTTCCATCCGCACGTTGGAAAAGCACCGCACCTACGGCACCGGCCCGACCTATCGCAAGATCGGCGGACGGATCGTCTATTCCGTCGATGACCTTCAGGCGTGGACCAAAGACGGCATCCGCAAGTCCGCGTCCGAGAAGACCGCCACGCGCGTCTTCCCGGCTCGTCCACTGACCCCTGCCGAAAAGGCGTCCCGCTGAATGCCGGGCGCCGACCATCACGCCCGGCAGCACCTGGGAGAGCGCAGCGAACGCGAACGGCTCGATCCGTTCGTGGTGGCCACCGGCGATGCCAGCCCCCGCGATCAGCGCGATCTCATGGAGCGGCCCTTCTTCTCGCTTGCCAAGGCCAAGCGCATCGCCCCGATCCTTTATGAATCCGGCGGGCAGCGCGTCGAAGTCTTTGGGATGCCCGAACACGGCATGGCGACGATCTGGGACGCCGACGTGCTCATCTGGGCGGCCAGCCAGATCGTCGAGGCCGAGAACCACGGCCTGCGCACGTCGCGCTTCCTGCGCTTCACGCCCTATCAGCTCTTGCAGGCGGTTGGCCGCGCCACCGGCGCGCGCGAATATCGCCTGCTGAAGGGCGCGCTCGCCCGTCTGCAATCGACGGTGATCCGCACCACCATCCGCCACGGCGAGCATTGGCGGCGGCATCAATTCTCCTGGATCAACGAATGGGAAGAACTGACCACCCGTGACGGCCGCGTCGAGGGCATGGAGTTCGTCCTGCCCGACTGGTTCTATCGCGGCGTCATCGACCGTTCGCTGGTCCTGACCATCGACCCCGACTATTTCCGGCTGACTGGCGGGATCGAACGCTGGCTCTACCGTGTCGCCCGCAAGCACGCCGGCCACCAGCAACATGGCTGGTTGTTCGAGATTGCCCACCTCCACGAGAAGTCGGGCAGCCTCGCGCGCATCTCCGATTTCGCGCTCGACCTGCGCCGCATCGCCGCCCGCCAGCCGCTGCCCGGCTACCGCCTCGACATCTGGCGCGAAGGGCGACGGGAAATGATGCAAATCCGCCCTTCCGGTCTGTTCACAGTGCCTGTGGATAACGGTGTGGAAGCGCTCGTGACTTCGGGCGCAAGCGGTATCGGGACTTCGGGCGCAGGACTATCGGGATTTCGGGCGCATGAACCGCAGTTAAGTCTCTGGCCTGAAACGCGGAATCCGACTGCTAACTTAGAGTCTAACAAAGAATCTAACTCTTCTTCTTTGACGCGCACGCACGCGAGGCACGGTGCCGGTGCCACTCGGCGAGGTGCGCCATGATCGTCGCGCTCCTCAATCAGAAGGGCGGCGTCGGCAAAACGACGCTGGCGCTGAACCTAGCCGGAGAATGGGCGCGGCAGGGCAAGCGCGTCACGCTGATCGACGCGGACCCACAAGGCTCTGCGCTGGACTGGTCGCAGCAACGCGCCCGAGAGAGGCTGGCCCGCACATTCGGCGTCGTCGGTCTGGCCCGCGATATATTGCACCGGGAAGCACCGGCGCTGGCGGGCAACGCCGATCATGTCGTCATCGACGGGCCGCCGCGCATCGCCGCCTTGATGCGCTCGGCGCTGCTCGCGGCCGACCTGGTGCTGATCCCCGTGCAGCCATCGCCGCTTGACGGCTGGGCCTCGGCGGAAATGCTGGCGCTTATCACCGAGGCCCGCATCTACCGCCCCGAACTGGTCGCGCGCTTCGTGCTCAACCGATGCGGTGCGCGCACCGTGCTCGCCCGCGAGACGGCCGAGACGCTGGCCGATCACGATCCGCCAGTGCTTGCCGCCACCATCGGACAGCGCATCGCCTTCGCCGTCGCCGCACAGTCGGGGCGGCTGGTGTCCGAACTGGACAACGATACGCCCGCCGCACGCGAGATCACGGTGCTGGCAGCGTCGATCGACGCCCTCGGCATCAAGAGGGTAGCGCCGTGAGCGAGCGTCCGCCCCGTCGCGGCTTCGCCGCCCGTCCTGCCGATCCCGAACACTGGATCAAGGCGGCGAACGCTCCGCCGCGTGATGCCGATCCGGCCAGTTTCACGGCGCGGCTCACCATCGACGTGACGCCCGAGCTGCGCGGCCGGATCAAGATCGCCGCGTTCCGGCGCGGCATCACCGTCGCCGACATGCTGCGCGATCTGCTCGCGCGCGAATTTCCCCTAAACCCCGAAAGAGATCCATCATGACCAGCGCCGCGGTGCCCCGCGCGCGCGGCGGCCTCATGCCGTCCGCGTTGCCATCCGACAGCCTTACCCATGTCGAACTGACGCATATCGAGAAGCGGATCGAGAACTGGATCAGGTTCGGCCGAGAGGTCCACGAACAGGTGCTGGACCGCAGGCGGCGCGTCTTCTCTTATCGCCCCGGCAGCATCTTCGCCTTCGTCCGCTGGGCCGCCAACGACTTCGGCACCATCATCTCGCGCATCGACATCGTGCGCGTCGTTGAGCCGGGAGAAGCATACCAGACGCTGCCTTTCGTGCGCCCTGGCGGCGACATTCTGCTCAAGATCGAAGGCTGGCCCAAGGTCGAACAGGTGATCCGCCATATCGACGCGGTGGAGGCTGCCGGCATCGACGCTTGCGAGGTCGCGCCCGACCACTGGCGGCATGTCGGCAACCGTATAGGCGCCGGTCATACGCCGCGCCCCTACACGGCGGATCGTCATCAGGCGTGGCTCAAGCGGCGGGAGATTGAGCAATGACCCGCTTCGGCTACGTCATGGTGACGTATTTCGCGACGATGGGCGTCGCCATCGCCGCATTCATTCCGACGCCTTTGCGCCTCGTCTGGAACGCCTCGGCCAGCGTGCCGATCGGTCTTTACGACCTCGAACGCCCAAGCGACGTGGCTGTCGGCGATCTGGTCGCCGTCATGCCGGACAAGCCGCTCACCGATTTCATGGTCGAGCGTGGCTATATCGGTCGCGACGTGCCGCTGATGAAGCGCGTCATGGGGCTGCCCGGTCAACGGGTTTGCCGCACCGGCAGCGCCGTGACCATCGATGCCGTGCCGCTGGGCGATGCACTCGACCGCGACCGGCACGGTCGCGAACTGCCGGTCTGGCAGGGCTGCCGCCGCATCGCGGATGGCGACATCTTCCTAATGAATCCCGACGTGCGCGACAGCCTGGACGGTCGCTATTTCGGTCCGATCCCGGCGCGCACCGTCATCGGCAAGGCGACGCCGCTCTACACCGACGAAAACGGCGACGGCCGGTTCGTCTGGCGTGCGGCGACACGCTGACCACCGCTCTCATTCCCTCACCAACGCAATCACAAGGAGGTTTCCATGCCGCAAATCGGCACATTCACGCGCGAGCAATCCGGCTTCACCGGCCGCATCCACACCTTCACCATCTACCGCGAAATCACCGTCGTTCCGGCCGAGCCGTCCGACGCCGAGAACGCGCCTGACTACCGCATCCACCACGGCAATGACGAAGGCCCGGAGATTGGCGCGGGCTGGAAGCGCACCGGCGAGCGTGCCGGCGAATATATCGCGTTGCTGATCGACGATCCCGCTTTGCCGCAGCCGATCCGCGCCAACCTGTTCCGCGACGACGACGCCGGCAGCGCATGGTCGCTGCACTGGAGCCGCCCGCAAAAGCGCGATGGGAAGGACTGACGCCATGCGAACCGTCAGCCAGCGCGCCTGTGCGATCCTCTTCAGATCGGTCATCCCTCTGTTCGTGGGAAAGCCGTCTCATCCCTCCGTCCCGCTCGAACGCAGGTCGGTCGGCGCGCACAGCGCAGGTCAAGGGCGGCCATTGGCCGGCGCTTTGCGCGTACCCTTGACCGCAGCGAGCACGCTGATAGGCTGGCTTCGTAGCGGAGAAGGTGCGCCTGTCCGAGGCGCGCTCCTGATGCTGGCGGGATTGCTCGCTTCCGCCATACCCGTTGCCGTCGTGGCGCAGCCTCAATCGGCGGAGCGTGCGGCAACCTCCGATCCCTATGCTGCCCATATCACGGAAGCCTCGCAGCGCTTCGGCGTTCCGATGGCATGGATCAGGGCGGTGCTGCGCGCCGAAAGCGCGGGCGATCCACGCGCCATCTCTTCGGTCGGTGCGATGGGGCTGATGCAGATTATGCCCGCCACATGGACGGAACTGCGCGTCCGGCATCGGCTCGGCGGCGACGCTTACGATCCGCGCGACAACATTCTTGCTGGCACGGCCTATCTGCGCGAGTTGCATGATCGCTACGGCAGTGTCAGCGCCATGCTCGCCGCCTACAATGCCGGCCCTAGTCGCTATGAGGCGTCGCTTTCCGGTCGGCCATTGCCCGCTGAAACCCGCGCCTATGTCGCAGCCATTGCGCCGATCATAGACGGCGGCGCGATCGTTACGCCTGTCGCGGTCGCGGCGGCTGATCCGCTCGCATGGACGCGCGCGCCCTTGTTCATCGCGCAGCCGGATCGCCATTCCGCAGCCGATCCCGTGCAGGTCGAGCGCACCTCGAACGACAGGCCCGCGACCGTCACCGTGCGCGATGTTTCCGCCATCGTGCCGCAGTCCGGTGGCCTCTTCGTCGCGCGGGCGAGCACCGGGCCGCAGCCATGAGCACCATGGTCGGCGGCATCGTGTGGCTGGTTTCAGTGTGCAGGGGATGGGGCTGGCGACAGTCTCATCCCTGGGCAGGAGAGGCAGGACGGAAAGGCAGGCGGGAGGGCAAGATTAAAGCGGACGGCACCCTATGGGTCCGATCCGGGGGGCAAGCCCTTGTCTGCACACTGTTTGGGGCGGCACCGTCGCCGGGCCTTCATGGTGCCGCGAAGCGCGGCAAACCCAGTATCTCCGGCGTTTCTCGCGGCACTCTTGCCCGAAATCGGCGGTTTCGGATGGCTCAGCCATGAGCACCGACGACGACAACCGCTTCCGGCCGAGGCCCGGCCGTGTGCGCTCTGACGCGCCGAAGGCCGGTCGTCAGGCCAAGAGCTTCCTCAGCAAGGTTCGCAAGATTGCCCGCCAGCAGCAGGCCGCGTCAGGTCGAAGCCGGTCGGCGAAAGGCGGCGGCGCCAATCGTGCCGCAAAGGGCAAGAACATGATCGCCTCCGGCCGGGGCGTCCAACGCGGGCGCGGCGCGGCCTTCGTGCGCGCCCGCAATCTGTCGGGCGGTTGGAACCATCGCCAGCCCGGCAGTCGCCGCGTTATCGTCAAATCGCGGTCTGTTCGCGGCGCGGGCAAGAGCGGCAAGGCCGCCGCGCATCTGCGTTACATCCAGCGCGACGGCACGTCCCGTGACGGGGAACGTGGGCAGCTTTATTCGGCGGCAGATGACCGCGCCGATGGCGATGCCTTTCTCGATCGCGGCAAGGACGATCGCCACCAGTTCCGCTTCATCGTCTCCCCCGAGGATGCCGCCGATCTTGCTGACCTCAAGGACTATACCCGCGAACTGATGGCGCAGGTCGAAGCCGATCTGGGCACCAAGCTCGATTGGGTCGGCGTCAATCACCACAACACCGGCCATCCCCATGTCCACGTCATCGTCAATGGCCGCGATGCCTCGGGCGAGGATCTCGTCATCAACGGTGACTATCTCGCGGGCGGAATCCGCGAGCGGGCGAGCGAACTGGCGACGCTGGAACTCGGCCCCGTCACCGAGATCGAGCAGCGCCGAAAGCTCATGACGGAGATCGATCAGGACTGGCTCACTCGCATCGACCGGGCGATGATCGCGGAAGCCGATGCGCGTTTGATCGACCTGCGCCATGAACCCGACGATCTGCGCGGCCAGTCAGACCGGACCATGCGGCTGCGCCGTCTCGGCAAGCTCGGCGACATGGGACTCGCGACCGAACACGCGCCGGGCGTCTGGGAATTGAGCGAGCGGCTGGAGCCGACCCTGCGCGAGATGGGCGAGCGCGGCGACATCGTCCGCACCATGCAGAAGGCGCTCCGGGCCGAGGGCGCGGAACGCGATCCGATGAGCTTCGAGATTCACGATGCCGCGCCAGCGGCGCCGATCGTCGGCCGCGTCATCGACAAACATCTGTCGGACGAGCTGGGCGAGAATCTGACGCTGGTGGTCGATGGGATCGACGGGCGCACGCACCACATCTCCGGCGTCGACCCGGCCCGCGTCGAGGACGCCCACGTCGGCAGCGTCATCGAGATCGGGCCGCCCGACAGTGCAGGCCGTCCGTCCGATCGCGCTATCGCCGGCATGGCCGAAGACGGCATCTATCGGCCGAGCCGGCATCTGGAGCAGGCCCGGTTCGACGGCCGTGTGCCGGGTGGGGACTATGAGGGTTTCGTCGATGCACATGTCCGTCGCCTGGAGGCGTTGCGGCGGGCCGGGATCGCGGAGCGGATCGACGCCGATCAATGGCGCATCCCGGAGGATTTCGAAGCGCGCGCCGCCGCTCATGACGCGGGCCGGAATGCCCGTGCCAATATCCGCGTCCTATCGACCTTCGACCTCGAGCGCCAGATTGGATCGGATGGCGCGACCTGGCTCGACCGACGGCTGGTCGGTGCGAGCACGTCGGAGCTGTCGTCGTCGGGGTTCGGCGAGCAGGTGCGCGAGGCGATGGAACGTCGGCGCGATAACCTGATCGACAGGGGCGACGCCATCCGTCAGACGGACGGCCGCATTGCTTATCGGCGCAATCTGATCGCGACGCTTCAGGAGCGGGAAGTGGCCCGTGCCGGAGCTGAGATGGCTGCGAAAAAGGGGACACCGTTTCGCACCGCCATTGATGGCGAGACCGTTACCGGCACTCTCACCGGGACCGTGCAGCTATCGAGCGGCAAGTTCGCCATCGTCGAAAAGTCCCACGAGTTCACCCTTGTCCCGTGGCGGCCGGTCATTGACCGTCAGCTTGGACGTGAGGTGTCGGGCGTCGTGCAGGGCGGATCGGTATCATGGCAGTTGGGGCGGCAGCGGGGATTGGGTTTGTGAGATTATAGGGACACCGTACGTCGATACTGCATCGGGGTGCGGCCCGTTACACGGCGGAATGCAGTGCTGAACGCGGCCTCCGATTCATAACCGACAGAAAAGCCGATGGCGGCAACACTGTCGGCGCTGCGATGCAATCGATCGGCGGCCAGCCGCATCCGCCAACTCGCCAGATAGTCGAGCGGCGTCTGTCCGACAACATCGCGAAACCGTTCGGCGAAAGTCGTGCGGGACATACCGGCGAGGCCGGCAAGCTCGACCAGCGTCCAGCGGCGTTGCGGTTCAGCGTGCATCGCACCAAGCGCACGGGTCAGTCTGTGATCGGCCAGCGCGCCCAGCCAGCCGGATTGCTTGCCGGAAGCGAGCCAGAGTCGCAGTACCTGAAGCAACATGATCTGCGCAAGATGATCGGCCATCAGTGCCCCGCCGGGCGATCCCTGCTTCAATTCCAGTGCCAGTTGCTCCAGTGCCCAACGCAACACCGCCGCTTGGTTAGTGGCATCGCGAATATGGACGATGGCGGGGAGCGCACCAAATAGCAGCCCGGCGTGATCCCCCTCGAACGCGAAGCGCCCGCCGATCAGGAAGAAATCGCCGCCTCCGTTGCAGGTCGCGATGCCATCCACCGCGTAATCGTAGATCGTGGCGGAGTCGATGGGCGGTGGTGGATTGTCGGTCGCGAACAGGAACGGCAAGCCACGAGTCAGCAGAAAGCAGTCTCCGGCCTCGATCCGCAACCGTTCGGCTTCGCCAGCCACGCTTACCCAGCAGGAGCCCCGCATCACGGTGTTGAATTTAATGCCTTCATGGGCGGGGAACTGGATAGCCCATTCGCCGCCCGCATCGAGACCGGCGCTGATCGCCGTTCTGGGCCTCAGCAGGGAAAGAACGTCGGATAGGGGGTCCAAATCAGATATGCCGTACTATGACGAAAGATATTCGAACTATAGGACATTGATCGTTCGATGGCCACCTCTAATCTCCCCTGAATCGAAAGGACAGGTCCGGTGTCACACGGGACCGCTCTCAACTTCGGAGAAGCTATATGACCGATCATCAGAAACCTCTGGGCTCCGGCTTTGGTGCCCGCACAACAGCCTCAGACGTGCTGGCAGGTATCGACCTGACCGGTAGATGCGCGATTGTCACCGGTGGGCATTCCGGCCTCGGACTGGAAACCACGAGGGCGCTAGCGGCAGCCGGCGCGCATGTGATCGTCGGCGCGCGCAACCCTGAGGCGGCGCGGGCGGCCATGCATGATGTTCCCAATGTGATAGTGGACGCGCTTGATCTCGAAGACCTCACCAGCATTCATCTGTTCGCCAAGCGACTTCTCGCGGCCGAGAGCCATCTCGACATGCTCATCAACAACGCTGGGATCATGGCGTGTCCGGAGATGCGGGTCGGGCCGGGATGGGAGGCGCAGTTCGCCACCAATCATCTCGGCCATTTCGCACTAACGAATTTGATCTCGCCGTTGCTCGAAGGAGGCGCGCGCGTCGTCTCGGTTTCCTCCGCCGGGCATCACGCTTCGCCGATCCGCTGGGAAGACGTACAGTTCACGAGCGGCTACGATAAATGGCTGGCCTATGGGCAGTCGAAAACGGCGAATGCCTTGTTCGCGGTCCATCTCGACCGAATTGGCAGGGATCGCGGCATCCGCGCCTTCTCACTCCATCCCGGCAAGATATTCACGCCGCTCCAGCGTCATCTCACGCAAACCGAGATGACAGCCGAAGGCTGGCTCGATGCAAACGGCAATCCAGCCGATCCCACCTTTAAGACACCAGCCCAGGGAGCCGCGACGCAGGTCTGGGCGGCAACCTCGCCGCAACTCGACGGGCTTGGTGGTCTCTATTGCGAAGATTGTGACATCGCCGTCCGGGCGGAAACAGCAAGCGAGCCGTTCGTCGGCGTCAAAGAATATGCGACCAGCGTAACCGAAGCCGAGCGTCTGTGGGAACTGTCAACCAAGCTTACGCAGATCGCAGTGACGGGATAGGCATCAATGCGTTGGGGGCGGAAGCTTGGGAAGGATCAGCCGGAAGGTGGTTTCGATCATCTTCGCGGTATTCCGTTGGTGTCCTTACGCCATGCCATCGTCGTCGCTGAAGTGTTGAACTTCCATCACGCAGCGAATGTGCTTGGTACCACGCAATCCAGCGTCAGCACTCGGATCAAGGGGTTGGAAGATGCTCTGGGCATCCTGTTGTTCGAGCGGCGGCATCGCGGGGTTCGGTTGACCGATGCCGGGCAACATTTCATCGCCGGGGTATCGGCTGGCATCGCCCAACTGGATCACGCAGTGCGCACGGCAGGCGCAAGGATCGATGGGACGGAGGGGCATCTTGCGATCGGCCTACATAGTTCCATCGCCGCGGGTTTCCTCGTCGATCTTCGCCGCCGGTATCGCGCCAGTTATCCAATGGTCGAGCAATCTGTGCTGGAGGGGCGTTCGTCTGAAACCATCGCAATGGTCCGTGAGGGCAGGCTTGATGTCGCCTTCGTAATCGATGGCGTCCACTCACCCGATTGCCATTCCCGAGCGCTGTGGTGCGAACCGATCATGGTGGCTCTTCCGAAAGATCACCCCTTAGCGCAACGGGAGAGCATCGCATGGTTCGACCTCGGCGATGAGATTTTTCTTGCCCGACATGGCGGCACCGGGCCGCAAGTGTTTGAGCATGTCGTACGTCGGCTCAGCGAGCGCCAGCGCTCACCTTGTATCCGCCGCTGCGACGTGGCGCGCGACACGCTTATGGGTATGGTCGCGGCTGGCGACGGCATCACACTGACCAGCGAGGCGACGACGTACGTGTCATTTCCCGGCGTGGTGTTTCGATCAATCGCCGATGAGACCGAACCGGCGCGGTTCAGCGCGGTATGGTCGCCTCATAACCGCAATCCAGCATTGCTGAACATGCTTGATCTAGCCGCGCAAATGAGCCGGTCAGCGCGCTCGCTCTGACGATTGGAGCCGTTCGCTCGGTTCGATCCCGAGCGAATCCGCAATCTGCCCCAACACCGTAACGCTCGCCGACACGGCCGCGCACTCAGGGTGGCGTTGTCGACGTGTAGACTTGTGGTATTTAATCACCCACCTGACGCGGTTGGGCGATGGCAGGCTCTATCGTGGCGAGGAGATCGGCGGCGGAGACGCCAAGGGCCGCAGTAATATCCACGAATTCAACGACATCGATCCGCCGTTCGCCATTCTCATACTTGGCAACGAAAGATTGCGGCTTGTTCAACGTTTCAGCCAACTCAGCCTGCGTCAATCCTTTGGCCTTGCGCGCTTCGACAAGCAGAGATTGCAGAAGTATTTGTCGGGGCGTGCGCAAGGACTTCTGCATTCGAGAGGGCTCTCCATTGAAAGAGGGGAGCCTTTGCGCTAATCCTGATTCAGGATTATCCCATTTCGGGATTCCATGCGGCGCTACATCTTAGGGAGGGCCGTGCAATGCGAGTGCGCCCTGAGCTTGACCCCGAGGTCGATGACCTGGCTCCGACCGAGCCAGCGATCACGATTTATGACGAGGCGCACTTCGTCACCTACATGCGGCTGCTCGACGCCGAAGCCGATAGGGCAGACTGGACGGAAGTCGCGCGGATCGTCCTGCATCGTGACCCGGTGACGGACGCCGAACGCACACGCCGATGCTGGGAAAGTCATCTCGCTCGGGCGCGTTGGATGACGAAGGTGGGCTACCGTAAGATATTGGAACAAGCAGCGGCGGAAGCGCGCTCGACACGCCACTGACCGTCCTTTTTCTTCGCCATAGTATCCGATACCCCGACGCATCGGATTTTCTGTTGCTTCTGGCCGGAACGGCTATTCTCTGATCAGCTCCGTCTCTTTTGCCGATCGGAGCCTGTATGCGCGGAGGTCAGATTCTTTGGGGGCAGATCGCCCTCGTTTCCATCATCATTTTGTTGACGACATGGGCGGCGACGCAGTGGACAGCGTGGCAACTCGGCTTTCAGGCGCAGCTCGGCGAGCCATGGTTCATGGTGGCGAGCTGGCCGATCTACTATCCGCCAGCGTTCTTCTGGTGGTGGTATTTCTACGATGCCTATGCACCGAAGGTGTTCGTCGAAGGGGCGATCATCGCGGCTTCGGGCGGCTTCATCGCCATCGCCGTCGCGATCGGCATGTCTGTCCTTCGTGCGCGACAGGCGAAGAATGTCGCCACCTATGGATCGGCGCGTTGGGCTGAACCGGAAGAGATCAAGGCCGCCGGTCTGCTCGACCCCGATGGGGTCCTGCTCGGCCGGATCGAGCGCGACTATCTCCGTCATGACGGCCCCGAGCATGTGCTGTGCTTCGCCCCGACCAGATCGGGCAAGGGCGTCGGTCTCGTCGTGCCGACGCTGCTGACTTGGCCGGGCAGCACAATCATTCACGACATCAAGGGCGAGAACTGGGGGCTGACCGCCGGTTTCCGGTCGAAGCATGGTCGGGTGCTGCTGTTCGATCCGACCGATCCCACGTCATCCGCCTATAATCCGCTGCTGGAGGTGCGGCGCGGCGACAAGGAAGTCCGCGACGTGCAGAATATCGCCGACATCCTCGTCGATCCCGAAGGCGCGCTCGACAAGCGCAACCATTGGGAAAAGACCAGCCATTCGCTTCTGGTCGGGGCGATCCTGCATGTTCTCTATGCTGAAGCGGACAAGACGCTCGCCGGCGTTGCCAATTTCCTCTCCGATCCTAAGCGCCCCGTAGAGGCGACACTGCGCGCCATGATGAACACGCCGCATCTCGGCGAAGCGGGCGTTCATCCGGTCATCGCGTCATCGGCGCGCGAACTGCTGAACAAGAGTGACAACGAGCGGTCGGGCGTGCTCTCGACCGCCATGTCGTTCCTCGGTCTCTATCGCGATCCCGTGGTGGCGAAGGTGACGGCGCGGTGCGACTGGCGCATTGCTGATCTGGTGACGGCGGAACGGCCGGTCAGCCTCTATCTCGTTGTCCCGCCCTCCGACATCAACCGCACCAAGCCGCTGATCCGGTTGCTGCTCAATCAGGTCGGGCGGCGCCTGACAGAAGACCTGAAGACCTCCGCCAACCGGCATCGTCTCCTGCTGATGCTGGATGAGTTCCCGGCGCTCGGCCGGCTCGACTTCTTCGAGAGCGCGCTGGCCTTCATGGCGGGCTACGGCATCAAGAGTTTCCTGATCGCGCAGAGCCTCAACCAGATCGAGAAGGCATATGGCGCAAACAACAGCGTGCTCGACAATTGCCATGTGCGTGTCGCCTTCGCCACCAATGACGAGCGCACCGCCAAACGGGTATCGGATGCGCTCGGCACCGCGACTGAGATGCGCGATTCCACCAACTATGCCGGGCACCGGCTGTCGCCCTGGCTCGGCCACCTCATGGTGTCGCGGCAGGAGACGGCCCGGCCGCTGCTCACCCCCGGCGAGGTAATGCAGCTTCCGCCCGCCGACGAATTGCTGCTGGTCGCGGGCGTGCCGCCAATCCGGGCGAAGAAGGCGCGCTACTACGAAGATGCGCGGTTCCGGGAGCGCCTGTTGCCGCCACCGAAGCCGGGAACGTCGAAAGCGCCGGCAACGCCACCCGCCGACGACTGGTCGGCGCTGGCGATCCCGGCTGCGTCGGCTGGGGTTGCACCGGGAAATGCTGGCAGCACCAACATCGATCCGGCTAACGCAGGCATCCGCCGCGAGCCGGAATTGCCGGAGCATGAGGAGATCTCGCCGCCGGATCACGCGCCAGTCGGCGAGTTCGACATACTCGACGATGAGCCGGACGTGGATGCCGCCAAGGCGCGCAGTTTCCGCCAGCAGGTCACATCGGTTGCCCGGCAGGCGTCGATGGACCCTGCCGATGGCATAGAATTGTGAAGGGGACGGCCATGCAGACGAAGACCCGCATGAACGTCTATTTCGACCCCGACCTCCTGAAGAAGGTCGAGGCTCTGGCGCTCCGCCGCAATATCTCCAAGTCCGCCGTGATCGAAGCCGCCGTCGCGTCGTTCCTGTCGGCCGACGCCTCGGAGCGGCTGGAAGCCGTGTTCGCCCGCCGCATGGACCGGATAGGCCGCCAGATCGAGGGCATGGACGAAGACCTCGCCATTCTCGGAGAAACGCTCTCGCTGTTCATCCGCTTCTGGCTGACCGTCATGCCGCCGTTGCCCGACAGCGCACAGGCATCGGCGCGAGCCAAAGGCACGGAACGGTTCGATGGCTTTCTTCAAACGCTCGGTCGGAAGCTGGCAACCGGCGATCGGTTCCTGAAAGACCTGTCGCGTGACATCGACTCGCGACGCAATAGAGCAGACGATACAGAATAGCGGACGCCTCTGGTGTGCGGCGTCCAATAATCAATCCCGCCGATTGCCGCCGTTTCTTCGCTATGGCCGCCGGGTGTTAGATACTTGTTGAATCCGCCTAATTTCCGGCTCTTTTAATCATCCCCGTCCGGGGACCGTCTGATGTCTCCCCGGCGAACACGGGGATCAGATGGCCGTTTCACATCACTATTCGGAAAGTTTGGCACGCGGCGCGCGGATGCTGCGCACCGCGCTCGGCTCGGCCATCGCACGGTTTCTCGAAGACGCCGCGATCGTCGAGGTGATGCTGAACCCGGATGGCCGCATCTGGATCGACCGGCTTTCCGAAGGGCTGTCCGATACCGGCGAGCGACTGTCGCCCGCCGATGGCGAACGCATCGTGCGCCTCGTCGCGCATCACGTCGGCGCCGAAGTCCACGCGGGCAGCCCGCGCGTCTCGGCCGAGCTGCCCGAGACAGGGGAGCGGTTCGAGGGCCTGCTGCCACCCGTCGTCGCCGCGCCTGCCTTTGCCATCCGCAAACCCGCCGTCGCCGTGTTCACGCTCGACGATTACGTCCGGGCCGGGATCATGACGGCTACCCAGGCCGAGGCGTTGCGCAAGGGCGTCGTGTCCCGCGCCAACATTCTCGTGGCGGGCGGCACCTCCACCGGCAAGACCACACTGACCAACGCGCTCCTGGCCGAGGTGGCGAAGACTTCCGATCGCGTCGTCATCATCGAGGACACGCGCGAACTGCAATGCGCCGCGCCCAACCTCGTCGCCATGCGGACCAAGGATGGCGTGGCGTCCCTGTCGGATCTCGTTCGCTCATCCTTACGCCTGCGCCCCGACCGCATCCCGGTCGGCGAGGTGCGCGGCGCGGAAGCGCTCGATCTCCTGAAGGCATGGGGCACCGGCCATCCCGGCGGCGTCGGCACCATCCACGCCGGCAGCGCCATCGGCGCGCTGCGCCGGATGGAACAGCTCATCCAGGAAGCTGTCGTCACCGTTCCGCGCGCGCTGATCGCCGAGACCATCGACCTCGTTGCCGTCCTCTCCGGACGCGGCTCCGCACGCCGGCTCACCGAACTCGCCCGTGTCGAGGGCCTTGGCCCGGACGGCGATTACCGCGTCGCGCCCGCCGTCATCGAGGGCGACGGCGCTGCGACTTCCTCAGCCCAAGCCCTCAGCCCCGAAGGAGACCATCCATGATCCAACGTCTGCGCGCCATACATCTCGCTGATCGGCGCCCATATCAATTGCTCCATCACCTCACCATGACGGCTTCAGTCGCCGTCGTGAGCCTGATGATGGCCGCGCCCGCCCATGCCTCCGGCTCGTCCATGCCCTGGGAAGCGCCGCTGCAATCCATCCTCCAGTCGATCGAAGGCCCGGTCGCCAAGATCATCGCCGTGATCGTCATCATCACCACGGGCCTCGCACTGGCCTTCGGCGATACGTCGGGCGGCTTCCGCCGTCTGATCCAGATCGTCTTCGGCCTCTCGATCGCGTTCGCCGCGTCGAGCTTCTTCCTGTCGTTCTTCTCGTTCGGCGGCGGAGCGCTGGTCTGATGGCGGGCGTCGTCGAACAGGGGAGCGAGGTTCCGGGCTTCACCGTGCCGGTCCACCGGGCGCTGACCGAGCCGATCCTGCTCGGCGGCGCTCCGCGCGCCATCGCCATCATGAACGGCACGCTGGCAGGCGCGGTCGGCCTGGGCCTGCGCCTCTGGCTGGTGGGTCTCGCCATCTGGGCGATCGGGCATTTCGCGGCGGTGTGGGCGGCGAAGCGCGACCCGCTCTTCGTTGATGTAGGCCGCCGCCATCTGCGCATCCCCGCACATCTCACGGTCTGAGGGGGAGCGCACCGATGATGAACCTCGCCGAATATCGCAATCGCAACAGCCGCCTTGCCGACTTCCTGCCCTGGGCAGCCCTTGTCGGCCCCGGCATCGTGCTCAACAAGGATGGCAGCTTCCAGCGCACGGCACGGTTTCGCGGCCCCGATCTCGATTCGGCTGTGCCCGCCGAACTGGTCGCCGTCGCCGGTCGTCTCAACAACGCCTTCCGCCGCCTTGGCTCCGGTTGGGCGATCTTCGTGGAAGCGCAGCGCCATCCGGCCGCGATCTATCCCGTCAGCACGTTTCCCGATGCGGCGTCCGCATTGGTCGATGCCGAGCGCAAGGCAGATTTCGAGGAAGCGGGCGCGCATTTCGAGTCCAGCTACTTCCTGACCTTCACCTATCTGCCGCCTGCCGAGGACGCCGCGCGCGCGGAAACCTGGCTCTACGAGGGACGCGAGAAGGCTGGCATCGATCCGAACGAGCTGTGCAACGCCTTCGCCGACCGGACCGACCGGCTGCTCCGTCTGATCGAAGCCTTCATGCCGGAATGCCGCTGGCTCGATGATAGCGAGATGCTGACCTATCTGCATGGCTGCGTGTCAACGCACCGGCACCGTGTCCGCGTCCCCGAAACCCCGATCTATCTCGATGCGCTGCTCGCCGATCAGCCGCTGACCGGCGGGCTGGAGCCGCGCCTGGGCGATCAGCATCTACGCGTGCTGACCATCACCGGATTTCCGACCGCGACAACGCCGGGTCTGCTCGACGAGCTGAACCGGCTGGCCTTTCCCTATCGCTGGTCCACCCGCGCCATCCTGCTCGACAAAACCGACGCGACCAAGCTGCTGACGAAGATCAGGCGGCAATGGTTCGCCAAGCGCAAATCCATCGCCGCGATCCTCAAGGAGGTGATGACCAACGAGCAATCCGCGCTGGTGGACACGGATGCGTCGAACAAGGCAGCGGATGCCGATCTCGCGCTTCAGGAACTCGGCGCGGACTATGCCGGCATCGCCTATGTCACCGCCACCGTGACGGTGTGGGACGCCGATCCGCGCATCGCCGACGAAAAACTACGCCTCGTGGAGAAGGTCATCCAGGGCCGCGACTTCACGGCGATGGCAGAGACCATCAACGCCGTGGATGCCTGGCTCGGATCATTGCCAGGGCATGTCTATGCCAATGTCCGGCAGCCGCCGATCTCCACGCTCAATCTCGCCCACATGATTCCGCTTTCGGCGGTGTGGGCGGGGCCGGAACGGGACGAGCATTTTGCAGCGCCCCCACTGCTCTTCGGCAAGACCGAAGGCTCGACCCCGTTCCGGTTTTCCCTTCACGTCGGCGATGTCGGCCATACGCTCGTCGTCGGCCCGACCGGCGCGGGCAAGTCGGTGCTGCTGGCGCTCATGGCGCTTCAGTTCCGCCGCTACAGAGGCGCCCAGGTCTTCGCCTTCGACTTCGGCGGCTCGATCCGCGCCGCAGCGCTCGCCATGCGGGGCGACTGGCACGATCTCGGCGGCGGGCTGACGGACGGCTCGGACACGTCCGTCAGCCTCCAGCCGCTCGCCCGCATCGAGGAGACGAGCGAACGCGCGTGGGCCGGGGACTGGATCGTCGCCATTCTCCTGCGCGAAGGCGTCACCATCACGCCCGAGGTGAAGGAGCACATCTGGACGGCGCTGACTTCGCTGGCCTCCGCGCCAGTGGGCGAGCGCACCATCACCGGCCTGTGCGTCCTGCTCCAGTCCAATGACCTGAAGCAGGCGCTCCGGCCTTATTGCATCGGCGGCGCCTGGGGCCGGCTGCTCGACGCCGAGAGCGAACATCTCGGCACGGCCACCGTTCAGGCGTTCGAGACAGAAGGGCTGATCGGCACGGACGCCGCACCCGCCGTGCTGGCCTATCTGTTCCACCGGATCGAAGACCGGCTCGACGGATCGCCGACGCTCATCATCGTCGATGAGGGCTGGCTCGCGCTCGACGACGAGGGGTTCTCCGGCCAACTTCGCGAATGGCTGAAGACGCTGCGTAAGAAGAACGCCAGCGTTATCTTCGCCACGCAAAGCCTCTCGGACATTGACGGCAGCGTGATTGCGGCTGCCATCATCGAAAGCTGCCACACCCGGCTCCTCCTGCCGAACGAGCGCGCGATCGAGCCGCAGATCACCACCATCTACCGCCGCTTCGGCCTCAACGATCGTCAGATCGAGATCCTCGCGCGGGCGATGCCCAAGCGCGACTATTACTGCCAGTCCCGGCGCGGCAATCGCCTGTTCGACCTCGGCCTCAGCGACGTGGCGCTGTCGCTCTGCGCCGCGTCCGGCAAATCCGATCAGACCATCATCGCCCAGCTCCTCGCCGAACACGGCCCGGATCGCTTTCTCAACGCCTGGCTACGCCATCGCGGCGTCGATTGGGCCGCCGACCTCATCCCCGACCTCACCAATCTGGAGAAACTGCCATGAAACTGCGCCGTTCCCGCGTGGCGCGGCTTGCTGCCGCGCTGCTCATCGCCCCCGTCGCGTTTGCCCCGATGCTGCCCGCGCCCGCACAGGCGCAATGGATCGTCTATGACCCGACGAACTATGTGCAGAATGTGCTGACGGCCGCCCGGAGCCTTCAGCAGATCACCAACCAGATCACCTCGCTTCAGAACGAAGCGCAGATGCTCATCAATCAGGCTCGCAATCTGGCGAACCTGCCGATCTCGTCGCTCCAGCAGATTCAGCAGTCGGTACAGCGCACCCAGCAATTGCTCAATCAGGCACAGAACATCGCCTACGACGTTCAGCAGATCGATCAGATATTTCAGCAGAAATATGGGAATGTCTCGCTTTCCGCGTCGGATCAGCAGCTTGTCTCAGATGCCCGCTCCCGCTGGCAAAACACGGTCGGTAGCCTTCAGGATGCGATGAAGGTGCAGGCCACCGTCGTCGGCAATATCGACACCAACCGCACGGAGATGTCGCGGTTGGTGGGGGCGAGCCAGGGCGCGACCGGCGCACTTCAGGCGACGCAGGCCGGCAACCAGCTCCTCGCGCTTCAGGCTCAGCAACTTGCCGATCTCACCGCCGTCGTCGCCGCCAACGGCCGGGCGCAAGCACTTACCGACGCCGAACGGGCAGCCGCCGCGGAACAGGGGCGCGAGCAGCGCCGCCGCTTCCTGACGCCGGGCACGGGCTACCAGCCGGGCAATGCCCGGATGTTCCCGAGCAGCGGTAATTGAGGGAGGCGACGCCCATGGACGGCAAGATGCTTGCCCGGCTCGGCGCCGTCGTCTTCGTCGGCGTCGCCATCACCGCCGCCGTGATCGAGTTCACGCGCCAGCCCGAACCTGCCGAGGTCGGCCGCCAGGCACGCCAACGCGGCGACACTGGCGACCTGCGCCAACGCCTTCGCCGTTGCCGGGACATGGGCGAGGCCGCCACCCGCGATCCCGCTTGCCTCGGCATATGGGCCGAGAACCGCGACCGCTTCCTGAAGCAGGGTGCGCAGACGCCGGATGCACCGGACGCTCCGACGACATTGTGGCCATCGGCTCCGGCTGAAGATCCGATCGTCAAGGAGATGCAGCCGGTCACACCGCCCGAGCCTGCAAGGCCGCCCGTTTCTCCTGATGAGGGAGCGCGCTGACATGGGCGGCACCGGCGTCATCGACCATTTCCTCGAAGTCTTCACGCGCTATATCGACGGCGGCTTCGGCCTGCTGTCGGGCGAGGTCACGTTCATCGCGACGACGCTGATCGTCATCGACGTGGTGCTGGCCGCGCTGTTCTGGTCGTGGGGCGCCGATGACGACGTCATCGCCCGTCTGGTCAAGAAGACGCTGTTCGTCGGCGTCTTCGCCTACCTCATCGGCAACTGGAACAATCTCGCCCGCATCGTCTTCGAGAGCTTCGCCGGCCTCGGCCTGAAGGCGTCCGGGACCAGCTTTTCCGTCGCCGACCTGCTGCGCCCCGGCAAGGTGGCGCAGACCGGGCTCGACGCCGGTCGCCCATTGCTCGAATCCATCTCCGACCTGATGGGCTGGGTCTCGTTTTTCGAGAACTTCATCCAGATCGCGTGCCTGCTTTTTGCCTGGGCGCTGATCCTGCTCGCCTTCTTCATTCTCGCCGTGCAGCTCTTCGTCACCCTGATCGAGTTCAAGCTGACGACGCTCGCCGGTTTCGTGCTGATCCCGTTCGGCCTGTTCGGCAAATCTGCCTTCATGGCCGAACGTGTGCTCGGCAACGTCATTTCGTCGGGCATCAAGGTTCTGGTGCTCGCCGTCATCATCGGCATCGGCTCGACGCTGTTTTCCGAGTTCACCGCTGGTTTCGGCGGTGCGACACCGACGATCGACGACGCCATGGCGATCGTGCTCGCCGCGCTGTCGCTGCTCGGCCTGGGCATCTTCGGTCCCGGCATCGCCAACGGTCTTGTCTCCGGCGGCCCGCAGCTCGGCGCCGGCGGAGCTATCGGAACGGGCCTTGCCGCCGGTGGCATGGTCATGGCCGGCGGCGCTGCCCTTGGCGCTGCCGCTGGCGGGGCCGGTGCACTTGCCGGAGGCGCGGCCGCCGCCGCCCGTGGCGGCGCGGCTCTCGCTGGTGGGGCCTCGACCGCCTACAGCCTCGGCGCTGCTGGACAGTCGGGCGCATCCGCCGTCGCCTCCGGTCTCGGCAATGTCGCCTCGACCGGCGCGCAAGCGGCCGCGTCTCCCCTGAAGCGCGCGGTATCGAAAGCCGCCGACAGCATGAAGCAAAGCTATCAGGCTGGCGCTCGCGGTGCGTTCGAGGTCACGGGCGGCTCTTCAACTGCCGGGACCATCTGGGGAGAGGCCGGCGAAGCCGGGTCCACCTCCACGTCGTCAGCATCCGCCGCCGACGGCCCGCCCGCATGGGCCAAACGCATGAAGCGCTCGCAGCAATTCACCCACGGCGTTCAGGCCGCCGCCCATTCCGTGCGCAGCGGCGACAGCCACGGCGGCGGCTCTTCCATCAATCTCTCTGAAAGTGACCGCTGATGTTCAAAAGACCCGCCACCCATTATGGCAAATCCCCTCAGCCCGAGACGCCCTACCAACGAGCGGCGCAGGTCTGGGACGACCGCATCGGTTCCGCCCGCGTGCAGGCCCGGAACTGGCGCTTCATGGCCTTCGGCTCGCTCGCCCTGTCGGCGGGGCTGTCCGCCGCGCTGGTCTGGCAGTCCACCAGCGGATCAATCGTGCCGTGGGTGGTGCAGGTCGACAAGCTCGGCCAGGCACAGGCCGTCGCCCCCGCCGTCGCTGACTACCGGCCGACCGATCCACAGATCGCTTTCCATCTGGCCCGGTTCATCGAACAGGTCCGCGCGATCCCGGCGGACGCCATCATCGTGCGGCAGAACTGGCTTCGCGCCTATGAGTTCACGACGCAGGCCGGGGCTCTGGCGCTCAACGACTATGCCCGCGCCAATGACCCGTTCACCAAAGTCGGCAAGCAGCAAATCGCGATTGAGGTTTCCTCGGTCATCCGCGCATCACCCGACAGCTTCCGTGTCGCCTGGATAGAGCGCCGCTATCAGGACGGCTCGCTCGCCTCGACCGAGCGCTGGTCCGCCATCCTCACCGTCGTCGTGCAGACCCCGCGCGACCCCGAGAAACTCCGGGCCAATCCGCTCGGTATCTACGTCAACGCCATCAACTGGTCGAAGGAGCTTGGACAATGATCCGGCCGTCTTATCCGACCGCCGGACATCCGGCGGCACGCAATCCCGTCATTCCGGCTTTCCGTAAATCCGCTTTGCCGGTTCTCCTCGTCTGCACCACGGCGCTCGCCGGCTGCGCCACGACGACCCCGCCACCCGAGATCGCCTATGACGATGCCGCGCCTGCCGTGCAGACAGTCGATCCGCCTGCGCCGGTCACAGTGGTCGAGCTGCCGCGCCCGTTGCCGTTGCCCGGCCAGATGAAACCTGTCGAGACCACGCGCCGCACGCCGGAACCGGTCGACCCCACGGCCAGGGTCAATCAGGCGAACGCGCAGGCCCGCGTGCAGCCCGTGCGCGACGGCTTCATCAATTCGATGCAGGTCTATCCCTTCACGCAAGGCGCGCTCTATCAGGTCTATACCGCTGTTGGGCAGATCACCGACATCGCGCTTCAGCCGGGCGAAACGCTGGTCGGCTCCGGCCCGGTCGCCGCTGGCGACACGGTGCGCTGGATCATCGGCGATACCGAAAGCGGCACGGGCGCTACCCGGCAGGTCCATATCCTCGTCAAGCCGACACGCACCGATCTGATGACCAATCTCGTCATCAACACCAATCTGCGCACCTACCATATGGAACTGCGTTCGACCGAGCGCACCTATATGGCGTCGGTCTCTTGGCAGTATCCGCAGGACCAGCTCATCGCGCTCCGCCGCCAGAACGCCGACGCGCAGGCTGTCCAGCCCGTTGCCAGCGGCGTCGATCTCGCCAACGTCAACTTCCGCTACGAGATTTCCGGCGACCGTGCGCCGTGGCGGCCGCTGCGCGCCTTCGACGACGGAAGGCAGGTGTTCATCGAGTTTCCGCGCGGCATCGGCCAAGGCGAGATGCCGCCGCTCTTCGTCGTCGGGCCGGAGGGCAATACCTCGGAACTGGTGAACTATCGCGTTCGCGGAAAGTACATGGTCGTGGACCGGCTGTTCGCCGCTGCCGAGCTGCGTTTCGGCACCGACCGCAACCAGAAGCGGGTCCGCATCTCGCGCACGGACGGGAGGCCCGCATCGTGAGCGAGGTCGATCCCGAACAGGAAGAAGGGCGCAAGCCCGAGGCGCCGGAACCTTCCGATGATGCCCGCCCGCTGACCGGCGAGCCGGTCGCGCCCATGCGCCTGCGCCCCGAGCCGCCGCGCGTCACCCGCCTGTCGCGCAAGGTGCTCGCCGGTCTTGGTCTTGTCGCCAGCCTCGGTGTCGGCGGCGCGTTGATCTACGCGCTTCAGACCTCCCAGGGTGGCCGCCAGAACGAGGAACTGCTTTCGACCGACAACCGGGCGACGCCGGACGGCCTCAACAGCCTGCCGCGCGACTATACCGGACCGGTGCTCGGCCCGCCGCTTCCCGGCGATCTCGGCCGACCGATACTCGACGCGCAGAATCGCGGACAGCCCGTCATGCCGCCGCTCGCCGGTACGCCCGCCAATCCAGCGGTGCAGCCTGGCCTCAGCGCGGAGGAGCAGCGTCGCTTGCAGGAACTGGAGGCGGCGAGGACCGCTCGCCTGTTCGCCTCGACGGAGACGCGCACCGCTGCGCCAGCCACGACGGCGACGGCCGACACCACGGCTGCTGCGCCGAACCTTGCAAGTCTTGGCCTTGCGCCACAGCCTGCCACGCCCTCGGCGCAGGACCGCCAACTCGCCTTCCTCAACCAGATACCCGACAGACGCACCGTCGCGTCCGATCGCGTTGCCGTACCCGCCTCGCCGAACGTGCTTCAGGCCGGCGCGGTGATTTCCGCCGCGCTCATCACTGGTATCCGTTCCGATCTTCCCGGCCAGATCACCGCGCAGGTGACGGAGAACATCTATGACAGCCCGACCGGGCGCAACCTCCTGATCCCGCAGGGCACCCGTGTCATCGGCCAGTATGACAACGGCGTCGGCTTCGGCCAACGCCGCATCCTGCTCGTCTGGAACCGCCTGATTTTCCCGAACGGCCGCTCGATCGTGCTGGAGCGTCAGCCGGGCGCGGATACGCGAGGCTATGCCGGGCTTGAGGATGGCGTCGACTACCACTGGTGGGATCTCGCCAAGGCCGCAGCACTTTCGACGCTGCTCGGTATCGGCACCGAACTCGCCACCGACGACAATGACCGGCTGGTGCGTGCGATCCGCGACGGCGCTCAGGATACCGTCAATCAGGCCGGACAACAGATCGTCCAGCGCCAGTTGCAGATCGCACCGACGCTGACCATCCGGCCGGGTTTCCCCGTCCGCGTCATCGTCACCCGCGACCTCGTGCTTGAACCCTATGGAGCAACGCCATGACCAAGTTGAAGCTCGGTCCGATCGCTGACGACAAGCCCATCAAAGTCACGCTGGAGCTGCCCGCCAGCCTGCACCGCGACCTAACCGCCTATGCCGAAATCCTCGGCCGTGAGGCAGGGCACGCCGCATCCGATCCCGTCCGACTGATCGTCCCCATGCTGGAACGCTTCATTGCCACCGATCGCGGCTTCGCCAAGGCGCGGCGTGGGACGCCATCGTCCGGCATTCCGATCGCATGAGGCGATCAAGGTATCGCACAATCTCGACTTCACGCGGTCGCCAAACCCCGCAGGATGATGGAGCGGCGCAGTGCCGCGTATTCCGATCGGGGAACCCACGACTGCATATCCAACCGGACGGTGAGTTCATGTCTCGACGCCAAGCCACCAAGACCCGGCGTCGGACTCGTGCCGTCTCCGGCAGCCTGCCCGACGATCTCTACGACTATATCGATGAAGATATGCCGACATCCCCCGAAACGCCGGTCGCGAAAGGACGTGGCACGGAGCTATCGTTCGATCACTGGACCGTCTCCGACGATTGGCCCGAGCGCGTGCCCGTAACCGAAGCCGAGATCGACCTGTTCGAGGCGTGGTTCGGCGACATTATTGACGAACTGTTCGGTAAGCCCGGCTGATCCAGCTCGATCGAGTAGAGCGAGTTTCCTTGTAATAGTTATATTACTATGATAACCATAATGGCGAATATCAGCTTCGCCGCCTGATGTCCTTTGTCGGTCGGCGAGTGCCCCTGCGGAGGCTGCGCGCCATGACCACGCTGAAGATCGGCATTGCCGATACAGAGGAAATGAAGGCCCGGACGCTACGCATCGCGCGCGGCGAGGAACAGCCGTCGCCCGACGATCCCAAAGTCTGGTTCATCTCGACGGAATCCTTCTCAAAGGTCTTGTCGGCACCCAACCGCGAAATGCTGCGTCTGATCGCGGAGCAGCAGCCGGATTCGCTCGATGCCCTGGCCGAACTGACCGGCCGCGCGAAATCCAACCTCTCACGCACGCTCAAAGCGATGGTCGGCTACGGCCTCATCCGCATGGAGCGCAGCGGCAAGAAACTCGCCCCCAAACTCGTCCATGATCGCGTCGTGCTGGAACTGGCGCTTGCCAGCCCACGGCGCAAAGCCTCACGCCCGAAGGAGACCGCCGATGAATAAAGAATCTCCGCTGGTCGCCACCCGTGCCGCCCTTTACCTGCGCGTTTCCACCGCGCGACAGGCCGAGCATGATGTGTCGATCCCTGACCAGCGTCGGCAGGGCGAAGCCTGGTGCGAGGCGCGCGGGTATCAGCTTGTCGAAACCTTCGTGGAGCCGGGCAATACCGCCACCAACGATCGTCGGCCCGAGTTCCAGCGCATGATCGAAGCGGGCACGTCCAAGCCCGCACCGTTCGACGTGGTGCTGGTTCACAGCTTCTCGCGCTTCTTCCGCGATGCCTTCGACATGGAATATTACTACCGGAAGCTCGCCAAGAATGGCGTCCGGCTCGTGTCTATCACACAGGAACTGGGCGACGATCCGATCCACGACATGATGCGGCGGATCATGGCGCTCTTCGACGAATATCAGTCGAAGGAGAACGCCAAGCATGTCATGCGCGCCCTGAAGGAGAATGCCCGACAGGGCTTTTGGAACGGCGCTCTTCCGCCGATCGGCTATCGCATCGTCGCAGCCGAGCAACGCGGCTCCAAGACCAAGAAAAAGCTGGAGATCGACCCGTTGCACGCCGACACGGTGCGGCTGATCTATCGGCTCGCTCTCCAGGGCGAAGGCGGCTCAGGCCCGATGGGTGTCAAGGCCATCGTGAATCACCTCAACCGCAACCGCATCTTCACCCGCGACGGTGGGCGTTGGGGCATCGGTCAGCTTCACCGCGTCCTGACCCGACGCACCTATATCGGCGAGCATGAGTTCAACAAGCGCTCCAAGTCCAAGGTGCTGAAGCCGGTCAGCGAGATCGTCGTCGTCCCGGTGCCGCGCCTGATCGATCAGGAGACATTCGATGCCGTGCAGGAGCATTTGCGGGTTCGCAACTCCAAGGTCACGCCGCCGCGTGTCGTCAGCGGGCCGACCCTGCTGACAGGCATCTGCTTCTGCGAGAAGTGCGGGGGAGCCATGACACTCCGCACCGGCAAGGGCGGGCGCTATCGCTACTATACGTGCTCGATCAAGGCCCGGCAGGGCGAGACAGGCTGCTCCGGCCGCTCGATCCCGATGCCGCAGCTCGACGCCATCGTCTGCGACCATATTGAGAACCGGCTGCTCCAGCCCGAGCGGCTGGAGGAGATCCTGGCCTCGATCCTCGATCGACGCGAGGAGCGGGCGGATCGGCGCAGGGAGCATATCGCTGAGTTGAACCGGCGCGCGGCCGAGACCGAGCTTCGCCTGAAACGCCTCTACGAGGCCATCGAAGCGGGGGTGGCCGACCTGAACGATCCGGCCTTGAAGGAGCGCGTCGTCGCCCTCCGGGCGCTCCGCGACCAAGCGCAAGTCGATTCCGAGCGAGCACAGGCCATGCTCGAAAGCTCCGGCAGCATGGCGGTGACGCCGGCCGTTTTGCGAAAGTTCGCCACGACCGCGCGGCGTCGGCTCAGGCAAGAGGGCGGCGGCTACCGGCGGGATCATCTGCGCGCTTTTGCCCAGCGCGTCGAAGTCGGAGAAGGCCATGTTCGCATCAAGGGATCGAAGGGCGAATTGCTGCGCGCCCTTACTTCGGTCTCTAGCGGGAAATCGGCGGGAAGCGGCGTGCCCACTTTGGGACTGAAATGGCGGACAGGGTGGGATTCGAACCCACGGTACGCTTTCACGCACACACGCGTTCCAGGCGTGCGCCTTAAACCACTCGGCCACCTGTCCTTTTTCAAGTCTGCATGTCATGAAGAATGCAAATCACTGGAACGGCGCGATATATACCGATGAATTCGCAGGGATCAACACGAATCTGACAGTTTTTTGAAATGTCGGCAATTTCCTGTGTTCCGATGCGATTGCAAACCGGTTTTCCCACCTTTATCGATGCATTATTGGTTTCAAAAAGTGGCTGTCTGATCGGCAGGCCGTGAGCGAGGTATCCCCGATGAAAGCTTTTTTGCGGTTTTTAAGCTTTCTTTTCCTCGTCGTGGCGGTTTTTCTGGGGGTGCTCGATTCGATCCGTTCGGTTTCAACCTCCTCGGTTGACATCACCGGCATCCTGTCCGTCTGGAACTATCTTCTTCCTGCCTCGCGCACCATGGCGGAAGCGGCCATGGCGCACTATATTCACCCTGAAGCGTGGCGCTTCATTGAAAATGCCCTTTTGGCGGTGCCCGCATCTGCTTTTTTCCTGGTGGTTTCCCTGCTCTGCTGGATGGCCGGTTACAGGAAACACAAAACGATGAGGCGTTTGTCGGTCTGACTTTTGTCCGTCGAATGGGGCGCCCGCAGATGTGAACCATGAGAAGCGGCGGAACTGGCCGCATGGAGGACCGAATGTTCCTGTTCGATACGCTTTCAAAAAAGACGACGATGCCCACCGAAGCAACGGCCTTGCCCGGCCGTGAAGAGGCGCTTGCGGTGCCGGAGAAGCATTTCGTCAATGGCCGGCCTCTGAAGGGGCCTTATCCCGATGGTCTTGAAATCATTTATCTCGGCATGGGCTGCTTCTGGGGCGCGGAACGGCTGTTCTGGCAAACGCCGGGGGTGTGGGTGACGGCGGTGGGTTATGCCGGCGGCTTTACCCGCAACCCGACCTATCAGGAAACGACGACCGGCCAGACCGGCCACGCCGAAGTGGTGAAGGTGGTCTACGATCCCGCCGTGATATCGCTCTCAGGCCTGCTCAAGATATTTTTCGAGGAGCATGATCCGACCCAGGGGATGCGGCAGGGCAACGATGTTGGCACCACCTACCGTTCCGCCATCTATACGACGACGGAAGGCCAGCTGCAGCAGGCGCAGAAGGCGAGCGACGCTTTTCAGGAGGCTTTGGACGGGGCCGGTCATGGGCGCGCCATCACCACGGAAATCGGGCCGCTTGAAACATTTTATTATGCTGAGGACTATCATCAGCAATATCTTGCCAAGAACCCGGGCGGCTACTGCGGCCTCAGGGGAACGGGCGTAAGCTGCAATATCGGCTAGATTTTTTGCAGGTCGCCCGGTGGAAAGACCAAAAAAGCGCCAGAATAAAGTTTTTCCACCGGGTCAAAAAAACCGGATGAATTTTTCATTGAGCCATGCAAGGATATGAGGCAAGCACAGCCGGGAAAACGGCTGGCGGTTCCGCAGACATTCCCGGCCAACGGGATTGCGGGAGGACCCTTAAGAAATATCAATTGCAACAACAGGGCTGCACAATGAAAAAATCCCTTCTGACGCTTTTTGCGCTCGCCGCAATGTCGGCTTCCGCGCTTGCTGCCGATATCAAGCCGGCGCTGGTCTATGGTACGGGCGGCAAGTTCGACAAGTCGTTCAACGAGGCGGCTGCGGCCGGCGCTGAAAAGTTCAAGGCGGAAACGGGTATCGATTACCGTGATTTCGAACCGACCAGCGACACGCAGGGCGAGCAGGCCATCCGCAACTTCGCCAGCAAGGGCTTCAACCCGGTCGTCGCCGTCTCCTTCGCCTGGACCTCGGCCATGGAAAAGGTCGCAGCCGAATTCCCCGACACCAAATTCGTCATCGTCGATTCCGTCGTCGAGCTGCCGAATGTCCGCTCCGTCGTCTACAAGGAGCATGAAGGTTCCTACCTCGTCGGTCTGCTGGCCGGCATGGCCTCCAAGACCGGCAAGGTCGGCTTCATCGGCGGCATGGATATTCCGCTGATCCGTAAGTTCGCCTGTGGTTATGCACAGGGCGCCAAGGCTGCCAACGACAAGATCGAAGTCTTCCAGAACATGACCGGCACGACCGGTGCTGCCTGGAACGATCCCGTGCGCGGCGGTGAACTCACCAAGAACCAGATCGACCAGGGCGCTGACGTGATCTACGCGGCAGCCGGTGCGACCGGTATCGGCGTGCTGCAGACCGCAGCCGACAACAAGAAGTTCTCGATCGGCGTCGATTCCAACCAGAACCACCTGCATCCGGGTTCCGTTCTGACCTCCATGGTCAAGCGCGTCGATCTGGCAGTCTATAATGCCTATACGGACGCCAAGGACGACAAGTTCACCCCCGGCATCGTTGCGCTCGGCGTCAAGGAAGACGGCGTTGCCTATGCGCTTGACGACAACAACAAGGCTCTGATCACGCCCGAGATGATTGCCGCCGTGGACAAGGCAAAAGCCGACATCATTGCCGGCACCGTCAAGGTCCATGACTATATGGCGGACAATTCCTGCCCGAAATGATATGATATCTGACTGGGGCGCATGGTGATTTTTCATCTTGCGCCCTTTTCATATCCAGCCTTCGGAGAGGTTTCGGTTTGAATATGGATCCAGCAATCGAGCTCGTGGGCATCGACAAGAAATTCGGTGCCGTTCACGCCAACAAGAATATCAATCTGACCGTTGCCAAGGGCACGATCCACGGCATCATCGGGGAAAACGGTGCCGGAAAATCGACCTTGATGTCGATCCTCTACGGTTTTTACCAGGCGGATGCCGGCGAAATCCGCGTGAATGGCGCACCGGTCGCGATCCGTGACAGCCAGACGGCCATCACCGCCGGCATTGGCATGGTGCATCAGCACTTCATGCTGGTGGAAAATTTCACCGTGCTGGAAAACGTCATGCTGGGTGCGGAAGGCGGCGCCTTGCTTGCCAGGGGCCGGGCGGGAGCGCGCAAGGAACTTAAACGTCTTGAGGATGACTATGGGCTGGAAGTCGATCCCGATGCGGTGATCGAGGAACTGCCTGTTGGCTTACAGCAGCGCGTCGAAATCCTGAAAGCCATGTATCGTGGCGCTGAAATCCTGATCCTCGACGAGCCGACCGGTGTTCTGACGCCAGCTGAGGCCGATCACCTGTTCAGGATCCTTGGTGTCCTGCGCGAGCAGGGCAAGACGATCATCCTCATTACCCACAAGCTGCGCGAAATCATGGCGATCACGGATTCCGTCTCCGTCATGCGCCGCGGCGAAATGGTGGCGACCCGCAAGACCTCCGAAACCAGCGTCGAGGAACTGGCCGAACTCATGGTCGGCCGTCGCGTGCTGCTCCGGGTGGAAAAGGGCGAGACGACGCCGGGCGATGTTCTGCTCTCCATCCGCAATCTCACCGTCAAGGATAGCCGCGGCGTCACCATGGTCGATGACGTGTCGCTCGATGTCCGCGCCGGTGAAATCGTCGGTATCGCCGGCGTCGCCGGCAATGGCCAGTCCGAACTGCTGGAAGCCATCGCCGGCATCCGCAAGCCCCATTCCGGTGAAATATGGGTGGATGGCCAGAAGGTGGAACGTCCCGATCCGGCAATCCTGCGCAAGCTCGGCCTGGCTCATATCCCGGAAGACCGTCATCATATGGGACTGGTGCTGAAATTCGAGGAATATGAAAACTCCATCCTCGGTTATCACCATGATGAGCAATACGGCAAAGGACCTTTCCTCAACCCCGAGGCCATTCGCAGGGATGCGGTCGAAAAAATCGAGAAATACGACATCCGCCCGCCGAACCCGCATTTGAAGACGGCCAATTTTTCTGGCGGCAATCAGCAGAAGATCGTCGTCGCCCGTGAAATCGAACGCGACCCCAAGATGCTGATCATCGGCCAGCCGACCCGTGGCGTCGATATCGGCGCGATCGAATTCATCCACCGCCGCATCATCGAGATGCGCGATGCCGGCAAGGCCATTCTTTTGGTTTCGGTCGAACTCGATGAAATCCGTTCCCTTTCGGACCGGATCATGGTCATGTTCGCTGGCCGTGTCGTTGGAGAAAAAACGGCGGAAGCCGAAGAACAGACGCTGGGCCTGATGATGGCCGGCATCGCCGCATGAGGCATGAATGAGCACCGCTTCCACCCCCCTGCCAAACTGGATCAGCTACGGCCTGCTGCCGTTGCTGAATGTCGTTACCGCCTTTCTGATTTCCGGCCTCGTCGTCTGGTCGATCGGTGAAAACCCGCTGGCGGCGCTCCGCCTGCTGATCGAGGGTGCGCTCGGCCGTGGCGACGCCATCGGCTTCACGCTGTTTTACACGACGAGTTTCATCTTCACCGGCCTTTCCGTCGCCGTGGCCTTCCATGCCGGCCTGTTCAACATCGGCTCCGAAGGTCAGGCCTATATTGGCGGGCTGGGTGCCGCGCTGGTGGCGTTGGCGCTCGACCGTTATGTGCCCTGGTATGTGACGATGCCCTTCGCGGTCATCGGTGCGGCACTTTTCGGTGCAGCCTGGGCCTTCATTCCGGCCTGGCTGCAGGCCAAGCGCGGCAGCCACGTCGTCATCACCACCATCATGTTCAATTTCATCGCCGCGGCCCTGATGGTCTATCTGCTGGTGAATGTGCTGATCGTGCCCGGCAAGATGGCGCCGGAAACGCGCACCTTTCTGCCCGGCGGGCAATTGCCGAAGCTGGACTGGCTGATGGCGCTGTTCGGCCTCAAGCTCGGGCCAGCGCCGTTCAACGTCTCCTTCCTCATCGCGCTGGTCATGTGTTTCCTGGTCTGGGTGCTGATCTGGCGTACTAGGCTTGGTTTTGAAATGCGTGCCCTTGGCTTTAGCCCGCCCGCGACTGACTATGCCGGTATTTCTTATTCGCGCACCGTCATCATCGCCATGCTCATTTCCGGCGGCCTGGCGGGCATGATGGCGCTGAACCCGGTCATGGGCGCGTCTGCCCGCCTGCAGGTGGAGTTTGTCGGTGGCGCAGGCTTCGTCGGCATCGCCGTTTCACTGATGGGGCGAAGCCATCCGCTCGGCATCATCTTCTCGGCATTGCTGTTCGGCATTCTCTATCAGGGTGGTGCCGACCTTTCCTTCGAGATGCCGAACATTACCCGCGAGATGATCGTGGTCATCCAGGGTCTGGTGATCCTCTTCGCCGGTGCGCTGGAATATATGTACCGGCCGGCGATCGTCCACATCTACCAGCGTCTGGCAAAGGGGTGAGCTGATATGGATTTCTTCGATATGCTGGTCAGCATCTTGGGCTCGACCGTCCGCCTCACCATCCCGCTGCTCTTCACCGCGCTTGCCGGGCTTTTTTCCGAACGCGCCGGCGTGTTCGATATCGGGCTTGAAGGCAAGATGCTGGCGGCCGCCTTTGCATCGGCTTGTGTTGCCTATATCACGGCGAACCCGTGGGCCGGCCTGCTGGCGGGCATTGCAGTCTCCATCCTGTTCTCGCTGATCCATGGTTTTGCCGTCATCACCAATCGCGGCAACCAGATCGTGTCGGGCGTGGCGTTGAATTTCATAGCCGCCGGCCTGACGGTGGTTCTGGGGCAGGCGTGGTTCGGTCAGGGCGGCCGCACACCGCAGCTTCCGGGAGAGGGGCGTTTTGCCCCAATCATCCTGCCCGGCGCGGATGCGATGCGCGAGGTGCCATTCATCGGCCCGCTTTATGCCAATGTCATTTCCGGCAACAATATCCTCACCTATCTCGCCTTCCTGGCGGTGCCGCTTTCCTGGTGGGTGCTTTATCGTACCCGCTTCGGCCTGCGTTTGCGCGCCGTGGGTGAAAACCCGGGCGCGGTCGATACGGCGGGCATCTCGGTGACATGGATGCGTTTCCGCGCCGTCATCGTCGCTGGTTTCCTCTGCGGTTTCTCGGGCGCCTATCTCGCCGTTGCGCAATCGGCGGCCTTCATCGCCAACATGTCGGCCGGCAAGGGTTATATCGCGCTGGCGGCGCTGATCTTCGCGAAATGGAAGCCGGTGCCGGTCATGTTCGCCTGCCTGCTGTTCGGTTTTCTCGATGCCTTCGCCAATTTCATGCAGGGCAAATCCGTGCCTGGCATCGGCGAGGTGCCGGTACAGATTTTCCAGGCCATGCCCTATATTCTGACCTGCATCCTGCTTGCCGGTTTCATCGGTGTTGCCAAGCCCCCCAAGGCCGGTGGCGTTGCCTATGCGAAGGAGCGTTGAATCCATGTCCTCCGATCCGAAATCCCATGCCCTGTTCGAGGCGGCGGTGGAGGCCATGGCCTTTGCCTACGCGCCCTATTCGAAATTTCCGGTCGGCGCGGCGATCCGCGCCGACGATGGTAAAATCTACAGGGGCGCCAATATCGAGAACATTTCCTTCCCGCAGGGCTGGTGCGCGGAACCATCAGCCATCAGCGCCATGATCATGGGCGGGGCGAAGAAGATCAGTGAAGTCGCCGTCATCGCCGAGAAGCTGCCGCTCTGCACGCCCTGTGGCGGTTGCCGGCAGAAGATCGCCGAATTCGCCACGCCGGAAACGAAAATCTATCTTTGTGACGAAACCGGCGTCCAGAAGGTCATGACCATGGAAGAGCTTTTGCCCTCCGTCTTCAAGACCGAGCTGCCCTGATGACGGATGGTTTGATCGATATTCTGGTGGAGCGCCTGAACGGCCTGATGCCGCGTGTCGCCATTGTTCTCGGTTCCGGCCTGGGTTCGCTGGTGGAGGAAATCAGCGATCCGATCCGGGTGCCTTATGCCGACCTTCCCGGTTTTCCCGCAAGCGGGGTTTCCGGCCATGCGGGCGAGCTGGTGGCCGGTTATCTGGCCGGCGAGCCGGTGATGATGCTCGCCGGTCGGGTGCATTATTACGAGAAGGGCGATCCGGCTGCCATGCGTGCGGTCATCGAGGCGCTCGCCGGCCTCGGCGTGCAGTCGCTCATCCTCACCAATTCGGCGGGGTCGGTCAGGCAGGATATGCCGCCCGGCTCCGTCATGCAGATCACCGATCACATCAATTATTCCGGCATGAACCCGCTGATCGGTGAGGAAAGCGACCGCCGCTTCGTCGGTATGACCACGGCTTACGATCCGGAACTGATGCTGGCCATGCGCAATGCCGCGATCCGTGCGACGGTGCCTCTGTTTGGTGGCGTTTACATGTGGTTTTCTGGCCCAAGCTTCGAAACGCCGGCGGAAATCCGCATGGCGCGACTGCTGGGCGCGGATGCTGTCGGCATGTCCACCGTGCCGGAAGTCATCCTTGCGCGCTTTTTCGGGATGCGCGTCGCCGCCGCATCGGTTATTACCAATTACGGTGCCGGCATGACTGGCGCGGAACTGAGCCATGAAGAAACCAAGGACATGGCGCCCGTGGGCGGCAAAAGACTTGCCGCCATTCTGAAGGAAATGATCGCAGGAGGAGCGTGACCATGGAACTCCAGCGTCCGCGCGAAGCGGCTGCCCTCACCCTGTCCTTGCTGGACCTGACCAACCTCAAGGAAGACTGCACGCCGGAGCAGATCGCCGCCCTGTGCCAGCGCGCGCATACGGATTACGGCAATACGGCCGCCATCTGCATCTGGCCGCGCTTCGTGGCGCAGGCCCGCGCCGCATTTGGAAAAGACCATGCGATCCGCATTGCCACGGTTGTCAATTTCCCCTCGGGCGATCTTGATGTCGCGGCTGTTGTGGCTGAAACCGAAGCGGCGATCCGCGATGGCGCCGACGAGATCGATCTGGTCATCCCCTATCGCAAATTCATGGCAGGCGATGAAGCGGCGGTTTCCGAGATGGTAGCCGCCGTGCGCAAGGCCTGTGCCGCGCCCGTGCTGCTGAAGGTCATTCTCGAAACCGGCGAGCTGAAGGACAAGGCCCTGATCCGCCGCGCCTCAGAGATCGCCATTGCCGAAGGTGCGGATTTCATCAAGACCTCGACCGGCAAGGTCGCCGTCAACGCCACGCTGGAGGCGGCAGACATCATGCTGCAGGCGATCCGGGACAGCCGGCAGAAAGTGGGCTTCAAACCCGCCGGCGGCATTGGTACGGTGGAGGACGCGACGCTTTATCTCAGGCTGGCGGAAACCATCATGGCGCCCAACTGGGCCATGCCATCCACCTTCCGTTTCGGCGCTTCGGGCATTCTCGACGATGTGCTGAACGTGCTGGCCGGCGGTGAGCCCGCCAAGGCCGCCAGCGGGTATTGAGCTTGATCCCGCAGGAGATCATCCGCCGCAAACGCGATGGCCTGCCGCTCGCGCCGCAGGAGATTGCCGCTTTCATCGAAGCGTTGTCGAAAGACGGCATATCGGAAGGGCAGGTGGCGGCCTTTGCCATGGCGGTGTTTTTCCGGGGCATGAACCGGAACGAGATGGTGGCGCTGACGCTTGCCATGCGCGACAGCGGCGATGTCCTCTCCTGGAGGGATATTGGCAGACCGGTGGCGGACAAACATTCCACTGGCGGCGTCGGCGATAACGTCTCTCTGATGCTCGCCCCCATTGTCGCCGCCTGCGGTCTGGCCGTGCCGATGATTTCCGGCAGGGGCCTTGGGCATACCGGCGGCACGCTCGACAAGCTGGAAGCCATTCCCGGTTACAATGTCATGCCGGATGAAGCCCTGTTCCGGCGCACGGTGCAGTTGGTCGGCTGCGCCATCATCGGCCAGACGGGTGATCTGGCGCCTGCCGACAAACGCCTTTATGCCATTCGCGATGTAACCGCGACGGTCGATTCCATCCCGCTGATCACCGCCTCCATCCTGTCGAAGAAACTTGCCGCAGGGCTCGAGACGCTGGTTCTCGATGTGAAGGTTGGTAGCGGCGCTTTCATGCAGAACGTTGACGATGCCCGCACGCTGGCGCGCGCGCTGGTCGATGTGGCGAATGGCGCGGGCCTGCCGACAACGGCGCTGATAACCGACATGAACCAGCCGCTTGGCGACGCCGCCGGCAATGCCGTCGAGATCGTCAATTGCCTGGAGTTTCTGGCCGGTCGCAAGGCCGGCACCCGTCTGGAAAAGGTGGTCCTGTCCTTTGCGGCGGAGATGCTGGTGCAGGCTCGAAAGGCCACCACGCTGGAGGAAGGCGAGGCTCTGGCGTCGGCTGCTCTCTCCTCCGGCCGCGCCATGGAAATCTTTGCGCGGATGATCTCAGCGCTGGGCGGCCCGTCGGATTTCGTCGGGAACGCGACCCGTTACCTGCCGTCTGCGCCGGTCACTCTTCCCGTTCCGGCCGGGCGACGCGGCTGGCTTGCATCCTGCGAAACGCGTGATCTCGGCATGGTGGTCGTGGAGCTCGGCGGCGGCAGGAAAAAACCGTCGGATATCATCGATCCGGCGGCCGGCATTTCGGCTATCCTGCCGCTTGGCACGGAGGTGGAGAAAGGCGAACCGATCGCCATTGTCCACGCGGCCTCCAGAGAAGAGGCGGAGCGCGCCGTGAAAAGGATACAGGGTTGTTACGGGATCGCTGATGCGGCGCCGGAAGTCATGGCGCCCGTTCTCGAGCGGGTCACCTGACCAGCCGCATCTCGCCGCCCGAGACCTTGAAGGACGACAATTGTTTCAGGAAGCTCATGCCGATCAGCATGTTGCTCAGGGCATTGTCCTTCAGCACCATGGCGTCGACATCCTGAACGCGGATCGCGCCGATCTCCACCCGGTCGAGCGTCACATGGGCCGCCATTGTCTGGCCATTGGCGGTTGAGATCGCATATTTGAAATCGAGGCTGTTGACGCCGTAACCCAACCGCCGCGCAATCGTCTCGTTGATCGCCACCATGGAAGCGCCGGTGTCGACAAGTCCGTCGAAGGATTTGCCATTGATGCGGAAGGTGGCGTTGAAATGGCCGCGGGCATCCGCTTTCAGACTGACGCCGCCCAGTGAAACCGGTTGCGGTTTGGAAATTTCTGCCGTGGCTTCGGATTTTTCCGCGGCGGTTTCCGGGCGTGGCTGGAATTTTTCCACCAGCGCCGGAATTTGCGTGGCGCCGACAGAAAGACCGACAAGCAGAAAAATTGCGCGCCCCAGCAAGCCGTTTCTCCTCAAAGACAGGGGTTGTCCCGGAACAGCATAGGCGCAAAACATGCTGAAATCTTAAAAGAAAAAGCCATTCGCCGCGTTGCGTGCGGCGAATGGCTCAAACGGTTAAGCAATGATGAACGGCGTTATTTGGTGCCGTACATGCGGTCACCGGCATCACCGAGGCCGGGAACGATATAACCTTTTTCGTTGAGGTGGCTGTCGATTGCGGCCGTATAGATCGGCACATCGGGATGAGCTTCGCGGAAATTCCTGATGCCCTCGGGCGCGGCCAGAAGACACAGGAAGCGAATGTTCTTCGCACCACGCTCCTTCAGCTTTTCCACGGCGGCAATGGAAGAATTACCGGTTGCGAGCATGGGGTCGACAACGATGATCAGGCGGGCATCGAGGCTTTCCGGAGCCTTGAAGTAATATTCGACAGCTTCCAGCGTGTCATGGTCGCGATAAACGCCGATATGGGAAACACGCGCCGAAGGCACGAGCTCCAGCATGCCTTCCAGAAGGCCGTTGCCGGCGCGCAGGATGGAGGCGAAAACCAGCTTCTTGCCCTCCAGAACCGGCGCCTGAATGGTTTCGAGCGGCGTGTCGATGGTTTCCATCGTCATTTCAAGGTCGCGCGTCACTTCATAGCAGAGCAGCGTCGAAATTTCCCTGAGCAGGCGGCGGAAACCGGCCGTGGAAGTTTCCTTCTTGCGCATGATGGTAAGTTTGTGCCGCACCAGCGGATGTTCGATGACTGTGACGCCGTCCATGAAACTGGCCTTCCTTTTTATCTTATGCCCCTGTAATTCACCGAAAGCGCGCTTTTCGCAAGTCTTCTTCGCGGTTTTACCCTGCCAACAACCACCTCAGCTGCGATCCAGTCTGGCAAGCAGGCGATCCCGCGTTGCCTCGTCCACAAAGGCGCATTCCAGTGCGGTGCGGGTCATGCGGTTGATCTCGGCATCGCTGAAGCCGAATTCGTCCGCAGCCAGCGCATATTCGCGGGCGAGCGAGGTGAAAAAGAACGGCGGATCGTCAGAATTGATGCAGACGCGCACCCCGGCATTGCTCAGGGCTTTCAGCGGGTGGCTGGCGAAATCGGGGTAGACATTGAGGGCGATATTCGAGCCGGGGCAGACCTCGAGAACCGTTCCCGTTTCGACCAGTCGGGCGACGAGGCCGGCATCTTCGATAGCGCGCACGCCGTGGCCGATGCGTGCCGGTTTGACGAGATCGAGCGCATCGGCAACACTCTCGGGACCACAAACTTCACCCGCGTGGATGGTCAGGCCCAGACCTGCATCGCGGGCGATATCGAAAGCGCGGGCATAGTCGGCAACCCGGCCCATGCGCTCTTCACCCGCCATGTTGAAGCCGGTCACCAGCGGATGCCGGGCCCGCGCCGCATATTCGGCAGCCGCTATCACCCGCTCCGGGCCGAAATGTCGCTCGCCGGTAACGATGATACGGGTTTCGATGCCAGTCTTTTCTTTCGCAACCCTGATGCCTTCGGCAATGCCGGCGAGATAGGCGTCAGCACCTAGCCCGATGCGGTCGCCGTGATCGGGCGAGATGATCAGCTCGCTGTAGATCGTGTTGGCCTCAGCAAGTTCGGTCAGATAGGTTTCGGTCAGAACCGCATAGTCCTCATCCGTCTTGAACACCTGTGCCACCGCGTCGTAGCACCGGATGAATTCGGCGAAATCCGACCAGACATATTGGCCGTCGCGCAGGAAGCCGCTCGTGTCTATGCCGTATTTTTCCGCCTGCTTGGCAACGAGGGCAGGCGCCGCCGCCCCTTCGATGTGGCAGTGAATTTCCGCTTTCAGCAAATGCGATGTCAAATGAAGCTCCTGCCGTGAGAACCGGCCTCTATACCAAGATGGTGGGCGATGCTTTCGCCGATATCGGCGTAGCTTGAACGAATACCGACATCACGGGAACGGACGCCGGGGCCGAATGCCATGATCGGCACCCGTTCCCGTGTATGGTCCGTGCCGCGCCAGGTGGGATCACAGCCGTGATCGGCGGTGAGAAGGGCGATGTCGCCCGGCGCCATCTTGCGATGGATTTCGGGAATGCGGGCGTCAAAGGCCTCGAGCGCCGCCGCATAACCGGCAACGTCGCGACGATGACCATAAAGCATGTCGAAATCGACAAAATTGGTGAAGACGAGATCGCCGTTTTGCGCGTCGTCGATGGCCTGCAGGGTCGCGTCCATCAGGGCGGCGTTGCCATTGGCCTTGATGACGCGCGAGACACCCTGATGCGCATAGATATCGCCGATCTTGCCGATGGCGTGTACCTTGCGTCCTGCCTCCACGAGGCGGTCAAGCAGGGTCGGTTCAGGTGGCAGGACGGAGAAGTCACGCCGGTTGCCGGTACGCTCGAAAGTCGCTGCCGTCTCGCCGATGAAAGGGCGGGCGATGACGCGGCCGATATTCAGCGGATCGAGCAGCCTGCGCACCGTCTCGCAGAGCGCAATGAGCCGCGCGAGACCGAAATGCGTCTCATGGGCGGCGATCTGGAAGACGGAATCGGAAGATGTGTAGCAGATCGGCTTGCCGCTTCTGATATGCTCTTCGCCGAACCTGGCGATGATTTCGGTGCCGGAGGCATGGCAATTGCCGAGAATGCCGGGAATATCGGCCTCCTTGCAGATCGCTTCCACCAGTTCCGGCGAAAAGGCGTCGCCTTCCGTCGGGAAATATCCCCAGTCGAAGGTGACAGGTGTGCCGGCGATCTCCCAGTGGCCGGAAGGCGTGTCCTTGCCCTTGGAGATTTCACTGGCGGAGCCATGCAGGCCAAAAATGCGCTCGGGTGGCTCCATGCCGGCGGGAATGTCGCCGCTTGCCTGCCTCGCGATTTCCATGAGGCCAAGTGAACACATGTTCGGCAGTTTTAGCGGGCCAGACCGAAGTCCTGCTTTATCGGCAGCGCCTGCCGCGCAGAACTCCGCGATATGACCGAGCGTATTTGCGCCGAGATCGCCATAGTGCTCCGCGTCAGGCGCACCGCCGACGCCGAAGGAATCCAGAACGAGAAGAAATGCTCTTGCCATAACTCACCGAAACGAAATTGCGCCGACGGGCAATGTCAGGCCGAACCGTCGTTATAGATCAGCAAAACGTGAAGAAGGAAGTGCTTTTATGAACCATCCGGTAAAACCGGCCGCTCAATCTTCGCCCCGTTTCGATTTGGGTGCGTTGAGGTTTCGCAGGACATACCACCCCGCAGCCACCACCATCGCCGCCAGAATATACCACGTAACGGCGTAGGAGAGGTGGTTGTTGGGGAAGCTCAGCATGGTCTTGCCGCCGACCGGCAGGCCGCCCGGATTGGGTGTCGCATCCGCATCGACATAAAAGGGTGCAGCTTCGGAAAGCCCGGATGCCTGCGATATCTGCGGAATATTGCGGGAATACCAGCGTCCGTTTGCGGGATCGTTGGTGCGGAGGAAAAGCCCGCCGGTTTCAGGCGCACGCATCAGCCCGACGATTTCGACGTTTCCGGCCGGTTCGCCTTCCCGGCGCGAGGATGGGTCGCGCCTGTCGGACGGCACGAAGCCGCGATTGACGATGACCGTGGAGCCATCGCTGCGCTTGAGCGGGGTCAACACCCAGTAGCCAGGACCGAGATCGGTAACCGTATAAACCTGAACTTCCTTGTCATTGAGGAAGGTGCCGGACAGTTTCACACGGCGATATTCGTAGTCCGCGGGATCGCCGAGTGCGGGCCATTCGCCGGCGGCAGGGGCGTCGACGGGATCGGCATGGGCGCGGGCCTCAACACGTTCGATCAGGTCGAGCTTCCAGGAAAGGCGCTTGACCTGCCACGTGCCGAGCGCCAGCAGCAGGCCCGTCAGTACAACGGTCAGGAGCAGGACGACGATGGCCGCAGGGCGGATGCGCCGATTATGGGATGTGGTTTGGCTCATGTCACGGTCCTTGCGAAGCGCGCCCGGCAGAAACCAGTCTGCTTTGGCGGGTTTCCTAGAGCACTTCCAGGAAAAGTGGAACCCGGTTTTCCGTCCGGAAATGCGCCAAAACAAAGAGTTAGAGTGTTTTCACGATTCGAAGAAAAGCGAAAACACTCTAGCACCCGCATGCGCTTCTTCCAGCAAATAACCCCATAAATCGCACCACGATTCATGGGGTTATGTGTTATGCGAAGGCGGCCCGCCGGAAGCCCGGCAGGCCGTAGGTCTCTGCTGCTCAGGGCAGGTTCTTCACGTCTTCGATGTGCAGCGGCATCATGTTCTTGTTCATGTTGTACATGACCCAGAGCGAGCCGGAGAGCGTGATCAAAAGCACCACGACGGTGAAGATCAGCGCCATGAAGGTCCAGCCTCCCTCGGACTTGGTATCCATGTGCAGGAAGTAGATCATGTGCACGAAGATCTGGATGACGCCGAGACCCATGATCGTAATGACCAGCAGGGTCTTGTTTTCGAGGACGTCGCCCATGACCAGCCAGAAGGGGATCGCTGTCAGGATGACCGACAGGACGAAACCGATCATGTAGCTCTTGAAGGTGCCATGGCTGGCGCCATCATGGTGATGATGGTCGTCGCCATGCGCGTCGTGATGTGCGTGTGCTTCGGAACTCATCAAAGAACTCCCATGAGGTAAACGAAGGAGAAGACGCCGATCCAGATGACGTCAAGGAAGTGCCAGAACATTGAAAGGCACATCAGGCGGCGCTTGTTTGCCGCGATCAGGCCATGCTTGGCGACCTGGAACATCAGCGTGACGAGCCAGATGATGCCGAAGGTGACGTGCAGACCGTGCGTGCCAACCAGCGCGAAGAAGGCGGACAGGAAGGCCGAACGCTGCGGGCCTGCACCTTCGGCGATCAGGTGGTAGAACTCGTAAAGTTCGACGGCGAGGAAGGCGAGGCCGAAGAGGCCGGTGACGCCGAGCCATATGAGCGTCGCCTTCACCTTCTGCTTTTCCATTTCCAGCATGGCGAAGCCATAGGTGATGGAGGAAAAGAGCAGGAAGCCGGTATTGATCGCCACCAGCTTGAGGTCAAACAGGTCGGCGCCCGAAGGACCGGCCGCATAGTTGCGGCCGACAACGGCATAGGTGGCAAACAGCGTCGCGAAGATGAGGCAGTCGCTCATCAGGTAGAGCCAGAAACCCAGCGAGGTGCCGTTTTCCGGGTGGTGGTCTTCCTTCAGGTAGAAGACCGGTGGTTCAGCGCCGTCGACGCCTTGTGCAGGTGTATGAGCCATATTCCGTTACGCCTGTTCCGCGAGCAGCTTGGTACGTTCCGCTTCGACCGTCGAAACGTCGGAAGCCGGAATGTAATAATCGCGATTGTAGTTGAAGGTATGGGCGATCGAGACCGCGATGATGGCGAGCATGGAGAGAGCTGCAAGCCACCAGATGTGCCACACCAGCGCGAAACCGAGCACCACGCTGATGGCGCTGATGATCACGCCCGCACCGGTGTTTTTCGGCATATGGATCGGGATGTAACCTTCAAGCGGACGGACATAACCGCGCTTCTTCATATCCGCCCAGGCGTCGACATCATGGATAACAGGCGTGAAGGCGAAGTTATAGGCGGGCGGCGGCGAAGACGTCGACCATTCCAGCGTGCGGCCATTGTAGGGGTCGCCGGTCACGTCACGCAGCTGGTCGCGCTTGAGGAAGCTGACGATGAGCTGGATGACGAAGGAGGCGATGCCGAGCGCGATGAGGAGGGCGCCGAAGGCCGCGATCACGAACCAGATCTGCAGCGAGGTGTCCTCGAACTGGCTGATACGGCGGGTCACGCCCATCAGGCCGAGAATGTAGAGCGGCATGAAGGCGAAATAGAAGCCGATAAACCAGAACCAGAAGGACAGCTTGCCCCAGAAAGGATCGAGGCGGTAACCGAAGGCCTTCGGGAACCAGTAGACGATACCCGCAAGCACACCGAACACGACGCCACCGATGATGGTGTTGTGGAAGTGGGCGATGAGGAACAGCGAGTTGTGCAGCACGAAGTCCGCCGGCGGAACGGCGAGAAGAACGCCGGTCATGCCGCCGATGACGAAGGTGATCATGAAGCCGATCGTCCACAGCATCGGAACGTCGAACTTGATGCGGCCCTTATACATGGTGAAGAGCCAGTTGAAGATCTTGGCACCCGTCGGGATCGAGATGATCATCGTGGTGATGCCGAAGAAAGCGTTGACGCTTGCACCGGAACCCATGGTGAAGAAGTGGTGCAGCCAGACGATGTAGGCGAGGATGGTGATGACGCCCGTGGCGTATACCATCGAGGCATAACCGAAGAGGCGCTTGTTGGAGAAGGTCGAGACGATTTCCGAGAAGACGCCGAAGGCCGGCAGCACCAGAATGTAAACTTCGGGATGGCCCCAGATCCAGATGAGGTTGACATACATCATCGGATTGCCGCCGAGATCGTTGGTGAAGAAATTCGTGCCAACGTAGCGGTCGAGGGTGAGAAGGGCGAGCGTGCCGGTCAGGATCGGGAACGAGGCCACGATCAGGATGTTCGAACACAGCGACGTCCAGACGAAGATCGGCAGGCGCATCATGGTCATGCCAGGCGCGCGCATCTTGATGATCGTCACGATCAGGTTGATACCCGATAGGGTCGTTCCCACCCCGGCGATCTGCAGACCCCAGATGTAATAATCGACCCCGACCCCCGGGCTGCCGTCGATGCCGGAAAGCGGCGGGTAAGCGAGCCAGCCGGTCTGCGCATATTCACCCACGAACAGCGAGATCATGGTGATGACGGCGCCGGCCGTGGTCATCCAGAAGGAGAAGTTGTTGAGGAAGGGGAAGGAAACGTCGCGGGCGCCGATCTGCAGCGGCACAACGAAGTTCATGAGACCCGTGATCATCGGCATGGCCATGAAGAAGATCATGATGACGCCATGGGCCGTGAAAATCTGGTCGTAATGGTTCGGCGGAAGGTAACCTTCCGATCCGCCCGACGCGATCGCCTGCTGGACGCGCATCATGATCGCGTCGGCAAAACCGCGCAGCAGCATGACGAGCGCCAGAATGATGTACATGATACCGATCTTTTTGTGATCGATGCTCGTGAGCCATTCATTCCAGAGATAGCCCCAGAGGCGGAAATAGGTGAGGGCGCCGACGACGGCGAGGCCGCCCAGAGCCACGGCCGCGAAGGTGACGACCAGAATGGGCTCGTGAAGCGGGATGGACTCCCATGTCAGCTTCCCGAACAGGAACGACGTTTGATCGGAATTGACGATCATTTTTAGCCTCTTGCGATTCTAAGACATAAGATCGGCGCAGCCATTGGCCGCGCCGCATAATGCCGGGACGTATCCGTCAGCCAGCGACTTGTTTGGTTTCCGGCAGCGCCGCAGGTTCGAAAGTCTGACCTTCGATCGCAGCCGGAGTGGATTGGGGACCGCTGGCGACACCGTAAGGCGCAAGCGGCGTGCAGACGACGGAGTTCAGCGCCTTGGCGATATCGATGCCTTCCTTGCCGCCGCCGCCCTTGGCGTCGATATGCATCATGTCGCGCATGCAGAGCTTGTTGGGTTCGACACAGCGGTTGAGGATGGCGTTGTAGAGTTCCGGGTCGACAGAGGCGAAATATTGCACCGGCTCGCGCTCGGACGGCTTGGCAAACTCAAGATATTCCTGCCGGCCGAAGCCCTTGCCGCCCTCTTTTGCCTTGGCCACCCACTGGTCGAAGCCCTGTTGGCTGAGGCCATGGAACTTGAAGCGCATATGCGAGAAGCCGGGGCCGGAGAAATTGGCCGAGAAGCCGTCATAGACGCCTTCCTTGTTGATGACCGCGTGCAGCTTGGTCTGCATGCCGCCCATGGCGTAGATCTGGCCGGCGAGTGCGGGAACGAAGAAGGAGTTCATCGCGGTCGTGCCGGTGATCTTGAAATTGATCGGAACATCGACCGGCGCGGCGAATTCATTGACGCTGCCGATGCCGAGTTCGGGATAGAAGAACAGCCACTTCCAGTCCATGGCCACCACTTCGACCGTGATCGGCCTGGTTTCGGCGGTCACCTGACGGTTCTCGTCGATCCGCTCCAGCGGGCGATAGGGATCGAGACGGTGGGTGGAAATCCAGGTCACCGTGCCGAGCATCAGAATGATGGCGACGGGAGCCGACCAGATCACCATTTCAAGGCGCGTGGAGTGATGCCATTCGGGATCGTAATCCTCAGCCTTGGCCGATTCGCGATACTTCCACGCGAAGAAAAGCGTCAGGACAATGACGGGAACGATGATCAGCAGCATCAGAACCGTGGACGTGATGATGAGATCGCGCTGCTGGATGGCGACGTCGCCCGAAGGATTCATGACCACGAGGTTACAGCCGCTGAGCAGCAGCAATACCGGAATAGCCAGAAGGGCGGATGGGATTTTTTTGATCATGCGCACGTTCTCTGAACTCGTACAGTTTGGATTATGCCGCGAATAATTGCCGAACATCATTTTTCAAATGAGGTATATTGTCGCGGTGCAGCGAAACCTTCGCGATGCACCATGTAACGGGCAGAGCTGCGTTTGAAGGCGGAGCGGCTGCATTATCGCATAGCCCGCCGGCTGAGCAAGTCTTTCTGTCAAACTTCAATTGACGTTACGTAGGGTGCGTGTGACAATCCGTCGCATCGTAACGCAACGGATGAGGAGCCCGCGCGTTACAGGAAATGGTTCGTCCATGACGCAGGAGGGATATTATGAGTTATACGAATGCTGCTCCATCCTTTGGGCAGGCGCCGGAGGCAAATGGGGCTGGTCCCGCCAAGGTCGATCCGGATCGCATCACGATTGCGGTCATTCTTGCGAGAATGACAGAATTCTTTGACTTTTTCATCTATGCCATCGCCTCCGCGCTCGTTTTTCCGCATGTCTTCTTTTCCTTCGTCGATCCCCTGACGGCCACGCTTTATTCCTTCGCGGTGTTCTCGCTGGCCTTTATCGCAAGGCCGATCGGCTCGCTGATCTTCCTCCAGATCGATCGAAAATTCGGCCGCGCCGTCAAGCTGATGGCGGCTCTCTTCACGCTCTGTGGCTCCACCATGGCGATCAGCTTTCTTCCGTCTTACGCGGATGCCGGCATGCTCGCTCCCTGTCTTCTGGCGGTGTTCCGCATCGGTCAGGGCCTTGGGCTCGGCGGTGCATGGGACGGCCTTGTTTCGCTGCTCGCCATGAATGCGCCGCAGAAGCAGCGCGGCTGGTACGCCATGATGCCGCAGATCGGTGCGGCCATGGGCTTCGGCCTCGCCAGCGCTTTCTTCATCGTCTTCGTGACGCAGCTTTCCAATGCGGAATTCCTCGCCTGGGGCTGGCGTTTCCCGTTCTTCGTGGCGCTGGCGCTCAATGTTCTGGCGCTTTTTGCCCGTCTGCGCATGATCGTGACGCCGGAATTCCAGGCCATGCTGGAACAGCATGAGCTGGAACCGCGGCCTATGTTCCAAATGCTGCGTTCGCAGTTTCCGGTGGTCGTCACCGGCGCTTTCGTGCCGCTGGCAAGTTTTGCACTCTTCCATCTCGTCACGGTCTTTCCGCTGAGCTGGGTTTCGCTCAACACCAACCAGCGTGTCTCGGACTTCCTGTTTGTGCAATTCGTCAGCGCCATCATCGCCGGCGGCATGATCGTGATATCAGGCATTCTGGCCGACAGGATAGGGCGACGGAAGCTTCTGGCCATCGCGGCCGCGCTGATCGGCCTCTTCAGCCTCGTGGCGCCGGTTCTCCTGAATTCGGGCGATATCGGCCGCTATCTCTTCGTCCTGATCGGCTTCTCGTTGCTGGGCCTGTCCTTTGGCCAGGCGGGCGGTGCGCTCGCCTCCCGCTTCAGCCGTGAATACCGCTATACCGGCGCATCGCTCACCTCGGATATTTCGTGGCTGATCGGTGCCGGTTTCGCACCGCTCGTCGCCCTCGGATTTTCGTCCAAATTCGGCCTTTTCGCGGTCGGCATTTACCTGATGTCAGGCGCGCTCTGCACGCTGATCGCCCTCTGGTTCAGCCGAACGCTGGACATGCCATCGGAGTGATCTGGGTAATTTAACAATCCTTGCAGCCATCGCGCCGCGGAATCCTGTCGGATTTAGCGGCGTTTTTGTTTTTTTATTGCGTCGGGCCGATTTTAATCTTGACTCGATGGATCATGAAATATTATGTAAGCAATACTGACATAATTTAGCATGTCTCACCGCTGGGAAAACCGGCCACCAGGGAACGCGATGCGAACGACGACGATCATTATTTGTGAAAAAGCGGCCGTCGCCGCCAAGCCGTTTGACGGCCGCAAAACGACCGTTCGCGCCATTAAACGCCGATAAGCAGAAAAAAGAGGAGCAGCCAGGTCGCCTGCGGCTCCGCCCGCAGAGTGCCGGCTGACGCGCCGGATTTCGGGAAAGAGGGTGACGCCGCGCGAAATGCGCAACGAGAGGAGAGTGCCTTGAGCGTGACGGAGCAAAAATTCGGCCTTTACGATGCGGCTTTTGAAAAAAGCAGCTGCGGCGTCGGTTTCATCACCCGCAAGGACGGCGTGCAGACGCATGATGTGCTGAAGCGCGGCCACGAGGCGCTCTGTGCCGTGCCGCATCGCGGCGGCATGTCGGCGGAAGGTGTTGGTGACGGCGCCGGCGTGTCGCTGGATTTGTCGCTCTCCTTTTTTCGGGAATTGACCGGTGAGGACGGCTTGCAGGCCGGCCGGTTCGGCGTCGGCAATTTTTTCCTGCCGCAAAATCCGGCTTTCCACGGCGAGGCTGTCGGTATCATCGCAAACGCCCTTAAAGAGCAGGGCTTTTCAGTCCTGCTGGTCCGCGATGTGCCGGTGAATGATGAAGCCATCCGTCCCGCCGCCATCCCCTACCAGCTGCCGATCCGGCAATGGGTCTTTTCGGCTCCGGCCGAATGCGCAACCCCCGCCGAATTCGACTGGCGAATCCACAAGGCGCTCCTCGCCATCGAGGCGCTTGCCTATACGGTGCCGGAACTCGCGGGCTTTTATCCACTGTCGCTCAGCGCCCGCACGCAGGTTCTGAAAGGGCGTCTGAACTCCGATGAGGTCATGCCCTATTTCTGTGACCTCACCGACCCGCGTCATGAAGTGCATACGATGTATTTTCACACGCGCTTTTCCACCAACACCGATCCGCATCCTTCCATGGCGCAGCCCTTCCGCCTGATGGCGCATAATGGCGAGCTGAACACCGACAAGAAGAACCGCCTGTCGGAAGCGGCCGTGGCGCTGGCGAAAAATGCCAGCATTGTCAGGCCGAAAGGCCAGTCGGATAGCTGCCGTCTGGACCAGACCCTGCAGGCGCGGGTGATGGAGGATGGTCTCGACCTCGTCACAGCCGTGGTTTCGATGATGCCGCCGGCATGGGAAAACGACGATACCCTGTCACCCGGCGTCAAGGCGATGCTGGAGTATTTCTCGCTCTATGAGGAGAAGAATGACGGCCCGGCCGCGCTGATCTTCGGCGACGGCACCATCATCGGCGCACGTCTCGATCGCCTCGGTCTGCGGCCGCTGCGCACCGTCGAGACGGAGGATTATCTCTGCGTCATGTCGGAGGCGGGGCAGATCGCCTTTCCGGCGGAAAGCGTCATCCGTCGCGGCCGCATCGAGGCGGGCGGCATGCTTTATTACGACCATGCGGGGCGCCGCGCCTTTTCCACCGTCGAGGCGCTGGAACTGCTCGCCTCGCGCCGCGACTATCCGTCCCTGCTGCGCGAAGCCCGTGTCATGCTGGAGGATCTGCCGGAAGTGCCGGCGGAAAAACAGGGCTCGCCGCTGCGCTACAATGGAGATCTGGAACGGCACCAGCGTTATGTCGCCTATTCGCATAATCAGGAAAGCTTCAAGTTCCTGATGGACCCGATGCTGGCCTCCGGCGCTGAAAAGATTTCGGCGATGGGTTATGGCAATGCCATCAACGCGCTGTCCGATCAGGAAGGCGGCGTCGCGAAGTATTTCTCGCAGCGCTTCGCGCAGGTCACCAATCCGCCGCTCGACAGCATTCGTGAAGCCGATGGCATGACGTTGCGTGTGGCCCTCGGTGCGAAGCCGAACAGCGGCGCAAGCAAGGCCCGCCAGATCGTCGTGCGCTCCCCGATCCTGACCCATCTCGATATGCTGCGTATTCGTGAACAGTCGGAGACGCCCCTTCGCCGTTTCGAAATGCTCTATTCGCCGGTCTTCGATGTTGCTGATGCCAATGAAGCCGCTCTGCGGCAGGCAATTGATGGTCTCTGCGATGAGGTCGCGGCTTTCGCGGCGGAGGAGGGCGGCATTGCCGTCATCACCGACCGGCATGTTTCGACAGGCCGCGCGGCCTTGCCGATGATCATGGTCGTCTCCGCCATCAATCAGCGGCTGATCGAGGAAGGCCTGCGGCTGCGCGTTTCGCTGATCGTCGAAAGCGGTCAGTTTTCCTCTTCGCATCACATAGCGGCGAGCCTTGGTTTCGGCGCTTCGGCCGTCTATCCGCTTGGCGTGCAGTTCCGCGCCGAGGAGAAATTCGGGGCCGAGGCCGACAAGGCCTTCAAGCGTTTTGCCAAGGCGGCTGAAAAGTCGCTGATGAAGACCATGGGCAAGGTGGGCCTGTGCACGGCGGAAAGTTATATCGGTGGAGAGTTTTTCGAGCCGAACTTTCTCGATACCGATGATCCGGTGCTGAAGCGCTACTTCCCGAATGTGAAGACGCCCGTCGGTGGCGTCAACTTCGCTGTCATCGCGCAGGCGGTGGCGGACTGGCACCGCAAGGCGCTGTCGGTGAAGGGTGAAAACGACATACCGCTGCTCGGCCTCTTCAAGGAACGCGCCGAAGGTGCGGGCCATTCCTATGGCACGACGGCGGTACGCGGTTTCGTGGATATGACGGAAGAAAAGATCGGTTTCGACAAGGGAACCGAAAACGAGGAGGCGTTGCGCCTCCTGCCGCTCAACCGGCTGGAAGACGCCTTCGGTCTCAACGATGCGGCCTATCACCACAACAGCTTCGACCGGCTGACGCCTGAAGCCATCGACGCATTCGAGGTGACACCCGGTTACCGTTCCTTCGCCCGTATGATGGCGGAGGAAAGGGCGCGCCGCCCCGCCGCCCTGCGCGATGTTCTGGAACTGCCCGCCGATGTGACATTCGCCGGTTCCGCAGAAGAATTCCGTCGGGAAATGGGACGTTTTTCCCGGCAGGGCAATAACAGCTTCATGGTGCGCGGATTGCGCTGCGAGGAAGCGGGCGAAGGCGCCTTCCGGTTGCAATTGACCGGCCCGCACGGTCATGAGCTTGCCCGGCTTGCCGCACTCGGCCAGTCGCTGCTCGACCGTTTCGGCGCGGATATTCCCGGCCATTGGCTGGAAGGAGGCGCGCTTCTGGTTCAGGCCAAGGGCGAGGCTTTCGCCTATCTGTCGCTCATCCGCACAGCACCGACAAGCATTCCGCTCGATGCCGTGCAGAAGGCGAGCGAGATCACCAGGACACTCGCATCGGGCGCGATGAGCCATGGCGCGCTGGTCGCCGCTGCCCATGAGGCGGTGGCGCATGGCACCAACATGGTCGGCGGCATGTCGAATTCGGGCGAAGGCGGCGAGCATATTTCCCGTTATGGCACCATCCGCGCATCGCGCATCAAGCAGTTCGCCTCCGGCCGTTTCGGCGTCTGGGCCGGTTATCTTGCCGATCCGATGCTGGAGGAAATCGAGATCAAGATCGGCCAGGGCGCAAAGCCGGGTGAGGGCGGGCAGTTGCCGTCTCCCAAGGTGACGGTGGAAATCGCCGCCGCGCGTGGCGGCACGCCGGGCGTCGAACTCGTCTCACCGCCGCCGCATCACGATACCTATTCCATCGAGGATCTGGCCCAGCTCATCCACGACGCCAAGGCGGCGCGTGTGCGCGTCATCGTCAAGCTGGTCTCGTCGGAAGGCATCGGCACGATTGCGGTCGGCGTCGCCAAGGCGGGTGCGGATGTCATCAATGTCGCCGGCAATACGGGCGGCACGGGTGCGGCGGCTGTCACCAGTCTGAAATATACCGGCCGCGCGGCGGAAATCGGCATAGCCGAAGTGCATCAGGCGCTTTGCGCCACCGGCCTGCGCGCCAAGGTGCTGTTGCGCTGCTCCGGCGCGCACCAGACGGCGGGCGACGTCGTGAAATCAGCACTCCTCGGCGGCGACAGCTTCGAATTCGGCACCACGGCGCTGATGATGCTGAAATGCGTCATGGCGAAGAACTGCAACATCAAGTGCCCGGCCGGTCTCACCACCAATCAGGAAGCCTTCAACGGCGATCCGCGGGCGCTGGCGCAATATCTCATGAACATCGCCCATGAAACGCGCGAGATTCTGGCCGCACTCGGGCTGCGCTCGCTGCGGGAAGCACGCGGCCGTTCCGATCTTCTTCACCTTCTCGATCATCCGGCGAGTGTTGGCCAGCTTGACCTCCGGGCCATGCTTGCCGTGGTCGAAGAGGTGAAGATCGACAGTCCGGTCTATATGGAAAAGGACTTTGCGCTCGACGATGCCTTCATCGAACTCGTGCGTTCGGCGCTGGTCGACAGCAAGCGGCAGAACATCGAGCTTGGCGGCAATCGTTTCCTCAACAATTGCAACAAGAGCGTCGGCGGCCAGCTTGCCGTCGATATCGAGCGCATGCTGAACCACGAACTTTCCGATGAAGAGGCGGATGCGCTGCCGGCCGTGAAGCGGGACAGCCGTGGTCGCCGTTTCCTTGAGGCGGGTTCGGTGCGCATCGATACGTCAGGTTCGGCCGGGCAGTCTTTCGGCGCTTTCTGCAATGACGGCATGGTCATGGTCCATACCGGCACCTGCAATGACGGTGTCGGCAAAAGCGCCTGCGGCGGCACCATCGTCGTGCGTTCTCCCGGCGGCGGTTCGCAGGAGGCGGGCGGCAATGTGCTGGTCGGCAATTTCGCGCTGTTCGGCGCCACCGGCGGTCGCACCTTCGTGGAAGGGCAGGCGGGTGACCGTTTCGCAGTGCGCAACTCCGGCGCTACTGCCGTCGTCGAAGGCGTGGGTGATTTCGCCTGCGAATACATGACCAATGGCGCGGTGCTGAACCTTGGCAGTTTCGGCAAGGGTTTCGGTAACGGCATGAGCGGCGGCTTCGTTTATCAATATGATCCCTATGGTGATCTGCCGAAGAAGGTCAGCCATGATTCCATCCTGCTCGGCTCGATCACCGGTGAGGATGAGCAGGCCGCCATCCATAATCAGGCCATTCATCAGCTTTTGACCTGGCATGTTGCGGAGACTGGCTCGGCCAAGGCCGCGTGGCTTCTGGAAAACTGGGAAAGCGAGCAGCACAATTTCGTCTACGGTATGCCGCGCGCCCTGCTGCTTTATCAGGACAGCGACGAAATTCTCAAAGCCAAGCCCCGCAAGGAGCTGCTCGAGGAGCTGGCGTCCGCACTTGCCGCGCATCAGCTGCGTAAGTTCAAGCTGGCCTATCGCGACCGCAAGTCCGTGTTGAACGGGACAGTGCCGGGTTATGGTGAGACGGATACGGAAGACATGTACGCGCTCATCAACAACTACACGGTGTTGAGCATGGCGCAGGCCATCGCCCTGCAGCGGCTGCCGATGGCGTCGGGTCCCTCCGATCCCGCCATCGAAAAAGCCGTGCGCAATCTCATCCTCACGGAAGACTATGCGCTGATGCAACGGCTGCTGAAATATGCGCGCGAGGCGCTTTCGGACCATAGCGATGAACAGCTTGCGGTGATGATCGCCGCCAAGCGGCTTGACGACTACAAGCAGGCGCTGGCGCGCCGGAACATCTGGTCGGTAGACAGCCCCGGCACCTATGGCTGGATCATTCAGCAGAACCGGAAAAACATCGAGAAGATCGGCCGTCTGCCGGGCTTTGAGGAGCTTTTCGCAGCCCGCGCCATTCCCGACCTCGCCACCGCATCCAGCCACAGGGCAGCATGATGAAGATACCTTATATTCCCAAGGATGCGCCCTTCAACGGTGATCAGCGCGCATGGCTTTCCGGTTTTCTGGCGGGGCTCCATTCCCGCGTCGCCATCGGTCTGGAGACATCGATTGCCGCTGCCGCTCCCAAAGCGGCGGCCAATGTGCTGAACATCCTCTTCGGCACCCAGACCGGCAATGCCGAGGCCCTGGCGATGGATATCGCCGCCGCCGCCCGTGCGCAGGGCATGCAGCCAGTCGTGACGGCACTTGATGATGTCTCCATGGACAGTCTCGGTGCCATGAAGCGGGTCATTGTCGTCACCTCCACCTATGGCGAAGGTGAAATGCCTGATAATGCGCAGCTTTTCTGGGAAGCGCTCGCCGCTGACAGCGCGCCGCGTCTGGACGAGATGAATTTTGCCGTGCTTGCGCTCGGTGATACCGGTTATGACGGTTTCTGCCAGGCGGGCAAGCTTATCGATACGCGGTTCGAACAACTCGGCGGCAAGCGGATGAAGACGCGTATCGATTGCGATATCGACTTCGAGGATGCGGCCGCCGCGTGGATCGGCGAGACCCTGCCACTCGCGGTTGCCGTCGATGGCGGCAATGCGACAGCTGTCATGCTTGATGTCGCTGAGCCGACCATGCGGGCAAAACAGGGCTGGAACCGCAAAAATCCCTATTCAGCCGAGGTAAGCGTCAATCGCCGCCTGTCCGGTCCCGGCTCGTCCAAGGAAATTCGCCACTACGAATTCGATCTCGGCGAAAGCGGCCTCGACTATGAGGCGGGTGATGCTCTTGGCGTCGTGCCACTGAACGATCCGAAACTGGCCGGCGCGCTGCTGGAACACTTCGGAGCGGCCGCAGACAGCCAGATCACTGGGCTGGATCGATCGGTCGGCGATGCGCTTCTCAACATGTTCGAGATATCGACGCCCTCGCGCGAACTCGTCACCGAAATCGGCAAGCGGGCGGGGCATGAGGAGCTCAGCCACATCCTGGCGAATGGGGACCGGGAGCAACTGGCTGCCTTTCTCTGGAGCAAGGATATTTTCGACCTCGTCAATCTCGGCGGCAAGCCGCTGTTTGATGTTGCTGAATTCGTGACATTTCTGAAGCCGCTGCAGCACCGGGCCTATTCCATCTCCTCCAGCCCTCTGGTTGCGAAAAACAGCGTGCATCTGACGATTGCCAGCGTTCGTTATCGCGCCGAGGGCCGTGAGCGCGGCGGCGTGTGCTCCACCTATCTCGCCGACCGGGTGGAGGCAGGCCAGAGTGCCGGAGTTTTCGTCTCGCCGAACAAGGCGTTTCGTGTGCCGCAGGACAATGATGCGCCTGTTATCATGGTGGGACCGGGCACCGGCATCGCGCCCTTCCGGGCATTTTTGCAGGAACGGCAGGCGCGCGGCGCCAAGGGCAAGAACTGGCTGTTTTTCGGCGATCAGCACCGGCAGTCGGACTTCATCTATGAAAACGAGCTTGGCGACATGAGCCGCGATGGTGTGCTGACACGCCTCGACCTCGCCTTCTCGCGGGATCAGGCGGAGAAGATCTATGTCCAGACCCGCATGCGGCAGAACGGCAAGGCGCTCTATCAATGGCTTGAAGAGGGCGGTTATTTCTACGTGTGCGGTGATGCGACCCGCATGGCGAAGGATGTCGACGATGCCCTGCACGGCATCATCAGCGATGAGGCCGGCATTTCCGCCGAAGCGGCAAGCAACTATGTGAACCGGTTGAAGCGCGAAAAACGCTATCTGCGCGACGTTTATTGATGGGCCGCCGAAGCGCCGATCAGCTCAGCAATTGGTGCAGACGGTCTCGGCGTCGCGCTGCTTGAAGAAATAGTCCCGGCCGATCGTGATCGATCTCGCCCCGGACGAGGTGACATCAGGCATGAACATCAGCAATTCATGCGGGATGGAAAGTTCGACGTGGATCAGGAAGCTGTTTTCTATGAGCAGGCGGGCGGGAACGGTGACCGATGATCCCACGGCATAGGGTCTCAGATTTTTCTCATCCCAGGACCAGGTGATTTTTGCCTGTTTTTGCGCGTCGACCTTGATGCCGCTGATCTTCAGCTGCAGACCCTTGGTGCTGTAGGGGGCAAAGACCGCGGTCGCGACATCCTGCATGCCCGTGAGGTAGGTTTTGTCGACGGAGCCTGTTTTCGATATCAGGTCATTGATCGTAGCTGCGGCGCTGCTTACGCGCTTGTAGGTATTGTAGCCGATCGTCAATTCGAAAGAGGTCAGATAAAGCGCCAGCAAAATCGGGAAGACGATCGCGAATTCCACCGCGCCCACGCCCCGGCGATCTCTGGAAAAACGTGAAACAAGCGCGACGAAGCGTCGTTTGCCGTTTGCAGCAACGGACATCAGCCCTGTCATCATGAGCCCCCGCCTGTAGTGTATTTCTCGTTCATGAACGCACTGGTCGCGACGATGAGGAAATGTGACGGCATCGATCCATCGGCCGGGCGAACTTTGGTCAGGTATGGGCGAATGATATCGGCGACCACACGCCAGCGATAATAGACGCGCAACATGTTGATGGTTTCCGGTCCGCCCGGCTTGAAGCCGAATTGGGCCGTATCGAGATCGTAATATTCGCCATAGGCTTTGAGGGGTATCGTCTTCGGAATGTCCTTGAAGGCCGTAAAGGAACGAAGGTCAATATAGAGCTTCTGTTCTTTTTGGATTTCATCCGCCGAGCAGGTGATCATCACCGAGACTTCGTCGCAGAAGCTTCTTCTGAAGTCCTCTTTCGAAATCGAGTTGCTGATCTGTCCGGTGCGCAGCCGCCGCGACATGGTCTCGGTGGCGTTCACGACAACCTGTTCGGCCATGAGGGCGATGAAGGTCTCGATGATCGCGAAGACGACGAGGAAATAAGGAAGCGCGAGGATAGCGAATTCGATGGCCGCTGTCCCGTCGCGCGAGAACCCGAATTTTTCCAGCAATGGCTTCAGTCTGGCCAGTCGCATGAGGCGGTGTCGATCTCTAAGAATATGCGCCAAGCGCAACCGTTGAATTGTTGCGGACCATAACCACCCCGATGTTTAAATTCTGTTACTCTGATGAATTATACTTTAGTGATTTCCGAAATTGATACGGTCCATAATATAAAAAGCCCGGCGCATCGGCCGGGCTCTTGTTGGAACTGAAAAACGGGCGCTTACTCCGCATCCGCTTTGGACAGGACCTCCAGCGTGGGCGTGGAGGTAATATTGTAGCCGCAATCCACGTAGTGGCACTCGCCGGTCACGCCGCGTGACAGGTTCGACAGCAGATAAAGCGCCGACCCGCCGATATCGTCGATATCCGCCGTCCGCCGCAGCGGCGCGTTTTTCTGGTTCCAGGCATAGATCGCGCGTGCATCCGAGATGCCGGCGCCCGCCAGCGTGCGGACCGGGCCGGCCGAGATGGCGTTGACACGGATGTCGCGCGGGCCGTAATCGGCCGCGAGATAGCGCACGGACGCCTCGAGAGCCGCCTTGGCGACACCCATGACGTTGTAGTTCGGAATGACGCGCTGCGAACCATTATAGGTCAGCGTCAGCATCGAGCCGCCATTGGTCATCAGTTCGGCGGCGCGCTTGGCGATTTCCGTGAACGAGAAGCAGGAAATGACCATGGTGCGGCTGAAATTGTCGCGTGTCGTATCCGCGTAAAGGCCTTTCAGCTCGTTCTTGTCGGAAAAGCCGATGGCGTGCACGACGAAATCCAGCGAGCCCCACTTTTCGCGGATCGTTGCAAAGAGGGCGTCGACCGAGGCGATATCCTCGACGTCGCACGGCACGATGAAATCGGAGCCGAGTTCGGCGGCGAGCGGCTTTACACGCTTGCCGAGCGCTTCGCCCTGATAGGTGAAGGCCAGTTCCGCGCCCTGTGCCGCAAGCGCCTTGGAAATGCCCCAGGCGATCGAGTGATTGTTTGCGACGCCCATGATGAGGCCGCGTTTACCCTGCATGATGCCGTTCATGGGCAATTATCCGTTATGACGCTGGAAGACGAGCGTGGCGTTGGTGCCGCCGAAGCCGAAGGAATTGGAAAGGATGGTGTCGATCTTGGCGTTGTCGATGCGGCTGCGAACGATCGGAACGCCTGTGAATTCCGGATCGAGTTCGGAAATATGCGCGCTTTCGCCGATGAAGCGTTCCTGCATCATCAACAGGCCGTAGATCGATTCCTGCACGCCGGCGGCACCCAGCGAATGACCGGTCAGCGACTTGGTCGACTGGATATGCGGGATCTTGTCGCCGAAGACTTCCCGGATCGCGCCGATTTCCTTGCTGTCGCCAACCGGCGTCGAGGTGCCGTGGGTATTGATGTAGTCGATATCGCCCTTGACGGTGGAAAGCGCCTGCCGCATGCAGCGGATCGCGCCCTCACCGGAAGGAGCCACCATGTCGTAACCGTCCGAGGTCGCGCCGTAACCGACGATTTCGGCGTAAATCTTCGCACCGCGCGCCTTAGCATGTTCCAGTTCTTCAAGAACCAGCACGCCTGCGCCACCGGCAATCACGAAACCGTCGCGGTTGACGTCATAGGCGCGCGAGGCAACGCTCGGCGTCTCGTTATATTTGGACGACATGGCGCCCATGGCGTCGAAGAGGTTGGACATGGACCAGTCGAGATCCTCATGGCCGCCCGCGAACATCACGTCCTGCTTGCCCCACTGGATCATTTCCGCGGCGTTGCCGATGCAATGCGCCGAGGTCGAGCAGGCGGACGAGATGGAATAGTTGACGCCGTGGATCTTGAACCAGGTGGCAAGTGTGGCCGAAGCGGTGGAAGACATGGCTTTCGGCACGGCGAAGGGGCCGATGCGCTTCGGGCTGTTGTTCTTCAGCGTAATGTCTGCGGCTTCGACGATGGTGCGGGTGGAGGGGCCGCCCGAACCCATGATGATGCCGGTGCGCTCATTACCGCTGATGTCGCTCTCTTCGAGACCGGAATCGGCGATCGCCTGCTTCATGGCCACATGGTTCCACGCGCCGCCCTGCGACAGGAAGCGCATGGCGCGGCGGTCGACCAGATCGGTCGGGTCGAGAGACGGCTTGCCCCAGACCTGGCATTTGAAACCGTGTTCGGCGAAATCCGGCGAAAATGAAATGCCGGATTTGGCATTGCGCAACGATGCGGTGACTTCAGCGGCATCACCGCCGATGGAAGAAACAATACCGAGGCCGGTGACAACAACTCGTCTCATGAAAGGGACCTTTTCTTAAGATTTCGGCTGGACGACCGAAGCCGCCCGGCGTTTGTCAGGACTATTCCGTCTGCCTCAGGCAGCCTTTTCCTTCGACAGGCCTACGCGCAGGTCTGTCGCCTGATAAATGGTTTCGCCGTCCGCCTTCAGCCAGCCGTCGGCGGTGCCAAGCACCAGACGCCCGCGCATCACGCGCTTGAAATCAATACCATATTGAAGGAGCTTCGTGTGAGGGCGAACCATGCCCTTGAACTTCACTTCGCCGGTGGAAAGCGCCATGCCGCGGCCTTCTTCGCCCAACCAGCCGAGGAAGAAACCGGTCAGCTGCCACATGCCGTCGAGGCCGAGGCAGCCCGGCATGATCGGGTTGCCCTGAAAGTGGCAGGGGAAATACCAGTCATCGGGGCTGACATCGTATTCGGCGCGGATGAAACCCTTGTCGAAAGCGCCGCCCGTCTCGGAAATTTCGGTAATGCGGTGAACCATGAGCATGGGGGGCAATGGGAGCTGTGCATTTCCCGGGCCGAACAGTTCGCCGCGACCGCAGGACAGGATCTCCTCGTAATTGTAACTTGATTGCCTCGTTGCCATACCGCTTTCACTTCCCCAGTTACTGGTGTTGATCGACTTCACTAGAGCAAGTTAGGTTCAAAATGAAGCGCTGCAAGGGCAGAGGCCGCTCCGGCCTCATTCTTTGTCTTCGAACCTTCTTTGCAGAAGTCATTACCTCAATATGCCGTCCGCATACAGGAACCATCCGGCAGGAACCAGAGGAAATTTGCAGGAATGGCCGGTTTGCCGCCATTTGCCGCGCCTAAGCCACGCCGAAACTATTGAAAGCACTCGCCGCAAAAGATATATGCTAATGCAATTGGTAAGTTTCATACCTCTGTTTTGGAATGGGATTGCATGGCATTTGACGCCACATTGGATATCGGAACGAGGCTGCGGCGCTCGGGGCTGCGGCCCACGCGCCAGCGTGTGGCTTTGGGCGATCTTCTGTTCGCAAAGGGCGATCGCCACCTGACGGTCGAGGAACTGCATGACGAGGCGGTTACCGCCGGTGTGCCCGTTTCTCTCGCCACGGTTTACAATACGCTGCACCAGTTCACCGAAGCCGGCCTGATCCGTGTTCTCGCGGTGGAAGGTGCACGCACCTATTTCGATACAAACGTGTCGGATCACCATCACTTTTTCGTGGAGGGCGAGAACGAGGTTCTCGATATCCCCGTCAACAATCTCCAGATCGACAATCTGCCGGAAGCGCCCGAGGGCATGGAAATCGCCCATGTCGACGTGGTCATCCGCCTTCGCCGCAAGCGCGGCTGAAGCTTCTTTTGCCCGATGACGGATGTGAGAATGGCGCCCGTGGGCGCCATTTCTATTTCACTTCATGACATCTTCCGGCCGTCTGCCCGGCTTGGCCTTGTAGGGCGGGAACGTCCAGCCGAATATTAGCGCGCCGGACCGGATGCCGAAGGCCGTCAGCACGCCGGCGGCTGATGCGGCATAAAGCGGCGCGCCGAGGAAATAGACGACAATGAAGGTGGAAGAGCCCAGGAGCGCGCAGGTGATGTAGATCTCCGGCCGCAGCAATACGGAGGGCTCTCCGGCGAGAATATCGCGCAGCACACCGCCGAATGTCGCCGTCAGAACGCCGGTGACGATGGCGACGGTCGCGGAGCCGCTGGCGGCCAGACCCTTGGCTGCGCCCATGACGCAATAGGAGGAAAGGCCGAGCGCGTCGAGCCAGATCAATACCCGGTAACGGGATTCAAAAAGATGCGCGGTGAAGAACAGCAGGACCGCAACCGAGACGCAGACAAGAATATAGGTGGGGTTTATCACCCAGAACACCGGTGTTCTGCCCAGCACGAGATCGCGCACCGTGCCGCCGCCGATGCCGGTTGCGGCTGCAAAGAACAGGAAGCCGATCAGGTCGAGCTGCTTGCGCGAGGCGGCCAGCGCCCCTGTTGCCGCAAAGATTGCGACACCGGCATAATCGAGAAAACCAAGAAGCGTCATGAAAAGGTCCCCCCGGAAATACGTGCTGCGAACACGTCAGTGTCGCGCAAGCACTAAACTCTAGGCTGGCCGCCCGGATGATCGCAACATCCATAACCGAAACGGATGCAAAGGAAAATGCCGTGCGAATCGCTCTCGTTGCCGCTCTTCAGGCGCTGGTTCTCTTGATGTTTCCGGTGGCGCTCTCGGCGCAGCAGCAGCTGGTGAACGACCCGGAGATCTATGAGAAGGACCATTTCCGCAACGAGTGCAAGGTGGCGGCCTTCGGCGATGATTTCGTCACGCGGCTGGATATCAACAATGATGGTCTGATGGACGCCGTCGTCAATCACGGTGTTCTGGATTGCGATGGCGAAAAGGGCCGCAGCTGCGACGACGAGGGTTGCCCCTACAATTTCTACGTCCAGGTGAAAGAGGGCGGTTACCTGATGATCGCGACGGCCCGGATCTACGGCTACGATTTCATCAAGCGGTTCGGCAACATGGTCTTCGTGCTGAAGATGCATCCGCGCTATTGCGAGCGTACGGATAAGGAACCCTGCCTGATGACGGTGCGGGTGCGCGGTACGAAATTCGTCACCATCTCGCGAAAGTGACGACGCGTATGCTCACGGCGCGATACGCCGGATTTTGACTCTCTGATTATAGCGCTGTCGAAGCGAGCGCGGAATGACGAGGGTGGCGATGGCGACGGCGAAAACGGCTGCCGCAACCACCCAGAGTGCATTGGACTGCAGCGTGGCGCCAAGAACGGCGCCGCAGATCGCGCCGCTGATCATGCCGAGCCAGGGCACGATCTGGATGCCCCAGTCGAGGCTCCGGTCGCCGAGAAGAAAACGGCCGATGCCGCGGCCGAAGCGGGAAAGGGCGCCCGTCACATAGGTGAGCCCGATCGGCAGCCCCTCAATGTGCTCGACGGCGGCGTTGACCATGCCCATTGCGAACACGACGAGGTAGAACTGCGCCAGAGCGGAAGTCCCGTCGCCGAGCAGTGCGGCAATCACCATGAGCAATCCCACCGCTGTCAGAACCGCAAAAATGCGCCGGTCGAACTTGTGCGCCACCACGATACCGCCAGCATTGCCCGCCACAAAAGCGACGATGGCGAAAAGCAGTTTCGCGGCATGGGAATAGAGGCCATCTTCCATCGACATGGCGGCACGCGTGGTATTGCCAGTCATGAAGGATACGAAATCGCCTGAAATATGCAGGCCCACCGCATCCGTCATGCCGGCTATGAAGGAAATGGCGGCAACCAGTGCGATTCCGGTTCCGGTGCGCCGTGCCCTGATGATGTTGCGACGTCTCTGTCTGGTCATGGAAAGCTCGATATGGAAAACAGCGGGCGCATACGTGGGCTGCGCCATCCTATGTCTAGAATGCCGGAGGGCCCGTTTGCAATCTTTCCGGAGGCGCCCGGAAGTCTCTATTTTGTCTAGACAAATATAAAATCCCTGCCTACGATGCCCCAAATAAAGCGAAAAACAACATCGCACAAAAATAAATCAAAGGGGTTCAGATCATGAAAAAAACGTGGGTTCTCGCCACCGTTGCAGCGCTTGTTTCATCCGCTTCCGCCTATGCCGAAACGTCCGTCACCATCGGCATGTCCGGCTGGACCGGTTTCGCACCGCTGACACTTGCCAAGCAGGCGGGTATTTTTGAAAAGAACGGCCTGAAGGTCGATATCAAGAAGATACCGCAGGCCAGCCGACATCTGGCCCTTGCATCAGGTGATATCCAGTGCGCCGCCACCACGGTGGAGACCTGGATCGCCTGGAACGCCAATGGCGTGAAATCCACGCAGATTTTCCAGATGGACAAGTCGCACGGCGCGGATGGCATTGCGGTGCGCAGCGATGTTTCCAAGGTCGCGGACCTGAAGGGCAAGACGATTGCCGCGTCAGCACCGGGCACCTCGCCCTATTTCTTCCTTGCCTGGATCCTCAAGGAAAACGGTCTGACCCTGAAGGACGTGAAGGTCGTCAACCTTGAGCCGGGTCCGGCTGCACAGGCATTTGTCGCCGGCCAGAACGATGCGGCCATGACCTATGAGCCCTATCTTTCCACCGTGCGCGCTGCGCCCGAGAAGGGCAAGATTCTCGCCACGACACTGGATTACCCCGCTGTCATGGATACGTTCGGCTGCACGCCGGACTTCCTCAAGGCCAATCCGCAGGCGGCGAAAGCCCTGGCGGACAGCTATTTCCAGGCTCTCGACCTCATTAAGGCCGACCCTGAAAAGTCCTATGCGACAATGGGGGCGGATGTGAAGCAGACCGGCGAAGCCTTTGCCGCTTCTGCAAAGTTCCTCGAATGGCAGGACAAGGCCGCCAACCAGAAATTTTTCGAGGGTGAATTCAAGACCTTTTCCGAAAAATCGGCCGATCTGCTTCTCGAAATCGGCGTGATAAAGTCGAAGCCCGATCTTTCGACGCTCGCGGATACAACTTTCATCAAGTAACCAAAAGTCGGCTGCATTTCCTGCGGGGGAATATTGCCGCCAGAGATAATTTTAGAGCGTCGATTGTGCGTCACGAGAGGCGCTGGCGCTCCGATGGCGCGGCGAAAGTGCCGCGCCGGTTTTGCGGACAGGCGACAGAATGCAACCTCTTCAACCCATCAGGAACAGCACGAGAATTGCTCTCGGCATCCTGTTCTTCGTGCTGTTTTTCTCTGCCTGGGGCTTTGCCACCTTGGGCGGTTTCGTGTCGCCGACCTTTCTGGCCGACCCCATCACCATGCTGAAGGACGGCATCTATCTGCTCACCGATCAGGGTTTTGCCAGTGATATCGGCATGACGATCTGGCGCGTGGTGGGCGGTTTCGTGCTGGCATCGCTCATTGCCGTGCCTGTTGGCATCGCCATGGGAGCCTATAAGCCTATCGAGGCGCTGCTGGAGCCCTTCGTCTCCTTCGCGCGCTATCTGCCGGCTTCCGCCTTTGTGCCGCTCCTCATCCTCTGGGCCGGCATCGGCGAGATGCAGAAGCTGCTGGTGATCTTCATCGGCGCGGTGTTCCAGATCATCCTGATGGTGGCCGTGGCTGTCGCCGGCACAAGACGGGATCTGGTGGAGGCGGCCTACACGCTTGGTGCGAAGGATCGGGGTGTGGTGCGCCGTGTCCTCATTCCAGCCAATGCGCCTGACATTGCCGAAATCCTCCGCCTCGTTCTTGGCTGGGCCTGGACCTATGTCATCGTTGCGGAACTGATCGGCGCCTCCTCGGGCATCGGTTACATGATCATCAACAGCCAGGCGCTGATGGCGACCGGCCAGATCATCTTCGGCATCATCGTCATCGGCATTATCGGCCTTATTTCGGACTTCGCGTTCAAATCGCTGAACCGGAAGCTTTTCGCCTGGAGGCTTGCCTGATGAGCGAACTCGTTATCAAAGGCGTGAGCCGCACGTTTCCGGGCGTTCAGGGCGGGCAGCCGACATTGGCCTTGCAGCCGACTGATCTGGAAATCCCCCGAAACGATTTCGTCACCATCCTCGGCCCATCGGGATGCGGAAAATCGACCCTGCTGCGCATCATCGCCGGTCTCGACCGCCCCACGACGGGCGAGGTGCTTCTGTCCGGCAAGGCGGTGGCGGGACCGGGGGCGGATCGCGGCATGGTGTTCCAGTCCTATACCCTGTTTCCCTGGCTGACGATCCGCGAAAACGTCGCCTTCGGCCTGCGCGAACGCGGCGTTGCCGAAAGGGAAAAATGGGATATCGTCGACAGCTATATCGACAAGGTCGGTCTGCGCGGTTTCGAGAACCATTGGCCGAAACAGCTTTCCGGCGGCATGCAGCAGAGAACGGCCATCGCCCGCGCCCTGGCGAACGGCCCGAAAATCCTGCTGCTCGATGAGCCTTTCGGCGCCCTCGACAACCAGACGCGCGGGCTGATGCAGGAATTGCTGCTCGGCATCTGGGAGCGGGAACAGAAGACTGTTATTTTCGTCACCCATGATATCGAGGAGGCGGTTTTCATGGCGTCGCGTGTGGTCACCATGTCCGCGCGGCCCGGCCGCATCAAATCGATTACGCCGGTCGACCTGCCGCATCCGCGTCATTACACGGTCAAGGCCAGCCCGGAATTTTCCGAGCTGCGGGCAAAGCTTACGGAGGAAATACGCAGCGAGGCGATTGCCGCCGCTGTCCATGGATAGTCAATCCGGCAAAAAGGGGAGGATGGAAGCATCGGGATGAGGAGCACAGGCGCCGATCTTCAGGAAAAATCGCTGCACGAACGCATCCGCAACGATGTCGAGCGCCACATCATGTCGGGCGAATGGCCGCCGGGATACCGCATTCCCTTCGAACACGAGATGACCCGGCACTATGCCTGTTCGCGCATGACGGTGAACAAGGCTCTTGGCGAACTGGTGCAGCGCGGCCTGATTGAAAGACGCCGGCGTCTCGGCACCTTCGTTCGCCAGCCCCATGCGCAATCGGCCGTGCTTGAAATCCACGATATCGAGCGGGAGGTGCAGGCGCTCGGCCTCGTTTATGGCTACCGCCTGGATAAACGACGGTTGCGCCCTGCGGGTAAGGAAGATGGTGCGGCCATGGCGCTTGCCGCCGATGCTCGTGTTCTGGAACTCACCTGCACGCATTTCGCCGGTGGCGTTCCCTTTTGTCTGGAAGAACGCATTATCAACGTGACGGTCGTCCCGGAGGCGGAGCGCACCGATTTTTCGCAGATCGGGCCGGGAACGTGGTTGCTGAAAATGGTGCCCTGGAGCGCTGCCGAACATCGCATCAGCGCCGTTTCCGCCGACCGTAAAAATGCGGCGGCGCTGGGCATCGCTTCCGGTGCGGCTTGTCTCGTCATTGATCGGCGCACCTGGCATGGTGCGGATTACATCACCAGCGTCCGGGTGACCTATCCCGGAGACCGCCATGCGCTGGTTGCGCAGTTTTCACCGTCGCAAAGCAGCTGAAGCATCTCGGACGGTCAATTTTTTGTAAAGAAGAGTTTACGGGTCGTCTTTTGCCAATATAATAGTTGTCAAAAGAACTCAGGTTTATTATCGGAACGTCAAGCTTTCACGACGGCATCCGTTCATGGCCCCGGTTTTCGGAACCGGTCAATCTGCGGATGAGTTCATCGACGGAAATCCGGGATAAAAATTATGTCAGCTGAGACCTCAACTTCTTCCGCGTCCTTCAACAAGGCAAAAACAACACGGCACGCCTCCCTTGCCATGACTGTCACCTTGTTGACGGGCTTGAGTGCCGGTGCGGTTTTTGCTCAGCCGGCTCCTGAAAACCAGATTCAACCCGCACCGCAAACGGAAACGGTTCAGCCCTCACAGCCGCCGGCGGCTCCCGCAACGCCGAACATTCCGGCGGCCGAACCTGTTCAGCCTTCCGCGACCGCGCCCGAACAACCTGCAGCAGCCGCGCCCGTACAGCCGTCATCGAGCCAGCCTGCGCCCGCTCAGTCTGCAACCGGCTCCGCGCCGGCGCCCGAAGGCGTTGCGCCGCAGCCGACGCAGACCGAACAACCCGCACAGACGAACCAGCCGGCCGCGCCGAGCGAAGCTTCGGTGCCGGTAGAACCTGTCAGCGCCGCGCCCGCCAGTGCCGAAAATCGTGCGGACATCCCGCACAACCTGTCGCCATGGGGCATGTTCATGGCGGCGGACTGGGTGGTGAAAGGCGTCATGATCGGCCTCGCCTTCGCGTCGCTCGTCACCTGGACGGTCTGGGTGGCGAAGTCCATCGAGCTTGCGGGCGCGCGGGTGCGTGCCGGCGCAACTCTCAAGGTCATTCGCAAGGCAAAGACCCTGACCGAGGCCACCGAGGCTGTCGAAAACAAGGGTGGACCGGCTGCGCTCATGCTGCGCATGGCGACCCATGAAATGCAGCTTTCCGATGCGGTGGTCGAGCACACGGATGGCGGCGGCATCAAGGAGCGTGTTTCTTCCGCACTGTCGCGTATCGAAACCCATGCCGGTCGGCGCATGTCGCGCGGAACGGGCGTTCTGGCGACCATCGGTTCCACAGCGCCTTTTGTCGGCCTGTTCGGCACCGTCTGGGGCATCATGAACTCCTTCATCAGCATTTCGGAATCGCAGACCACCAATCTCGCCATCGTTGCGCCGGGTATTGCCGAGGCATTGCTCGCCACCGCCATCGGCCTTGTCGCCGCTATTCCGGCTGTGGTGATCTACAACGTCTTCGCCCGCTCGATTACCGGATATCGGCATCTGCTGGCGGATGCGGCAGCCGGTGTGGAACGCCTCGTCAGCCGCGACCTCGACTTCCGCCGCATTCCGCCGGGCAGCACCAGCAAGCCCGCCGTGTCGCTGGTTGGACGGTGATCGGCCATGGCTGGCGGTATTCGCGAAAACGGCGGAGACGATCTCTCCGAGAACCACGAGATCAACGTCACACCCTTCATCGACGTGATGCTGGTTCTGCTCATCATCTTCATGGTGGCTGCACCGCTGGCGACCGTCGACGTGAATGTCGATCTTCCGGCGTCCACGGCAAAGCCGGCGGAACGTCCGGAAGAACCGCTCTATCTGACGGTCAAGGACGATCTGTCGCTCAATCTCGGTAATGATGCGGTTGCCCGCGAAGCACTGGCGGCCGCCATTGACCGGCAGACGGGCGGTAAGAAGGATACGCGCATTTTCCTGCGCGCCGACAAGGCGGTCGATTACGGCCACTTCATGGAAATCATGAATCTGCTGAGAGATGCCGGTTATCTGAAGATCGCACTGGTGGGGTTGGAAAATGCGGCTGCGGCATCGCAGCCCGCCGGTGCCGCTCAGCCCTCCGGCCAACCCGCCGCCCCTGCGGCGCAGGGAACCGCGCCATGAGTGAAAACGGCTACCCGCAGGCCCGACATTCCCGTCTCGGGGAAGTGATGCTGTGGTCCGCCGCGGCGGTGCTCATGTTGAGTGTTCATGCCGGTTTTGCCTATTATCTGATGCAGGAGCCCGAGGAACTGGATGCCGGCGGGCCGCCGCCTGCCGCGATCATGATAGAAATGGCGGCGATACCGGAAGCCGTCAAGACCGAGGAAACAACGCCGGCGCAGGATGTCGAGGACGCCGAAGAGGTGAAGAGCGACAGCAGCGAACCGGTGGAGGAAGCTGCCCCGGAAGAGCCGCCGCCACCGGAGCCGGTTGCGGAAACGCCGCCGCCGCCAGAGCCGGTGCAGCCGCCTGAACCGCCGGTCGAGGAGATCGTCGAACCGCAGGAAATTCCCGAACCCGTGGAGCCGGTCGACCCCGTTCAGGAGCAGATGATGGCGGAACTCGAAAATGTCGAGGTTCCCTTGCCCGTGCTGCGGCCTCCGCCACCACCTGTCGAAAAGAAGGTGGAAAAGAAAGAGCCGGAAGACAAAAAGAAGGTCGAGCGCCAGCGTCCCAAACCGCAGCAGGCATCCGAACTGCGCGAAACGGCGAAGGCGGAAGCCCAGCAGTCCGACCGGACGGCGGCATCGCGCAGCAATGCCGGTTTCTTTTCTTCGTCATCCGCTTCACCGGCAAAATGGGGATCGAAGGTCCGCTCGCATATTCAGCGGCGCAAACCGCGCTCGCTCCGAAGTGATGCCATGACAGCGACGGTGCGGTTCCGTGTCAATGACGCCGGTGCCATCAGTGGAGTCAGCGTGGTTCAGTCTACGGGCGATTCCTCTATCGATCAGCAGATTGCGGCCTGGATTCAGAGCGCATCACCAGTACCCGCTCCGCCTCCGGAAGCAAACAAGACGATCACACTGCCGATCAGCATTCGCTAGGATATTCAATCGGGCCAGGCGAGATGCCAGCCTTCCTCCTATGTGCATCGGTTGCGCTCGAATAACATTTCGCGAATGTTTTTGATGGTGTAGGTCTTGTCGACTTTTACAAGCAGGGGCATTCCGGAATGAAATTCTCAATCGCAGAGGCGGAGGATCTCGTATCCTCTATCTTTGAGCGCAACGGCGTTCTGCCGCAAAACGCCCGTTCGGTGGCAAAGGCGCTTGTCGCCTCCGAGGCGGCGGGTCAGGGCGGTCACGGTTTTCGCCGCATCCCCGTTTATGTGCGCCAGGCGCGGGTCGGGAAGGTCGATGGCGAGGCGCGTCCGGTGGCGACCCGCGTAAAGCCGGGCGTGCTCTCGGTCGACGCCAATCACGGCTACGCCTATCCGGCGATCGATTGCGCCCTTGAGGAATTGCCTGAAATGGCCCGGCAACAGGGCATTGCGCTTGCCGCGATCCACCGCTCCCATCATGCGGGTGTCATGGCGCTGACCGTCGAACGCCTCGCCGAAATGGGCTTTGTCGCGCTGATGTTCGCCAATGCGCCGGCATCCATGGCCCCCTGGGGCGGCAGCAAACCGCTCTACGGCACCAATCCAATCGCTTTCGCCACCCCTGTCGGCAACGCCGATCCGCTGGTGATCGATCTCGCCCTTTCCAAGGTCGCCCGTGGAAAGATCATGGCGGCGCGCCAGAAGGGTGAAACGATCCCCGGCGACTGGGCGCTCGATAGAAACGGCCGGCCGACGACAGACCCCGAAGAGGCCATAGAGGGAACCATGGTGCCCGCAGGCGAGGCCAAGGGTGCCGCACTGGCGTTGATGGTGGAGATCATGGCCGCTGCGATTACCGGCGGAAACTTCGCGTTCGAGGCTTCTTCCCTTCTGGACGACAAGGGTGCGCCACCTTCTCTCGGTCACACGATCATCGCCATAGACCCCGTATCCTCAGGCGGTGTGACCTTTACCGAGCGGCTGGCGCTTATCGCCGGCGAGATAGAAAAGCAGGAAAACGTGCGTCTGCCCGGTCGCCGCAGCCAGGGTATTCGCAAACAGTCGCTGGAAAACGGCATCGTCATCGAAAGCGATATTCTGGCTGAGATACAATCGCTCTAAAGCCATGCCACAAGATAAAAACCCGGCGGATCGAATATGATCCGCCGGGTAAACCGTATTGGCTGCTTTTTATGCGTCGATGGGCCGGAAGTCATTTCCTGCCCGCCTTTGGTCCGCCATCCCGCCACTGACATGGAGGGATTCTGACGCAGAAAGCCGCTCATCCGGTTTTCGGCTTACGGGAAGGGGACGCGATTTCACGTAAGCTTGGGTTGGGCGGACGGCGATTTATGCGTCCTGTTCGATCAGTCCGCGCAGCAGGGCGATGCTGACGGCATTCAGCAGATTGGCAGCGCCCAGCCTGTTGCGCACCCGTTCCAGAGTATCTTTCACTTCCACCTCGTCCGCACCGGTTATCAAGGCGATGTGGGAAGGGTGCTTGCCCCGCGCTACAAGCCCGAGATAGTGCCGCTCACGATCCGAAAGGATGATTTCACGCGTCTGGCGATGTTCATGCGGCGTCTTTGAAGACATTTTCTTTCAGCCTCAAAAGAGATTGACCTCATCGAGTACGATCAGGTCATGATTTCATTCTCCGAAACCAGCTTGTTAACCGCTCTGTCTACACGCGAACAGAAACGTATATTTCGCCAATAGGTTTCATCCCGCCTCAGGGATTATTCGGTGAAAAGCTGCTTTTGCAGCCACCGTTCCCGGCGGGGACACATTGTTCATGGGCATTGAGGGAACTGCCGCATCCATTGCCGGAGACCGTAACTGGCCTGCCGCGAAATGTGGCTTCCATGCTCTGGAATGTTTTTCGTCGCGCCCGAAGGATATGCGGCGCTCTAATAGGCGATGTGCTGTGCCGATAGAATAACATCGCACGCCAAGTTTTTTGGATTTGCTGTTATGTTTCGGCACAGGGTTAGGTGAGTGCCGACATATTTCTCAAATTTTATGCATCATTCCGAAATATTGGTGCCGTGAACATCTATGATCCGGTGGAATGATGCGCGTGTTTTCGGCGAATATCCGTGGGTGTCGCTCCGAACCAGCGGGAAACGGAGCGCGAAAACGCACCGGGTGTCGAATAGCCAAGCCTGTAACTGATGTCGGATACCGGAAGATCGCTTTCCACGAGGAGTTTGAAACCGGCATTCTTGCGAATGGCGTCCTTAATCTCGTTGAGATTGGTGCCGAGCTCGGCGAGCCGCCGCTGAAAGCTCCGTTCCGACAGATTGAAATAGGGGGCGATCTCACCGAGCGAAAGTTCCGTATCCGAGAGCCGCATCTGCATGTATCGTTTCACCTGGTCGATGAAATGGGTGGCGTCTGCCGATGTTTCCGGTCGCAACATGCGGCATTGCAGGTTCATCAGCTCGAACAGCCGCTCATCCGCATTCGGGTTGACCACTTCGAGAAGCGGTACTGGAAGGCGCATCGTATGGATCGGCTGGGAAAAACTGATACGTCTGGTCATTCTTTCTTTAAATAGCTGAATATTATTCGGTTTCGGCCGCTCCAGACCGATTTCGATCTGGTTTATGCGATCTCCGAGAATATCACGGAGGCGCTGTATCAGAACGGCGAGGGACAAATCCACATATTGATCGCGTTTGGCGATCACGGGTGCGAAGGACCATGACAGGGTTACCTGGGCGGCATCCGTCACCATGGTGAAGTTGCTGTTATTGGTCGCGTAATAGACGTGGTCCTGAAGAAAACGCAGGAAGGCCCGTACCGTCGGGGCGCTGATCAGGCCATATCCGAATGCGCCGGACGCTCCGGCTGGAAAGGTTGAGGCGCATCGCAGGCCGAAGGCGTCGTCACCTGAAATCAGTGCGCAGGTCTCAAGCAGGCGGGAAAATCTATCGAGGCTGATACGCTCTGTCAGGCTGCTGAATGTGCCGGGATCAATATCGAGAGCCTTGCAGATCGGGGCGATATCGATGCCCCGTGACCGGGCATAATTACTGACGCCGGCGGCCAGACCGGCTACCACAGTTATCTCGTCACTGACCCTTTTTTCGGGCATCCCTCGCCTTGGCGTACCATGTTTGGAAATTGTCGCCTGATGGTAAGCCCTGAGAAAGCGTTTGTCGAGCAGCCCGATTCCGGGATTTCAAGTGCGGCCGGCACTTTGCTCCAGTACCTGCATGATGGTTTTACCGGCATCTTCGATCGCTCCGCTATTATCGACCGTCGTTACGTCGAAGTCGCCAACCACCGTCAGCGAGCTGCGTTCCAGCCGCCGGAGGATATCCTCCCGGCTTTCCCGCCCCCGCTGCTCCAGCCGCCTTGCCAGCACATCCGGCCGCGCGACGATGTTTACGACCTTGAGGCGGGAAAAGGCGGTGCCGAAATGGGGCAGGGCCGACCGCGAACCGTTGGCGATGACAACATCTCCCGCCTCGAGGTGACGATGGACCACGGCCGGAATGCCGTATTTCAGCCCATGCGCCTGCCAGGAAACCGCGAAGGCGCCCGCATCTTCCAGCCGGTTGAACTCATGCATCGAAACGGCATCGTGGTTTTCACCGCCCGCATCGCCGCTGCGGGTAATGACGCGGCGGGTGAAGTGAAAGCCCGGTCGCCCGCACAATTTTGTCGCCGCATAGTCCATCAGCGTATCCTTGCCGGCCCCGCTCGGGCCGACAATCACGATCATTGTTCCGGGCGATTGCTCGCGCCGTCTGTCTTGTCCATCGACGGTCATGCCACGCGCTTGCCCTGGCGCCAGACGGAACGGGCGACCGGCACGCCATCCTCGCGGTGAACCCGCACCAGATCGGCCCGCAACCCCGTTGCGATACGGCCGCGGTCGAGAAGGCCAACGGTGCGCGCTGGCGTGGCGGTGACCATGCGGAGCGCTTCCGGCAGGGTGATGGCTTCCACCTGGTCGGCAAGCAGGAACGGCGCGAAGAGCAGGCTGAACGGCACGTAGTCGGAGGAAAGAACATCCAGCACACCGATCTCGGCGAGATCGCGGGCGGCGATATTGCCGGAATGGGACTTGCCGCGAACGATGTTCGGCGCACCCATCAACACGCTCATGCCGGCGCTGTGCGAGGCCTTTGCGGCTTCGACGCTGGTCGGAAATTCCGCCAGTTTCACGCCGTGGCCGATCGCTTCGCCCACATGTGCTTCGGTGGCGTCGTCATGGCTTGCGACGGTGATGCCGCGCTCGGCGCAGCGGGCGGCCAGATAATCACGGTGTTTGGCGGAATATTCTGCCGATGCCGCCTGCCGGCGCCGTACAAATTCAGCGAAGGCCTCGTCGCTCAATCCACGCTTCTTCTGGTAATAGAAGATATACTGCTCCATCGACTGGAACTGGCGCTGACCCGGGGAGTGGTCCATCAGCGAAATCAGCCGCACGCGCGGATCGGTTTCGAAGTCTTCGAAATGTTCGAGTACATCGGCGGAGGCCACTTCGCAGCGCAGATGCAGCAGATGGTCTGCGCGCAGGCGGTTCTGATCCGCCGCGGCCTCGATGGCGTCAGCCATTTCCCGCATTTCGCCCTTCTTGAAACCGCCATCCTCATCTGAGCCCAGCCGCAGGCAGTCGAATACGGTGGTGATGCCGGATGCGGCCACCTGCGCGTCATGCGCCTGAATGGCGGCGATCTTGTCCCAGATCACGCCGGGACGCGGCGAATAATGCTGCTCCAGATGGTCGGTGTGCAGTTCCACCAGACCGGGGATCAGGAAGTCTCCTTCGAGGTCTTCTCCGGTCTTGGAGGCGCCTTCGCTGATATCGGCAATCTTGCCATCACGGATCAGAACGGAGCCCAGAATAATATCGTCTTCCAGAACGATACGGGCATTGGAAAGGGCGTGCTCGGTCATGGGTTCGCATCTTTCTTTGGTGGCTGGCCAAGCGGATGCCAGCGGTGAACGGTAAAGGGTGCGCCGCGCGTTTCTTCAATGAACAAAGCGAGGCCGGAAATGGTGAGAGGCCGGTCGGTGAATTCGGAAAACCGGGTCGAAAGCACGTCCTGCATGGCGGGCTGCTCGCTCTCGTCGATGCGGCCGGTCAGCGTCATGTGAAAACGGAAGTCATCCATGACATGCGGATAACCCCAGAGCGACAGATTTTGCCGCTGGCTCTCCGTCAGCATCTGTGGCCGCCGGCGGGCAATGTCGGTCTCGGACAGCGGCGCACGGAACCGGTCGAAATGATCGACGATCTCGGCAGCAAAATCCTGCAGCGGCTGATAGGTGCGGTCCGGGACAAGTGCAAAAAAAGGCCCGAGCGAACCGACGACAATACGCGGAATCTCGAAGGCGGACTGGCTGGCGGCAAAGTCTTCAATCGCCGTAACAAGCTCCGCTTCGCTATATTTTTCAGCCAGCTCGAAAGGGGCCTTCAGGGTTGCATGGAAACCATAGCGTCGAGGTTCCACCGTCATGTCGGCATAGTCCTCGTGGTCGTCATGCAGCCTGCCCGAAAATGCATCGCGCCCGAGCCATCGCGACGCTGCTTCTGTCAGCGGATGATCTTTAGCCGGAGAAAAATAGATAGCGTAGCGCACGGCAAGCACTCTTCAGTGTCATGGAAAACCAGGGATGGGATGCTATTTGGCGTGACTCGCCTGCTTCCCGCAAGGTCAGGAGTGCGAGGTAATCGCTTTCCGTGACAGAATGATGATGCGCGTGGAAAAAAGCGCATAAGAAATGCCCCGGCGTGCCCGAATACACCAAAGGTGCATCCGGTCATGCTGGGGCGGGATATCAGGCGCAAAGCAGTTTTGTACCTGGCGGTGGGAATGGCGAAAGCTGTCTTGCCTTCGCATGGCGCCCGCTTCGGTTTTAAAGTTTCAGCGCATCCGGATTGAACGAAAATGTCGGGCGCGCTCGAGGCCTTTGTTCACGTATCTTCTAGACGTAAAACCGCTTCGCATTTGGAGATGTTCTAGTGATGCGTCTTTCCGATGAGGCGCGAACGCAGCGAATTGGAGATATGGTCGAACAGGAAAACCACGAAGAGAATGAGCAGGACCATATAGGCGACCTTGTCCCAGTCGGCATTGGTGCCCATGGCTTCCAGCAGTTTCAGACCGATGCCGCCGGCGCCCACCGCACCGATGATGGTGGCGGAGCGGGTGTTGCTTTCCCAGAAATAAAGGGATTGCGAAATGAAGACCGGCAGGACCTGCGGCAGCACACCGAAACGATTGACGGCAATCGGTGAAGCGCCGACCGATTTGACGCCCTCGCGCTGCTTGTCATCGACATTTTCCAATGCTTCGGCATAAACCTTGCCGAGTGCTCCGGTATCGGTGAAGAAGATTGCGGCGATGCCGGGGATCGGTCCCGGGCCGAAACTGCGGGTGAAGAACAGCGCCCAGATCAGCATATCGATGGAACGCAGGAAGTCGAACAGGCGCTTCATGCCCCAGTTCGCCACCTTGTTGGCGGTGATGTTGCGTGCGGCGATAAAGGCGAGCGGCAGGGCGACGAGCGTGCCGAACAGCGTGCCGACAAATGCCATCACCAGCGTCTGCATCAGCTTGGAAAGAATATCTGCATGCTGCCAGACGCTGTTGTCGAGGAAATCATCGACCATGTGGCCGATATTGGAGCGTTCGGGATCGAGCCTCTCGCCCCACAGCGCCAGAGCGGCGAGTTCGCCGTAACCCTTGCCCCAGAATTCGGATTTGGTGTCGAACAGGAAGTTCGCCCATCCAAGGAAGCGGCGTTGCACATAGACCTGGCTGGTACGGATTTCCGCCTGGCCGGCAAAACCGTAATGCACAAGAACCTTGTTGCCGTCCTGCCGGATTTCCTCTGGCGCATCCGCGGGCGCCCGGGCCTGTTCGCCGTTGATGATGACGGGATAATTCTTGCCGTCGACATAGACATCCACCTGGCTGGGGGTCACGTCGAGACGGTTTTCCGTGCCCGCGTAAATGACGCTGTAGCCGCCATTCGGCAGGGGCTGCAGCCAGTCGATCTTGGCATCGGCCGGATATTGCCCACGGCTGGACCATTGCGGCTCAACCTTGCCGTCTTCGAAACGCAGGCGCGGCTGGGCGCGCCAGGAATACCAGTCCTGAATATAGCTTGAGGCGCGGTCCCACCGGCCCTGCATGAAAGCCGGCCCGACATTGAAGAAGAAAAAGCAGGCGATGAGATAGGCCGTGACGGCGAGGATGCCGGTCAGCAAACCGTATCGCTGCATGAAACTGCGGTTGAACACTTCGGGATGTGCGGCCGTCAGCCTGTCGCGGTCGGCGGTGTTGAGAATGAAGCTGGACGACATCAGGCCGCTCCCCGTCCGAATTCGAAGGATTGATGGCCGATCAGCCTGCGGCGCAGCCAGCCGGAAAACTGGTCGACGGCGATGATGGTGATCAGCAGAAGAATGATGATGGCATAGGTCTTGGATGCGTGGTCGTTACCGATGGAGAGACGGAAGACTTCACCGATACCACCGCCGCCGACTGCACCGATGATGGTGGAGGCGCGCACGTTGATTTCGGCACGCAGCAGCGCATAGGAGACGAAATTAGGCAGAACCTGCGGCACGATGGCGAAGCGCACCCGCTCCAGCCAGTTGGCGCCGGCGGCGCGCAGGCCTTCATCCGGCTTCATGTCGGCATTTTCCACCACTTCGAAGAACAGCTTGCCCAGAGCGCCGATCGTGTGAACGGAAATCGCGATGATCGCCGCGATCGGCCCGATCGACAGAATGGCGGTCAGCAATCCGGCCACGACGATTTCCGGAAAGGCGCGCAGCACTTCCATGATCCGGCGCACCACCCAGCGCACGAGACCGGCTCCGACAAGGTTGGTGGAAGCGAAGAAGCAAAGCACGAAAGCAAAGCCGGTGCCGATGATTGTCGAAACCAGCGCAATATTGAGCGTGATGATCAGCTGGTAAATGAAATGCGGTATGTAAAAACCGTCGGTGATGTAAACGCGGTCTGCGACGTAATTATATTTCATCGAGCCGTCGGCATAAGGCGATGGCAGGTCGAACATCGCCCGGAAGATTTCCAGCGGACTGTCCGGCACGAAGGTTTTCATGAAGTCGAAAAAGTAGGGCAGGCGCTCGAAGAATTTGCCCGAATTGGCCGCATTGGCGAAATTCAGCGAGGCGGCGAGGATGGCGAGAAAGATCACGAGCGAAATGACGGTATAGATCCGCCGTGTCGCAAGCTGCTGTTGATAGTGGCGTATGACCGTCCGGGACGATTCGCTCAATCCCTCGGGTGAGAGGGTGCCATGCTGCAGTGTGGTCGCCATGCCGCTTTTCCTTTATTGGCAAAAGCGGCGGCGCCGCCAGGCGCCGCCGCTTCCGGATATGAGCTTGGGATCAGCCGCCGATAACGGACTTACGGGCGTCGATGATCGTCTGGTAGAAGGACGGATCGACCTTGATGTAAGCGGTGTTCTTGCCCTGGGTGAAGCCCTGGAAGCAGGCGAGGTCCTTCTTCGGCAGCTCCATGAAGAAGTTTTCGACCTTCTGCTTCATCGCGTCGCCGAGCTTGTTGGTGACCATCAGCGGGCCGTTCGGGATCAGCGGCGACTTCCAGACTTCGACGATATCGTCCATGTCGAGGTTGCCCTTCTTGACCATCTGGTAGAGGTTGCCGGCGGTGTAGCCTTCTTCCCACTTGCCAACGCCCGAACCGAAGGTGGTGCCGACGTCGAACTTCTTGTCGAGAACGGCGAGAACGAGGTTCTCATGGCCGCCGCCGAAACCGGTTTCTGAGAAGTATTCCTTGACCGGAACGCCGGTTTCCTTCGGGATCGCCACGTTCGGAACGAGGAAGCCGGAGGTGGAGTCCGGATCGGCGAAGCCGATCTTCTTGCCCTTGGCGTCAGCCAGCGTCTTGATGCCGCTGTCCTTACGGGCAACCATGATGGTGTAATAACCGGTCGAACCGTCGGCGCCTGCCGTGGTCAGGATCGGATCGACGGCCTTCGGATCGGCAAGAGCGATCTTGGCGTAGGAGGAAGCGCCCATGGAAGCGATGTCGATGGTGCCGCCGAGCAGGCCCTGGATGACGCCGTTATAGTCCGGCGACGGGAAAACCTGAACTTCGGAAACGCCGGTTGCAGCCTTGAGGCCATCGGCAACGCACTTGGTGTTGCGGATCTGGTCAGCTTCGTTTTCAGAGCCGTCGAGACCGATGCGCAGAACCTTGACGTCCTGAGCCATGGCGGAACCGGCCAGAACGCCAAGGGCGACTGCCGAAAGAAGGACTTTCTTCAACATGGACTTTCTCCTGTTTCCCGGCGAGCCGGAGTTTGTTGTGAAATATCGGCCCTTGACGCGGGCGCAAACGATGCTGAGCGGTTCCTCAGAGCCCGGCGAGAGCGAGCGGTTCGGGGCCGGCAGATTGCTGCACCGGACGCGCGGCAAGCTGCGCGCCGGGAATATTGATGCTGGTGGAGGTCATGGTCTCGTCGATGCCGGAGCCCTGGGAATCGGTTCCGTAAATCTCGGTCACCGCCGCAGCCGTCAGTTCGGCGGGCGTTCCGTCAAAGACGACGCGGCCCTGAGACATGCCGATGATGCGTTCGCAATAATTGCGCGCCGTATCCAGCGTATGCAGGTTGGTGATGACGGTGATGCCTTCGCGCTCGTTGATGTCGCGCAGCGCATCCATCACGATCTTGGCGTTCAGGGGGTCGAGAGAGGCGATCGGCTCATCGGCCAGAACCATCTTCGGAGACTGCATCAGCGCGCGTGCAATGGCGACGCGCTGTTGCTGGCCGCCGGAAAGCGTGCCTGCCGCCTGCATGGCCACATGCTCGATGCCGAGCCGTTCCAGCGCGGCGATCGCCATCAGGCGCTCTTCATGGGTGAAGATGTTGAACAGGCTGAGCGCCGTTGAACGGTGATTGAGGCGGCCAAGCATGACATTGGTCAGCACGTCAAGGCGTGGCACCAGATTGAACTGCTGGAAGATCATGGCGCAGTCGCGCTGCCAGTTGCGGAGCGCCGCGCCCTTCAACGCCGAAACTTCGGTGTCGTTGAAATGAATGGAGCCCGAGGAGGGGTCAACGAGGCGGTTGATCATGCGCAGCAGCGTCGATTTTCCCGCACCCGAGCGCCCGATCACGCCGACCATCTGACCCTGCGGTATCTCGACATCAACGGAATCGACCGCAGTGTGGTTGCCGAAACGGCGCGTGACTTGCTTCAGGTGAAAGCTCATTTCCCCGTCCAATCTTCTTTTGACGGGGTTCGACCTAACAGCAGTGCGTGAAGTGGGGATGTCAGTTTGATGAATAAAATATTACAGATTTCCCGGGCCTGGCGTCGGCCTGTTCGCCGACGAAGCTCTTGGGAGGCATGCCCGGGCGTTGAAGCCACCCCGCATTTTAGAGCGTATCGACAAAAATCCCGGGGTTTCGCCCCGGGTTTCGCACTTGCCATGCCGAAGGCGAGATTTCACCCGCGATATTTTGCGACGAAATCCTTGGCGTCCAGATTGCGGAAATCGTCGAGGGCGACGCGCAATGCGGCGTGATCCCAGTCCCACCACTTCAGATCATCCATTTGCCGGCCCAGTTCAGCGGGGAAACGTTCCCGGATCAGCCGGGCGGGTACGCCGCCGACAATGGTATAGGGCGCCACGTCCTTCGAGACGACCGCACCTGCTCCGATCACCGCACCGTTCCCGACTGTGACACCGGGCAGGATTGTCGCGCCGTGGCCAATCCAGACATCATGGCCGATCACCACGCGCTTGGCGCGGCGGGCGGCAAAGAACTCCGTTTCATCCTCGGCATCGTCCCAGTAGCTGTGAGCGCGATAGGTGAAATGATGCAGCGTCGCCCGTTGCATCGGGTGATTGGTGGCATTGATGCGGACGGAGGCGGCGATATTGACGAATTTGCCGATGCTGGCGCACCAGATCGCGCCATCCTGCATGACATAGGAGTAGTCGCCCATCTCGACTTCCTCGATGCGGCAGCGCTCCGAAATTTCAGTGTAGCGGCCGATCAAGGAATTGGTGACACGGGCAGTGTCATGGATGACGGGCTCGATACCGACTTTCACGCTCATGCTGCAGCCTTTCGGGGGGAGAATTGCGAGACATCGAGAATGCGGTCGGCCACGGCTTCACGCACCTCCTCGTCATGGAAAATGCCGAGCAGGGCCGTACCCTTCTCCTTCTTTTCCCGGATCATGTCGACGACCACGCGCCGGTTGGTGGCGTCGAGCGAGGCTGTCGGCTCATCGAGAAGCAGGATCGCATGATCGGTGATGAAGCCGCGTGCGATGTTCACCCGCTGCTGCTCGCCGCCCGAAAATGTCGCCGGCGGAAGCGACCACAATTCCCGTGGCAGGTTGAGTTTGGAAAGCAGCATCGCCGCCTGTTCACGTGCTTCCCCGGCGGCCACCTTGCGCGCCAGAAGCGGTTCGGCAACGACATCGATGGCAGCGACACGCGGCACGGTGCGCAGAAACTGGCTGACATAACCGATCGTGCGGTGGCGGATATCGAGGATCGTGCGCGGCGAGGCATTGCCGATATCGACGACCTCACCCTCATGGCGGATAAGAATCTGCCCGCTGTCTATGGCGTAATTGCCGTAGAGCATTTTCAGGATCGAGCTCTTGCCGATGCCCGAGGGGCCGCCAAGCACGACACATTCGCCGCCCGAGACGGAAAAATTGACATCGCGGACAACAGGCAATTCGATGCCGTCGCGAAGATGCATGGTGAAGCTTTTGAAGACTTCCGAAACGATGAGAGGCGTCGGCATGGCGTCAAACCTGCAGAATAGAGGAAACAAGCAATTGCGTGTAGGGCTCGCGCGGATCGTCCAGCACCCGGTCGGTCAGGCCGTGCTCGATAACGTCGCCGCCCTTCATCACCATCATGCGGTGGGACAGCAGTCGCGCCACCGCCAGATCGTGGGTGACGACGACGACGGCAAGGCCGAGATCGGTGACGAGGCCGCGCACGAGATCGAGCAGGCGCGCCTGCACCGAGACATCGAGGCCACCGGTCGGTTCATCCATGAAGACGAGACGCGGTGACGTCACGAGGTTGCGGGCAATCTGCAGGCGCTGGCGCATGCCGCCGGAAAAGGCGCGCGGCTGGTCGTCGATACGGTCGGTGCCGATTTCCACCCGCTCCAGCCATTCGCTGGCCGATTGCCGGATATTGCCGTAATGCCGGTTGCCGACGGCCATCAGCCGCTCACCGACATTGGCGCCGGCCGAAACCGCCATGCGCAGCCCGTCCGCCGGGTTCTGATGCACGAAACCCCAGTCGGTCCGCATCAGGAAACGCCTTTCGGCTTCACCCATATGGTAGAGGTCACGCACCGAACCGTCACGCATGCGATATTCCACGCTGCCCGCCGTCGGCATCAACCGGGTGGAAATGCAGTTGAGCAGCGTGGTCTTGCCGGAACCGGATTCGCCGACGATGGCCAGAACCTCGCCCGGATAAAGTTCGAAGGAGACGTTTCGGCAACCGGCGCGGTCGCCGTAATATTTGGAAACGTCCCGGACTTTCAGAAGCGGTGCGTCACTCATTCTGCGGCCTCCTTCACATCCGCCAGCAGGTGGCCCTTGTGGCCATGGGCGCGGCGGTCCTCGCAATGGTCGGTATCGGAGCAGACGAACATCCGCCCGCCCTTATCATCAAGCACCACCTCGTCCAGATAGACATTCTCCGCGCCGCACAGGGCGCAGGGTTTGTCGAAGCGCTGGATTTCAAAGGGGTGGTCCTCGAAATCGAGACTGACGACATCGGTATAGGGCGGCACGGCATAAATACGCTTTTCACGCCCCGCGCCGAAAAGCTGCAGGGCATCCGACATGTGCATTTTCGGATTGTCGAATTTCGGGGTCGGCGACGGGTCCATGACATAACGCCCGGCCACCTTCACCGGATAGGCATAGGTGGTGGAGATACGGCCGTTACGGGCGATGTCCTCATAGAGCTTGACGTGCATCAGGCCATATTCTTCCAGCGCATGCATGACGCGGGTTTCCGTCTCACGCGGTTCGAGGAAGCGCAAAGGCTCGGGAATGGGAACCTGATAGACGAGGACCTGTCCGGAATGCAGTTCCTCTTCCGGAATGCGGTGCCGCGTCTGGATGATCGTCGCATCCTTCGTGCGGGTCGTCACGGCAACATTCGCGACCTTCTGGAAAAAGGCGCGGATGGAAACCGCATTGGTGGTGTCGTCGGCGCCCTGGTCTATGACCTTCAGCACATCGTCGGGGCCGACGATGGAGGCAGTCAGCTGCACGCCGCCGGTGCCCCAGCCATAGGGCATGGGCATTTCACGGGAAGCGAAGGGAACCTGATAACCGGGAATGGCGATGGCCTTCAGGATCGCCCGGCGGATCATTCGCTTGGTCTGTTCGTCCAGATAGGCGAAGTTGTAGGCAGCCAGCCCGTCGTCAAATGAAACTTCTTTAAGCATTGCGCGTTAGCCTTGTGAAAAAAGGAGTACAAGCTCATGGAGATTGGAATTCTTGCAGCCGTGTTCTTTGCTGTCTTTGCAGCATCGACCGTCTTTTGCGCCCTGTGGTTCGGCGAGCAGCACGGCCGCTGAGCTATTCGGCCGCATCGCCCATCCATTCCGCACCATCGGCATTGATCGCCTCGAAATCGGCGCGCATTTTCCTGACCAGACCGAGTTCGGCCTGGAAATCCACGTAATGCGGCAGTTTCAGATGTTCGACGAAGCCAGTCGCCTGCACATTGTCGGCGTGTGAAATGACGAATTCCTCGTCCTGCGCCGGGGCAACCACATCCTCGCCGAATTCGCCCGCACGCAGCGCCCGGTCGACCAGCGACATGGCCATCGCCTTGCGTTCGCTCTGGCCGAAGACCAGTCCGTAACCGCGGGTGAACTGCGGCGGCGCCTTGGCCGAACCCTTGAACTGGTTGACCATCTGGCATTCGGTAACCTGGATATCGCCGAGCGACACGGCAAAGCCGAGTTCCGGCACATCAAGTTCGATTTCCACTTCGCCAATGCGGATTTCACCGACAAAGGGATGCGTGCGCCCATAACCGCGCTGCGTCGAATAGGCGAGCGCGAGGAGGAAGCCTTCATCACCGCGCGCCAGTGATTGCAGACGCAGGTCGCGCGGCATCGGAAATTCCATCGGTTCCCGCGTCAGGTCGCCGGCAATATGGTCATCGGGCATATCGCCATCGCTTTCGATCAACCCTTCGTGGGCCAGAATATCGGAAACGCGCATGACATAATCAGGTTCGCCTTCCCTTTGGCTGGCGGGTTCGACGGTCTCATCTTCGAGCAGCGAGGGATCGAGCAGCCGGTGGGTATAGTCGAAGGTCGGTCCCAGCAACTGCCCGCCGGGCAGATCCTTGTAGGTCGCGGAAACGCGCCGCTGGACCGTCATGTCAGCCGTATCCACCGGAACCGAATAACCGAAACGCGGCAGCGTGGTGCGATAGGCGCGCAGCAGGAAGATGGCTTCGATCATGTCGCCGCGCGCCTGCTTGACGGCAAGGGCTGCAAGCGACTGATCGTAGAGCGAGGCTTCCGCCATCACCCGGTCGACGGCGAGCGAAAGCTGCGAAACGATCTGCGCCACCGTCATTGCGGGCAGGTCGCGGTTCCCACGCCGCTTGTCGGCCAGAAGCCGGTGGGCGTTGGCGATGGCGGTTTCCCCGCCTTTGACAGCAACATACATCTTATGCCTCCACGGGTTGGATGCGCGTCGTGCGCGGCAGGCAGACAAATCTGTCGGCTGATGTCAGGATGACGTCGATGCCGCGCGGGAAGATGGCGTTGTTCTCCGCCCAAAGCATCGGGAATATGTCCGGCAGGCCGGAGGGGCTGATGATGTTGACATGGCGGATGCCGGGGCCGGAGAGCAGCAATTCCCGCCCGCCATCCAGATCAGGCAACTCGATGATGAGCGTTGTGGAGCGATCGGGATATTCCTGGCTTCCCTGGGCAAAGAGCCCGAAGGAGACAATGGCGCTTCCCGCTTCGATGACAGCGAAATGTGCTGCACTTTTTTCTTCCGTCACGGCTGCACCGGTATGAAATCCGATCCAGCCAGGGACGGTGGTTTTCCGCAGGGCGCCGCTCAGCCAGACCGGTGTATCGTGGTCACAGAGCGCCAGCAGAACCGCACCGGTGGCAGGGGCGAGCAGTGAAGGCGGGGCAACGGCGGTTTCGATTGTCTGCGGCGTGCCCGGCCGGGCCATGCCGTCCATAAGCTTCTTGAAAATTCGTTGGGAATCGAAGACGGCGTCGGAAAAACCGCCCGTCAATGCTTCGGCCTTGACGCTCATCAGTCTTCTCCTCGAACCATGGTGAAGAAATCGACCCGTGTTGCTGCGGTCTCTCTTGTCTTCCTGTCCTTCTCCTCGGCGAGCCGCCTTTCGACCGGCGAAAGAAGTTCGGCCTCGATGAAATCCCGTGTCGGGCTTTCCTGCCAGAGTGCATCGAAAATGGCGGCGTACCAGGCCTTCTTGCGGCCGGTGCCAAGGACATGCGCATGGCCGACGGTGCCGGAGGCAAGCTTGACGGTTGCCCGGGTAACGGTCGTCTCACCCAGATTGAAGGGCGCGCCGCCGCCGCCGATGCGGCCCCTGACCATGACGAGGCCGGTTTCCGGGCCGCGTACATTTTCCGTCCGGGGGCTTTCATCCTGCCGGTTCCAGACGGTTTCGAGTTCCTGAACGGTGGCGCGGGCAAGAAGCGCCGCCACCCGCTTTCTGTCTGCATTTAAGTCTGCAGTTTCGTGAATCATCGCTTGACCTCTAATGTCTATTGATATAGACAACTATACAATATAAGGTACATTTAACGTTGGTGAATGACAAGCGTGTGACATGAGCCCTTCGGCAGCAATGAAAAGAAAGAACGGCGTGGCGCTCTGGCGGCAGATTGCTGACAGGATCAGAGGCGAGATTGCAGCGGGCGATCACGATGAAACCGGCATGTTGCCGCCGGAAATGACGCTCGCCGAAAAATTCGGCGTCAACCGCCATACCGTCAGAAGCGCGATTGCTGCGCTTGCCAGCGAAGGCATTCTCGAACCGATGCAGGGGCGCGGTACGATGATCGCCCGCAAGGATCGGCTGAGTTTTCCGATCTCGCGACGCACGCGGTTCACGGCGGGTATTGCCGATCAGGTGAAGGAAATGGAGGCGCTGCTTCTGTCTCACACGACCGAGCCCGCCAATGCCGATCTGGCGGCGCGGCTGCAATTGCCATCAGGCACGCCGCTCATACGCCTCGAAACGCTGCGCAAGGCCGATAACCGGCCGGTTTCCCGCTCCACCACATGGTTCCCGGCGGAACGTTTCGCCGGAATAGGGGAGGCCTATCAGAAGAGCGGCTCGATTACCGCTGCCTTCAATATGCTGGGCGTGGCGGACTACGTGCGTATTTCCACCGTCATCTCCGCCAGCCATGCGGATGCGCAGGATCTGGCCGATCTCGAATTGTCGCCAGGAGCCATCCTGCTCGTCACCCAGGCGCTGAATGCCGACATGGATGGCGTACCGGTGCAATATGCCATCAGCCGCTTCTCGGCCGATACGGTGGAATTCACGGTTGAAAATTAGGGTGAAAGTCGCGGCGGAAGCTTATTCCGCCTGCGACAGGCCCAGTACATCCAGCATGGAATAGAAGCCGGGCTTCTTGTCGAAGGCCCAGACGGCCGCCGTGATTGCGCCGCGCGCGAAGATGGAGCGGTCGCCGGCATAGTGGGACAGCTCGACGCGCTCGCCCTCGCCGGCAAAGATCACCGAGTGTTCACCGATCACCGAACCGCCGCGCAACGTGGCAAAACCGATGGTGCCCGCCTCACGGGCACCCGTATGCCCGTCGCGCACGCGAACGGAGGAGGCGGTGAGATCGACCTTGCGGCCGGCAGCGGCTGCTTCGCCAAGCAGAAGTGCGGTTCCCGAGGGCGCATCGACCTTGTGCTTGTGGTGCATTTCCAGGATTTCGATATCCCAGTTCTGCGCATCCAGCGCCTGCGCCGCCTGCTGCGTCAAAACGCTGAGCAGGTTGACGCCGAGGCTCATATTGCCCGACTTGACGACACGCGCATGGCGCGACGCCGCCTTGAATTTTTCCTCGTCTTCCGCCGAGCAGCCAGTGGTGCCAATGATGTGCACGATGCGGGCCTGCGCGGCGAGGCCGGCAAAGGTGACGCTGGTTGCCGGCGAGGTGAAATCGATGACCCCTTCCGCATGCAGGAATGCCTGCAGCGGATCGCTGGTGATCTCGACGCCGATCGGGCCGAGACCGGCGATCTCGCCGGCATCACGGCCGATAAAGGCGGAGCCTTCGCGCGCGACGGCGGCATGCAGCTGAACGCCGGGAGTCTGGTGAATGAGGCGGATCAGCGCCTGTCCCATGCGGCCCGCCGCGCCGACCACCACCAGTTTCATGCCGCTGCTGCCCATGCTGTCACTCACTTTTCATCTCGGGCGGATCGAAACCCGCCGGTATCGGACGTTTGATGTTTGCAATGGTGACGTTAAAGACCGCCCGCCCGCTTCGCAAGCATCACATATGAAGGGTAGCCGGTCAGGCTCTCCAGCGCCGTCCGTCCAGCGACAGGCCGAAATCGGATGGCGTTCTCGAATAGGTGGCAAGACCGGAAAGCGCCGCCTGCGGATGGGTGACGACGAAGGTGGGAATGGTCCGCATCAGGGCGCTATGCGGCGCCTTGTCCTCGAAGGCGGCGCGGAATTCCGGGCCCTTCAGCGCCGGAATGATCTTCTGCGAGATGCCGCCGGCCAGATAGACACCGCCCTTGGCCATGAAGATCAGCGCGAGGTCGCCGGCCACGCGGCCGAGATAGGTGCTGAACAGCGAAAGAGTTTCTTTAGCCTGTGGATTCTCACCCGAAAGCCCGTGCGAGGTAATGTCGGCCGGATCGGAAAAGGCGGGTTCGATACCATCGGCCTTGCAGACGGCCCGGTAAAGATTGACCAGTCCGCGCCCGCACAGGATCTGTTCGCCGGCGACGCGGCCTTCGATGGTTTCGATATGCGGGAAAACCGCATAATCACGTGCGCTTCTCGGGCCGATATCGATATGGCCGCCCTCACCGGGCACCGGGAACCACATATGGCGGGCGTAAACCAGCCCGGCGACACCAAGCCCCGTGCCCGGCCCGAGAACGACGCGCGACGCCAGCACATCCTTGCGGCCGGAGCCGATGGACTCGCGATTGTCGTCGTCAAGTGCTGCAATCGCCAGCGCCTGCGCCTCGAAGTCGTTGATGATGATGACATCCTTCAGGCCGAGATTGGCCAGCATGCCGTTCGGTTTGACGACCCAATGGCAATTGGTGAGCGGAATCTCGTCACCTTCGATCGGGCCGGCAATCGCAAGAATGGTCGAGACCGGCTGAAGCGAGGTCTTGTCCAGAACCGCCTGCTGGATGGCGTCGTCGATTGTCGCATATTCAGCCGTCTTTACGGTGGTGAGGTGCACCGGTTCCGCAAAGGAATCGATCAGGATGGAAAAGCGGGCATTGGTGCCGCCGATGTCGCCAAGAAGGATCGGAAAGGACAGATATTCGGTATCGGACGTCTTCGGCATTGCCTGTTCCATATTGGGGAGGGTCAGTTGGCGACGTGGAAGTCGATGAGGTTTTCTGCAGTGGCGCGGTTAAGCGCCATGGGAATGTCATAGACCGTGGCAAGCCGGGTCAGCGCCTTCACGTCCACATCATGCGGCATGGCCGTCAGCGGATCGGTGAAGAAGATCAGCATGTCCACTTCGCCGGTGGCGATCATCGCGCCAATCTGCTGGTCGCCGCCGAGGGGGCCGCTCTTGAGGCGGATGACATCGAGCCCCGGGCAGGCTTCCTGCACGCGCCCGCCGGTGGTGCCGGTGGCGACGATTTTGAAACCGGCAAGCACCTTCTGGTGATGACGGGCGAAATCCGCCATATCGTCCTTTTTCTCGTCGTGAGCGATGAGCGCGATACAACGTTGCCCTTCCATGGTTCCAGCCCGTCCCCGTAAAGAATTAAATCGATTTGAAGCCTTCTATAACAGCTTGCCGCCATTTGAAAAGGGAAGCTGTTGAATGCCTCATTTCTGTTTCAGTTCAATGTCGGGCGCTGGGTCGGAAGCGGAATATCCGAAGGCGGCTGCAGGGTGGGCGCGTTCTGAATGACCTGCTCCACGCTCTGTTGACGCACGGCCTGTGCGGGCGCAGACGAATAGGCCTGGGCTGCAATTCCTTCGGGATTGGCGGAAGGAGCGGCGGCCACGGCGGCGCAGGCGGCCGGCAAATCCGAGACCATGACCGGGCGCGGTTTCACCGGCTTGGCATTGGGGTCCTTTTTCGGCGGCGCCCACGGTTCCTTGGTGAACCACCAGGCGAGCGACTTGTCGCAGCCGTCACCCTTGCCCACGGCAGCCTGCGGCTTGCAATTGGGCGTCCCCGGCGGGCATTCGAGACGGATGTGAAAATGCTCGTCGTGCCCGTAGATCGGCCTGATCTTGCCCATGAAGGTGCGGTCGCCGGTCCATGTCTGGCAAAGCTTCTGCTTGATGGCCGGATTGACGAAGACGCGCTCCACCTGCGGGTAACTTGCCGCCATCATCACCAGCCGGGCATTCAGCGGCGACCATTTGCGGTCATCGACCGTCAGGAACTTGCTCTTGTCCAGCATGGAGATGAACGGCACCGTTTCGCGCTGCTCCACGGTCAGGCGTGGTGTCGGCATGGGCCGCCACCACACATCGACATCAAGGCCGATCTGGTGCGAGGCGTGGCCGGTCAGCATCGGACCGCCGCGCGGCTGCGAAATGTCGCCGAGCAGCAGTCCCGGCCAGCCGATCTTCTGGGCATCCTGCGAAAATTGCTCGAGGAAGGAAATAAGCTGCGGCTGGCCCCAGCGCCGGTTGCGCGAAAGGCGCATGGCCTGCCAGCCGGGACCGTCGGTCGGCATGGCGATGGCGCCGGACTGGCAGCCCTTGGCATAGGAACCGATGGGCTGGGAGGCCGCGGCTGAGGGCAGGGCCATGTGGCCGAATACCTCTTTCGCGGGCCTGTCTTCCGCCGACGCGGTCTCCATCTGCAGCTGCAGCGCCGAGGCGACCGAGATCGCCAGCATGGCCGCCTTGAAAACTCTTGATGATCCCGCCGTCATATAGCCGCGCCCGTTCGATCAGGTGATTCTCTTCCCCTTAAGATAAACTGGAACGGGATTTTGTTGAAACCATGTTTCGCCTGGTATCTCGCAAAGCGGGGATAAAGACGCCGATAAAGAGCTTGTGAGTCAGCGCATCTGTTTTTTGCCAATCTTTCTTTTATGCTCTCTCCGACAAGTATGAAAACAGGGACATTCCCCGATGATATTGGCACCACTGAAATCCCGTCTCCTCATCGCGTTCGCGGCATCCGCCCTGCTGATACCGCCGGCGGCTTCCGCCCAGTCAGCGGATGTCTGGCGAAAGGGGATTTCGACGGTCGGGGAACTGAAACATCCCGATGGTTTCGACCATTTCGACTATGTGAATACCAGGGCGCCGAAGGGCGGTACGCTGCGCCTGTCGACATCAGGCACTTTCGATACGCTCAATCCGCTGCTTGCCAAGGGCGAGGCGGCAACGGGCCTCTCGCTGGTTTTCGATACGCTGATGAAATCGACGGAAGAGGAGCTGTCGGCCTCCTATGGTTTGCTGGCCGAGGGCGTGAGCTATCCCGACGATATTTCGAAAGCCACCTTCCGGCTGCGCGCGGAGGCCAAGTGGGCCGACGGCAAGCCGGTGACGCCTGATGATGTCGTCTTCAGCTTCGAAAAAGCGAAGGATCTGAGCCCGCAACTCGCGACTTATTACACCCACGTCACCAAGGCGGAGGTGAGCGGCGAAAGGGACATCACCTTTACCTTCGATGAAAAGAACAATCGCGAATTGCCGCAGATCGTCGGGCAGTTGCTGATCGTTCCCAGGCACTGGTGGGAAGGTGTCGGCCCGGACGGCAAGCCGCGTGACATATCGCGCGGCACGCTGGAGCCGGTCATGGGCTCGGGCGCCTATAAGATCGCAGCCGTCTCTCCCGGCTCGTCCATCACTTATGAACGCCGCGACGACTACTGGGGCAAGGACGTCAATGTGAATGTGGGGATGAACAATTTCAAAACCATCGGCTACACCTTCTTTGCCGATCAGGATGTGGAATTCCAGGCCTTCAAATCCGGCACCGTCGATTTCCGCCAGGAAGCTTCCTCCAGCCGCTGGGTCACGGGTTATGATTTTCCGGCCGTGAAGGAAGGCCGTGTCAAGAAAGAGGAACTGCCGAATATCTATCGCTCCGTCGGCATCATGCAGGCCTTCGTGCCGAATATGCGGCGCGAGAAGTTCCAGAACCCGAAACTACGCAAGGCGCTGAACTACGCTTTCGATTTCGAGGAGTTGAACCGCACGCTGGCTTACGGCCAGTTCCAGCGCATCAACAGCTTCTTCATGGGCAGCGAGCTGGCTTCCTCCGGCCTTCCGACCGGCCGCGAACTGGAAATTCTCCAGGAACTGAAGGATCAGGTCCCGCCGGAAGTCTTCACGACAGAATACCGCAACCCCGTCGCGGGTGATCCCGCCAAGCAGCGGGACAATCTGCGCGAGGCCGTCAAGCTGATGAAGGAGGCCGGTTATGAGCTGCGCGGTCGCCGCATGGTCAATGCGGCGACCGGCCAGCAGCTCGACATGGAGTTTCTGATCGATTCATCGGGTATGGAAAGAACCATCCTGCCCTATGTCCAGAATCTGAAGAAGATCGGCATCAATGCGACGATCCGCACCGTCGACGCCTCACAATATACCAACCGCACCCGCAGCTTCGATTTCGACGTTGCGGTCAAGCTCTGGGCGACATCGGCCAATCCCGGAAACGAGCAGGCGGATTTCTGGGGTTCGGCGGCGGCCGACCGGCAGGGCTCCAACAATCTCGCGGGCATCAAGAACCCCGCCGTCGACGCTCTGGTCAGAAAGGTCATATTTGCGCCCAACCGGGATGAACAGGTGGCCGCCGCGCGGGCGCTCGACCGGGTGCTTCTGGCAAACAGCTACGTCATACCGCAATTTTACCGCGGCGAGATGTTCATCGCCTACTGGAACACGCTTATCCGCCCTGAAAATCTGCCGCAATATGGCGTCGGTTTTCCGGACGCTTGGTGGTCCAGCCAGGCCGGAAACTGACGCCGGCCTTGCTTTCGCGGCTAAGGCTTGATTCACATAGGGCGAGACGAATCGCTTGGGGCGCGCAGGGCGCTTTCACGAAAGGACCGGGTTTGACTGAAACGAAAACCGCTGACGCAACGGCCGGGGGCAGAGGCTGATGGGCGCCTATATTCTCAGGCGTCTGGCGCTGATGATCCCGACCATCATCGGCATCATGGGCATTTCGTTTCTTGTCATCCAGTTCGCACCGGGCGGGCCGGTGGAACAGGTTGTGGCGCAGCTGACCGGCCAGGGTGACAGCGCCTCCGACCGGCTGTCAGGCGGTGGCGATCTTCTCGGCCAGTCCGGCGGTTTCGATGAAAGCGGCTCGAAATATCGCGGCGCACAGGGTCTCGATCCGGAACTGATCGCCAAGCTTGAGAAACAGTTTGGTTTCGACAAGCCGCCGCTGACCCGCTTTCTGGAAATGATGTGGAATTACATCCGCTTCGATTTCGGCGACAGCTTCTTCCGCAATTCCTCCGTCATCGATCTCATCATCGACAAGCTGCCAGTGTCCGCCTCGCTCGGCTTCTGGATCCTGATCATTTCCTACATCATCTCCATTCCGCTCGGCATCAAGAAGGCGGTTTCCGACGGTTCGACCTTCGATGTCTGGACATCGGGCATCATCATCATCGGTTATGCCGTGCCGAGCTTCCTGTTCGGTATCCTTCTCATCGTGCTTTTCGCTGGCGGCTCCTTCTTCGACTGGTTTCCGCTGCGGGGTCTGGTGTCGGATAATTTTGACCAGCTGAACTGGTGGCAGAAGATCATCGACTATTTCTGGCACCTGACCCTGCCGCTGATCGCGCTGTCGCTTTCGGCCTTTGCGACAACGACGCTGCTGACCAAGAACTCCTTCATCGACGAGATCAAGAAGCAATATGTCATCACCGCCCGCGCCAAGGGCCTTACTGAACGCAAGGTTTTGTATGGCCATGTCTTCCGCAACGCGATGCTGATCGTGATCGCCGGTTTTCCAGGCGCCTTCATTTCGGCCTTCTTCACCGGCTCGCTGCTGATCGAGAATATCTTCTCGCTGGATGGCCTCGGCCGCCTCGGTTATCTCTCGGTCGTCAACCGTGACTATCCGATCGTCTTCGGCACGCTCTTCATCTTCTCCCTGATGGGCCTCGTCGTCGGCCTTCTCTCCGATCTCATCTATACGTGGATCGATCCGCGCATCGATTTCGAGCGGAGGGACGTGTGATGACGCTCGCCCAACCCGCTGACACCGACATGCTGGCAAAACCGAAACGCCCATGGTTCTCGCCGACGACAAAACGCCGCTGGCAGAACTTCAAGGCGAACCGCCGCGGTTACTGGTCCTTCTGGCTGTTCCTGATCCTGTTTTTCCTGAGCCTGATGGCGGAATTCATCGCCAATGACAAACCCGTTCTCGCCTCCTACAAGGGCGAGCTTCTGGTGCCGGTCATGGTCGATTATCCGGAAGAAAAATTCGGCGGCTTCCTTGCCCAGACCGATTACAAATCCTCCTTCATCCAGGATGAGATCAACGCCAATGGCTGGATGATCTGGCCGCCGATCCGCTATTCCTATCAGACGGTGAATTCCAATATTCCCCATTCGGCGCCCACGGCGCCCTTCTGGCTGATGGATGAAAAGGAGCGGTGCTCGGCCTATCCTCAGGGTAATGCCGACCCCGGCTGTACGATGGGCAATCTCAACTGGCTCGGAACCGACAATCAGGCACGCGACGTGACGGCGCGGATGATCTACGGTTTCCGCATCTCCGTGCTTTTCGGCCTGACGCTGACGATCGCCTCGGCCCTCGTCGGCGTGACCGCCGGCGCCATCCAGGGTTATTTCGGCGGCTGGACCGACCTGCTGTTGCAGCGTTTCATCGAAATCTGGTCGTCCATGCCAGTGCTCTACATCCTGCTCATCATCGCGGCCATCCTGCCGCCAGGCTTCTTCGTGCTGCTCGGCATCATGCTGCTCTTTTCATGGGTCGGCTTTGTCGGCATCGTGCGGGCGGAATTCCTGCGGGCCAGAAACTTCGAATATGTCCGTGCCGCCCGTGCGCTCGGCGTGGGTAACTGGACGATCATGTTCCGCCACCTTCTGCCCAACGCCATGGTGGCGACACTGACCTTCCTGCCCTTCATCCTCTCGGGTTCGATCACGACGCTCACCTCGCTCGATTTTCTCGGTTTCGGCATGCCGCCGGGATCGCCGTCGCTGGGTGAGATGATCGCGCAGGGCAAGAACAACCTTCAGGCGCCCTGGCTCGGCCTCACCGCCTTCTTCACCATGTCCATCATGCTGTCGCTCCTGATCTTCATCGGCGAGGCCGTTCGCGACGCCTTCGATCCACGCAAGACGTTCCGGTGATTGCCATGACGGAAACAACTATCCAGCCGCTTCTCTCCGTCCGTGATCTCTCCGTCGCCTTCCATCAGGGTGGTGCGACCACGGTCGCCGTTGATCATGTGTCCTTCGATCTGATGCCGGGCGAAGTTGTCGCCCTCGTCGGCGAGTCCGGTTCGGGCAAGTCGGTGACGGCGAATTCCATCCTCAAATTGCTGCCCTATCCGGCGGCCAGCCACCCGTCGGGAAAAATCCTGTTCGATGGCAAGGACATGCTGACCCTGCCGGAGCGGGCGCTGCGCGCGGTGCGCGGCAACGACATCACCATGATCTTCCAGGAGCCGATGACTTCACTCAATCCGCTCCACACCATCGAGCGGCAGATCGGCGAGATCCTGGAACTGCATCAGGCGATCACCGGGGCTGCAGCGCGCGAGCGCACGCTGGAGCTTTTGCGCCAGGTCGGCATTCGTGAACCGGAAAAGCGGCTGAAGGCCTATCCGCATGAATTGTCCGGCGGCCAGCGCCAGCGTGTGATGATCGCCATGGCGCTCGCCAACCGGCCGAAACTGCTGATCGCCGATGAGCCGACCACGGCGCTGGACGTAACCGTGCAGGCGCAGATTCTCGAGCTGCTCGGCGATCTGAAAAGACAGCACGGCATGTCCATGCTGTTCATCACCCACGATCTCGGCATCGTCCGCAAATTTGCCGACCGCGTCTGCGTCATGACCAAGGGCAAGATCGTCGAGACCGGCACGGTGGAGCAGGTGTTCACCGATCCGCAGCACGCCTATACGCGTCATCTTCTGGCAGCGGAGCCGAAGGGCGAGCCGCCGCATTCCGATGCCGGCAAACCGGTCGTCATGCAGGGCGACGACATCAAGGTCTGGTTTCCGATCAAGGCCGGGCTGATGCGCCGGGTGGTCGACCATGTGAAGGCGGTTGACGGCATCGATATTACCCTGCGCGCCGGCCAGACGGTCGGCGTGGTGGGCGAATCCGGCTCCGGCAAGACGACGCTCGGTCTAGCTCTCTCGCGGCTGATCGCCTCGCAGGGCCGCATCAGCTTTATCGGCCAGTCAATCGACAGCTATTCCTATGAGATGATGAAGCCGCTCAGGAACCGGCTGCAGGTGGTGTTCCAGGATCCCTATGGTTCGCTCAGCCCGCGGATGTCGGTGGGCGAAATCGTCGCCGAGGGCCTGAAGGTGCATGAGCGGTCGTTATCGGCCGACGAGCGCGATACGCGTGTTGCCACGGCGCTGGAGGAGGTCGGGCTCGATCCGGCCACCCGCTGGCGCTACCCGCATGAATTTTCCGGCGGCCAGCGCCAGCGCATCGCGATTGCGCGCGCCATGGTGCTGAAGCCGCGCTTTGTCATGCTGGACGAGCCGACATCCGCACTCGACATGAGCGTGCAGGCGCAGGTGGTCGATCTGCTGCGCGATCTCCAGGCAAAACATGAGCTCGCCTACCTCTTCATCAGCCACGACCTGAAGGTGGTAAAAGCGCTGGCCAATGACCTGATCGTCATGCGCCACGGCAAGGTGGTGGAGAGCGGCCCGGCGGCGGAAGTTTTCGCCAGCCCGCAGCAGGACTATACGAAAGCGCTTCTTGCGGCGGCCTTCCATATCGAGGCGGTAGAAACGAAAGCGGTCAGCCAGTAAGGCGCATCACGTTTCCATTAAAGCAATGATTTTTCTGTTGCTTCGCGAAAAATGCCGACCCATGTTGCATGGCACGTGACACGGAAACGGATTGATTGCCATGGCAGCGGATGTGATCGTTTTGGGGGCGGGGATCATCGGGGTCTCCACCGCCCTGCAACTGGCCCGAAGGGGCAAGTCGGTGGTGCTGGTGGACCGGCGCGGGCCGGGCGAGGAGACCTCTTTCGGCAATGCCGGCCTGATCCAGAGAGAAGGCGTCGTGCCTTACGCCTTCCCGCAGGATCTGGCGCTGCTGCTGCGTTATTCCCTGAACAACAGCATCGATGCCCGTTATCATCTCTCGGCCCTGCCGAAGATCGCGCCTTTTCTTGGCCGCTACTGGTATAATTCCGCAGCCACGCGCCACGCGGCGATCGCCCGCGCCTATGCGCCGCTCATCGAACATTCGATCTCCGAACACAGCATCCTCATCGATGAAGCAAAGGCCGGCGATCTCATCGTGAAAAATGGCTGGATGGAAGCCTACAGGACCGCCGCAAGGCGGGACGCTGATTATGCCTTTGCCGAGCGTCTGGCGCGGGACCACGGCATTTCCCACACCAGACTCGATGCCGAAGAGCTGGCAGCGGCCGAACCGCATCTCAGCCGGGATTTTGTCGGCGGCCTGAAATGGAATGACCCGTGGTCGGTGCTCGACCCGCATGCGCTGACGCTGGCCTATCTCAAACTTTTCGAAAGCCTCGGCGGAACCTTTATCCGCGGTGACGCCTCCACTCTCAGCCAGACGACAAGCGGCTGGACGGTGCGCACCGAAACCGGTGCGGCCGAGGCGGAACATGCCGTCGTGGCGCTGGGCCCCTGGGCGGATACGGTGACGGAGAGGCTGGGTTATCGCTTTCCGCTCGGCGTGAAACGCGGTTACCACATGCATTACGCGCCGCAGGAGGGAACGAGGCTCAACAACTGGCTGATCGATGCCGAGCGCGGTTATTTCCTGGCGCCGATGCGCAAGGGGATTCGCCTGACGACGGGTGCGGAATTTGCCGAGCGCGATGCGCCGAAATCCCCCGTGCAGATCGAGCGGGCGGAACGGGTGGCCCGCACTGTCTTCCCCCTTGGTGGCCGGCTCGACGCGGAACCATGGATGGGCGCGCGACCCTGCACGCCGGACATGATGCCGATCATCGGCAAGGCCCCGCGTCATAAAACACTATGGTTTGCCTTTGGGCATGCCCATCACGGTCTGACGCTTGGACCCATTACTGGCCGCGTGCTTGCGGAAACCATGTTGGGAGAAGCGCCGGTCATCGCCATTGACGCCTATCGCGCGGAAAGGTTCAATCCCTGAAACGGAATCCACTGGCCTTCCTGTGACAGGCCACGTAACATGGTTCCATGCACAGGGGAAAAGGGGCAAACGTCATCATGGTGGCGCGGTTTCTCATCTATCAGCAGCAGGACGATTTTCGTTAGCGAAACTCGCTGCGCATGGAACGAGATGGAAACGGCTTGCTGGTGCATGATGGATGATATTGAGAACGCAAAGAAATTTTTCGCCGATAACCCCGATATCGAAATTCTCGAAGCTTTCGTCATAGACGCGAACGGTGTTCCGCGCGGCAAATGGATTCCGCGCGAACGGGCAATCGACGTGCTTGAGAAGGGAATGGCGATCCCCCGCTCCGTCTACGCGCTCGATATCTGGGGCCGGGATGTGCACGCCGCGGGGCTTGCAGAAGGCACGGGCGACCCGGACGGTTTTTGCTTCCCCGTTCCCGGCACGCTGTCGCGGGTGACATGGCTTGGCCGTCCGACGGCGCAGGTTCTGCTGGCGATGAAAAACCCGGATGGAAGCGGCTTCTACGGTGATCCGCGCCATGTTCTGGCGCAGGTTCTGAACGTCTATAAAAAAGCCGGTCTCACGCCCGTCGTGGCGACCGAACTCGAATTTTACCTGATCGATCCCGTCCGTTCCGCGCTCGATCCCGTCCGTCCGCCGCACAGCCGCGAGGGCCGTTGGCATACGGGCCAGACGCAGGTTCTGTCGATTTCCGAATTGCAGGATTTCGAGGATGTCTTCCACGATATCGCCACGGCCTGCCGCGCACAGGGCGTGCTTGCGGATACGACGCTGCGGGAAAACGGGCCGGGGCAATATGAGATCAACCTCAATCACGTGCCGGACGCGTTGCGGGCCGCCGACTTTGCCGTCTTCCTGAAGCGCATCGTCAAGGGTGTGGCGCGCCGGCATGATCTCGATGCCACTTTCATGGCCAAGCCTTACGGGTTGCAGGCAGGCAACGGCATGCATGTGCATTTTTCCGTTCTCGATAGGGACGGCAGGAACATCTACGCCGGGGAGAACGGCCCCTCGGATGCGCTGTTGCATTCGGTCGGCGGCCTGTTGGAGAACATGGGGGAAAGCATGGCGATCTTCGCTCCCCATGCCAATTCCTATCGTCGCCTGACGCCCAGCGAACATGCGCCGACCTATGCCTCGTGGGGCATCGACAACCGTTCCGCGGCGGTGCGCGTCATCGTTGCCAGCAAGGCCGCCACCCGCATCGAACACCGGGTCGCCGGCGCCGATACCAATCCCTATCTCGTTGTCGCGATGATCCTAAGCGCCGCGCTTGCCGGCATGAAGGAGAAGCGCCAGCCGGGCGGCGCGATTGCAGGTGACAGCCATGCCATCAATCATGAGCCGCTGCCCACCAACTGGGACTACGCTTTGCAGCGCTTCACGCGATCCAGCTTTGCCTATGCGACGCTCGGCCAGAAGTACCGCACGCTGTTTTCCGCCTGCAAGCAGCAGGAACTCTCCGAATTTTCCCTGCGTGTAACCGACGTCGAATATGACGCCTATATCAGGACGGTGTGAAATGGCTGAGGTAACGAACATTCCCAATCCCGGCCATACGTCGTCATGGTATGCGGCCTCCGCCAATGTCAAAACCGTGCGGCCGACGCTAGAAGGTGCGCTGGACGCTGATGTCTGCATCATCGGCGGCGGCTTCACCGGCATTTCCGCTGCCCTCGAACTCAGTGAACGCGGTTATTCCGTCATCGTTCTTGAAGGCGTGCGGGTCGGTTTCGGCGCTTCGGGGCGCAATGGCGGTCAGATCGTCAACGGTTATAGCCGCGATCTCGAAACCATTGCCGGCCGTTACGGACACGAAAAGGCGGTGAAACTTGGTGAAATGTCGCTGGAAGGCGGTGCGATCATCCGCGAACGCATCGCCAGATACGCCATCGATTGCGATCTCGTCGACGGTGGCTTTTTTGCCGCCTTTACGCCGAAACAGATCCGCGAGATGGAGGCTCACAAAGCCCACTGGGAAAAACACGGCCATGGCGGCCTCGAAATGGTCTCTAGGGCGGATGTTGGCCAATATGTGAAGACCGACCGTTATGCCGGCGGCATGATCGACCGTTTCGGCGGCCACATCCACCCGCTCAATCTGGTGCAGGGGGAAGCGGCGGCGGCCGAAAGCCTCGGCGCGCGGATTTTTGAGAATTCGCGGGTCATTGCGGTGGAGCAGGGCGCAAACCCCATTGTGCGCACGGCAACAGGCAGCGTGAAGGCGAAATATGTTCTCGTCTGCGGCAATGCCTATCTCGGCAAGCTGCTACCGGAAATCGGTGACCGGATGATGCCGGTCTCAAGTCAGGTCATGGCGACGGAGCCGCTGGATGTCGATCTGATCGAGGCTCTGCTGCCTGCCGATTATTGCGTTGAGGATGCCAATTATATCCTCGATTATTACCGTCGGACCTCAGACAACCGTCTGCTTTATGGCGGTGGTATCGGTTATGGCGGCAGCGATCCGGCCGACCTGACGGGTGTGATCCGTCCGAACATGCTGAAGACCTTTCCGCAACTGGAAAGGACCAGGATCGACTTCGCCTGGAGCGGCAACTTCGCACTGACGCTGACGCGCATCCCGCATATGGGCAAGCTGTCGGACAATATCTATTTTTCGCACGGCGACAGCGGTCATGGCGTCACGACCACGCATCTGCTCGGCAAGATATTGGGCGAGGCCGTTGCCGGCCATGCCGAACGTTTCGATATCTGGAGTTCCCTGCCGAACTATCCGTTCCCGGGGGGCAAGACGTTCCGCGTGCCGCTGACCGTGCTCGGCGCCTGGTGGTATGGCATGCGGGACAGGCTTGGTCTTTAGAACGTCACCGTTTTCAAGCCGGCAAGCGCGTTTGCGGTGATCTCTTCAGGCGTGGCGTCGATGCTGACGGTCACGACGCCCGGCTCGCCGGTCGGCACTTCCAGCGTGGCAAGCTGGGTCTGAAGCAGCGAGAGAGGCATGAAATGGCCCTTGCGCTCACCCATGCGCCGGCTGAGAAGCTCCAGACTGCCATCGAGATAAACGAAGGCGAGCGGACCGCCGGTGGCGGCGCGAAGACGATCGCGATAGATTTTCTTGAGCGCCGAGCAGGAAACGACGATACCGTTGTTTTCGCTGCCCTTGCGCAGTTCGATGCCAATCAGATCGAGCCATGGCCAGCGATCTTCATCGGTCAGGGGAATGCCCTCGGACATTTTATCGACATTGGCTTTAGGGTGAAGCCTGTCGCCTTCTATGAAGGCAACGGACAGTTCTGCTGCCAGTTCCTCTGCGACCGTGGACTTGCCAGAGCCGCTCACTCCCATCACGACGATTGCCTGTGTCACCCGAACCTCTGATATTTCTGTTTCGACGGTTTGCCCCTAACATGGGCGGCAGGTATCGGGAATATAAAAATGCGGGGCCTGCCGGCCTCAGTTCCCGGTTTTGCGGCTTGCGGCCTTTTCCAGCGCGGAAAAGCCGGTGTGGATCAGGATCGCCAGTGCCGCGACGATCAATCCGCCCTGCAGAATGAAGGCGAGATTGTTGGATTGCAGGCCGGCAATGATCACTTCGCCGAGGGTGCGCGCCGCGACCGTCGAACCGATCGTTGCGGTGGAAAGGCTGATGACCGCCGAAAGCCGGATGCCGGCGAGAATGGCCGGCAGGGCAAGCGGCAATTCCACTTTGACGAGGCTCTGCCATCCCGTCATGCCGCTGCCCCTGGCGGCATCCATCACCGTTGCGGGCAGGGTGGTAAGCCCCGTCAGCGTGTTTTCGAACACCGGCAGCAGGGCATAGAGAAACAGGGCGATAAGGGTGGGTTTCTCGCCAAAACCGATCATCGGCACGGCAAGCGCCAGCACCGCCACCGGCGGAAAGGTCTGACCGATATTGACGATGCTGCGCGACAGCGGCAGGAAATCCGCACCGAAAGGCCGGGTGACGAGAATGGCAAGCCCGCCCGCCACCAATGTGGCAAGCCCGGTCGCAATCGCAACCGTGGTCAGGTGTGACAGGGTCAGGGACAACAGATCGGCCTGCGTGTAGATCGCCGGCGCATTGACCTGCACGAGAGGGCGGAATATCGGCGCGAAGATTTGCGGTGCGGCAAGGAAGACGATCAGCGCCAGCGTCAGGAAACCGAGAATAAGGAGGGATAAGGCGTTTTTCATGAAGCTCCGGCGGCACGCTGGAGGAGAACATCACGCCGCACCCGGCCCGCCGGCTGGCCATCGTCTTTCAGAACCGGCAAAACATCGCAACCCGCCCATAACATGGCCGACAGGGCATCGCGCTGGCTGGTATTTTCGTTGAGCGGCTCGCCTTCGGCAGTTCCCGGCTCCATGGCGTCCGCAACGGAGAGAACCGAGAGCAGTTTCAGCGCGCGTTCGTTTTCGCCGATCATGGTGCGCACGAAATCCGTCGCGGGTTTCAATACCAGTTCGGCCGGCGGGCAGTCCTGCACGATACGACCCTTATCCATCACCGCGATACGATGCGCCAGACGGAAGGCCTCATCCATGTCATGGGTGACGAGAACGATGGTGACGCCGAGTTTCTTCTGGATATCGAGGAGATCGTTCTGGGCCTTGGCGCGGATCACCGGATCCAGCGCACCGAAAGGCTCGTCCATCAGGAGAATGTTTGGTTCGGCAGCCAGCGCACGGGCCACACCGACACGCTGCTGCTGGCCGCCGGAAAGCTCGTGCGGGAAGCGGTCGGCATAAAGCGCGGGATCGAGCTGGAAGAGATGCATGAGCGCATCGATCTTCGCCGCGATGCGTTTGCGGTCCCAGCCGATCAGCTGCGGCACGGTGGCGATATTCTCCGCCACCGTTCGGTGCGGAAACAGGCCATGGCCCTGAATGGCATAGCCGATCTGGCGGCGCAGCTTGAAACCAGGTATGGCGCTGACATCTTCACCGTCGATCCGGATCGCGCCGGACGTCGGCTCCACCAGCCGGTTGATCATGCGCAGCAGGGTGGTTTTTCCCGACCCCGAGGTGCCGACGATGACGGTGACGGTGCGCGGCGCAACGGTCAGCGATACCTGATCCACCACGGCCGCATCGCCATATCGTTTCGTGATGGTGTCGATCTCGATCATGCCTTTTGCCTTCCGCCTGCGCTGAAGAGATTGCTGTCTATGAAGGCGTCGAGCGTTATCGCGGCGGCGAAGCCCATAAGAACGGTCGGCACGGTGCCAAGAAGCACGAGGTCCATCGCCGTCTGCCCGATGCCCTGAAACACAAAAACGCCGAAGCCGCCGCCGCCGATCAGCGCCGCGATGGTGGCCAATCCGATATTCTGCACCAGCACGATACGGATGCCGGTGAGGACGACCGGCATGGCCAGCGGAAATTCCACCCGCAGGAGCCGTTGTACCGGCGTCATGCCAAGCCCGCGCGCCGCTTCCCGGACCGCCTGCGAAACGCCGGAAAGGCCCACCACCGTATTGGAAACCACCGGCAGCAGCGAATAGAGTAACAGCGCCACGAATGCGGGCGCCATGCCGATGCCGGCAATGCCGATCTTCGCCGCTCCCGGCACGGTGGCGGCGATCCAGCCGAGCGGCGCGATCAGAAGGCCGAAGAGGGCGATCGATGGAATGGTCTGGACGATGTTGAGGCTGTTCAGCACGCCAGCGCGCAACCGCTCGACCTTGCAGCAAAGGATACCGAGCGGAATGCCGATGATGGTCGCCGCGATCAGCGAACCGATGGCGAGTTCCACATGCCGCCGGGCCTCGGTCCAGAAAATATCGGCCCGGCCGGTATATTCCTTGATGATGGAGAGATCGTTCCAGAGGCCGCTTGTCAGCACCGCCGCAAGCGCAGCCGTCGCCACCAGCAGGAGTAAAATTCGAATGGCCGGCTTCGGCTGGAGGCGGGCAATACAATCCGTGATGAGCAGAGCCAGCCCGGCAAATATGAGCCAGAAACCGCTGGCGGGGGAAATGCGGGCAAAACCGTTGCCCTCCGGTGTGAGGAAAGATGCTGCCTGTCCCACCAAAACCGCCAGCGTCGCAAGACCGATCAGCGCAATTGCAAGCTTCAGTCTCGCGGGAAAGCGGAAAAAGGCGAAGAAAGCCGCAACAAGAATGACGGTTGTGAGAACGGCGCCGGCCGAAGCCGGAAGGGCTTCGAAAACCGTTCGTGTCTCACCCTGAACGATCCGGTTTGCACGGAATGTCATGAAGGGCGATGCAAGAAGCGCATAAAGAAGCAGGCATGAAATCAGTACGCCCACCTTGTCAGGCCATTTCGTCAAATCCAGCTCCCCTGTACCCCCTTGGGCTGGGGCGGGGCCAGGAGAACGCTTCCGTTCCCGCCGCCCGCGCCAGCACCGCGAGTGTTACTTGACGAAACCGTTCTTGGTAAGAAAGTCGAGCGCCACGGTCTTGGCCTGTTCGCCGCCCACCTGCACGCGGGCGTTCAGATCCTGCAGCGTTGCCAGATCGAGCTTTTCGAACACGGGTTTCAGCAACGTCTCGATATCAGGGTGCTTTTTCAGCACCTCTTCGCGAATGATCGGCGCTGGCTGATAGGCCGGCTGCACATGTTTGTCGTCCTCCAGCACCACAAGACCCGAAGGCGCAATGCCGCCGTCCGTGCCATAGACCATGGCGGCATTGGCGTTGTTGGTCTGGTTGGCGGCGGCGGCGATCGTGGCGGCGGTATCGCCGCCGGAGAGCGTGATCAGCTGATCGGGCTTCATGGTGAAACCATAGGTCGTCTGAAATGCCGGCAGGGCCGCAGCGGAATTCACGAATTCGGAGGAGGCGGCAAGAACGACCTCGCCGCCATCGGCAACATATTTGCCGAAATCGGTCAGTGTCTTCAGATTGTTCTTGTCGGCGACATCCTTGCGCAGTGCAATCGCCCAGGTGTTATTGGCCGGCGACGGTGTCAGCCAGACGATCTTGTTGGCGTCGTAATCGAGCTTTTTCGCCTCCTCATAACCTTTGGCGGCATCCTTCCACAGCGGCTCATCCGCCTTGGAGAAAAAGAAGGCGGCGTTGCCGGTATATTCCGGATAGATGTCGATCTCGCCTGCGGCGATCGCCTTTCGGACAACCGGGGTGGCGCCGAGCTGGATGCGATCCGTCGTCTCGATCTTATTCTGATTCAAAACGGCGAGGATGATGTTGCCGAGAACGCCGCCCTCCGTGTCGATCTTCGACGACACGACGACCTGCGCCTGGGCGATGGAAACCGAAAGGGCAAGCGCAAGTCCGGCGCCCGTCAACGTCATCAAGCGTTTCATGAATGTTCCTCCGGTGGGTCGGCCTGCCGAACAGGCGAAAAATCGCCGCCGCAATTGCGGCTCAACAAGAACGACCGGGGAGGAAAAAGGTTGCAACGCCAGCCGGATTTTTCTCGCGGCGGACCCTTGCCAGTGCCCGTTGCCCGCCGTCAGGCCTCGTCGTCCCGCTTGCGCGCATCCTTGCCCATAACGAGCGGCATGAGAACGGATAGGAACAGAAGCCTGATGACGTGATGCGAACCGACATAGGCGGTATCGGCATGCATCATCACCGCCATGGCCGCCATGGTTTCGAGACCGCCCGGCGAGTAGGCGATCATCACGGCATTGAGCGGCACGCCGGTCACGCCTGAAATCACCCAGGCAATGCTGCCGGCAATCACCATCACGGCGATGGTGACGACGAAACCCGCCAGAAAGCCCTTGCGCACTTCCATCAGCGATACATTGGAAAAGCGCGTGCCGATGAGACAGCCGATGAGCACGTAGACGGGCAGGCTGAGCCAGGTGGGAACACCGCCCTGCGTGAGGCCGGTAATATGGGTGCCGATGGAAATGGCGACGCCGCCAAGCAGCAGCGCGGCCGGAAACTTCCAGCGCAGGAAAAGCCATCCGGTCAGAAGCGACGCGGCGATGGTCAGCACCAGCGTAAAAAGGCCCATTGGCGGGTTCGTTATCAACGGTTCGGTGCTGACGAGATCGAAATATTCGACGATCAGCGGCACGGAAAGCGTCAAGGCCAGCACCCTGACACTCTGCACGATGCTGACGGTTGCAAGATCGCTTTTCGTTTCCGCGCCAAGGCTGATGATATAGCTGAGGTGACCGGGAGAAGCGCCCAGCATCGCTGTCGTCCGGTCGTAGCCGAAGCCGTAATGCAGGATCCAGTAGGCCACGTAGAGCATGATGACGACGGCGACGAGCACAACGGCGAAGCTCAACGGCCAGGTCTTTGCGGCATCGATGACCGAGGGCGTTACGCTCGTTCCCATGGAGATGCCGACGACGACGAAACAGGCGTTGCGGATGAAGGCGGGAATCCCGAGTTTCACACCCGCCAGTCCGGTGATCGTCACGGCAAGCGCCGGCCCTGAAAGAAAGGGGGCGGGGACATGAAGCAGGCTGGCAAGCAGCGCACCCATGCTGCCGACGAGCGCGGTAAGTGCAAATGTATGGAATTCAGGCTTGATGATCATTGCGACGCTGATTGGTTGCTTGAAAAAGCTCGTGACCAAATGCGCCGCTTCGTCTCGCGACGTCAACACGCCGGACGAAAAATATTATATTTCATGTGCGATCTATAAAGAAAAGCCCGTGGCCGGCGGCCGCGGGCTTGGCAATGATCTTGGGCAATGCAACGGTCAGGCAGCCGGAAGTGTGGCAACCTTTGGCATTTCCTTGTCGAGCCCGAGCAGGAAATTGATCTGCGGACGCGCCTTGACGAGATCGTCAATGGAATATTCGGTCAGCACGTCGAAGAAGGCATTCAGCGCCTTGCGAAGCGCCGAATTCAGGCCACAGCTATCCACAAGCGGACATTCCACGGCGCCGTCCTCGAAGCATTCGGCCATGGCGAAGCTGTCTTCGGTCACCTTCACAACGTCGAACAGGCTGATCTTGTCGGCGGGTTTGCCAAGACGCACGCCGCCGTTGCGGCCACGCACGGTTTCCACCAGCCCCGCCTTGTTCAGCGGCTGCAGGATTTTGAACAGGAACAGCTCCGAAACGCCATAGGCCTTGGCGATCTCGGGAATGCGGCTCAGATGGCCTTCATTGGCGGCGCAATACATCAACATGCGAACGGCATAGTTGGTCTGTTTGGTCAAGCGCATGCTGGTCTCCTAACTCTCAATGTGGAGTTATATAGTCTCTTTTTCAGTTTAGAACAATTCCAGAAACTGAAAAAACTGGCACCCATCCGATATTTCTCGAACAGCCTTGTTGACCGTTCTGAGGATTCATGAACAAACAAGTCAAGAATCGGAATGTAATGGAGGCATTCATAATGGCAAGCTTGAAATCATGCTTTTCCGCTGCCGTTTTTTCAGGGCTGACGATCCTTGTCGCCGCACCCGTCGCTCTGGCAGAAGGGGAGGTTAACGTCTATTCCTATCGCCAGCCTGAATTGATCCAGCCACTGCTCGATGCCTTCACCAAGGAAACCGGGATAGAGACAAACGTGCTTTTTCTCGACAAGGGGCTGGTGGAACGCATCCAGGCCGAGGGCGTCAATTCGCCGGCCGATGTGCTGCTGACGGTCGATATCGCCCGTCTCGTCGAGGCGAAGGAGGGTAAGGTTACCCAGCCGGTCCTCAACGATCCCGTCATCGAAAAGGATATCCCCGCCAATCTGCGTGATCCCGAGGGCGAATGGTTCGGTCTCACCACGCGCGGCCGGGTGGTCTATGCGTCGAAGGAGCGGGTGGCCCAGAAGGACATCACCTATGAGGAGCTTGCCGATCCGAAATGGAAGGGCAAGATCTGCATTCGCGACGGCCAGCATTCTTATAATATCGCGCTGATCGCCTCGATGATCGCCCATCACGGCGTCGATTATACCCGCACATGGCTGACCGGCCTGAAGAACAATCTCGCCCGCAAGCCTGACGGAACCGACCGCAGCCAGGCGAAATCGATCTTTTCCGGTGAATGCGATATCGCGCTCGGCAACACCTATTATGTCGGCCTGATGCTGACCAATGATCGCGAGCCGGAAGAAAAGGAATGGGCCGGATCCGTGCGGGTGATCTTCCCCAATGCGGGCGATCGCGGCACACATGTGAATATTTCCGGCATGGCCCTGACGAAATACGCGCCCAACAAGGATAATGCTCTGAAGCTGATGGAATTCCTGGCCTCGCGCGAGGCGCAGGAAATCTACGCCAAGCAGGTCTTCGAATATCCGGTGCTGCCCGGTGCAGAGCCATCCGATGTGGTGAAGGGCTTCGGCCCCATCAATCCGGACAAGTTGCCGCTGACGGATATCGCCGCCCATCGCAAGCAGGCATCCGAACTGGTGGACGAAGTGGGTTTCAACGACGGCCCGACCAACTGACAGTGTTTTTTTGATGCCGGCGGGTCAGTTACCCGCCGGCTTCTTGTCCAGTGCAGCGTTGTAGTCGAGGATAGCCTTGCGCCTTTCCGGCGTTCCGGGATGGGTGGAGACAATGCTGGTGCCGCCCTTGTCGCCCAGTTTCTCTTCCAGCAGCGCAAAGAACCGTTCGATGGCGGTGGGGTCGAGCCCGGCCTTGCGCATCAGTTCGACGGAGCGCTGGTCCGCCTGCCGCTCGGCCTCGCGCGAATGCGAAAGCGCCAGAAGACCGCCGCCCTGGGTGAGAATATCTTCCATGGCCGAACCGACATCGCCGGCAATCAGCATGACGAGACCGGCAACCCCGGCGGCGCGGTAAAGTTGCCGCAGGCTGTGTTCATATTCCACATGGCCGATTTCATGGGCAAGAACCCCGGTGATCATCTGCCTGTCGTCGCCTGCGAGTTCCACCAGTTCGTCCGTCAGTACCAGCGTACCGTCCGGAAGCGCAAAGGCGTTGGGGCCGATATAACCGCCCTTGCGGAAATTCAACTTGTAGTCCTCGGGCGAACCTTCCGCATGGGCGGCAATCCGGGCAAATTCGGCGCGGATAGCGTCCTGCTCTTCCTGCGGTAACTCGCTTGGAGAAAAAACCGCCTGGTCGAAGGCCTGCATGGTGCTGGCCGACATGACCTGCGGAACGATGGGCGGGGTTACGGCGACCGCCAGTTCCACCAGCGCCGGAAGCGCCAGCTTGTAGGTGCCGTAAGCCAGAAAAACGGCTGCGGCGGCGATGCCGATCAGCCGCGGGCGGAACTGTTCGAGCCAGTGCACGAGGCCGGCACGTTTGGTGATGTGCTGGCCAAGCAGCCGGTCCACGCCGTCATTGTCACGGGTTTCGAACAGCGACCCGTCGGGAAAATGCAACTCCCGGGGGATGGCGGCGACCCGATGGCTGATCTCTACCGTTTTTATCTCGGCCTGGGTTCTGACGTGATTGTCCTTCGCGTCGAGCACGAGAAGAACCGTGCCGCCAAGCTTCAGCCTGGCGGCGCTGGAAAGGTTGGAGCGAGCGGCATGCCACTCGCCCGCAACGGTTTCGCCGGTATCAGAAACCAAATTCGAAACCTTCCATATCCATATATTCGGCGCTGACGGCGGCGCCAGTTGCTTCCATCGAGGAGAGCACCTCGCCGACATCGCCATTGAAGCGGATCGCCGTGCGTTCAACGGTATAACGCGCCTCGCGCACCGCCGCCCATGGCCGCATCAGGCCAAGCGTGCAGACGGTGACGATGAGGTTGGAGATGACGATCCACAGGTAGCGGCCGCGATGAAGATCGCTGTGCAGGTCGTGCTTTCCGTCCAGCAGCATGGAGGAAATGACGACGTTGCGAACGCCGGTGCGATAGACGACACCGGCAAGACCATAGACGAGAAATGCACCGAAAAGGCCGACATAGATGGTGGCCAGCGCCGTGGCCATGGCTGCCGTCTCATCTTCGAGCATCGCGCTATTGGCCGCAAAGGCAGCAATGCCGAAAAATCCGACCACGATGCCGCCGATCACCACCATGACCGCGGGAATGATCCAGACCCGGTAGAGCTTGCCGATTTTGGGATCGGCGCTGAAGGGCCGGTCACCATAGCGCAGGTTGCTGAAAATATAGCGGTTCGCCCAGCGGCTGGACAGCGGCGCCAGAATACCCAAGGAGAAGAATGCAACGAGGCTGCCGAGCAGGATGGAGACAAAAGCTCCCCATGCCGTGCCGACAAAATCAAAACGCACATTGCGATAGCTCGTCACCCGCGCATTGAAACGAATGCTGCGCGTGATCAGCCATGGAAAGAAGATCATCAGCAGGATTGCCGGCACAAAAACCAGGAATGGATGGATGAGGCCGACGAGCTGCGAGACGACGATGAAGGCAAAGGCGATCAGCCGGCCCTTGAAGATTTGCCCGCCGGTGGCGTGATAACCGAAGGCGCGACCGGCCAGAACGGTGTTGCCGTTGAAATAACGCTTGCGGCGCACCTTTGCCCAGGCGGAATAGATGCCGATGGTGATGATCGTCAGCAGAATATTGACGATCCAGATTCCGAAATATTCCTTGGCATTTCCGCTGAACGAGCCGCGTTCAAGCGCGCGCTGATCCGCACTCACTGAGATATCACTCATAATAGTCCCTCATGACATGCCCCTCTCCGGGCAGATTGAGTTTGCAGGCTTCCTCGTTATCGTCGGTTTGGCAGCGTCCCCACGCCGCACGGCTCTCTTACGCTATAACAGCTTTAAGTGGAAATATTTTGAAGGAAAAAACTTGATTTTTTTAGTTATCTTTTAATCGAAAAAGCCCCGCCGTGAAAACAGCGAGGCTTTTTGTAATGTAGAGGGCTCTGCCCGTTTACTTCATTGTCGGCATCACGAATTCGGCGCCCGACTTGATACCCGACGGCCAGCGCGAGGTGATCGTCTTGGTCTTTGTCCAGAACTTGATCGAATCCGTCCCGTGCTGGTTGAGGTCGCCGAAGCTCGAAGCTTTCCAGCCGCCGAAGGAGTGATAGGCAAGCGGAACCGGGATCGGAACATTGACGCCGATCATGCCGATATTGACGCGGCTTGCGAAATCACGGGCGGCATCGCCGTCACGGGTGTAGATCGCGACGCCGTTGCCATATTCATGCTTCATCGGCAGTTCCAGCGCGTCTTCGTAGTTCTTGGCGCGAACGACGGAGAGAACGGGTCCGAAGATTTCCGTCTTGTAGATGTCCATGTCAGGGGTCACGTGGTCGAACAGGCAGCCGCCGACGAAATAGCCGTCTTCATAGCCCTGCAGCTTGAAGTCGCGGCCATCGACCAGAAGCTTCGCACCCTGTGCGACGCCGCTGTCGATCAGGCCTTTGACGCGCGTCTGCGCTTCCTTGGTGACGAGCGGACCCATATCGGCCTTGTCGTCGGTATAGGGGCCGATTCTCAGGCTTTCGATCTGCGGAATGAGCTTTTCGACGAGGCGGTTTGCCGTCTCCTCACCAACCGGAACCGCAACGGAAACGGCCATGCAGCGCTCGCCGGCCGAGCCATAACCCGCACCCATCAATGCGTTCACGGCCTGGTCGAGATCGGCGTCGGGCATGATGATCATGTGGTTCTTCGCGCCGCCGAAGCACTGCGCGCGCTTGCCGTTCATGGCGGCTGTGCCGTAGACGTAGCGGGCGATCGGCGTCGAGCCGACGAAGGAGACCGCGCCGATATCGGGATCGGTCAGGATGGCGTCGACGGCGCCCTTGTCACCGTTGACGACGTTCAGGATGCCGGCCGGAAGACCGGCTTCGATCATCAGTTCGGCAAGACGGATCGGCAGCGATGGGTCGCGCTCGGAAGGCTTGAGGATGAAGGCGTTGCCGCAGGCAATTGCCGGCGCAAACATCCACATCGGGATCATGCCGGGGAAGTTGAACGGGGTGATACCCGCGCCGATGCCGACCGGCTGGCGGATCGAATACATATCGATGGCCGGGCCTGCGCCTTCTGTGAACTCACCCTTCTGCAGATGCGGAATGCCGCAGACGAATTCGCAGACTTCGAGGCCGCGGACGATATCGCCCTTGGAATCCTCGACGGTCTTGCCATGCTCGCTGGAAAGCAGCACCGCCAGCTCGTTCATGTCGCGGTTCAGAAGTTCGACGAACTTGAAGAAAACGCGGGCGCGGCGCTGCGGATTGGTGGCGGCCCATTTCGGCTGCGCCGCTTTTGCGCTCTCCACGGCGGCGCGCAGCTCGGCGTCGCTTGCAAGCGCTACAGTCGCCTGAACTTCGCCCGTGGCCGGGTTATAGACATTCGATGTGCGGCCGCTGGTGCCGGGCACATGCTTGCCGTTAATGAAATGACCGATTTCCTTCATGGGTTTTCCTCCAGAATGTGATGGCGCAGCATTACCTTTCGATTTGCACAAATCAATCGCCTGAAATAAGCATCCATTGTGCAAAAATAGACATAAGGAGGGTGCCATGAACTGGGATGATGTGCGTTTGTTTCTAAGCGTGGCGCGAAGCGGCCAGTTTCTTTCGGCGGCCAGAAAGCTTGGCGTCAACCATGCCACCCTCAGCCGGCGCATTTCCGCACTGGAAGCGGCCATCGGCACGCAGCTCTTCCTGCGGAGCACCAATGGCTGCGAGTTGACCGAAGAGGGTCAGCGTCTTCTTGCCGGTGCCGAGCGCATGGAAACCGAAATGCTGAATGCCCAGGCCAATCTCGGCCGGGTCGATACGGCGGTGGCGGGAACGGTGCGCATCGGCGCGCCGGATGGTCTCGGCGTTTCCTTCCTCGCGCCGCGGCTCGGCCGGCTGACGGCGCGTTATCCCGATCTGAAAATCCAGCTCGTGCCGGTGCCGCGCTCTTTCTCCCTGTCGCAGCGTGAGGCCGATATCGCCATCACCATCGAAAGGCCGGAGCAGGGCAGGCTGATGTTTTCAAAGCTCACCGATTATTCGCTGGGTCTATACGCCTCGGCGAATTATCTGGCCGACTACGGAACGCCTGGTGATGTCGAGGCGCTGAAACGCCATCGGCGGATCGGTTACGTGGAGGATCTGATCTTTTCACCCTCGCTGAACTTTACCGGCGAGATCATGCGCGACTGGGACGCGGCCTTCGAAATCTCCAGCGCCACCGGCCAGACGGAGGCCGTGCGTTCCGGCGCAGGTATCGGTATCCTGCATAATTATATCGCCGGCCAATATCCCGAGCTTCTGCGGATCATGCCGCATCTCACCATCAGCCGGTCCTATTGGACGGCCTATCACGAATCCGCCCGTCAACTGGTCCGGGTCCGAACGGTGGTCGATTTTCTCCAGGAACTCGTGGCCGAAGAACGGCGCATCTTCGCCTGATATCCGTATCTCGACATATTAGTACTATTAATTGTGTGGCTACGGCCGTTCCGGGCTTGACAAAGGACGGCAGGTTGGACGACCAATGCAACCATTGGGAGATCGGAACTGACATGTCGACTATGATACGAAAGCTTTCGCCGACGGGCCTCGGCGTGGCCGTCATGCTGCTTGGAATGCTGCTTTTTGCATTGAACGACGCCATGGGTAAATGGCTCGTATCGACCTACAGCCAGGGTCAGGTGATCCTCATCCGCAGCGCCGCAGCGCTTGTCATTCTTGTTCCGATCGTCTGGAGAGCCGGCCTTTCCGGCCTCGTGAAAATCGAGCGGCCCGGCCTTCAGGTGGCGCGCGTCTTCTTTTCCACCGCCGAGCTTTTCTGTTTCTATTTCGCAGTCGCGTCTCTTCCGCTGGCCGACGTCATGACCTATTGGCTTGCGGCGCCGATTTACGTGGCGGCGCTTTCGCCGTTTCTGCTCGGGGAAAAGGTCGGCTGGCGCCGCTGGACGGCCATTGCCATCGGTTTCGTCGGGGTTCTCATCGCGTTGAAACCCAGCTCGGCAAGTCTCACTTCCGCTGCACTCTTTTCCATTCTCGGCAGCGCCGCCTTCGCCTTCATGATGTTGTCCGGCCGCCAGCTGCGCAATACGCCGGATACGGTGCTTGCCTTCTGGCAGATCATCGGCGCCGCGCTTGCGGGCATTGTCGCGGTGGTTCTCACGCCATCGGGCTGGCTGCCGGTGCAGTCCGGTTTCGATCTGGCCTTCCTCGGGCTGCTCGGTGTCGTCGCCATGGCGGCGCATGTGCTGGTCAACCGGGCGCTTAAACTTGCCGATGCCGCCACCGTCGCGCCGCTGCAATATACGCTGCTGCTCTGGGCGGTGATCTTCGGCTGGCTGTTCTTCGGCGATGTGCCGCAGACGAGTATCGTTGTCGGCGCGGGCCTGATTGTTCTTTCCGGCCTTTACATCTTCTTTCGCGAAAATACGCTCAAACGCCGCCGCGAAACCGCCGAAGGGCTGGCTGCGGAGCAGGTTTGATCCATATTGTCCGCCGTGGTCACACTCACGGGACTTGACGAAGGCGTGATCTTCAGGAAGTAAGAAGGGGCCCTGCGATGATTTGTCTCGCTAGGGCAGAGGAAACAAAGGTGCCGGGCCCCTCTGGCGAGAGTTTTACGGCGCTCTCGCGATGTCGGTACCGCCTGCAAAAATTGGCCGGCGGATTAAAAACTATGAAAAACCTGAATGTGCTTCGCGCGCGTGCTTTCTGCGTGCGGCCTGACGCTCCGCGTCGGTCCGTGAACGCCCTCGTTATGGGAGGCGACCGGACATGAGCGCTGCCCAGAAAAATACGCTTACCTACTTCAAGTGGGCTTTTATCGTCACTGTGGTCGGTCTGATCCTCGGCGGTTATCTCGGCTGGGAAATGACCGGAACGGTGGGCGGCACGGCGACGATCTTCTTCATCTGCGTTGTTCTCGCGGTGCTGGAAATCTCGCTCTCCTTCGATAACGCCATCGTTAACGCCAACAAGCTGAAGGATATGACACCGGTCTGGCAGCATCGCTTCCTGACCTGGGGTATCCTGATCGCCGTTTTCGGCATGCGTATCGTCTTCCCGCTGCTCATCGTGGTCGTCGCGGCCAATGTCGGCCCGTGGACGGCAATTGTGATGGCCGCCACGCAGCCGGAACGTTATGCGGAAATCATGCGTGACGCCCATCTGCCGATTGCGGCTTTCGGCGGCACCTTCCTGATGATGGTCGGCCTCAACTTCTTCTTCGACCATGAGAAGGATGTGCACTGGGTGCGTTGGATCGAGGAAAAGGCGGCAATCTATTCCTCTGTCAAGGGCATCGAGATCGCCTTCGTGCTGGTTGTCATGCTGGTCTTTTCCCGCATCATCGGCGCAAGCGACAATCCGGAACTCGGTCCGGTCGCGGCCAACACCTTCTTCCATTCGGCGATCTGGGGTCTTCTGACCTTCCTCTTGGTGGAAGTTGTCGGCGGCATTCTCGATCGCAGCCAGGAAATGCTGGAAGGCGCTGCAAAAGGCGGCTTCGGTGCGTTTCTTTACCTCGAAGTGCTGGATGCCAGCTTCTCCTTCGACGGCGTGATCGGCGCTTTCGCGCTGACGCAGAACCTCTTCATCATCGCCATCGGTCTCGGCATCGGCGCCATGTATGTGCGTTCGATGACCATCATGCTGGTGGAGAAGGGAACGCTGGCCGAATATCGCTACCTGGAACACGGCGCCTTCTATGCGATCCTCATCCTGTCCGTCATCATGTATGTGCAGACCATGGTCCATATACCTGAAGTCATCACCGGCCTTGGCGGCGCGGGCCTGATCGGTATCTCGCTATGGTCGTCGATCCGCTATAACCGGCGACAGGGTGCCGATGCGGTCGAGGCCGCACGCGGCGCGGAGATATGATCCCCGATTGACCTTGCCTTCCGCCGTTATGGCGGAAGGCAGTTTTTAAGCATCGATTCTTTAGTTGCCTGTTTTTAGCGCTTTCCGCTCTTTGCGGAAAATTTGCCCAGAAGGCCGGATTTTCTTTCCAAACACCTGTTTTTATTGCTCTTTGTGCACCGCAATAAAATTGGCACGTTTCTTGCTTGTTATCCCGCAAGTCCAGAGGGGACGTGAAAGCCCGTAAAACGGGCCGATAAACACCGCCGTGCCGCGCAATCTCTCGATCTGCGTCGCGCGGCGGTTCTGTTTGTACGGGTTGGTTCTTGAGTTTTCCGTTCCGTTGAAAGAAAACAGGGGAACAACGACTGGAAGGGTCACCGGCTTGCCTGCACAATTGTCGCCCACGGAGGCCTTGGGGCTCTGGCATCGTGTTTCCACGGCGCAGGTCATTGACGATCAGCCGGATTTGACCTTGCGTCAGACGGCCATCCTGCTGCAGATTTATCTCGTGCCGCCGCCGCATACCGTTCGCGGACTTGCCGCCATGCTGGGAGTTACCAAACCGGTCATCACCCGCGCCCTCGACAGTCTCGGGGCGCTGGAGTTGGTCGACCGGGTTCGGGACGAGCGGGACAGGCGCAATGTGGTGATAAAACGCACGGTAACAGGTGCGCTTTATCTGGAAAAATTCGGCGATCTGATTATTGATCAGGCGCGCAAAATCTAACCCTGGACCTGGAACCATGATGCTCGACCGCCGCCTGAATGTCTTCCGCCCCGATCTGGCCGATGCGAAACTGGAGGGCGTGGTGCAGGCCGAACGTTTCGTCAGCGGATCGCCGGCGCAGATCGCGGTGCCTGTTATTGGCCTGCGGCCGACGCCGGATCTCGCCGCCGGCATCGACACCGAACTTCTGTTTGGTGAAACCGTTCGCGTTTTTGACAGGGCGAGCGGTTGGGCTTGGGTGCAGGCGGATGCGGATGGCTATGCCGGTTACGTACCGGAAACGGCGATCGCCGATGTCGTTGCCGCCACCCACAAAGTGATTGCGCCGCGCACCTTCCTTTATCCCGCCGCTGAATTGCGCAAACCGCCCGTCGCGGCGCTTTCCCTGGGCAGCCTGATCCAGATCGTCGGAGAGGCGGAGACACGGGGCACCCGCTATCTCATGACCGAAAAGGGCGAAGGGATCATCGCCGCCCATTGCCGCCCCGTGGATGCGGCGCTTGAGGAAGATTATGTGGCGGTGGCGCTGCGTTTCATTGAAACCCCCTATCTCTGGGGCGGACGCTCGGGTTTCGGCATCGACTGCTCCGGTCTGGTGCAGCTTTCCATGGCGATGACCGGCCGTCGGGTTCTGCGCGACACTGATATGCAGGTGAAATCGCTCGGCGTGGAAATCGAGCGGGATGAATTGCGGCGCGGCGATCTCGTCTTCTGGAAGGGCCATGTCGGCCTCATGGAAAACGAGGAAACGCTGCTGCATGCCAACGGCCATACGATGAATGTCGCGCGCGAAAATCTCGACGCGGCCATCGAGCGCATTGGCTGGCTTTATGAGAAGCCGACGGCTTTCCGGCGGCTGGAAGGCTGAGAAGGCGGCTTTCACGAAATTGTGCCTGCCCCGCCCTTTGTGCGAAAGCCGCTGAAGGCCTACATCCTTTGAATGATGGTATGGACCGGGCATCGATGAAGACAAGAACGGCGACACGATTGGCGGCAATCCTTGTGGCAACTTTGCTGAGCGCATCGGCTGAGGCGCAGACCGTTTTCCAGAACGGGTTTGCCCCCGCGCCGGATGCCTATGCGAACCTGCCTGGCGTCAAGGATCCGCGCACGCTGCAACCCAAAGTGCGTTACACCTGCCACAGCGCACTTGGCGTGACCGGATATTCGCGCGGCCCCTACCGGAGTGTTTTCGGCAGTCGCGGACTTCCGGTTCAGGGTTACCGCTGCACCGACGAAAATGGCGTTTCCAGTTTCGGCGGTAGAAATCCGGTCTCCAAGGACTGGTATCCCGGCATCAATCCCGTCGACCCGACCTTCTAAGCCGCGCGGCTCAGGCATCGGACCCAAAACCCCATTGCGGTTTTCCAAAAATCGATGCGAGAGCAGGGGCGGGAGGCATTTGCCTGGCCGTCGCTCTGGACTTGTTGTCGCTTTTTCAGATAAATCTTCCGCGTGACAGGTTGATACCTGCCGGGGTGCGGAGTGACATCGGCTATTCTGACCTTTGGCCGATATTGGGGAATGCGAGTATGACGAAGACCGATATAGCCACCCGTGTCCACAATCATACCTGGAAACTAGACCCGATCGTCCGCAGCCTGATCGATACGGATTTCTACAAGCTTTTGATGTTGCAGATGATCTGGAAGCTCTATCCGGAAGTCGATGCGACGTTTTCATTGATCAACCGCACAAAGACGGTGCGGCTGGCGGAAGAGATCGATGAGATGGAGCTGCGCGAACAGCTCGATCATGCGCGCACCCTGCGTCTTTCCAAAAAAGAGAATATCTGGCTTGCGGGTAATACCTTCTATGGCCGCTCACAGATTTTCGAGCCGGAATTCCTCTCCTGGCTTTCGAGCTATCAATTGCCGGAATACGAGCTTTTCAAGCGCGACGGGCAATATGAGCTGAATTTTCATGGCCGCTGGATGGATACGACGCTCTGGGAAATCCCGGCGCTCGCCATCATCAACGAGTTGCGCTCGCGCAGCGCCATGCGCTCGCTCGGTTATTTCACGCTGGATGTGCTCTACGCCCGCGCAAAGGCCAAGATGTGGGAGAAGGTCGAGCGGCTGCGGGAACTGCCGGGCCTGCGTATTTCCGATTTCGGCACCCGCCGCCGCCACAGCTTCCTGTGGCAGCGCTGGTGCGTCGAAGCGCTGAAGGAAGGCATCGGGCCTGCCTTTACCGGTACCAGCAATGTCCTGCTCGCGATGGATTCCGATCTCGAGGCCGTCGGCACCAACGCGCATGAACTGCCGATGGTGGTCGCGGCGCTGGCGCAGACCGATGAGGAACTGGCGGCCGCGCCCTATCAGGTTCTGAAGGACTGGAACCGGCTTTATGGCGGCAACCTGCTGATCGTGTTGCCGGATGCCTTCGGCACGGCGGCGTTCCTGCGCAATGCGCCGGAATGGGTGGCGGACTGGACGGGTTTCCGCCCCGACAGCGCGCCGCCGATCGAAGGCGGGGAAAAGATCATCGAGTGGTGGCAGAAGATGGGCCGCGATCCCCGCAAGAAGATGCTGATCTTCTCCGACGGTCTCGACGTCGACGCTATCATCGACACCTACAGGCACTTTGAAGGCCGGGTTCGCATGAGCTTCGGCTGGGGCACCAACCTCACCAATGATTTTGCCGGCTGTGCGCCAAAAACCATCGCCAGCCTCAAGCCGATCTCCATCGTCTGCAAGGTGAGTGACGCCAATGGCCGGCCGGCTGTGAAGCTCTCGGACAATCCGCAAAAGGCAACCGGCGATCCGGCCGAGGTGGAGCGTTACCTGAAGTTCTTCGGTGAAGAGGACCACAAGGAACAGAAGGTTCTGGTTTAAAGCTTTTCCAGGAAAATTGGAGCCCGGTTCTCCGTCCGGAAATGCTCTAAATTGAAAACGGGCGCTCCGGTTGAGGAAGCGCCCGTGGAAGCCGGACCTATCGGCAGATTATTTCGCGAACTGATGTGCGATGTAATGGAAGAGGGCGCGGATGCCCTGCGCCTCTCCGCCGATCGATGAGTGATGCCGCTCGCTCAGAGACCAGCCGTAAATATCGAAATGCGCCCAGCGCCTGGTATTGGTGACAAAACGCTTCAGGAACAGGGCGGCGGTGATCGATCCGCCCATGCCGCCCGAAGGCGCGTTGGTGATATCGGCCGCGCGTGAGCGGATATCCTTGTCGTAGCCCATGTAGAGCGGCATGCGCCACAGCGGATCGTCCGTATCGATGCTGGCTTCCGCGATATCATGCGCCAGATCCTCATCATCGGTGTAGAAGGGCGGTAGATCCGGGCCGAGCGCGACGCGTGCGGCACCCGTCAGCGTCGCCATGTCGATCATCAGGTCCGGCGCATCTTCGTCCGCATAGGCCAGCGCGTCCGCGAGAACAAGGCGGCCCTCGGCATCGGTATTGTCGATCTGCACCGTCAGCCCCTTGCGGCTGCGGTAGATATCGCCGGGGCGGAAGGCATTGGAGGAGATGGAGTTTTCGACAGCGGGTACGAGAACGCGAAGATCGACCGGCAGTTTCGCATCCATGATCATTAGCGCAAGGCCGAGCACATTGGCCGCACCTCCCATATCCTTCTTCATCAGCGCCATGGAAGCGGCGGGTTTGATATCGAGGCCGCCGGTATCGAAGCAGACGCCCTTGCCGACGAGGGTGAGACGCGGATTGCCCTTCTTGCCCCAGTTCATCTCCAGAAGCCGCGGCGCGCTTTCGCTGGCCCGGCCGACGGCATGGATCAGCGGGAAGTTTTCCTTCAGCAGATCATCGCCGGTGGTGACGTTCACTTTCGCCTTGTAATGGGCGGCAAGCGCGCGAAAGGCTATCTCAAGTTCATCCGGTCCCATATCGTTGGCCGGGACATTGATGAGGTCGCGTGCAAGGAAAACGCCGGCCAGAATGCGCTTGATCTCCCCATCTTCCGCATCCTGCGGAATGAGAAGCTTTGGACCATTGGACTTGCTGGTCCTGTATTTGTCGAAACGATAGCTGCCGAGGCCGAAACCGAGGGCGAGGCGATTGGCCGTCAGCGGGGCGGTTTCGATGTGCCATTCGCCCTCCGGCAGCTCGCGGGCGAGTTTGCCGGTGATGAAGGGAATTTCGGAGGGATTGCCACCGAGGCCGAGAAGCACGCCGCCCAGCGATCCATCGGCGGAAGGAACAAGCAGGACGGCGCCGGCTTCCGCCTTGAAACCCGCCTTTTTCGCCCAGTCCAGAGCGACCGGATCGATCGCGCCCTGTTCGATATGGGCCGGGGTGACGGCAAAAACCGGCAATGTGCTGCCGGCCTTTGAGCTGAAGGGGGTGGGGCGTTCGATGAACTGATAGGGCGCCATGGGTATGCTTCCGTAAATGTCGTGAATCGGTGCGATTAACGCTCTGTTAGGGTTAACAGATTATTGCTTAAGCGAAAGTTGCGTCATGTGAGTCTGTCGTGTGTCGGGCGCAAGATTGATTATTCCTGGGCGGGGGCGCTGCCATGACTGCATTTTCTTTCGACGAGACGGGCCGGACGGGGTTGCTGCGGGGAGCATGTCTTGCCGCATTGGTCCTTGCGGTTTCAGGATGTGCGAGCACCAACAAGCCGGACCGCATGTCCACCGGTTCCATTCCCGCCGCCACGCGCTCTTATGACCACATGAACATGGAGCAGCTCCGGCAGGCGGAAGAGAGCGCCGGCAAAGCCTATGAGCGCAGCCCCAAGGATAAATCGGTCGGCATGAATTATGCCAGCGTGCTGATGATGACCGGCAAGAACACGCAGGCGCTTGCCGTCATGCAGCAGATCGCCATTGCCAATCCGGCCGACCGTGATGTCCTTGCCGCCTATGGCAAGTCGCAGGCGGCGGCCGGCCAGCTGGAACAGGCGCTCTCGACCATTCAGCGCGCACAGACGCCGGACCGGCCCGACTGGCGGCTTTATTCCGCCGAGGGCGCCGTTCTCGATCAGCTTGGACGTTCGAACGAGGCGCGTTCCCGATACAGGCAGGCGCTTGACCTGAAGCCGAATGATCCGAGCGTATTGTCCAATCTCGGCATGTCCTATGTCCTGTCGAGCGATCCGCGCACTGCCGAAACCTATCTGCAGTCGGCTATCGCCCAGCCCGGCGCCGACAGCCGCGTCCGCCAGAACCTTGCGCTGGTGGTAGGTCTTCAGGGTCGCTTTGCCGAAGCCGAGCGCATCGCGGTTCAGGAGCTCTCTGCGCAGCAGGCTCAGGCGAACCTCACTTATCTGCGTGCCATGCTCTCGCAGCAGAACTCCTGGCAGCAACTGGCGAAAAAAGACGGCAAACCGGCTGGTTGATACGCTTTCGGATACGCACCGGCCGGTGCGACCCACAGGCATCATGACGTCCGTTGAGACAAGCTCGCCGACGTGGGTCTTCGTCAGAACGTATCCATGACGCGAAGGCCGGCCGGCCCGAGAATGACGGCGATGAGTACCGGCAGGAAAAACACGATCATCGGCACGGTCAGTTTCGGCGGCAGGGCAGCGGCCTTTTTCTCGGCTTCATTCATTCGTTCATCCCGGCCCTCCTGCGCGAGAACGCGCAAGGCCTGGGCAAGCGGGGTGCCGTACCGCTCCGCCTGAATAAGGGCCTGCACCACGCTTTTGACGCCCTCCAGTTGAGTGCGCATGCCGAAGTTCTCAAGGGCCATGCGTCTGTCCTGCAGGAAGGACAGTTCCGCTGTCGTCAGGATCATTTCTTCCGCCAGCTCAGGTGACTGTTCGCCCATTTCTTCCGCGACGCGGCGCATGGCTGCTTCCATCGATACGCCGGATTCGATGCAGATCAGCATCAGGTCGAGCGCATCCGGCCAAGCCCGCTTGATCGAGGCCTGCCGTTTGGTCATGCGGTTCGAAACATAGATATTGGGGGCGTAAAAGCCGACATAACCAAAAAGAAGCACGGCCATCAGCTGAACGACAAAAGCCTGATCAGCCAGGTTTCCGAGAAGGAAAACCCAGGTGAATGCCCCAGCCAGGAAAATGAACGGCAAGACGAATCGCGCAGCCAGGAATGTATTGAGCGCATTCTGCGAGCGGAAACCGGCAGCGCGCAGCTTGTTCATCGTGTTTTTGTCGGCAAGCGCTTCGCGAAGATTGAATTTTTCGACGATCCGCCGTGCGGATTTATTGTTATTGCCGCGAAGGGAGGTTTTGCCCTCTCGGCTTGCGGTCGCCAGACGCTCACGCTCGCGGCTACGAATGAGTTCCCGCTCCGACGATACAGCTTTCATCCGCTTGGCAAGATCTTTCCGCTCCAGGAAAGGCATGATCAACGTATAGAGGGTCGCGAAGACCGCCAAAGTCACGAGAATGGCGATGATCGTTTGCGGATCCGTCAGGCGGGAAAAGAATGTCATGGCCGCCTCTTAAATATCGAAATTGATCATTTGACGCATGATGAAAATCCCGATGAACATCCACAGTCCAGATGCTCCAAGAATCACGTTTCCACGCATATCCGTGAAAAGAACCGAGAGATAGTTCGGCGATGTGAAGTGTACCAGCAACATTACGATGAAAGGCAATGCGCCGATGATGACGGCAGACGCTTTTGCTTCCATGGACAGGGCGTTTACTTTCGCGCGCATTTTTTTTCGGTCACGCAACACCTTGGAAAGGTTCGACAATGCCTCCGAAAGATTGCCGCCTGCCTGGGCCTGGATATTGATGACAGTGCTGAAGAAGCTGACCTCGAAAAGCGGCATGGTCAGCATCATGCGCTCGATGCCCTGCGGGATTCCGATACCCACCTGCTGCGCGTCGACAACCCGCTGAAACTCCGTTTTCACCGGTTCCTGGCCGTCCGAGGCGATCAGTCGTACCGCGTCGTTCAGCGGCAGACCCGACTTGATCGAGCGGCACATGACATCAAGCGCATTGGGGAACTCCTCGAGGAATTTTTTCTGCCGACGCTTGAGGAGAAACGCCAATACCCAACGCGGCAGGCCCAAAGCCGCGACCGCGGCTATCGGGAGAGCGGTCAATAACGACAGACCATAGATAAGGGCAATGAAAGCGGCACAAGCTGCTGCGCCGACGCTCAGAAGGTGGAATTGTCGAACGGAAATTGCCAGTCCAGCCTGTACGAGTTTGTCGCGCAGGCTGACATTCTTTGCTTTTTTTGCCTTTTCGGTTTGTTTCTTTTCCATATCCCGCAGGCTGTCCTGCATGGATTTGCGGCGCTTGCTGAGTTCCTGGACCCGGTCGCGCGCAGCTTTGATATTTGCGTGATCCGTCTCTGCGGCCTGCACCCGCTTGAAGCGGCTGGTGGTCTTTTTCTCGACCTCTATCTGCTGGAAAAGAAAGGCATAGGCGAGCGCGCCTGCCGAGATGGCGACAAGTACGGCCAGTAACACTATTGTCGAGTCCATGGCAGTCGCTTTCCCTTAGGACGTCTTTTCCATCTCATCGAGCGCTGCCGCCAGACGTTTTTCTTCGCCGTAATAGCGTGCGCGATCCCAGAAATGCGGCTTGCTGATACCGGTCGATACGTGTCTGCCGATCAGCTTGCCCTGGGCATCCTCGCCTTCGATCTCGTACCGCATCAGATCCTGGGTAACGATGACGTCGCCTTCCATGCCGATCACTTCCGTGATCTGTGTTATCCGGCGCGAGCCGTCGCGCAGACGCGCGGCCTGAATGACGACATCGATCGAGCCGGAGATGATTTCGCGCACGGTCTTGGCCGGCAGGGTAAAGCCGCCCATGGCGATCATCGATTCGATACGGCTGAGGCATTCGCGCGGCGTATTGGCGTGCAGCGTTCCCATCGAGCCGTCATGGCCGGTGTTCATGGCCTGGAGCAGGTCAAAAACCTCCGGTCCGCGCACTTCGCCGACGATGATGCGCTCAGGCCGCATGCGCAGGCAGTTCTTGACGAGATCGCGCATGGTGATCTCGCCTTCGCCTTCGATGTTTGGCGGACGCGTTTCGAGCCTCACCACATGCGGCTGCTGCAGCTGCAGTTCGGCGGTATCTTCGCAGGTAATGACACGTTCATCCCTGTCGATGAAGCTCGTCAGGCAGTTAAGAAGCGTCGTCTTGCCCGAGCCGGTACCGCCCGAGATGACGACATTGCAGCGGACACGACCGATGATCTTGAGCAAAGTAGCGCCTTCCGGCGTGATCGCCCCGAAACGCACGAGCTGGTCGAGCGTCAGCTTGTCCCTCTTGAATTTTCGGATTGTCAGCGCCGGGCCGTCGATGGCGAGCGGCGGAGCGATGACGTTGACGCGCGATCCGTCCGGCAGGCGCGCATCGCATATCGGGCTCGACTCATCCACACGGCGGCCCACCTGGCTGACGATGCGCTGGCAGATCGAGAGCAGCTGCGCATTGTCGCGAAAGCGGATATCCGATTCGATGGTCTTGCCGCCGACTTCGATGAAGGTCTGGCCGGAACCGTTGACCATGATATCGGCAATGTCGTCGCGTGCGAGCAGCGGCTCCAGCGGCCCGTAGCCCAGAACGTCGTTGCAGATGTCTTCGAGCAGTTCTTCCTGCTCGGCAATCGACATGGCGAAGTTCTTGATCGTGATGATATCGTTGACGATATCGCGAATTTCCTCGCGCGCGCTTTCCGCGTCGAGCTTGGCGAGCTGCGAAAGATCGATCGTATCGATAAGCGCGGAAAATACCTGGCTCTTGGTATTATAATAATCTTCCGTGCGGGCGCGTTTTCGCTGCGCGGGCGATGGGTTCGCGGCGGGCTGACGCATGACGGGTGACTGGCCAGGCTCAAGAGTGTCAATTGCAAGGGAGCGAGGCTCAGGCGTCGTCGCCACCTGTATGGGCACAGGTGCAACAGGTTCCGGCTTTGTGCTTCTGGCTGGGCCCTCGGGCCCGCGTTTTCCGAACATCGGCGTTTCCGTCTAACGACGCAGGCAGAAGACCTACTTGCGCTTGAGAATATTCTTCAGTTTTTCCAGTCCGCCGCGTCTGCTCTTGCGCAGCACGGTACGGCCTGTGATGGTATGGGCGATTTGCGAGAAGGTTTCCGCAGTCTGGGATTTTTCATCCATCTCGCTGATCATGCGTCCGCTATTGGCGGCATTTCCGAACAATTGTGCGTCGAACGGGATGATCGCAATCGGCTCGATTTCCAGCGGCTCGAGGAAATCCGCCGCCGCGATTTCCGGACGTTTGGGCATGCCGACCTGATTGAGAACGAGATGCGGTAACTTGTCGTTGGGTCTCAGCTTGATCAGTGCATCGAAAAGGTTCTTCGTATTGCGCAGATTGGCGAGATCGGGAACTGCCGTGATGACCACCTCATCCGCTTCCGAAAGAACTGCCCGCGTCCAGTCGCACCATTGGTGGGGAAGATCGAGAACCGCAACGGGGGCGGTGCGCTGCAAAACCTCGAGGATCGGCAGAAAGGACTGGCGATCGAGATCGTAGGTCCTGTCGAGAAGGGACGGTGCCGCCAGAAGCGAAAGATGGTCGGAACATTTTGTCAGGAGACGGTCGAGAAACACCTCGTCCAGCCGCTCCGGCGAGAATACCGCTTCAGCCATGCCCTGGGCAGGATCCTGGTCGAAATCGATATTGGCCGTTCCATAAGCGAGATCCATATCCGCCAGAATGGTTTCCGTGGCGAAAAGGCTCGCAATGCCGAAGGCGCAATTATGCGCGATGGTCGATGAACCCACTCCGCCCTTGGCGCCGATGAAGGCGATGTTGCGGCCCAGGGGCTCTGCTTCCGGGTCGACGAAGATCGTGGCGATAGAAGCCAAGAGATCGGCCATGTTGACCGGTGCGACCAGATATTCTGAAATGCCGTTGCGGATGAGATCGCGGTAAAGCGTTATGTCGTTGTGCCGACCGACGATGATGACACGGGTGGAGGGATCGCAAACCTCCGCCAGGGGTGCTAGATCGTCCAGCAGCGTGGCGGTTGCGCTTGCCGTTTCGAGAATGATGAGATTGGGCGTGGGCGACGCGGAAAACATCGTGGCTGCCGCATTGATATCCCCTTTGGTCACCCGCAGGGTAACCTTGCTCATGCGCCGATCACCGGACAAGGCGTCCATGACGCCCTGCATATTGTCGCTGACGCAGAAGGCGTGGATGGATATGCGGGGCAGCGGACGCAGACGATCCATATCCGAGGCGCGCACCGGCTGCTCGGCCTCTGCACCGGCGTTTGGCTTGATATCGTATTCTACTGCGCTCATCGTCTTTCCTGCCGTGACAAATGTTGGATCCGCATCAATCTGTCGTCGTCGTCGACGACGTCTTGCCGCGATAGGCGTCGATGACGACTGCGCGGCGTTCGGCATCGATCGGGCTCATGCCGCGCGGGCCGACCAGATCCATTGGGTTGGCGATCTGGGCTGCGAGATTGCTCTGGGAGGCGCACCCGAAATTGTACCAGTTCTTGTTGGCGAAGGTATTGTCCGAAAGATCCTCGGGCCATTGGCCGCACTGGCCGGTCATCGCGGTAACGGCGACATAGCTCAGCCGGATGGGGGAGGCGTCGCCATTCGGAGAAGCGGCATAACGTGTCTCCATGATCTTGCCCGACGCCACGCCCGCACCGGAAAGCGTCGAGCGGATCTGTTTCGCCATTCGTGATGCGGCCACTGAATTGGCCGATCCCGACGGTATCTGAATATTGACGATACCCGTCGACATCGACGCATAGTTCTGGGCAAAACCGCGGACATTATCCGCCATCGCGGTGGTCAGCCGGCCGTCGCTGGCCGAAACCGGAATATCCAGCGAATGCTCCGCCTCCGACAGGGTAATCGGATGGCGTGTGCGATAATCGTCGGGAATGGCGTTGGTGGTCATCGGGTCGCGGGCGCAGCCCTGCAACAGGCCGGCGGCGAGCGCGGCAACGACGACAAGGCCGGTCCTTCTTCCAGAACGGTGAGGGAAAAAGGAGGAGCAGGTTTCCTTCATGACGCTTCCCGCCCTGATCGGGCTTGCTGTGAAGAGGAGATTTTGTGCGCGTATCGTCATTTGTAGATGAACCCCACTGATCCCTGATAGGGAGCGGCCTGAACCTGATCCTTGCGGCCATAGACCTTGTTGACGCGGTTCATGAAATACATAGCGGCATCGTTTTCCGGATTGAAATTGTCATCCGGCCGGGCAATCTGGTTGCGTGCAACAGGCCGTACCAGATAGGGCGTCGCGATGATGACCAGTTCCGTTTCGTTGCGCAGGAAATCCTTGCTGCGGAAAAGCGTACCGAAGATCGGAATTTTCGAAATCCCCGGCAGTCCGGACATGGCCTGCCGGACATTATCCTGGACAAGACCCGCAATCACGATCGATCCGCCGGAAGGAAGCTCGACCGTTGTAGAGGTTTCGCGCTTGCGTATCGACATGTAGGTAGAGCCCGGAATGCCCCGCCCGTAGTTTCCGGTGACGACATTGCCTTCATAGGTGGGTTCGGACACGTTGGTCTCGATCTTGAGGCTTATTCTGCCAGGTGAAAGCACCACCGGCTTGAAGTTCAAGGTAATGCCGTAGTCGACCGTTTCCATCTCGCGTTTGACGACGGTGGAATTCGTGTCCTTGTCGAGCGAAACATCCTGTTCTGCGGCAATACGGAAGTCTCCCCCCACATAAAATTTTGCCTGCTCCCCGGAAATTGCCGTCAGGCTTGGTTCCGCCAATGTGCGCATGACGCCGGCCTGCTCCATGGCGTTGAGATAGGAGGCGAATCTGAGGGAGCCTGAACCTATCGCACCGCTGGCGATCCGGGACGCGCTGTCGATGGCGCTACCGAGGTTCGTCGGATTTGCGAATTCGAAACCGTTGCCGCTTGTCGAACTGCTGATGGAACCGTTGAAGCCAAGCTGCTTCAGGACCTGCCTGCTGACTTCGGCGACGGTGACTTTCAGCGTTACCTGATCTTCACCCTCGATCGTCAGCATGTTGACGATCTGCGATACCTGCCGGCGCTCGGCAAAAATCGCCGCATCGCCGCCATTGTCGCCGCCTGTCAGGGATATGTTGCGGGTGGTGGCCTCACCGCCTTTTAGAAAGGCGTCGGCAAGTTGAACGGCGCGTGCGGAATCCTGCGGTGTGCGCACCGATCCTGTAAGAACGATGTTGTCCGAAACGATTTCCACCTTGATATCCGACTCGGGAATGAAACGGCGGATATTGGCCTCAAGCCCGGAGATGTCGCGCTCGACCTCCAGATCGATGCTGACGATTTCCCGGCCATTTTCACCAAAAATGAAGATGTTGGTCTGTCCCACCGTTTTACCGAAGAGATAGATACGTCTGGACGTGCGTGTCACGGCATCCGCAAGGCTCGGATCGGCAACAAGAATGTCGTGGGCGTCTTCCGGCAGGTCGATGACCAGCGCCTTGTTCAAACCCAGGTTCAGGCGCTTGCGGGTGCCTGAACCGCTTTCCGTGATCCGCACGATGCTCGCGCTTTGCGCCTCCGCTTCGCTGACGCGCAGAAACGTGGGGGAATGCTGGCCTGGAACGCCTGAAAAGGCCAGGCAGAATGCAAGCCCACCCGCCATCGATGAACGCAGACGTTGTTTCAGGCGTTTTGTCATGAATTCCCCGGTCATTGTGATACTCCTTGACCGCTTTTCACGATCGAGCCGGACTCGATCACCTGAATTTCCGGCTGTCCGGAACCTCCATTGAGAAGATAGCCGGCCGAAAGCGTGTCGTTTTCCTGCGCATCGGCGACCGAGCGCAGAGCGAGCGTGAGGCGATCCGCCATCTGCTGCGCCACCGTTATGATCTTGGCCTGTTCAGGGGTCAGCTCCAGTGTAGCGGTTGCGCCGACCACCGCCGCCGTGCCGTCCTCGCCTTCCTTGATCTGCTGGTCGATTGCCAGAACACGAACATTGTTCAAGACATTTTCGGTCAGAAAGTTACCGTTGTCGCCCTTGCGGACCATGATCACATCGACCCGGTCATTCGGCAGCACGAAACCGCCCGCGCCGGTCGAGACGGAAATCTCGGTGGCGACAGCGCGCTTTCCGGCTGGCAAAAGGGAGGACATGATGCGGGTGCTGGAATCGACCACTTTTTCCGGCCGGATCGGTTCACCTTCGAACAGAGGCAGGCGCACGACCGCACCCGTCAGTTCCGTGATGGCGTCAGGCCTTTTCGCTTCCGTTATGAAACTGTCGATCACATTGCCCTGTGGCCAGGGTGTCCAGCGCACGGAACTGTCGTTCAGGCGGCTGCCGACGGGCAGATTGACCGAAGAGACGAGAACGTTGACCGTCGGCTCCTTCTGGATGATTGTTTCCGCTTTTTCGATGACCTGCTTCGCACCGGAAATCTGCATGGCGACAAGACCGGCAAGACCGGCGGCCACCAGGGCAACGGATAGAATGACGATACGCGACGGTTTCATGCTCGATCCTTGAGGGAATCAGATTTTTCTCCCGTCAGGATGGCGCGCGATTGGTATAATTATGGTTAATATTATGCTTGGATTTGTAGTTAACCGGTGCTTAACGCCAGGGGTTACTTAAGAAAGGCTCGCGATGGCGGCTTTCACCAGCGGTGCTTCCCCATAGGTCAGAAGACCAGCTATCGCTATGCCGATACCGTAAGGGATTTTTTTGGCCACCAGCAGGGAATCGGGTACCGGAATTCCGGCGGCCATGATTTCTCGGGAGCGCGTTCGCAAAAGAAGGATTCCGACGGTCAAAACGCCGCCGATGAAGGTCACCGCGAGTAGAAACTCGATGACGGAGATGTTAAAGCCATACCACACCGCTGCGGCGGTCAAGAGCTTCGCATCCCCCCCGCCCATGACATTGGCGGCGAAGAGCGCAAAACAGGCGGCAAAGACTGCGGCGCCAGCTGCGAAACTAAGGGCGAAAGTTTGCCAGTCCATGCCCGAAACGGGCGCGACTATCATAAAGGAAAATAACAGGATGAGCGGTATCCTGTTGGGAATCGTCATCGTGAAGAGATCATTCAGCGCGGCGAAGCTGAGGCACAACGGAAGTATAAGGAATATCGCCGCAACTGTCATGGTCTCATACCTGCGATTAGAAACTATGTTGCCCCGCAATGACGGGGCAACACGATCAAGTCCATTTTAACGTGAAAATTACGGCGTCGTATTCGACTTCACGTTCATGTAGCTGCCCAGGTTCGTGAACTGGGTGCTGAGCTTTGTGCCCAGAGTGGTGGCGCCGCCGATGATGGCGACAGAAATGAGGGCAGCGATCAGGCCGTATTCAATTGCCGTAGCGCCGGATTCGTCCTTGAGGAAACGAGCGAAAATCTTGGTCATAGGTCTCTCCTAAATCTTGTTTGGTTCAGCACGCCGACAACTGTTCTCCGTTGTTCGGTTGCGTTCAAACTACAGCCGGGCGCTTTCCAAGCACTTAAAAAAAACGATTAATTCAAAGTAAACGGCAGGATGAGTTTCTCTTGGTAAATAAAACAGAAAAGTATCGCCTTCATTTTTATATTTGCTGATAAACAAATATATTGCGGTGCCCCCGGTTTCTCTTTTTGGGGCAAGTGTTTTTTTAAGTGACGCAGCTGTTCAATTTTGAAGCGGGGTGAAGGGGCGGAAAAATATCATCTTGTTACGCATGGTTACCATCCGCGTCATGGATTCCCGCCATTTAACGCTTCATTCACTAAAACCGCGCATTCTGTGGCGCAATAAAGTGTGCGGATAGTGAGCAAGGGCCAAACGCGTGTCATCCGGAAAACTGGCGAAAATCATGGTCGGCTTGTCCGTCTTTCTATCGGGTTCCCTGCAGCCCGGTTTTGCTCAGGAAGACATATTGCGCGTTTCGATGAATCACGCCCGCGTCCTTCGCCTTGATCGTCCCGTGAGTAAGGTCATTATTGGCAACTCCAAGGTCGCCGATGCCACGGTTGCCGATGCCACCACGATTGTTCTGACCGGCCGCAGTTTCGGCACGACCAACCTTGTGCTCCTCGATGCCGACGGCAATCCGATCGTGGATGAACGCATTCTCGTCTCCATCGATGAGGGCAATACGGTTCGCGTTTTCCGCCAGACAGAGCGCACCGTGCTCTCCTGTACGCCGAATTGCGAACAGCATTCGCAAAACAGCGGCGACAAGGACGCTCAGCCGTAACAGGGCAGAGTCGCGTCAGAATCCTCAATCCATAACGATAGGCCTTTGGTGGGGAAGTTGAGTTCCCTTCCGCGAGCGCTTGCAACTTTTTTTGAGTAGGGAAAGCGAAAAAAGCAACATGCTTCCCGGCGTTTGCCGGTCGGCCTGTATGTTGCTATTTTTCGGCTAAGTCATTGATCTGGCTAAGATCAAAAATGGAATGGTGCCCAGAAGAGGATTGGGAGGTTTTTCCTCAATGCTCTCATAACTTATTGATTTTAAAAGGGTGCGCTATTCGACCGCTGTATGTTGTGTGACCCAGTTTGTATCCCAGCCATACCTATTAGGCAACCAAGAAAACCGACTTCAAAACCTATATTCGTCATCTTCTGCCCGGAATGGTGAAGCTCTGGCAGCGAGCTTAAAAAGCATAGCCTCGGCTAGCTGATTAGACATTTTGCGCTTAGCTACGCGCTTGCGACGGATGGACGCTACCGTCTTCACGCTTTTAGCGTCATCGTAAAAAATGACACCCCGGCTGATAAGGGGGACAAAGAATGGATCGGCAAGAAGGCTATTGGTGTCGTGCAGCCAGCCTCTCCTGAAAGCTTCGTAGCCTAAGAGCCAAGTCCAATCATGCCGGATGGTATCCGCGGTAATGGACGCTTCCCATGTCCCGGTGGGCAACCCAGAGGAAAATACTCCTTTTGCTTTCATGTCCAAGAGAATGAGCGGCAGGGTCGCGCCCTGATAGGTCTCGGAAAGCTCTGATAGCCTCTTTGAAACGAAGTTGATGCGCAGCCCACGCAATGTGTGCAAAAGCCAAATTGCTTCGAAGCCGTTCCCAAGCTCAAAGTGCAGCTCCGCTAAGGCCACGAACCGATCCCGTATCCGATCTTTTGAAAGCGTTTTTTTGCTATGGTCTAGGTTGATGAGAGCCGTGCAGATGCGATCCATATGGCCGGGGGCGATTGATGCGGCAAGGATGTAGAAGCTCTCAAGCATGGGCACATCGGCGTCTGTCGGTCTAAGCGCCTCAAGCGATGAAACCGCGAACGAGACAACAGGTGCTGATTTGAATTGAGCCTGAAGATGGACAACGCGATCCAAGAAGCCTTTCAGATTAGTGCCGGTAAGGCGGCCACGTGTCGACTGGAGATGCAGCGAAAGTTCGGAGGCCCAGGTTTCTTTTTCTTGATTGAGTATCCGGTCTACTGACGTTTTTGCGCCGTTAATTTCTAGTCCGTAAGCCCTATACGCGATCGATAGCCGCGAGAGAGCTTGCTCCGCCATCTCCAGACTTTGCGCGCCTATAAACCAGTCGTCTTGTAACCGATCAACTTCCGATGGCTTGATGAATTTATTGCGTCTCCGGCGTACACTTGGGCCGACAGAGCCACCCATTAGCTCGTGAAAGTCCTCATCAATCCTCGCTGAGATAATATCTGCCACGATCCGAGAGGTGTCAGGCCCAACGGGGATGCCGATGGTTTGGTTCATATTGCTCTTGCGTAGAAGCAGGTCGATCCGATCAGCGAGCGATCCCATATGGCGCTTTGTATAAAGTAGCTTCTTAGTATGGGATTTCCCATATGCTGCCCACGCAACCGAGTGCGTATATATGGATGGGTAAAAACGGGTGATGTCAGTTTTCAGTATCCAATCTGCACCGGAGAGGATGAAGTCTTTTTTGATGCCGTGAAGCAAAAAATCGATGTCCGAAATCGCGCGGTCGTCTTTAACGGTTGGCACCGTCTTATCCATGGAGTACCGCTTCCGGCCAATCCAAGTAGCTATTTCCGGCCAGTTGCGAGCCATCTCGTCCGCTAAAAGAGCCTGAGGAATTGGGTGCGTAATATGCAGCCCTCTCCGCTCAAAGCCCCGTTTGGGCTTGGTGATGATTTCGCTTTCTGTGTCCTCCAACTGATAGCTGTAGTTCCCTCGCGCCTTCACTTTCTTTTTGATCGAGACGGCCTCTTTTTTATAAATCCCAGAGACCATCCAATCGCTGAGGATGGCGGAAATATTATCGCCAAAGGTCTGGGTTGTGAAAGTCGGAGGCAACTCTCGGGGGAAGTACCCTTTTGAAGTGAGCGCTGCTAAGAATTGAGAATGGTTATAGGTCATTGAAATCAGACACTTCCGCGCAGAGAGCTTAAGCTCAACATGCACCTCAGAGTTTAAAGTTGAGTTTACTCCGCAGCTTCTTCGGGCAATTTAGCCATGATACGGTCTATGTCATCCTCTGCTTTCTTCAATTTCTCATGGTCGAGGCACCCCCATGCGATTTGGAACGGAGCCATGATGAACTGAAACCCGTCCTGACGCTGTTCGGTTGGGCCAAGAGCCTTCACCTTGTGCTTCTTTTTCTTCTTCCTAATGATCGCAGCATTGTACGAATAGGTTTGTCCCGCCGCTTCGGCTGCGTGCATCGTTAATGCCTCTCCTCGGTTCTGGGCGTCCACCGCGTAGCCCGACGGAGGCACGTCTTTCCCTCTTGCCGTCCAAGCTTCACCGATCACTATTATCCCATCCGCATCTATGACCTTCGCGAGTTCGGCCAGATCGCGCATGAGGACGTATCGCGATGCCCTGTCAGGGTGATCGATCCCGATGACCCTCCAGAGACGAAGCTTCGAAACCATGATGGCGAACGAGTGATGATAACCATCACGAAGCATCAAGATGCGGGCTTGCGCAAAGACGACATCGCAAAGTTCCTTGAAATTTCCAACGGACGAAAGCTTCTCCCAGTTGGCATCTCGACCGTATCGCTTTCGAAGTGCCCGCGTATCGACCTCTTGTTCCTTGTAGTGAAAGCGAAACCCGGCTTCGGAACCATCTTTAATGGAAATATAGATGGCACGATCCATGATCAGCGGTCGCATTGAAAGCGGAACTCGATCGGCCAGCATCCGGGGTAGCTCGACCCCCAATCGGTGGTGAAGATCAGTCAGTAAGTCCACGAACTCCAGATAAACGTGCGTCAGTGCTTCGAGGACTTCGGTTTCAGGAAGCTGCTTGTCAATCCAACGGCGCTCGATCACCAACGTGCCATGTTCGCGCACTTGAGGGATGTTGCGAAATTTGGATGGCACTTTTAAAAGCATCGCGATTGGCGATGAGAACAGGTCTTGAGAAAGCCATTCCGTCTCCGGTCCGCCCATATAGCTCGCTACGATCCGGCTCTTAACCTGGCTCAAAGTTTCAAGATCGCCACGTTTTTCGATCGCATTCCGAGCGTCCCTCGCCCAAGCCATAATGGGATCTTGAGACCATTTCTCTTGGTATGTTGCGTACCACTTCTCGAAGTCTGGAAAGCTCGCTTTGTTAGACTGCAAGATGAAGGTAACGGTTCGGCTCGTGGTGATGCACCCTTGCAGCGCAATGAGGAAGCGATCTGGCTTGAAGTAGTCGGAGTTAGCCTCTTCCCAATATCTCTTCATATGATCGAGCCGGTTGATCACATTAGTAAGTGCTTCCGTGGACATCGCGATTGCTTCACCCCCCCAATTCTATTGAGTGCATTGTTAGCAATGCTGCGTAAAATGACCAGAAAATTTGAGGCCCCAAAGTAGACCCTTGCGGAGCCATGCTTTCCCCCTCCGGGGCGCGCCCCCTATTGCCCCGACGGCAACAGTTCGGCTTTGGCCTGACCCTTTATGTACTCAGTACGGCACCGTATGGCGTCTCAAAAAGTATACGATAAGAGAATGTCTCTTGACGTGTCTCAATTCATGTCCCATTAGTCGCGGATTGAAACGTCTTAGAGGATTTGAGACATGACCATCGTGGCCTATATTCGCGTCTCCTCCATCGGGCAAAGTCTAGAGGTTCAGCGAGACAAGATGCTCGGACTTGGTGTCCAGCCAGATCATATCTTTGAAGAGAAGCGGTCGGGCATCGACAGCAACCGTCCTGCTCTCAAGGAGGCGCTCCGCTTTGCCCGCAAGGGTGACACGTTTGCAATCACGAAGATTGACCGCTTGGCCCGGTCCGCAACCGACCTGCTCTCCATCGTGCAAGACCTCCAGCAAAAGGGCGTTGACCTCAGAGTGCTTGATCAGAACATAGATACCTCGACCCCGGCAGGACGAGCCATGCTTCAGATGCTCGCGGTTTTCGCTGAGTTCGAAACTGCGATCCGGGCGGAGCGCCAGATGGACGGCATCGCCAAGGCAAAGGAAAAAGGGACGAAGTTCGGTAGGAAGGCTCAAGCCACCCCTGACGTTGTTGCTGACATCCGCCGCATGAGGACCGAAGGGCTGATGATACGCGAGATCATGGAGAAAGTCGGACTAAGTAAGGCCAGCGTTTATCGGGCGCTAGGTCGCGATGGCGAGATGGCGGAGGCGGGGGAATGATCGAGACCGCTTTCTACGTTATCCATTGGCTTGTTATCGGAGGAATGACATTGGCAGGTATCGTCGGGATTTGGAAAATGTTCGACTGAGCCACCAAGCCCGTTTTCCCTTTGCGCTCTTGTCCCTCCCTATCTGTTTTACGTTCCCATTCCTTCCCATCATTGTCACCCTTTCCAACTCAAGACGGGATTGAGGCGGCCGCCGGTTATGACGTTCACGCCGCTCTTATCCCGACCATCTCTCAGATGGCGAGTGCGGTACGATTTAGCCTGAGTGCCCGCATGGGGCCGCTAATGTGCAAGTCAGGCACTGCCCTCGGATTGGAGGAATGGGAAGCGGGGCAGACTGATGGATTACCCCGCTCCTTTAGAAAGCCACGAGGCAATACCCCGTCCACTAAGAACATCAGCCGATCCGATCGATTACCCCCTTGTTAAGGAGACAACCTCCATCATCCTTACGAATACCCCTCCATTAAGGACATCGATCCGTCAGTGATGGTGGGACGGACGCTGTGAACAATTGCTCCGCCCGTTAGAATCCCGAACCATCCGACACAGTGGATCAGCTTCAGCGGTATTAGGTCGTCCACTAGGATTATACAGTCCCTCGGCCCTCATAGCAGTGTCAGAGACGAGCCTTTGCGGCTGCGATACCGCCCATCTCAAACCAATCAACCCTACGCGGCCTTCCGGAGAACTTTCGGAGGGCCGTTCTCATTTCATCAAAAGGAAATCCCATGAGAGCAGAAAGACAGACCAAAATAGCCGCCGACAGAACTGCGACCGGCAATGACAGAAGGCCCGTTCCGTTCATTGACGAGTTCGGGAATAGATGCTTCCGAGTGCCTCTGGATCGCAGAGGGCGGAACTACGCTGTGATCGAACAAGCAACCTATCGCCGGATCGTGCGAGACGTAGGGACAGGATCTTGGTATTTGAACAGCAATGGACAAGGTAGTTCCTACGTCCGGTGCAACAGCCTTGTTTCCGCTAAGGGTGACCCGACAGTCGTCCAAATAGCTAGACTGGCGACTGGCGCGGGGCGTGGCACCGTCATTCGGTACGCAAACGGAAACTCGCTCGACCTTAGAGCGTCCAACCTCACAAGGCGGCGGGGGAGCGCCAAGCGTCGCGACATCCAGATCGCTAAGCTTGCCGAAATTGAGGTGGCACGATGACGAGTACGGCGGGGAGACCCGCCAGCCGTCGAGAGAGTGCGGTTGTAGCTTTGGGCGACATCACCAGATCGGACGACTTCAAGTTTCGGTTCGGTAAGCTGGATCGCCACCACAAGGCTGATTTGGCGGGCCATCTGAGGAGAACCGGAAAACCTCTCGATCCGGTGCTGCTGTGGCGAGACATGACGGCTGACGAGGTAGATGTCGTGCCACTCATCCTTCTGGACGGAGAGCACCGCATTGCCGCCTACAAGGCTGTAGGAGATCAAGGGCGCGTTCCGGCGATCATTCTTCATTGCGACCGGCGAACGGCGCTGCTGGCCGCTCTAGGCGGTAATGCCAAGTACGTCCTTTCCTTGTCCCAGATGGAGCGAACGGACGCCGCATGGAGACTGGTACGGGAACCGGTCGAGCCGTCTTATACCCGCAAGGAAATTGTCGGAATGGCCAGCGTGTCAGCCCGTACAGTCAACTATATGCGCAGCCGATGGGCCGAAATGGTCAAGGCGGGGCAGGAGCCTACAGGGGAATGGGGACGGGACAGGTCCGACAAGACGACGGAGCGGGACGGCGACGAAATGACCGATGCCCGAAGGGAGCGAGAGATTGCGCTCCTCGTCACCGAAATCCGTGATGTTATCGACAGACGGAAGCGACCCGAGAAGGCGATCTTACGGGACGGTCAAGCGGTGGATACAGCGATCATTGAGGCGCTTGGTGACAAACGCTTCAAGGAACTGGCTGACTACTTCTTCGGAGAAGATGAGCAACGGGATGAATGGTTGGGGGACACCTTGACCGACGATGCCGATTGCTCAGACAACAACGAGGTTGAAGACGCCAACTTCTGAACCAAGGGTGCAACAAGTAGGGAGGTGCAATTGCACCCCCTATGACCCGCTCTCCGCTGATGATTTTGCAACCTTTGGCGGGATCGACAGGAGGGCCACAGCCTCCGCCTTGGTCTTCGTGTCGAAGTGGCGATAGCGACCGGCATCGCCTTGCGCAGCATGACCTTGGATGGCATCCGCTAGGCTGTCCGCAATGCCAACTTTCACAGCCGCACTTTTGAAGTAATGGCGCAGTGCGTGGTTGGGCGCTTTCCGTTCATCGGTGAAACCATTGGCTCTAATCCACGTACTCAGCCGGTTCGTGACACCCTTACTTGCGTGGCGCTTGATGGCTTTCCCAGACGACCGTCGATAGAACAACGGCCCATCGCCCTTAGACTTGGCGAACTCAAGGAAACCGGCTCCAATGACAGCCGGGTGGAGTGGCACAATACGCTCACTGCCCTCGTTCTTGAGGCTACCCCCGTCTCCGGCAGGTGCAATGACCATGACAGGAATACCGTCTTCCTCTCTGACGCGGCTCCCCCAGAGTTGCGCAACTTCACCGATCCGAGCGCCGGAGGAGGCGGCAAGCCAAGGCAACCAACGGCGCGACGGGTCCCGCTCTTTCGCGGCAAGGGTAAGGAGACGGGCGACTTCTTCGTCGGTATACGGAAGCTTCCCCGCGCCCGCTTTCCCCCGCGTGGCAACCCTTACGTTGTCGGCGGGATTGGTAGACAGAAGCCTGTTGGCGATCCCGTAATTGAAGACGGTTTTTGCCATTCCCAGATAGCTGCCGTTTATTGTCTTGGCCGCAAGACCCTTGGCAACAGCGGCGTCTTTCCACGCGACAATTTCTTCGCCGGTGATGCGGGTTATGTCATCCGCTTTGACGCCCAAATGCTTTTTCAGGTTTCGGAGATTGCTTCGCCAGGTGGAGCGGGTGCTGGCGCTTGGTTTTGTCTCGGCCTCCCATTTCTCAAACAGCTCGTCGAGCGTCGTCGCTTTGGACGGCTTTGCCAATACCGTAACTGGGGGGAACCGCGCAGCTTTTGGGTCGGGTGAATAGTCGCCCTCAGCATTGCGCTTAAGGTTCCATCCTGCGTCCTGCGATGCAGATGAAATTTGCCGAAGCAATTTCGCTCGGCTCTCAGCATCGATAGCTAAGCCGTGCTTCTGCAAAACCCAGTCCGTGAGGAAGCCAAAGCGAGCTTCAAGTGAGTTGAGAATGTCGCTGGCTTGGGCCGGTAGGGTATTTACGCCCTCGGTGAAGTCAGGGCCGAAAATGGCTTCGGCTTGAGCGTCACTTGGTAGGTCGCCGGGCGTAAGCGACGGAATATTCAAAAGGCGCCCTTCCGCAGCCGCACGATTGAAAGCTTTGAATGCTGCCCAGTTTTGAGGGGAGCCGGGGTTCTCGTGGAAGCGTTCGACGAAAAGCCTGTAAGCTTCCCCCGCTAGGGCAACGATCTGGACATGGCTGACTGTCGCTGGCCCTTGCCGCCATGATTGAAACTGACGATCCACCTGAGAGTTCGCCGCTGCGTGACGATGTTTAGCGACGTCAGGATCATAGGTTTTCAGGCTGAACTTGATGAACTGCCCGGCCAAGGCTGTGATCGCGACTGACGGCTCTCCCTTCATGCCGGGAAGCTCCACGAGGACCAATTTTCCTCTAGCAATCTCAAGAATGTCTCGGGGAACTCGGCGGCGAAATTGAGGGACGGCTGACCCATCTCGCAGCATTGGACGTGGCATTCGGATTATCACTTGTGACCCGCTCCTGTGACCCAGTGAGCGGTCGGGAAACCCCTGAAAAACCGTTAAGTTATTGATCTGGCTAAGATCAAAAATGGAATGGTGCCCAGAAGAGGACTCGAACCTCCACACCCTTGCGAGTACCAGCACCTGAAGCTGGCGCGTCTACCAATTCCGCCATCTGGGCGACGGAGAGCGATGTACGAGGGCAGCCGCCCGGTGTCAACAGGCTTTTTGAACTTTTATGACGATCATTGATTTTAAAGGGAAAAAACTTGGTTGGGCCTGTTGAAACATGTCGCCGGGTCAAGTGTCGAGCCCTTCATGCTTCGTTCTGTCGACATGACCGAGGTCTCGCTCCGGGTCGATGATGTCGCGGATTCTCTGTTTGAGTTCCTTTGGACCGGGAAAACCGCCGTCGCGCTTGCGTTCCCATATGGTTGTGCCGTCCACGGTGATTTCGAACAGACCGCCGGTGGAGGGAACAAGGCTGACTTCGCCGATATCCGAAGCGAAGGTCTGCAAGATCTCCTGCGCCATCCAGCCTGCACGAAGCAGCCAGTTGCATTGCGTGCAGTACCGGATGGTTATGCGGGGCCTTGTCTCGGTCATTCTCGCGCTCTCCCTCAGTGCCAGGTGCCAGCAATGCTCACGATAATGTCAACCATAATAGTCATGTTTTTACCGGATGCACACTTGTTCTTATCATGCGGCTTTGCGAACAGAGAAGGTATCGAAGGCTGAAACGTGGAGATCCTATGGCCCAGTTCGAGAATAGTCGTCAGCGCCTTTTCGTTCCGGCGGTCGCGCCGCTTTACAATTCGACACATGATCTGGTGGAAACGATCCTGCGTGTGGCGGCCGGGCTTCTTCTCGTCACTCATGGGTTCGGCAAGATCGTCAATCCGTTTGGCGCTGTCAGCATGGTGGAGAGCCTCGGTTTCTACCCTGGCGTCTTCTGGTCGCCGCTGCTCGCCGCCACTGAGTTTTTCGGCGGAATTCTCGTTGCTATCGGATTGCTCACGCGGCCGGCATCTTTCGCAGCGATGATTGTCCTCTTGGTCACCGTCTATTTTCACGGCATCGTCAGGGCAGAGGGTCTGGGTGGCGCGGAGAAATCGATTCTCTGGGCGACGATTTTCCTGTTCTTCGCTGTTCGCGGCGGCAACCGGCATTCGGTGGACGCCAAGCTCGCCCGCGAATTCTGAGGCGGTGTCGGGCCAGGCCGCCGGCTATTGTCGCTCTGACAATGCCGTGGCTCTTGAAAATCGACTTTTCTCGTGGTGAAGCTGGATTCGATCGGCAATTTCAGCCGATTGAATCCGTCGCCGTCGCCAAGAGGTTTCATGCGCGTTGCAATCATAGAAAACATGGCGGGCACGCCGCATGGACAGCTGGGCGTCGCCCTGGAAGAGGCCGGGGCAGAACTGCATGTCATCCGCGCCTATGCGGGGGAGCCTCTCCCTGTCGATGCGGCCGATCACGATGCGCTTGTCGTTCTGGGCGGTGAGCAGAATGCTCTCGACGATGCGCTTTATCCCTATCTCCCGGATTTGGCGCTTTTGATGAAAACCTTTGGTGACGCGGGCAAGGCGGTCATGGGGGTTTGTCTCGGCAGCCAGCTGCTGGCGCGCGCCTATGGGGGAGAGAATATACTCTCCGGCCCACCGGAATTCGGCTGGGAAGATGTGTCCCTGACGCAAGAGGGCATGGCTGATCCGCTATTGGCCGGACTGGAAAAGACCTTCCCCATTTTTCAGTGGCATTGCGATACATTCACGCTTCCGCCGGACGCCACGCGGCTTGCGACCAATGGTGCGACGCGAAACCAGGCGTTTCGTATCGGCCGGGCGGTCTACGGAACGCAGTTTCATTTTGAGGCCTCCACAACCGTTGTTGACGGCTGGTGCCGGAGATTTCCTGTTTCCGTCGAAAAAATGTCGCCGGGATGGCTGGAAAATTATGGCGAACATCGCGATGCGCATGCGCAAATGGCCGACATGGCGGGTCTGGAAATAGCCCGCGCATGGGTGCGGCTCATCTAATAGCTGCGACTACCGGGTTGCGAATCTGACGAAGGCTGCTCAAGATTGCCGGCGGTTCACGCTGATTGGCAACGGAGGCGCAAAGATCATGTACAAGTTCGAAATCTATCAGGACAAAGCCGGGGAATATCGCTTCCGCTTCAAGGCATCCAACGGCGAAACGATGTTTTCATCGGAAGGGTATCAGGCCAAGGCGTCGGCTATCCATGCGATCGAATCGATCAAGAGAAATTCCCCCGGCGCCGACACTGTCGATCTGACAACCATGACAGCCTGAGCGCCGCCCGGCGCGAGAACCCGAAGCGCTTCGCCTGTCAGAAATGACGGGCGTATCGGCAGGTGCCGGCGTAAAGATAAGATTCAGTCTTTTTTGATAATCTTCCGTTAGCATTTGTCTTTCGAGGTTTCCGGGTGGTGTCAGAGTGCCCCCCGATTTGTTTTGCGTACGGGTTCTCATGCGTTCATCGGCTGTGCCAGCACTTATTTTCGGTTGCCTTCTGCTTGGCGGCTGCACGTCCAGTTCCGGGCCGGAAAGCCTGGTGGCGGGTCTGCCCTCGAAGGAAACGACGAGTTCGGTCACCCCATCGGCGCCGGTGCCGCAGGCAAGTGTTGGCACCCAGCCCATCACCGCCCAGCCGCGGCAGGAGGTGCTGGCATGGGGCGGGCCGGTGCCTGAAGAACCCAGAGCCTTTTCCGCCGTCACACCCAGAGCTTCCCTGACGCAGAATGCGCCGGAAATCCGTTTGCCGGTTCCAGCGCAGGTGGGAATGGTGCGGCCGGCGGAGCGCCCCATGATCAGCCCGACGGAGCGTCCGGTACAATTGGCCATGGCTGCGGCCCCGGCGGCGAGCGCCGGTGCGCAGGTCCGCTCGCGCATTTTCCGCTCCGGCTTCAGCGATGCCAAGCCCATCAATTTCGGCCGGGTCCAGCCCCGTCATTTCCAGGTGCATGGGGTGGATGTATCCCGCTGGCAGGCCAATATTAACTGGCCGCAGCTGCGCACGCGCGGCGCCAATTTCGCCTTCATCAAGGCGACGGATGGCGGCGATCATCTCGATCCGATGTTCCGCACCAACTGGCAGCGATCAAAGGAGGCGGGCATTCGTCGTGGCGCCTACCACTTCTTCTATTGGTGCCGCAACGCCGGCGAACAGGCGGACTGGTTCATTCGCAATGTGCCGCGCGATCCGGACGCGCTGCCGCCTGTCATCGACGTGGAATATAACGGCGAATCGAGCTGCAAGATGCGCCTTTCGCGCGAACGTGTCCTGGAAAAAATGCGCGTCTTCATGGACAAGCTCGAGCGCCATTACGGACAGCGGCCGATCATTTATACCGCGCCCGATTTTTACAAGGACAACCTCCAGGGCGAATTCCTGGATTATCCCTTCTGGCTGCGGGCCGTCGCCCAGCACCCGTCGGTGGTTTATCCCGGCCGCAAATGGTTGTTCTGGCAATATTCCGGTTCCGGCCTGTCGCAGGGCGTCGATGGCCGCATCGATCTCAATGTCTTCAACGGCAACGAGGATGCATGGCATCGCTGGGTGGACCGCCGTTCAAGCTGATTGTCAGCGCGCGAATTTTCGGGCTCCCGCAACACAGAGCACCACCACCAGCGTAACGCCGATCATGGCGGGGCTCACCTCCTCGTGCAGCAGGGTTGCGGCAAGCGCCAGTCCGAAAAAGGGCTGGAGAAGCTGCAGCTGTCCCACCGCGGCGATGCCGCCAAGCGCCAGCCCGCGATACCAGAAGATGAAGCCGATCAGCATGCTGAACAGCGAAACATAGGCAAGGCCACCCCATGCCTGCGGATCGATGCCGGCAAGTGTTTCCGGACCGGTGATGAAGGCAAGCGGCAGCATCACCGGCAGGGAGAGAACCAGCGCCCAGGAAATGACCTGCCAGCCGCCCAGCTTGCGGGAAAGGGCGGCCCCCTCCGCATAACCGAGCCCGCAGACGATAATTGCGCCGAGCATCAGAAGATCGCCGGCAAGCGAGGCCTCGATCCCGGCAGCAAACGAATTCGAGAGCGAAAAGCCCGCAACAAGCACGCTGCCCAGACAGGAAAACAGCCAGAAGACCGGGCGTGGACGTTCACTGCCGCGCAATACGGCAAAGATTGCGGTTGCGAGCGGCAGCAGCCCCACGAAAACGATGGAATGCGCCGAGGTAACGTGCCGCAGGGCGAGCGCGGTCAATAGCGGGAAACCCACGACGACACCAAGCGAGACGATAAAAAGCGATGTCAGGTCATCGCGCGCTGGACGCCTTTGCCTGAACAGAAACAGTAGCGCGAGCGCCAGCAGGCCGGCAATGCTGGCGCGGGCAACGGTCAGGAACACCGGATCGAAACCCGTCACCGCAAGGCGTGTCGCGGGCAGCGAACCGCTGAATATCACCACGCCCGCCAGTCCGTTCAGCCAGCCACTTGTCGTCTTGTCCATTGTCAACTCCTGCGCTTTTGCCTTTCTTGATCCCGAATGGCTGGCGGGAACAGCGACAATCCTATACAATTTCAAGAAACTGTTATGGTTTTGAAAGCGATACGGTTGGAGGCAAATGTGGACGGAAAGGTCGCGCCGGGCACGCGCATAGAAAAAGTGATGGCAAGTGTGCGGCAGCGCATCGCCTCGCGCAGTCTCGTGCCGGGCGCACGTCTGCCGTCGGTCAGGGCGCTGGCGAAGACCATGCAGGTTTCCACCTCCACCATTGTCGAGGCCTACGACCGGCTTGTTGCGGATGGTACGATAAGCTCGCGTCCCGGTTCCGGTTTTTTCGTTTCGGGCCCGCTCGCACCGCTCTCGCTCGCCGATATCGAGCCGCAGCTCGACAGGGCTGTAGACCCGTTATGGGTCTCGCGGCAGGCGCTGGATGAAGGTTCCGTTCTCGCCAAACCCGGTTGCGGCTGGCTTCCCGTATCGTGGATGCCGCAGGAAGCGTTGAGGCGGGCGATGCGCGGGCTTGCCCGGGCCGACGCCGCCCTGCTGACGGATTACGGCAGCCCGATGGGGCTGCTGCCATTGCGCCAGCTCCTGTCACGCCGGCTGGCCGAACACGGGGTGCAGGCCGGCGCCAGCCAGATCATGCTCACCGATTCCGGCACGCAGGCGATCGATCTTCTGTGCCGTTTCCTGCTGCAGCCGGGGGATACGGTTGTTGTCGATGACCCCTGCTATTTCAATTTCCACGCCCTCCTGCGGGCGCACCGGGTGAAGATCGTTGGCGTTCCCTACACGCCGACCGGACCGGATCTGGTGCTTTTCGAACAGGCGCTTAAAGACCATCAGCCCCGGCTTTATATCACCAACTCCGCCATCCATAATCCGACAGGTGCAAGGCTTTCCGCCGTTTCCGCCCATCGCCTGTTGATGCTCGCCGAACAGGTGGGGCTGACCGTCATCGAGGATGATATTTTTGCCGATTTCGAAACCCAGGCCGCGCCCCGGCTGGCGGCCTTCGATGGTCTGAACCGCGTCGTCCAGATAGGCAGTTTTTCAAAAACACTATCGGCCTCCGTGCGGTGCGGTTTCATCGCGGCACCCATGGCATGGGTGGAGGCCCTGACCGATCTCAAGATCGCCACCGCTTTCGGCGGAACGCATTTTTCGGCGGCGTTGATCCTCTCGCTTTTGACCGATGGCAGTTACCGCAAGCATGTCGAGGCGCTGAGGCAGCGTCTTGCAGCGGCGATGCCGGAGGCGGCGGCGCGTCTGAGGTCGATCGGATGTGTGCCGTGGATCGAACCGCAGGCGGGCATGTTCCTATGGTGCCGCCTGCCGGACGGGGCGGACGCTGCCGATGTGGCGCGCCGGGCGCTTTCACAGCAGGTGGTGCTTGCCCCCGGCAATGTGTTCAGCTCCTCGCAGAATGCTTCCGGTTTCATGCGTTTCAACGTGTCGCAGATGGCCGGTCCGCAGGTCATGGCGGTGCTGGCGGAAGCGCTTCGGCAAGGGCCCGAACATCGCCCGTCGGAGGCGTTCTGTACGGGATCGGAACAAAATCCCGTGAACGCCGTTTTCTCCGCAGAATGAAGAGGAGGAAACACCATGACATTCGATCCCAACAACCCGCGTCCGGACCGCGATCTTCGTCCGGAAGTGAATATCAGCAATGAACCGCGTGCCCGCACGTCGTCGTCCTGGGTGCCGTGGTTGGCGATCATCGTCGTTGTATTGGTGGGCGTTTTCGCCTGGTCGCAGATGAGCGGCCCGACCACCGATCCGGCCACGACATCCTCCACCACGCCGCCTGCGGCAACGGATCAGGCACCGGCGCCCATGGCTCCGACCGCTCCGGCAACACCGCCTGCGAACAACACCGCACCGGCAAGCCCGAATACGGGCGGCACGCAGACCCAGCCGTAACGGGCTTACTGATATGATAAAACCGCCTGCCTCCGGGCAGGCGGTTTTTCTTTGCGACAGGCGGTCCTTATCCGCCCCTAAAGCTGCTCCATCGCGGAAGGGTGGTTGGAAACCCTGGACCAGCGGCTGATCGATTCCTGCGCAAGCTGCGAGAGAGCAATGCTTCCGAAACGGGACAGCAAAATATCTTCCGCTTCCTTCATGGCGTCGAAAAGTGCTGCATTGACGGCCTGTTCGATGACGCAGTTCGGGTTGTCGCCCGCCAGCCCGATCGAGAACAGTTCCGGTGCGCCAAGCGCCCGGTAAATATCGAGCAGCGTGATTTCGCTGAGCGGCCGCGCCAGCAGCCACCCGCCGCCATGGCCTTTTTCCGACGAGACATAACCATGCTCGCGCAAGCCGGCCATTGTCCTGCGCACCACCACCGGATTGGTCTGAAGCATCGCCGCGATGCTCTCGGATGTCGCCGCACCCTTATGATTTTCCATATGGATCAGAATATGCAGCACCCGTGAAAGGCGCGTGTCGTGTCTCATTGTCCAAACCCGTCTGTTTACACCGAAGCTATCACTTTCGAGGTGACGTAACAATATAAGTTGCGTGACTATTGACTCCGAAAATCACGTAACAATATAAGTGTCGTGAATTGAACGGGCACTTCCGCCTCTTTCCTGAAACGATGGGTGCATCATGAAATTCGACGTCATCATTATCGGCGGCAGCTATGCCGGCCTTTCCGCCGCCCTGCAGCTTGGCCGCGCCAGAAAAAACATTCTGGTGGTGGACGCCGGTGAACGGAGAAACCGTTTCGCCAACCATTCCCACGGTTTTCTCGGCCAGGACGGCAAGGCGCCGGGCGAGATCATCGCCGAGGCGCGCCGCCAGATCGAACGTTACCCGACCATAGATTGGATCGAGGGCAGGGTGACAGATACCGAAGGCTCCTTTGGCGATTTTGTAGTCGAGATCGATGGCAAACGCCGTGAGACAGCGGACCGGCTGATCCTCGCCATGGGAGTCACCGATGAATTGCCTGCCATTGTCGGGCTGAAAGACCGTTGGGGTTCTTCAGTCTTCCATTGCCCCTATTGCCATGGTTACGAACTCAATCAGGAAAAGATCGGCGTCATCGCTGCTTCACCTTTGGCCATTCACCACGCATTGATGCTGCCCGACTGGGGCGAGACGACCTTTTTCACCAATGGCGTATTCGAGCCGGATGGGGATCAGCATTCGATGCTTGCAGCACGTGGCGTCCGGGTGGAAACAACCGGCATCAGGGAAATTGCGGGGCCTGCGGATGTTGTGCTGACGGATGGACGCAGCATTGCCTTGGCCGGCCTTTTCACCCAGCCGAAATTGCGGATCACCTCCGACTGGATTGAAAAACTCGGCTGTAAGATCGAGGAGGGGCCGATGGGATCGACCATCGTCACTGACCCGATGAAGCAGACCACCGTCCGCGGCATCTTCGCCTGCGGGGATGTGGCAAGACCCGCCGGTTCGGTTGCCCTTGCGGTGGGCGACGGCGCGATGGCGGGCGCTGCGGCTCACCGGTCGATCCTGTTTCCGGAAATGCACTAGTATGAGACAAGGCTCAGCCAGCGGCCGGGAGGCATGCCGAAGGCGTTTTTGAAATGCCGGGTGAAATGCGCCTGATCCGCAAAGCCGCAGGCAAAGGCCGTTTCGGCAAGGCCCGTACCCGCGCGCATCATCGCCTTGCATTTCTGCAGCCGGCGCATGATGAGATACCGGTGCGGGCTGGTGCCGAACAGGCAGCGAAAGTGCCGGAAGAGCGTGAAGCGGTCGAGCCCGCTTATCTGTTCCAGTTCTTCAGAGCCAACGGTGTCCGCGCTATTCTCCAGCAGATAGTCCCGGCACCGCAAAACGGCGGCGCGGTTGATCCGCCTGATGGGTTTGACGCTCCCGTTCGAGTGTTTCCAGAGTAGATCGGAAAGCCGGGACTGCCAGTCGATGAGAAGCAGATTGTCCGGTTCTCCGTCGAGATTTCCGAGTGCCTCGATCAGGCATTGGCGGAATTCCTGGTCCTCAATGACGGCGCTTCTGGCAAAGGGCAGCGCGCTGCAGCCCGCCTCCGTCGTTTTTTCCGGTGGGAGGTAGAGCATGCGATAGTGCAAGCCCTCATCCGTGCCTGCGCCCCCATCGTGAACTTCATCGGGATGCAGAACGATGACATTTCCCGGCATGCTGAAATGCGATGTGCCGCGATAGGAAAAGGTCTGGACGCCAGAAAGCGTGACGCCGAGCGCATAGGTATCATGGCGATGCGGCGCATAGGCGTTGCCGTGAAAACGCGCATCTATTCGTTCTATCCCTTCGCTGGACGGGGCTTGAACGATCCCCTCGAATTTGCACGAACGTTCAAGATCGCTGCTGCCCCGCGGCGCTAGCATCGCTTTTCTTTCGTAACCACAGCCAGATTGAGTTCGCATGTTTGATACCAAGATCGCCATCATTCTTCGTGATGACCTTGCCGTATGGCAAAAACTGAACGTCACCGCATTCCTCATGTCCGGTATCGTCGCCCAGACACGAGAGATCATCGGGGAACCATACCGCGACGGAGCCGGCAACGTCTACAATCCCCTGTCCATCCAGCCCATTGTCGTCATGGCCACCGATCAGGAGACGCTGCGCAAAATCCATCAGCGATCCCTCGAGCGCAACGTTACGACATCGCTTTATATCGAGGAAATGTTCGCCACCGGGCACGATGTCGCCAATCGCCAGGTATTTTCGGAGTTTTCTCCTGGCAACGCCAAGGTGGTCGGCATGGCGCTGAGGGCCGACAGGAAGATCGTCGACAAGATCACCAAGGGCGCAAAGCTGCACGCATGATAGAAGCCTAAACGTAAAAGGGAGGCGATGGGCCTCCCTTCAATCGCGATGGCAATATGATTTTGCCGCTTATTCGTCGTTCATCTTCAAAGCGGCGATGAAGGCTTCCTGTGGAATCTCCACCTTGCCGAACTGGCGCATGCGCTTCTTGCCTTCCTTCTGCTTGTCCAGAAGCTTGCGTTTACGCGTCGCGTCGCCGCCATAACACTTCGCCGTCACGTCCTTGCGCAGCGCGCGCACGGTTTCGCGGGCGATGACCTTGCCGCCGATGGCCGCCTGGATCGGGATCTGGAACATGTGCGGCGGAATGAGTTCCTTCAGCTTTTCGCACATGCCGCGCCCGCGCCGGTCGGCCGCCGAGCGGTGCACCAGCATGGAGAGCGCATCGACAGGATCGCCATTGACGAGGATCGACATCTTGACGAGATCGCCTTCGCGATAGTCGATGATGTTGTAGTCGAAGGACGCGTAACCCTTGGAGATGGATTTCAGCCGGTCGTAGAAATCGAACACCACTTCGTTGAGCGGCAGTTCATAGGTAATCATCGCGCGGTTGCCGACATAGGTCAGCTCCGTCTGCAGGCCGCGCCGGTCCTGACAGAGTTTCAGGATGCCGCCGAGATATTCGTCCGGCGTCATGATCGTCGCCTTGATCCACGGCTCGCGGATTTCCTTGATCTTCACAACGTCGGGCATGTCGGCCGGGTTGTGAAGTTCCTTTTCCGTGCCATCGGTCAGCGTCATTTCATAAACGACCGAAGGTGCGGTGGCGACGAGATCGAGATTGAACTCGCGCTCCAGACGTTCCTGAATGATTTCGAGGTGCAAGAGACCGAGGAAGCCGCAGCGGAAACCGAAACCGAGAGCGGCCGACGATTCCATTTCGAAGGAGAAGGAGGCGTCGTTGAGACGAAGCTTGCCAACCGCCGCGCGCAAATCTTCGAAGTCGGCGGCATCGACCGGGAACAGGCCGCAGAACACCACGGGCTGCGCGGGCTTGAAGCCGGGCAGGGCCTGCGCCGTCGGGCGCTTGTCGTCGGTGATGGTATCGCCAACACGGGTATCGGCGACTTCCTTGATCGAGGCGGTGATGAAGCCGATCTCGCCGGGGCCGAGGCTGTCGACATTGACCATCTTCGGGGTCAGCACGCCGACGCGCTCGATGCCGTATTTCGCGCCCGAACCCATCATGCGGATCTGCTGGCCTTTGCTCAGCACGCCATCGATGACGCGCACAAGAACCATGACGCCGAGATAGGTGTCGTACCAGCTGTCGACCAGCAGCGCCTTCAGCGGTCCGTTTTCGCCGGCTTCGCTCTTCGGCGGCGGCAGACGGTGGACGATGGCTTCCAGAACATCGGGAATGCCAAGACCGGTCTTGGCGGAAATCATCACGGCGTCGGAGGCGTCGATGCCGATCACCTCTTCGATCTGTTCCTTGATGCGGTCGGGCTCGGCCGCCGGCAGGTCGATCTTGTTGAGCACGGTGACCAGCTCGTGATTGTTGTCGATGGCCTGATAAACGTTGGCGAGCGTCTGGGCTTCCACGCCCTGCGATGCGTCGACCACCAGCAGCGAACCTTCACAGGCCGAAAGCGAACGGGACACTTCGTAGGCGAAGTCGACGTGGCCGGGCGTGTCGATGAGGTTCAGCACATAGGTCTCACCGTTATTCGCCTTATAGTGCAGGCGCACGGTCTGGGCCTTGATGGTGATGCCGCGCTCGCGCTCGATATCCATCGAATCGAGAACCTGTTCCGACATGTCGCGTTCGGCAAGGCCGCCCGTTGACTGGATCAACCGGTCGGCCAGCGTCGATTTGCCATGATCGATGTGGGCAACGATCGAGAAGTTGCGGATATGGTCCAGGGGCGTGCGGGTCGAATTTGTGCTCATGTCCCGCGCTATAGCAGGGGCTTGTCACACCGCAAAGCGGGAATTTGGTTAAAAGCCTTTTAAAATGGGCTTTTTAGATCGCAAATTGCTCCGGCCAGTCGCGGCGGGTGGCAACCTGTCCTTCGGTGCGGAGCCTTGCGACGGCGGCAAGATCGATATCGGCGATCAGCAGAGAGCTTTGCGTGACCGCATCACGCTCGCTTTCCGCAACGATGCCGGATGCCGGCATGCCGTAGTCGGAGGGCACGTAAAGGGCGGCGCGGCCGCGATTTTCATCGACGGCGGGAGACCAGGGGGCCTCGCCCGCAGTGGGGGAGGAGAGGATGGCATATTGGTTTTCCAATGCCCGGGCCTGCGCGCCGATGCGTACCCGGTAGGCGCCTGCCAGCGTATCGGTGCAACTTGGCGCGAGAACGAGTTCGACGCCGAGCTCCGCCAGTCTGCGGCCCAGCATCGGGAACTCGTTGTCGTAACAGATCAAGATGCCCAGCCTGCCAATCGGCGTCTCGAAGGCTTTCAGGCCCTCGACGCCGGCATGAATGTTCCATTGCTCCCGCTCGAAGCGGGTCATGATCTGCTTGTCCTGATAACCGATCAGCCCATCCGGGCCGAACAGCCATGCGCGGTTGCGGAACTTGCCGTCGGGGTCCTTCACCGGTGCGCTGCCTGGCTGGAAAAGGATTTGATGTTGCCGCGCCAGCTCCTCGCAAAGCTCTACCCAGGAAGGGATCAACGGCTGTATCTCTTCGATGGAACGATGCAGATCGGAGCGCGCGGCGGGCGGCAATTGCCCGGTTAGCGCCATGGCTGAATATTCAGGAAGCAGCAGCAACTCAGCGCCTTTTTCCTTCGCCTCGCGAACGATGGCGGAGAGATGCGCGGCATAAGCCTCCCATGTCTCGATCAGCTCGATGGCATATTGGCTAGCGGCGAGGCGCGTCATTTGTCTCCGTCTCCGGCAGGAATCATCTTTATCCAGAAGGACAGGGGTTTCGGGCTTTCGGCGCTCTCGTCGAGGTCCTGCCATGTGAAGCTGGTGCGCAGTTCGGGGTGATGGCGATAACCGCGCTTTTCCCAGAAGGCATTGAGCGGCACGTAATCCGCGGGCCGGCGGGGATGGTCGGCGGGCCGCTCGACCGCGCAGAAAGTGCAACGGTTAAAGCCGAGCCGCTTTGCGTGCGCCTCCCGCTCCTCGAAGAAGCGCACGCCTATCCCGTGCCCGCGATAGCCGGGCAGCAGCACGCTTTCACCGAAGTAAAATATCCGGTCCGGATCGTAACCCGCTTCGACAAAGGGCGTCTTCACCTCGTCGGTCTCCGCCGCCATCGGCAGGCCGGTCGACATGCCGACCACTTTGCCGTCATCGAGCGCCAGCACGAGGACCGCGCCGTCCGTATTGGCATAGGTCGCAAGATATTTGCGCTCATAATCCAGTGAGCCGTCATAGAGATAGGGAAAGGCGCGAAATACTTCGATCCGCAGGCGCGCGAGGTCATCGAAATAGGGCGTGGCGTCAATGCCGGAAAGAGATTTGATTTCGACGGTCATGGGCATTTTCACTTTCGGTTGCACTGGTTATACCGTCATGGAAAACCCGCGCAAGCATTGAACGGAGAAGACGATGACCGCTGCCGAGACCATCCGCGCCTATTACGAAGCTTTCAACCGTCAGGACATGGATGCCTTTCTGGCGCTTCTTCACGATGAGGTGGTGCACGACATCAATCAGGGCGAGCGCCAGACCGGCAAGGCCGCCTTTGCATCCTTCATGGACCATATGAACCGCTGCTACAGGGAAAACCTCACCGATATGGTGATCATGGCGAGCGAAGACGGCAAGCGTGCTTCCGCGGAATTCATCGTGAACGGTGAATATCTCGCAACGGATGAAGGTTTGCCGGAAGCCGATGGCCAGAAATACGTCCTGCCGGCCGGTGCCTTTTTCGACCTCAAGGACGGAAAAGTTATCCGGGTAACGAACTACTATAATCTGAACGACTGGATTGCCCAGGTCGGCGCTTGAGACGTTCTTTTGCCGCAAAGCAACCGGCGGCAACGGCGGCGATAATTTCCATTATCATGGATATTGACTCCATCATATGAGAATGCAATTCTCATATGATGGAAACCGAAGATCATATTCTCGAACGCTCGATCGGCGAGCGGATCAAAACATTGCGGGCTGAAAACGGCCTGACATTGGACCGCCTTGCCTCCGAATCCGGCGTCAGCCGCGCCATGATTTCCCGTATCGAGCGAGGCGAGGCGAGCCCCACGGCCTCACTGCTGGCCCGCATCTGCGCAGCCCTTGGCCTGTCGCTCTCCGGTTTCTTTGCCGAAAACGAAGAGGCTGTTTCCCCGCTGGTGAGAAAGCGTGACCAGCAGGCCTGGAAAGATCCCGAAACCGGTTATGTCCGACGCGCCATTTCCCCGCCGCGCGTGGGATCCGATGTCGATATCGTCGAGGTCGAATTTCCGGCCGGCGCGCGTGTCGGTTTTCCGCCACATGCGGCAAGCCGGGACATGACGCAATATGTCTGGCTTTTCGAAGGTGTGCTGGAAATGACGAGCGGTGGAGACATTCACCGGCTGGAGCCCGGCGATTGCCTTTTCATGCCTGTTGGAGAAGGGCATGTCTTCCACAATCCTTCCGAAAAACCTGCCCGTTATGCCGTCGTGCTGGATCGAAGACAGCGCTGATTTCCCCACAGGAGTTTTCATGGCCACCATCCGCGTGTTGAACCGGGAAGAGACGATCGATGCCCTGCCCGAACTCAGCGAAGTCCTCGCCGCCTGCGTGAATGGCGGCGCTTCCGTCGGCTTCATGTTGCCCTTTTCCCCGCAGGATGCCGAACCTTTCTGGCGATCCGTGGCTGAAACGGCAGGCGAGGGTGCGACCATCCATGTGGTGGCGGAAGTGGATGGCAAGGTGGTTGGTACCGTGCAGGTCGGCCTTGCCTCAAAGCCCAATCAGCCGCATCGCGGTGACCTGATGAAACTTCTCGTGCACCCGTCCGCGCGAGGCCTCGGGCTTGCCCGCAAGCTCATGCAAAGGGTGGAGGAGGAGGCGGCAAAACGCGGCCGTACACTTCTGGTGCTGGATACGGCGACGGGCAGCGATGCCGAGGCGATTTACCCTTGCCTCGGCTGGGAGCGGGTCGGCGTCATCCCCGATTACGCCCTGTTTCCGGATGGACGCTTTTGCGGCACGACCCTGTTTTACAAGCGGATCGGCTAGGCCTTTCGGACTGCCGTCTCATTGACCCAGCTTCAGCGTGCGATTGAAGGCGGCAACGATCATCGTTTCCAATTGTGCGTGAATATCCGCGCGGTCCCGCAGCCCAGCCGGTTCGCAGATGGGATCGCGTTCGCCAACGGATTTGAGGAACGCATCGGCATCCGGTTTGCACAGCTGCAGGAAGCTGAAGTGATTGGCCTCGTCCACCTGCTGATAGGTCGCGCCGGGCACTTCATCCGCGAGTTTATCCGCAAGCACGGCCGGCGGAATTTTGCCCTTGCTGCCGAGATTGATGAAGGCCAGCGGAATATCGATCTCTTTCAGGCTCTCCGGTTTGAAAGCCAGCGCAAGGCCGGGATCGACCAGTACGGCGGAGCGGATACGGGGATCGCGGTTCTGCTGCTCGAAACGGGCCTTGTCGAGCGTTCTGAGATCGAGCTTCGGCACGCTCACCGGCTCGCCATCGAGATAACCGCGGCCGCCGGCGAACCATTGGCAATCCATCATCGAAGAATAGTCCTCGCAATAGCGGGCATAGGCATCGAGATCGGCGCGCGCACCCGCGATCTCCATCGCCGCGCTGCCGCCCAGCGAAAAGCCGAGAACGCCGATCCTTTTCGTGTCGATTGCGCCTGTCCATTTGCCCTGTGCTGTCAGGGCCGTAATGATCGTGGAAAGATCACCCGTCCGTTCCCAGATTTTCGGCGTATCGGCAGGGGTGGAATCACCACTCGTGGTGCCGGGATGGTTGGTGCCGGCGACGATGAAACCTTCGCTGGCGAGCTTCGCGGCGATCCAGGCCATGCCAGCCGCTTTTGAACCTGAGCCGTGAGACAGAAGCACAAGCGGCAGTCGGCCCGGTCGCACTGCGCCATCCCTGAAAACGGGCGTGCCCTGAAAAATCCGGTCTTCGCCGGAAAGTGTCTGTGCACCCTTTCCGTCGGAAGGATACCAGATGGTGACGGCAAGGTCCTTGCCGCGGGCTGGGGAATGGATGGCGGTTTCGCTGACACCGACGGCTTCGCCTGCAAAAACCGGCTGGGTGAGAAGAGCAGAAAACAGTATGGTCGTGATAGTGGTAATGGGGCGCATGTAAACCTCGTGCGGTGAGAGAACGGAATGAAGTCTGCGCCATCACCGGTTTTCCGCGTCCTTGATCGCGTTTGAGGTCGTCCCGAAACGCGATCTGGTCCATCAATGGGCAATATAAAAGTCTCGATCAGGGGATATCGTCCGTGCTGTTCATTCCGCTGCCTTTCGTCGTGGCGCTTTTGCTGGCTGTCATGTTCATCGTTTTCTTTCGAAGCGGAGACGATGTGCGGACCAACCGGGCCTTTCTAACGCTGATCGTGCTTTGCGCGGTGCAGTCCGTCCTTGTCGGCCTTCGCTGGGGATATGGGGTCAACGAAGCGCGTTATGTCCTGCCGGTTCTCGCTGCCTGCCTGCCGCCCCTCGTCTACATTGCCTTTCGCGGATTGATGGGAGCCGGGGCGGAGAGCCGAAGAGCGATGCTTGCCAATCTCGTCCTGTCGCCCTTGTCCATCGTCATCATGGAATTCGCCTGGCCGATGGCTATCGATCTTGCGCTGATCGTCATCTTCGTCGGCCACGCCGTCGCCCTGCTTCTTCTGGGAAGAAAGGGGCCGGATGGGCTGGACGAGGCGCAATTCGCCAGCGTCACCTCGGCGCACCGGGCGCTGATTATCGCTGCCATTGCCCTGTGCGTTTCCGCCCTGTTCGATCTTCTGGTATTTTTCGATTTCGAATGGGCGCATGGACAAAATGTTGCAGCGCTGGTCAGCAATGCCAATCTTTTCGGGCTGCTGTTGATTGGCCTCATGGCCGCATTGGCCGGTGAAAGCAAAGCGCCGCGAACGGCCACCGAGCCGGTCGTGGAATTGTTGCCGCAAACGGAGCCATCGGAGCAGGACCGGGACATCATTGCAAGGGTCAATAGGCTGATGGAGACACAGGCGCTTTACCGCGACGAGAACCTCAACCTGTCGCGGCTTGCAAGACGCCTCGGCCTACCGAGCCGGCAGATATCAGGCGCGATCAACCGCTCGCTCGGCGTCAATGTCTCGCAATATGTCAACCAGCTGCGCATCCGCGAAGCCTGCCGGCTTTTGGAGGAGACGGAACAATCGGTGACGGCGATCATGCTGTCCTCCGGCTTTCAGACCAAGTCCAACTTCAATCGCGAATTTCGCCGTGTCACCGGCATGAGCCCGGTCGACTGGCGGGAGCATGAAGTGTGGAAACTGGTCTCGCCAAACAAAACGGCCACCCGGCAAATGCCGGATGACCGTCTGAAGATCGTCGGGAAATGATGGGGATCAGAGCGTGCCGTTGCGCTGCTGGATCATCATGTAGGTGTCATAGGTATATTCGGCGATCTGGGCCCAGAGATAGGCGTCCTTCTTGAAGGCCTGCTGGCTCTCATAGATCTTCTTGAAGTTCTCGTTCTTGGCCGAAACTTCCGCATAGGTGTCCTGCGCCGCCTTGTGGCAGACATCGAGGATTTCCTGGCTGAAGGGGCGCAGGATGGCGCCCTGCGCTACCAGTTCCTTCAGCGCCTTCGGGTTGCGCGCATCGTAGCGCTCCAGCATGCTGGCACTGCCGGCGGCGCAGGCGTCTTTCAGGATACGCTTGTAGTTCTCGGGCAGCTCATTGAACTTCTGCAGGTTCACGAAGGCATGCACGGCCGGGCCGCCTTCCCACCATGCCGGGTAGTAGTAATATTTTGCGACCTTGTAGAAGCCGAGCTTCTGGTCGTCATAAGGGCCGACGAATTCGGTGGCGTCGATGGTGCCCTTTTCCAGTGCGGCATAAACGTCGCCGCCGGCGATCTGCTGCGGTGTGACACCGACCTTCTGCATCACCTGGCCAGTCAGGCCGGCAATGCGCATCTTCAGGCCTTTGAGGTCATCGATGGTATTGATTTCCTTGCGGAACCAGCCGCCCATCTGGGCGCCGGTATTGCCGAGCAGGATCGAGTAGATATTGTGCTGCGCCAAGAATTCATTGAGCAGTTCATTGCCGCCGGCCTGGTTGAACCAGGCATTGGTCTGGCGTGCGTTGAGACCGAAGGGAACCGAGGTTCCGAGCGCGAAGGTCGGGTCCTTGCCGACGTAATAATAGGCGCAGGTATGCGCCATCTCGACGGTTCCGGCGGTCACCGCATCCGCTGCCTGCAGCGCCGGCACGATTTCACCGCCGGCAAAATGCTGGATGACGAAATTGCCGCCGGAGGCTTCCTTGACATGATCGGCAACGATCTGGCCTGCGCCGAAAAGAATGTCGAGGCCCTTGGTGAAGGACGACGTCATGCGCCAGGTGATCTTGGGGTTTTCCTGTGCAATGGCCGGAGCGGCCAGCGCCGTTGCGGTGACACCGGCGCCGAGAGCGCCCGCCTTGCGGATAAATGATCTGCGATCCATGTCGATAAGCCCTGATATGTCTACATATTATAGGCGAACCGCACGGTACGCCTCCCGCTGGCTACTAAACATTTATCCTTGCGGCCATCAAGAGGGAATGTCTGAAACTTGCGTGATCTTCCGCAGGGCTTAGCGATTGTTGCTTCAGTGGGCTTTTCCGTGTTCCGCAGCAGCTGCTGTTAAGGCGCGCTGCGCTTTAGGGTCGGGTCATCCAACGCAGGATTATAAAACAGTGAAAGCGTCAGGCTTCGGGCAATGCGCTCCGCCGTTTCCATAAACCAGCCATGGGCCTCTCTACTTGGCGCAATGTCATCAAGCGTGGCGGAAAACAGCGTGAGCCACTGCGGAAAAAGCTCCACCGACATACCTTGCACCCCAAGATGCGCCTGCACGGGTTTGCCGCCGTACCCGCCATTCTTGAAGGCGACGGCCGTCCAGAACTGTTTCATCCTGGCCATATGCTCCGGCCAACGCCCGGCAAGCCGTGCATCAAAAACGGGACCAAGCGTTGGGTGTTTTAAAACGCGGCTGTAAAATGTCTCCACCAGCAGGTCGATGAAATCGGCATCGACGCCGATCTCCGCCATGGCCTTTTCCGCCCTGTCCTGAATTTCCGCGCTGTGGGCGGCTCTCGCCGCAACGTTGTCCTGCATGGTGTTTCCTTTTTGGTGAATTTACCCCGCTGCGATACTGCCTGCAATGCGACCCTTTGCCTTATTAGAATTATTCTAAGATAACTTGATCCCCGTGCCGCAAGGATGTATTTAGAATTATTCTAAAAAGGTTTCAGCCATGTTTCGCAGTCTTTTTTCCCTGTCCAAACGTCCCTTTTCCTCCCTTGGTGAGCAGGAAATCCTCGCACTCGCCATTTCGTCCGAAGAAGACGATTCCCGCATCTATCGCTCCTATGCCGATCATCTGCGAGGGCAATATCCGCAATCGGCGAAGGTCTTCGAGGACATGGCGGAGGTCGAGCAGCAGCACCGAAATGTCCTGATCGACATGCATCGCCGCCGTTTCGGAGAAACCATCCCGCTGATCCGCCGCGAACATGTGCGTGGTTTTTACGAGCGCAGCCCGGACTGGCTGGTAAAGAACCTGTCGCTCGAAAAAATCCGCGCGCAGGCCGAATTGATGGAGGCCCAGGCGATCCGTTTTTACGACGAGGCCGTCAAGCGCACCACCGATGCCTCGACGCGCAAGCTTCTCGGCGATCTGGCCGAGGCGGAGCGGGGGCACGAAGACATTGCGCAGATGCTGGAGGAGAAACATCTCGATGAGGATGGCAAGACCGAAGAGGCGGAAACCGCAAGGCGGCAATTTCTTCTGACCTATGTGCAGCCGGGTCTCGCGGGTCTGATGGATGGCTCCGTCTCGACGCTGGCGCCGATCTTCGCCGCCGCCTTTGCCACACAGGACACCTGGCAGACCTTCCTCATCGGCCTTTCGGCATCCGTCGGCGCGGGTATTTCCATGGGTTTCACCGAGGCCGCCCATGATGACGGCAAGCTTTCGGGCCGCGGTTCTCCGGTCAAGCGGGGACTGGCCTCGGGCATCATGACAGCCATTGGCGGCCTCGGCCATGCGCTGCCTTATCTCATTCCGCATTTCTGGACGGCGACGGCAATCGCCGCCATCGTCGTTTTCGTGGAACTGTGGGCTATCGCCTTCATTCAGAACCGTTTCATGGAAACGCCGTTCCTGCGCGCGGTATTTCAGGTGGTCCTCGGCGGCTCGCTGGTGCTGGCGGCCGGCATCATCATCGGCAACGGGTGAAAAAAGAAAGAGCCCGCGAAAGCGGGCTCCTCTTCGATCAAACGTGACAGGAAGCGTCAGCGCAAAGCGCCAACCAGAACGTCGCGACCGTCTTCGATGGAAACCCAACGGCCCGTGTTGAAGGACGCCTGCCGCTTCAGATAGGTATAGTTGGTGTCGGTCCAGAGCTTCACGTCGTCGGTGAGATTGTCGAGAATATAATCGCCGTCGGTGGTGCGAAGCGTCAGCACCGCATGGCCCTCGCCATCCGGCTTGCGCACGACGGTAATCAGCAGATCGGCGACGGAGAAACCGCGCTCGATCAGCTTCTTGCGCTTCAGCAGCACGAAATCTTCGCAGTCGCCGGCGGTGGTGGGATATTCCCAGACTTCGTCCTTGCCGTAGATTTCCTGGTCGGTCATGGCGACGACAGTGGCATTGACGGAGGTGTTGATCTCGCGAACCACTCCCCAGCCATAGTCCGTGACGCGCGGCGGCGGCGTCATCTTGCTGCGGATGTTGCACTCGTCGGTATATTTCTGACAGAACTCATAATGGCCGATCGGCTGGGATGTGATCCCGCCCGTCACCATGGAAGGGCTTCCCTTGGTTTCCGCCATGGCGGAGGCGGCAGTCATTAGCCCGGCGGCAACTGCAAACAGCAGCGCACGCGCCAGCGGTGCGTTCATCATGAAACCCGTCCCTTAATTCTTAACGAAAAGTTAAGAGGGATAGAGGGGTGAGTCAATCGCTAGCAATCGGCGACGCGCAAGAGTCGCCGAATATGGTTAAGAGCGTTACGCAAATGCCTATATTGCAAGGGTTTTGACGGCCGCGAGCATCCTGTCGATGTCCTGCGGCCGGGAAAGCCGGTGGTCGCCGTCGCGGATCAGCGTCAGCACGACGTCGTCGGACGGAAGGTGTTCGAGCAGCTTCAGCGCATGCTGATAGGGAACATCGGGATCGCGCATGCCCTGCAGGATGTGGACGGGGCAGCCGGTGGTGATGATGCCCTGAAGCACCCGGTTCCGCTTGCCGTCTTCCATCAGCGCGTGGGTGAAGATGTTGGGCTCGGGGCTATATTCCGAATGTTCCTCGAAATAGCCCTTTTCTATGAGAGAGGCCCTTTCCGCCTCGGAAAGGCTGGGCTCTATGAGTTCCTGCGTGAAATCGGGCGCAGGCGCAATCAGGACCAGGCCGGCGACGGAGGGTGCGCTGCCCGCCCTGCGCAATTCCTCGACCATGCGCAACGCAATCCACCCGCCCATCGACGAACCGATGAGAACGACACGCGACGGCGCCTTTGCGCACACCACCGCAAGCGCCTCTTCTAGCCATCTCGAAATCGTTCCTTTCTTGAAATCGCCGCCGGAAGCGCCGTGGCCGGAATAATCGAGCCGCAGGCAGGCAAGGCCGTTTTCCGCAGCGAAACGGTCGAGTTCGATTGCCTTGGTTCCGGTCATGTCGGAGCGATAGCCGCCGAGCCACACCAGCGTGGGTGCGTCACCGCCCAAGGTCGCCGGGCGATGGAGGAAAGCAATGTCACGGCTGTCGCTGTCGGGGCCGACGCGCAGGAATTCAGCGGCTTGTTCGGTCATGTATATGCAATTCTCCTGATTTTGGTGCAACAACGGCGGCGTATTTGCAAAAACCGTGACAACAGGTGATCTTTTCGGGCAGATATGCTATTGACTTCGCCACGGCAATAACGACATTTCCGCCGCTTGTACCAAACAAGCTGTTTTTTGCTGACGTGATCCAGAAACAGATCAGGAGAATACGACCATTCGCAGACCTTTCAAAGCCGATGCCCCCGTCAAGGAGGGGCCGCGCTCCAACCGGGAAATTCGGGTTCCCAGAGTTCAGCTTATTGATGAAGAGGGCCAGAACCTCGGTAGCATGCCGACGGATCAGGCTTTGAAACTGGCGGAGGAGGCCGGTCTCGATCTCGTTGAGATTTCGCCGAACGCGGAACCGCCGGTATGCAAGATCCTCGATCTCGGCAAGCTGAAGTATTCGACCCAGAAAAAGGCCGCTGAAGCGCGCAAGAAACAGAAGATCGTCGAAGTTAAAGAAATCAAGATGCGCCCGAACATCGACACGCATGACTATGACGTGAAGATGAAGGCGATGGGCCGTTTCTTTGACGATGGCGACAAGGTGAAGGTGACGCTGAAGTTCCGCGGCCGCGAAATGGCCCACCAGGAACTCGGTATGAAGCTTCTCCTCCAGGTGAAGGAAGACACCCAGGCGATTGCCAAGGTTGAAGCCGAGCCGAAGCTCGAAGGCCGTCAGATGATGATGGTTCTCGCACCGAAATAATCTTTTTACGCGTTCACATCACTGGCGCGTATCTCACCGCAAGGGGAAATTTTCATTCCCCGTTGCGCTTTTAGCCGACTGCGGTTATAAGCGCGCGTCCGAACGGTCCGGCAGGGCATGCCGAGGCCGTTCCTGAATAGCTTGAAATAGGCCTCGTCTGCCTGTTTCGATACAAAAAAACGGAGTAGCAAAATGCCCAAGATGAAGACGAAGTCCGCTGCAAAGAAGCGGTTCAAGATCACTGCGACCGGCAAGGTCGTTGCAGCCGCCGCCGGCAAGCGCCACGGCATGATCAAGCGTACCAACAAGTTCATTCGCGACGCGCGTGGAACCATGGTTCTCGCCGAAGCTGACGGCAAGAAGGTCGTCAAGAACTACCTGCCGAACGGTCTCTGAGACTTTTCCGCACATTTGGACACTTTAAGGAGATCATGACATGGCACGCGTAAAACGTGGCGTAACTTCCCGCGCCAAGCACACCAAGACACTCAAGGCAGCCAAGGGCTTCTACGGCCGCCGCAAGAACACCATCCGCGCAGCAAAGGCTGCCGTGGATCGTTCCAAGCAGTACGCTTACCGCGACCGCAAGGTCAACAAGCGCAACTTCCGCGCTCTGTGGATCCAGCGTATCAATGCTGCTGTTCGCGAATTCGGCCTGACCTACGGCCGCTTCATCGACGGCCTGAACAAGGCTGGCATCGAAGTCGACCGCAAGGTTCTGTCCGACATGGCTATCCATGAGCCGGCAGCATTCGGCGCGCTCGTCGAAGCAGCGAAGAAGGCGCTTGAGTACCTCAAGGATGCTGGTACGGCCAACGAGTTTGAAACCGCTGTAAAGTAATTACGGCGCGGACAATCTGTTGTTCATTTGAAACCCGCGCCGGTTCTCCGGCGCGGGTTTTCGTTTTTTGGAATTCACGGCAGATTCGGCAAGGGCGTGGAACGCCTCTGGGCCGAAATTGCCAAAAGGGTGGGGCATCCGGCCGTCAGTCGGCAGGCTCCATTGGGGGCGGAAAATGCTGGTTGCCGCAAGCGAGGCGGAAAAGGCGAAGGGTTTCCACGTTCATCTCGAAGATGGCGATATCGCAGCCTTGATGCGGGCTTTGCTTAAAAGCGAGCGCCGTGTGCAGAAACTCGAGCTTTCCTCAACGACGGTCTGGATCAAACGCCAGGGCACGGAAACGCCGTCCTGGTGGATAAAGCTGCAGACCTTTCTCGCAAAGCTGCTTCCCTACACCTTCATGCGCCCATCGCCACCGCTTGATGGCGCCGGCCTGATGCGCCGCGAACTCGAGACGTTGCAGGCCTTCAAGTCCCGCGGTTTTCCCGTTCCGCCCATCATTTATTCCTCGCTGACGGCCGTTGTCCTGGGGGATGTCGGTCCCACCATCATGGAACGCATGGACGCGATTAAAACCGCAAGACCGATGGAGCATGATGCCCTGCTGGTGAAATCCGCCGAGGCGCTCGGCGAGCTGCATGCGGCGGGCCTTTGCCATGGACGTCCGCATGTACGTGACTTCTTTCTTGCAGACGGCCGCATCGGTTTCATGGATTTCGAAGAACGTCCGCAGGACGTCATGCCGCTTGAGACGGCGCAGGCCCGCGATATCTGGCTGCTGTTTCTGCAGGTCGCGACACGCGCCTGTGATGCGTCGAAAACCTGCGATGCCGCCTTTGCGCGCTGGCGCGAAAACGCCCCGCCCCGGGCGCTGGAAGAATTGTGCCGTCTGACCGGCATTCTGGGGCGTTTTTTACCGGTTGCCCGGTTGATCGGGCGCGTGCGGATGGGTAGTGATCTGCGACGCTTTATCATGGCGACCGACTATCTGATGAATGCTGTGAACCCCGAAGCCGCTGTTAAAAAGACCGGCAAGGCAGGAAAAGATGACTGAACTTGATACCTTGAAATCGCAATTGATGTCGGAGATCGCCACGGCTGCCGATGAGCCAGCCATTGAAGCCGTGCGCGTTTCCGCACTTGGCAAGAAGGGCTCGGTTTCGGAGCTTCTGAAGACGCTTGGCAGCATGACGCCGGAAGAGCGCCAGACCCGGGGTGCTGCCATCAACCAGCTCAAGACCGAAATCACCGACCTCATCGGTGAGCGCAAGAATTCGCTGAAGGATGCCGCTATCGCCGCCCGCCTGATGGCGGAAACGGTCGATGTCAGCCTGCCGGTCCGCCAGTCGCCGGCCGAGCGTGGTCGCATTCATCCGATCAGCCAGATCGTCGATGAAATCACCGCCATCTTTGCGGATATGAGTTTCTCGATCGCCGAGGGTCCGGATATCGAAACCGATTATTACAACTTCACGGCGCTGAATTTCCCCGAAGGCCATCCGGCCCGCGAAATGCACGACACCTTCTTCTTCCAGCCGGATGAAAAGGGCGAGCGTAAGGTGCTGCGCACCCACACCTCGCCGGTGCAGATCCGCACCATGGAAAGCCAGAAGCCGCCGATCCGCATCGTCATTCCCGGCAAGACCTACCGTCAGGATTCCGATGCCACCCATTCGCCGATGTTCCATCAGGTCGAAGGCCTTGTCATCGACAAGAAGGCGCATGTCGGCAATCTGCGCTGGATTCTCGAGGAATTCTGCAAGACCTTCTTCGAGGTCGACAGCGTCGTCATGCGCTTCCGCCCGTCCTTCTTCCCCTTCACGGAGCCGAGCTTCGAGGTGGATATTCAGTGCGACCGTTCCGGTCCCATCGTCAAGTTCGGCGAAGGCAAGGACTGGATGGAGATCCTCGGCTGCGGCATGGTGCACCCGAATGTGCTGCGCGCCGGCGGGCTGGACCCGGATGAATATCAGGGCTTTGCCTGGGGCATGGGCCTCGACCGCATCGCCATGCTGAAATACGGCATGCCGGACCTGCGCGATTTCTTCAACGCCGATGTCCGCTGGATGAACCATTACGGCTTCCGCCCGCTCGACATGCCGACGCTGTTCGGCGGTCTGAGCGTTTAATCCGGTTAGCCAAGGAGCAAAGACATGAAATTCACTCTTTCCTGGCTGAAAGAGCATCTCGATACCGATGCGACGCTGGACGAGATTTGCGAGCGGCTGACCGCGATCGGTCTTGAGGTCGAGGACGTCGACGACAAGGCGGCCTACAAGCCTTTCGTCATCGCCAAGGTCGTTTCTGCTGAAAAACACCCCGAGGCCGACCGCCTCAAGGTGCTGATGGTGGACGCCGGTGACGGCAAGCCGGTGCAGATCGTCTGCGGTGCGCCGAATGCACGCGCCGGCCTCGTCGGCGCGCTCGCGCGTCCCGGCATGTATGTTCCGGGCATCGATGTCACGCTGGCCATCGGCAAGATACGCGGTGTCGAAAGCCATGGCATGATGTGCTCCGAAAAGGAGCTCAACATTTCCGACGATCATGACGGCATCATCGACCTGCCGGAAGATGCGCCGGTCGGTACCTCCTTCGCTACCTATGCCGGGCTCGATGATCCGGTCATCGAAATCAACCTCACGCCCAACCGCCCGGACTGCACTTCGATCTACGGCATTGCCCGCGATCTCGCCGCTTCCGGTCTCGGTAAGCTGAAGACAAGGCCTGCTCCGTCCTTCAAGGTGGAAGGCGCAACGCCCGTCGATGTGAAGCTGGAACTTGACGACGCGGCGCTCTGCCCCGGCTTCTCCCTGCGCATCGTGCGTGGCGTGAAGAACGGCCCGAGCCCGAAATGGATGCAGCAGCGCCTGATGGCGATCGGTCTGCGCCCCATCAACGCGCTTGTCGACATTACCAACTACATGACCTTCGATCAGGGCCGACCGATGCACGTCTTCGACGCCGCCAAGGTCAAGGGCGATCTCACGGTTCGCCGTGCGAAGGAGGGTGAGACCATCCTCGCGCTCGACCAGCGTGAATATAAGCTTGGCCCGAACAATGTCGTCATCACTGACGAAAAGGGCCTCGAGTCCATCGGCGGCGTCATGGGCGGCGAACATTCCGGCTGCGACGAAAATACCGTCGACGTGCTGATCGAATCCGCCCTCTGGGATCCGATCAACATCGCCAAGACTGGCCGTTCGCTCGGCATCATCACCGATGCACGTTATCGTTTCGAGCGTGGCGTCGATCCGGACTATATGGTTCCGGGTCTGGAGCGCACCACCGAACTGGTCCTCGAACTGTGCGGCGGCGTCGCCGGCGAAGCCCGGGTTGTCGGTTACAAGGGGCACCAGCCCAAGGTCGTGGATTTTCCGCTGGCGGAAGTGAAGCGCCTGACGGGTCTGGAAGTCTCGGCGGAAGAGAGCCTCGCCATTCTCAAGGGGCTTGGTTTCGGTGTCGAGGGAACGGGCGAGCGCGTTTCCGTCACCGTTCCCTCCTGGCGCCCTGATGTCGACGGCAAGGCCGATCTGGTGGAAGAAGTCATGCGCATCCACGGCGTCGACAATATCAAGCCGGAACCGCTGGAAAGCTTCGGCGCCGTCAACGGCCGTATCCTGACCACGCTGCAGATCCGCACCCGCACCGCGCGCCGTGCGCTGGCAAGCCGCGGCATGTTGGAGGCCGTCACCTGGTCCTTCATTCCGGAAGCACAGGCGAAACTCTTCGGCGGCGGTTCGCCGGCCCTGAAGCTCGCCAACCCCATTGCGGCCGATATGTCGGACATGCGGCCCTCGCTGCTGCCCGGCCTTCTGACCGCCGCACAGCGCAATGCCGACAAGGGCCATGGCGATGTGGCGATCTTCGAGGTCTCGGGCACCTATGAGGGCGATACGCCTGAGAAGCAGCGCCGCGTTGCCGGCGGTATTCGCCGTGGCACGGCCTCGCTCGCAGGCAGCGGTCGCATGTGGTCCAATGCTTTGAAGGGCGGCGGCAAGCCGGTGGATGTCTATGACGCCAAGGCCGACGCGCTGGCGGTACTCGAAGCCTGCGGCCTGCCCATGGCCAATGTGCAGATCGAGGCCGGCGGCCCCGGCTGGTATCATCCCGGCCGTTCAGGCACCATCAAGATGGGTCCGAAGGTCGTGCTCGGTTATTTCGGCGAATTCCATCCGAAGACGTTGTCCGAACTGGATGTCTCCGGCGCCTATTGCGGTTTCGAGATTTATCTCGACGCCATGCAGGAGCCGAAGAAGAAGGCAACCCGCACCAAGCCTGCGCTCGAGCTTTCGCCCTTCCAGGCAGTCAAGCGCGACTTCGCTTTCGTGGTCGACAAGTCGGTAGAGGCGGGCGCCATCATCAAGGCTGCGACCAGCGCTGACCGCAAGCTGATCACCGGCGTCAATGTCTTCGATATTTTCGAAGGCGCATCGCTTGGTGAGAACCGCAAGTCGGTCGCCATCGAGGTGCAGATCCAGCCGGTCGACAAGACGCTGACCGATGAGGATTTCGAGGCGCTCACGGCCAAGATCGTCGGCAATGTCGAGAAATCGACGGGCGGCGTTCTGCGCGCCTGAAAACGGATGACGGAATGAAAAAAGCCGCGGCAACTGCCGCGGCTTTTTGTTTTTAACGATTGGCCATCCGTGACATCTGTTCTGGGTAACGCGCGCCGGCGACTTTTGCAGGCGAAAGCAGCGCGCCGAGGCTGGCGGCTTCTTCCGCTGTCAGCGACACCTCCGCTGCGGCAACGTTCTTCTCCAGATTGGCGATTTTTGTGGTGCCGGGGATAGGAACGATGAAATCGCCCTGTGCCAGCACCCAGGCCAGCGCCAATTGTCCGGCGGTCACGCCCTTCTCAACCGCCATGTCCTCCAGAAGCTTGATAAGCGCCAGATTGGCGTCGAAGTTTTCGCTTTGGAAGCGCGGCAGGCCGCGGCGGAAATCGTCGGATGCAAGTCCGTCGAGCGACTTCAGTGCGCCCGTCAAGGCACCGCGTCCCAGAGGGCTGAAGGGGACGAAACCGATGCCCAGTTCACGGCAGGTTTCCAGCACGCCGTTTTCCTCCACGTCGCGGGTCCATAGCGAGTATTCGCTCTGGATGGCCGCAATCGGATGAACGGCGTGCGCCTTGCGAAGCGTCTCGGCACTCGCTTCCGAGAGGCCGAGATGTTTCACCTTGCCCTGCCGCACCAGTTCCGCCATGGCGCCGACAGTCTCTTCGATCGGGACATCGGGATCGACGCGGTGCTGGTAGAACAAGTCGATGACATCGACGCCAAGGCGTTTGAGCGAGGCTTCGGCGACGGCGTACACATTTTCCGGCCGGCTGTCGGTGCCCACCATCATCTGGCCTGCGGGTTTGCTGGTGTCGATTTTGAAACCGAACTTGGTGGCAATGACCACCTTGTCGCGATAGGGCTTCAAACCCTTGCCGACAAGAATCTCGTTATTGTAAGGCCCGTAAACCTCTGCCGTATCGAAAAAGGTGACGCCGAGTTCGACGGCGCGGTGCAGCGTCGCTATTGCACTGGTTTCATCGCCGGTCGGGCTATAGGCGTGGGTCATTCCCATGCAGCCGAGGCCAAGCGCCGAAACGGAAAGGTTGTTTCCAAGGGTTCTTTTTTTCATCTGTTCGTCCTTCCATAAGGAACCGCCCGTCATCAGGGCGTGATCAGAAAATAGCGTCTCATGGCGACAAAAATAATCGCTGCAAATCCGCTTGGGTTGTTCTATCATTTAGAACAATGAACCGTGTGCAACTCTCCCAGCTGGCCGTTCTCGCCGCCGTTGCCGAAGGCCGCAGCTTTCGCAAGGCCGCCGCCGAACTTGCCATTGCACCTTCCGCCGTCAGCCATGCGGTATCGTCGCTGGAGGCAAGCCTTGGCCTGCGGCTGCTTCATCGTACCACCCGCAGCGTTTCACCGACAGAGGAAGGCAGGCGGCTTCTCGAGACGCTGGGGCCGGCGCTTGCTGATATCGATGCGGTCATCGAAACGCTCGCCGAACATGGCGGAAGACCGGCGGGGCCGTTGCGTATCACCCTGCCGCGGCTTGCCGCCGAGGATCTCATCGTGCCGAGACTGGGTGAGTTCCTGCGGCTCTATCCGGATATTTCGCTCGAGATATCAACGGATGATCGTTTCGAGGATATTGTCGCGAAGGGTTTCGATGCCGGTCTGCGGCTTGGGGAGCACCTCGACGCGGATATGATCGCGGTGAAAGCGAGCGGAACATGGCGCGGTGCGATTGTCGGCGCGCCCTCCTATTTTGCAGAAAACCCGCCGCCGCGCGATCCCAGGGATCTCATCCGGCATCGCTGCATCCGCCGGCGTTTCGCCAGCGGCCTTATCTACCGCTGGGAACTGGAGAAGAATGGCAAGCCATTGGTGGTCGATGTGCAGGGGCCGCTGATCCTGTCGGACCAGAGCCTCATTCGCCGGGCGGCGATCGATGGCGCAGGGCTCGCCTTCGTTTTCGAGCAGCGTGTGGAAGACGATATCAGGGAGGGAAGGCTCATCCGTGCGCTGGAAGACTGGTGCGCACCCTTTGACGGCTTTTACATCTATTATCCCTCACGCCGGCAGATGCGGCCGGCGCTGAGAGCCTTTGTGGATTTCTTCCGTTTCCGGGGGTGATCAGAAGGTAATGCGATAGCGGATATGGCCGTCGCTCTTCACGTAGCTGTCGTAGAGCTTCTGCGCCCGGTGGTTGTCCTCACCGGTGTTCCAGTAGAGCCGCGACCAGCCCTTTTCCCTGCAGATGGCGATAAGATCGTCCATCAGCGCCCGGCCCGTGCCCTTGCCGCGGATTTCGCCGTCGACGAACAGGTCCTCCAGATAGCAGTCGGGCGTCTTCACCCAGGTGGAATCATGGAAGTGATGAATGGCGAAACCGGCCATGCGGTCGCCAAGCAGCGCCACACGCATCGAAACACGGGATGTGGGGTCAAGGATACGCGCCCAGGTGTGATCGGTGACGTCATCGGCAAGATCGACATCATAAAAGGCGAGATAGTCGTTCCATAGCCGCAGCCATTCCGCCCGGTCGGCCGGCTGCGCGTCGCGAATTGCAAGTTCCATCTTATGCACCCGCCTTGTCGAGAAGGCTCATCATCTCATCGGTCAGTTCCAGATCGACGGCGCGTTTGAAGCTTTCAAGCTGAGACAGGCTGGTGGCGCTGGCAATCGGCGCGGTTATCGCCTTTTTCCGCAACAGCCAGGCCAGCGCGATATCCGCGAGCCTGGCCCCGGTCTGTACCGCCACAGCATCCATTGCGCCCAGAACGGCAAGGCCGCGCGTGTTGACATATTCGCCCACGCGATAGCTGCGGGCGACACCTTCCGTATCGGCCTTGGCGCGGTATTTGCCGGTCAGGAAGCCGGCAGCGAGGCTGTAGTAGTTGATGACGCCAATCTCTTCCTTCACACAAAGATCAGCAAGCGGACCTTCGAAATCCGCGCGGTTATAGAGATTATATTCCGGCTGCAACACGTCATAACGGGGAAGATTGTTCTTCGCAGCCGCATCCAGCGCGTCCTGAAGCTGGCTGGCGGAATAATTGGAGCAGCCGATGGCGCGGATTTTTCCCTGTTCCCTCAGTTTTGCGAAGGCGGCGAGCGTCTCTTCCAGCGGTACGTCCGCATCTGGCTTGTGGGCGAGATAGAGGTCGATATAGTCTGTTTGCAGCCGCTTCAATGAAGCGTCGGCAGCTTCCGCGATCCACTTGGCGCTGAGGCCGGTCTTCTGGCCGCGATTGTCAAAACCGACCTTGGTGACGATCACCGCATCCTCGCGCTTCACGCTCGACTGCTTCAGCCATTTGCCGATGATAGCCTCGGATTCGCCTCCGACATGCCCGTCCACCCAGGCGGAATAGACATCCGCCGTGTCGATGGCGTTGAACCCGGCATCAAAAAATGCGTCGAGCAGGGCAAAGGAAGTCTTCTCATCCGCTGTCCAGCCGAACACGTTGCCGCCGAAAACGATCGGGGCGATGGAGAGGCCGGTGCGGCCGAGGCTTCGTTTTTCCACGGGAATGCTCCTGTTGCTGTCTTTGAGGCAAGGTTAGCAACTGCCTGCGGGTATAACCATTCAATTCCTTTGATGGCACTCATCAGGCAACGGCGCGGTGCGGCGACAATCAGGCCTGAAGGCCGCGATAGCGGCTGGGTGGGTAACGATTGTGCTGCTGCCACACGCGCCGCAAATGCCGGGCGGAGGCAAAGCCCGACTGCTCGGCGATGGCTTCCATGTCGAGACGGGTATTTGCGAGAATATCGCGGGCAAGATTGACCCGCATCAGGTTGACATAGTCGATGACGCTGATGCCGGTATGCTCGCGAAACAGGCGCGATAGATGCCTTTCGCTGAGGGCGGCGATATCCGCCAACCGCTCCAGCGACCAGTCCTGCGCCGGCTCCGCCATCACCTTGTCCTGCACGCGGTGAATGGCGGGATGCATGTGGTTACGGCCAGTCAGCCATGGGGAAATCTGCGGATCGCTGCCGTTGCGCCTGAGGTAAACGACCATGGTCTTGGCGATGCGTGCGGCAACGGCCGGGGACGTCAGCCGGGAAACCACATGCAGCATCAGGTCGATGCCGGTGGAGATGCCAGCGCTGGAAAAGCGGTTGCCGTCCTCGACGAACAGGCGGTTTTCGACCACCTGGGATAACGGTGCGATGCGGCGGAGTGCGTCGATGCAATCGCTATGCGTGGTGCAGCCGCGCCCGTCGAAAAGTCCGGCTTCACCCGCCAGCAGCGCCCCAGAGCAGATGGAGATAACGGTTGTGTCGACCCGGACGGCGCGACGCAGCCACGCCGCCAACGCCTGCCGCTCCCGCCGCGTCTCCGCTTCACCTTCCGAGCGCGAGGTGCTGCCGGAGATCAACAGCAACGCGTTTTCCGGTAGCGCCGTCGGCAGTGTCTCCAGCCCGCAAAGATCAAGGCCGATGGAGGATTGTTGCCTGTCCCTGGCTGCGATGTAGCGGCAGTCGAAAAAAATGTCGGTCTGCTCGTCATTGGCATAACGGATCACCTGCAGGGGGCCGGCAATGTCGAGCAACAGCGCGTGTGGCGGCACAAGCGTATAGAAGGGAATGACGCGTGTGCCGCCTTTGTCCATCAGGCTGCCTCTTTCACGCTTGCAAGTGCATCGCGCACCGTGGCGATGCGGGCAAAGCGCCCGGCCAGCACCAGTTCGGTGCGCTTGCGGATATCATCCGCGCTGAAGACCGTGCCGGAGGCATGCGTCATCGGAAAGGTGAGAGTCGCCTCGGTAACGTAATCGACGCTGTAGCCGAGATCAGAGGCGTGCCGGGTGGTTGTCTCGCAGCATTGTTCGGTGCGGATACCGGAAACGATCAACCGGTTGATGCCTTTTTGCGTCAGCCAGATTTCAAGGCCGGTGCCGGCAAAGGCTGAGTGGCGATTCTTGTGGAAGGTCACGTCAGGGGCGATCCGCATACCCTCGAGCGCGCGGATATAACCGCTGTCTTTCGAGAAGGCCCTGTCGCCATCGACGTGGAAGATTTGCACAACCGGAATGCCGGCCGCTTCGGCGCCGTCGATCAACGCCTGCTGTTTTTCCAGAAAGGTGGCGAGCCCGCTTTCCTCGAAATAAGGGGCATGCCGAAAGGATTCCTGGACGTCGACGACGAGCAGCGCAGTGTTGGAAGAGGACATTTCATGGTTCTCCATTGGATTCATGCCTAGCATAATTCCCCTTTCAATATATGGATAAAAGCAGGAATACCGACAAAGGAAGGACAAATCCGGCCATCTTTTATCTGTCGCGAACCGTTGGCTTGCCAGGCCGTGTGATGGTGGTAAGTTTCCGGCGGATGACAGAATGGAGGATGGAATGCTGCGCTTCGGAATAATCTCAACGGCGAAAATCGCTCAGGATCACGTCATTCCGGCTATGCAGGATGCGAAAGATTGCGTGGTCAGCGCCATCGCCAGTCGCGATCTCGCCAAGGCCCGTGTGGTCGCGGATCGCTTTTCCGTGCCCCATGCTTTCGGCTCCTATGAGGAGATGCTGGCATCGGATGTGATCGACGCCGTCTATATTCCGCTTCCCACCTCGCAGCATGTGGAGTGGACCATCAGGGCCGCCGATGCCGGCAAGCATGTCCTCTGCGAAAAGCCGATTGCGCTGAAAGCCGAAGAGATCGACACCCTTATCGCGGCGCGTGACCGTAATGGCGTGCTCGTGTCAGAAGCCTTCATGGTCACCTATTCGCCGGTCTGGGCCAAGGTGAAGGAGTTGCTGGCGTCAGGCGCCATCGGAACGTTGAAGCATGTTCAGGGTGCTTTCAGCTATTTCAATCGCGATCCCGGCAATATGCGGAATATTCCGGAACTGGGCGGCGGTGCTCTGCCGGATATCGGCGTCTATCCGACCATTGTGACCCGTTTCGCGACCGGCGCGGAGCCCAGGCGCGTCCAGGCAAGCGTCGAGCGCGACAAGGAATTCGGCACCGATATCTATTCGAGCATTCGGGCTGATTTCGGCAGTTTTGAACTGAGCTTTTATCTGGCGACGCAGCTTGCCGCCCGTCAGCTGATGGTTTTCCACGGTACGGATGGCTACATCGAGGTCAAATCCCCCTTCAACGCCAATCGCTGGGGTGCGGAAGAGATTGAGCTGACCAATCAGGCCCATAATCAGTCACAGATATTCCGGTTTCAGGATAGCCGCCAGTACAAACTGGAGGCGGAAGCGTTTGCCCGTGCGGCAAAGGGTGGGGGCGACGTCGTCCTTCTCGAAAGCTCAAGGAAGAACCAGCTTTTCATCGACGCCATCTATCGGGCGGCGGAAAAGGACGGTTGGGAAGCGGTTTAATCCTGATCCTGCCGTTGCTTCTGCAGCCGCCAATAGCCGTAAAGCGAAAGCGCCAGCGCCGCGAGCGCTGAAAGGGCAAGCGGGACAAGCGGCTGCACCAGCGGGTTGCGCCATAGCAGCAGGACGAACAGTCCGACGCCCACGATGCGGGAGATGAGCGTGACGGCATTCATGAGAAAGCCGCTCGGCATGTCAGGTGCATTCCCGTTCGAGCGGTTCAGTCGCCAACTTGTAGCAAGCCCGGCCGCAGCCCCCGGCAACCGGGCGGCCAAGGGGTCGACGCCAAGATAGAGGATAAGCAGACAGGTGACGGCAAGATCGACGGTCAGGCCGCAAATCTCGGTCAGCGCAAAGTGCGGAAACCTCAAGGGTGTCGGCTTTTAAAGCGTTGGCTGTGTGGAGCGCGGGCGCTGCAGCACCAGAAGGCCGATGACGACACCCACGACGCCGAAATTATAACCGGCGAGCGCAAGCAGCAGCGACATCAGGGGCACAGCCGCGGCAGAAAGCGCCATTGCGACACCATAGGCGGCGATAATCATCATGCAGATGAAAACGATGCTGAAGACAGAACGCAACGCAACAGCCGTTACGCCGAGCACTGTGGCGGTAAGAAAAATCATGATGCCGCCTCCTCTTTGGTTGCCGGGCCTGGGAGAAGACGTAGCGTCTCCTTCCCTAACGAACCCTTGTTTTCTCCTCCAATCCCTGTTTTCCTAACTCGTTAGTTGAGGATATGGTTTCATTGCCGTTAAAATCCGGTTCTCTGGCGCCGGCATTTCCGAATCGACGGGTTTTGGTTACAAACGGGCATGAGCGACATCTTTTCCCACGCCGCATTGAGCAATCTTGCCGAGTTCTCGGTGTCCGAACTGTCGGGTTCCATCAAGCGCACGGTGGAGACGGCATTCGAGCAGGTGCGGGTGCGCGGCGAGATTTCCGGCTATCGTGGCCCGCATTCTTCCGGCCATGCCTATTTCTCGCTGAAGGATGATCGCGCCCGTATCGATGCCGTGATCTGGAAGGGCACGTTCTCGCGGCTGAAGTTCCGCCCGGAAGAGGGTATGGAAGTCGTCGCCACCGGCAAGATCACCACTTTTCCCGGTTCATCGAAATATCAGATCGTCATCGAAAGCCTCGAGCCTGCCGGCGCCGGCGCGCTGATGGCGCTCCTGGAGGATCGCCGCCGGCGTCTGGCGGCGGAAGGCCTGTTCGATGCAGCCCGCAAGCGCCGTCTGCCGTTCATGCCACGTGTCATCGGCGTCGTTACCTCGCCCACGGGCGCGGTCATTCGCGATATTCTTCACCGCATCTCGGATCGTTTTCCCGTCCATGTCGTCGTGTGGCCGGTCAAGGTGCAGGGCGAGGGGTCGGGCGAGGAGGTTGCGAACGCCATTCGCGGCTTCAATGCGCTTCAGCCCGGCGGCGAAATTGCGCGCCCGGACGTGCTGATCGTCGCGCGCGGCGGCGGCAGTCTGGAGGACCTCTGGAGCTTCAACGATGAAATCGTCGTGCGTGCCGCTGCCGAGAGTGAAATCCCGCTGATTTCCGCCGTAGGGCATGAAACCGATACGACATTGATCGATTATGCCGCCGATATGCGGGCGCCCACTCCGACGGGAGCCGCCGAAATGGCGGTGCCGGTGCGGGCCGAGCTTGAAGCGCAGCTTTCCGGCCTTGCCGCCCGGCTTTCCGGCTCGGTATCGCGGCAGATGGACAATCGCCGCCAGGGCGTGCGGGCGCTGGTTCGCGCGCTGCCGTCGCTCGATCAGCTTCTGGCCCTGCCGCGCCGTCGCTTTGACGAGGCTGCGGGCGGTCTTGGCCGTGGGCTGGAGTTGACCACACTCAACAAGCGCCGCGCCTTCGAACGTTCCGCTTCGGGGCTCCGGCCGGAGACCCTGCTGAATGGTTTGAAGCACCATCGGCAGCGTATTACCGAGCGTATGCACCGCGCCGAGTCCCTGGTGGAGCGCCGTCTGCTGCAGGGCAAAGGCCGCATCGATGCCTTCGATTCTGCTTTGCGTTCGCTGCCAGCCCGGCTGCTTGGCCAGCTGGAGCGACAAAAGGAGCGGGTCGTCACCGCCACACGCCGGGCCGATACCGCCGTGCTGCACCGTATGGCGCAGACCCGTTCGGGCCTTGCCGCGCATAATCGCGTTCTGGAATCGCTGTCCTACAAGAATGTGCTGAAGCGCGGTTATGCCGTGATCCGCGATGAGGAGAACCGGCCATTGACCCGCGCGGCAGCCATAGCCTCTGGCGCCATAGTGTCGATGGAATTTGCCGATGGTCGCGTTTCCGCCATCACGACTGGAGAGGGGGCGCCGTCCGCGGATGCCGCCACAACCCCGAAAAAAAAGCCGGTGAAACCGGCTTCTTCTGGCCCGGGCAATCAGGGTAGCCTGTTCTGATCAGATCGACGCCGCATCCGAAAAACGGCGGCTGACGGTGAAGCTCTTTTCGATATCGGGATGTAGTTCCATGCCGAGGCCGGCGCCCGGCGGCACGGTGATCATGCCGTTTTTCACTTCCGGCAATGCGGTGACGAGATCGCGATACCAGGTCTTGTAGAAGGCGCGCACGCTTTCCTGCACCAGGGCATTCGGCGCATTGAGCGACAGATGCGTGGAGGCGCAGAGGACCACCGGGCCCGTGCAATCATGCGGCGCGACCGGCAGATGCCAGGCTTCCGCCATCGAGGCGATCTTGCGCGCTTCCGAAAGGCCGCCGCACCAGCTGATGTCAAGCATCACCACGCCGGCCGCACCCGTTTCCAGCAGATCGCGGAAGGCCCAGCGGGAGCCCAGCGTTTCCGATGCGGAAATGGGGGCGGGCGACACGGCGGCATAACGCGTCAGGCTGGAAAGGCTATCCATCTTGATCGGGTCTTCATGCCAGAACGTCTGGTATGGCGTCAGTGCCTTGGCGATCTGCATGGCGGGCAGAAGCTGCCACATGGAATGAAACTCCACCATGATGTCCATCTTGTCGCCCACGGCCTTGCGGATTTTCTCAAATGGCTCGAGCGCACTTTTCAGGTCCGGCATCGAGATATATTGCCCGCGCGTCTTTTCCGCCGCCGCATCGAAGGGCCAGATCTTCATGGCCGTGATGCCGTCTTCCAGCAGCGAATGGGCAAGCTCGTCGGCCCGGTGCAGGAAGCCGTTCAGGTCGTCATAGTCCTTGCCGCCGGAGAGGCCATAATTGGCCGTCTGCTGCCCGGTCGCCTTCTTGATATATTCCGTGCCCGCACAGGTATTGTAGGTACGGATTTCCTTGCGGCTGAAACCGCCGAGCAACTGGGCGATAGGCTGGTTGGTTGCCTTGCCGAAAATATCCCACAGCGCGATATCGAAGGCGGAATTGCCGCGCACTTCCGCACCCGATGAACGGAAACCGAGATAACCGACGAGATCCTGCGCCAGAAGGTCGATCTGCAGCGGATCGCGGCCGATCACGCGGGGTGCGATATATTCATGCACATAGGTTTCCACCGTCTCGGCGCCATAGAAGGTTTCGCCGAGCCCGGTGATGCCCTCATCGGTATGGACCAGAACCCAGAGCAGGTTTGCCCGCTCCGCCACGCGGACGGTCTCGAGTTTCGTAATTTTCATGAAGTGTCTCCTCCAGAGGCAGGTCGTGTTCCGTCTGGAACTGCGTTGAAAAAATCAGGCGATGCCGGCGGCCAGAAGCGCATGCACGCTTTCATCGAAATGCCGGGCCATCAGCGTTGAGGCCGTTTGCGGATCGCCCGCGGCTATGGCCTGTCCGATGGCGATGTGAAGCTCGCCAGCGGCGTGGCGCTGCGCGTCGGATGTGCGGCTCTTCCAGCCGATGGGCCAGGTCTGGCGCGTCACATTCTGGAAAGCACCGAGAATGAGTTCGAAAACCGGGTTCTTGGAGGCTCTGGCAACAGCAAGGTGAAAGGCAAGGTCGTGTTCCATCACCTTGTCATTGTCGCCGAAATCCCGCTCCATATTATTGGCGTGGTCGAGAATGGTGAGCGCTTCAGCATCTGTTCTCCGCAGCGCCGCGAGCGTCACGGTTCTGACTTCGATGGTGCGGCGCACGTCATAAATCTGCTGGATGTTGATCTGCTCGGTGTGAATGCCATGTTCGAACATCAACGACATCGCACCATGATCCAGCGTCGCCACCGTGGCGCGTTTGCCGGCGCTGACATCGATCAGCCGCATGGCTGATAGCGATCGGAAAGCCTCGCGAACCACGGTGCGCGAGACGCCGAGTTGCTGCGAGAGCGAAAGTTCGCTCGGCAGTTTCGCCCCGGGCGCAAGTTCGTTCTCGCGGATGTGGCGGGTGATCGCGCCAATGGTGCTGCTGACGAGACCGGTTTCATGGGAAATGGCGTTATACATTTTTCCTCCAACCTGTAGTACAGGTTTATGGAAAATTGCTTACAGGATTTTTTGCGTCGAAACAAGCGCTATCGGTGAAGCGATTGTGGGTTCGCCCGTGACTGGCGCGTCTATTTTTCGAAATCCTGCAGGAACCGCTTCAGCAGCCGGTTCAGCGTCGCACGCTCTTCTTCGCTGAGATGGGCAACCAGCCGGTGCTGGTTTTCGACATGAGCGCCCGCGGCATCCTCGACAACGGCAAAGCCGCGTTCCGTCAGCGATATCAGCACGCTGCGCCGGTCTTGCGGATTATGAACGCGCTCCGCCAGCCCCGCCTTTTCGAGCTGGTCGATGCGGTTGGTCATGGTGCCGGAACTCACCATGGTCATGGCCAGCAGATCGCCGGGGGAAAGCCGGTAGGGCGGGCCGGAGCGCCGCAGTGTCGCCAGCACATCGAAAGCGGAGGAGGAAAGCCCATGCTTCAGCAGCACGGCCTCCACCTCGCGGCCGAGATGGGTGCTGAGCCGGTTCAAGCGGCCGAGCAGGCCCATCGGGCCGACATCTAGATCGGGCCGCTCCCTGTGCCATTGCGCGAGAATGTGATCGACGTGGTCCGGCGGTTCTTTGCTCATCACCAAGGCATAACAATTGATATCTTGACGTCAAGATAAAATCGACTACATTGGATTTATCTTGATATAGAGATTCTTGAAATGAAGAAAAATACGACCTACGCCGCCGATGTGCTGGTGACCGCACTTGCTCCCGCCATCTGGGGAACCACCTATTTCGTCACGACCGAATTCCTGCCGCAGGGTTATCCCTTTCATGTCGCCATGCTGCGGGCATTGCCGGCGGGCATCTTGCTGTTGCTCTTCGTCAGAAAGCTGCCGCAAGGCATCTGGTGGCCGCGCAGCTTCATTCTCGGCGCGCTGAATTTCTCGTTTTTCTGGGCGATGCTTTTCGTTTCAGCCTATCGGCTGCCGGGCGGTGTCGCCGCAACGGTAGGCGCGGTTCAGCCGCTGATCGTGATCGGCCTTTCCCGGCTGTTTCTCGACGCGCCGGTGCGGCCTCTGGCCATCGCGGCCGGATTTCTGGGTATTGTCGGTGTCGCGCTTCTGGTTCTGGCGCCGGGTGCTGCGCTGGATGGTATCGGCGTGGCTGCGGGTCTTGCCGGCGCCGTCTCCATGGCCTTTGGAACGGTGCTGACACGCAAGTGGCGGCCACCGGTCTCGAACCTCACCTTCACCGCCTGGCAGTTGACGGCCGGCGGTATTCTTCTGCTGCCGGTCGCCTATTTTCTGGAGCCGGCCCTGCCGACGCCGACGGCGGCCAATATTCTCGGCATGGCCTATCTGGGGCTTATCGGCGCTGCCTTGACCTATTTTCTGTGGTTTCGCGGGCTTGCCCGCATCGAACCTTCCGCAGCGGCATCACTCGGTTTTCTAAGCCCTGTCGTTGCGACCCTGCTCGGCTGGCTGGCGCTTGGCCAGAGCCTCACGCCAGCGCAGATTATCGGGTTCGTTGCGGTGCTCTTCAGCATCTGGCTCAGCCAGCGCAGCCAGTCGCTGCGGTAAGCGCGCCGCCGTCATGCCCATTCGCCCTGGCGCATCACCGGAACCGTGGAGCCGTCCGGCTTCACGCCGTCGATGTCCACCTTGTCGGAGCCGATCATCCAGTCGATATGGATCAGGCTGGAATTGCCGCCCTGCGCCTTGATTTGCTCCTGCGATAGCGATGCGCCATCGAGGAAGCATTTCGAATAGCATTGGCCGAGCGCAATGTGGCAGGAGGCATTTTCGTCGAACAGCGTGTTGTAGAACAGGATGCCGCTTGCCGAGATCGGTGAGGAATGCGGCACCAGCGCCACTTCGCCCAGACGCCGCGCGCCCTCATCGGTATCGAGTACCTTGTTCAGCACTGCTTCGCCCTTGGAAGCCTTGGCTTCGACAATGCGTCCGCCTTCGAACTTCACCTGGATATTATCGATCAGCGTTCCCTGATGCGAGAGCGGTTTGGTGCTGGAGACGTAGCCATCGACACGCAGGGCGTGCGGCGTGGTGAAGACCTCTTCCGTCGGGATATTCGGATTGCAGGTCACGCCGTTCTTGGCGGTGGAGGCGCCACCGTGCCATTCATGGCCGTCCGCCAGGCCGATCTTCACATCCGTGCCGGGGCCGGTGAAATGCAGCGCGGAGAAGCGCTCCCCGTTCAGCCATGCCGAGCGCTTGGCGAGACTGGCATTGTGCTGCGCCCATGCCGCCACCGGATCGGCAACATCCACCCGCGAGGCGGCGAAGATGGCATCGGCAAGCTTGCGGACCGCCTCGGCCTCCGGGAGATCGGGGAAGACCTGCTTTGCCCAGGAGGGGTTCGGATAGGAGATGATGTTCCAGTTGATGTCGAAGTTGGAAATCTTCTCCAGCGCCGGCTTGTAGGCGGTGGAATTGGCCTTGTTGGCGCGCGCCACCTTGGCTGGGTCCTCTTCGGCCAGCAGCATGGGGTTGTCGCCGGCAATCGCCAGCCGCGCCGCGCCATTGGCATAGGCCTTCGCCATGCCCTCATAGAGCCAGCCGGAAGCCCGGTCGAAATTCGCATCGCTGGCATGGCGATAGCGGGCGAGCGTGGTTTCCTCGTCGGAATAGAAGGTGGTGACCAGGCCACCGCCTGCCATATAGGCATGCTTGGTCAAAAGCCGCACCAGCGGCAGGGCCGCCAGCGGCGCGGTAATCACCAGATCCTGATCCTTCTGCAATTGCAGGCCGACCTTGACGGCGACTTCGGCGAGTTTTTCGAGTTTGACGGGATCGATGGGAGAAGCGGTCATGATCTGCCTTCGTCTATTTCAATAGGAGGCGCCGACCATAGCCCATTCCTCCCGAAAGCCAAATGCTTTCAAAGGCAGTCGGAAAGCTTCAATCGGCGACCAACGGCGCGGCAATGGCCTTCAGCGCCGTCTGGGCGTCGTGCGGCGAAAGCCGCACCTGCAAACCGCGCTGCCCACCATTCATGTAGACATAATCATGCGCCATGGCTCCGGCCTCGATGGCTGTCGGCACCTGTTTCTTCTGCCCGAAGGGGCTGATGCCGCCGACATGGTAACCGGTGGCCCGTTCCGCATCGGCAGGTCTCATCATGCTGGCGGATTTGCCCCCGAAAGCAGCGGCCAGCTTCTTCATGCTGACCTCACGGTCCGAAGGGACGACGACGCAGACCGGCTTGCCGTCCAGCTCCGCCATCAGCGTTTTCAGCACCAGATGCGGCGGCTCACCGATCGCCTCGGCCGCCTGGAGGCCGATGCGGTCGGCATTCGGATCGTAGTCATAGGTGACGGTGGTGAAGGCAACGCCGGCCCTGGTCAACATCTGGGTGGCGCGGGTTGTTTTGGACATGACGGGCCGCGCTCAGGCAAACAGGGTCTGGTAGGCTTCCGGTTTGAAGCCGACGGTTATCCTGTCCTTCGCTTCCAGCACGGGGCGCTTGATCATGGAAGGCTGCTCCAGCATCAACCCGATGGCCTTCTCACGGGTAAGATCGGCCTTCTGGCCGTCATCCAGCTTTTTGAAGGTGGTGCCGGCGCGGTTGAGAACCGTTTCCCAGCCTGCGGCATCGCACCATGTTTCCAGATGGGCGCGGTCGATGCCGGCCGCCTTATAATCATGGAAAGAATAGTCGACGCCGTTGGCCTCCAGCCAGCTTCTGGCCTTCTTCATCGTGTCGCAGTTCTTGATGCCGTAAATGGTGATCGTCATGCTGCCAGCCTCGTTGTCTTCAAGCTCTCCGGCATAACAAAATATCCGCCTTATTCAACCCGCCCGCTGAAGCGTCCTGCGTCCTTTGGGGGAGTGGCGTCTAAGCCATGCAAAATCGTAATGGCTGATATCCAAACGAGCGCGAGCAAAGCTGCATGGCTTCCCTGCTACATCATGAGTTGTAGAGAAGGGCGAAAATACCCATTATCTGGGCATCAAAGATGGAGAGAAAAATGCGTCAGGTTGCAAAGACATCGCGTAACTTCTTCGGTGAAACTTTCGCCGTTCTCGGTGCAGCGCTCTCGGTTTCGGCCGCTGTTCGCGCACATCGCAAGCCCGCCCGCGCCGATCTCGAAGCCCTCGGCATCGACGGCAAGGCTTTCGACAAGGTACAGCTCTAAGCTGGCATGATCCGTTGCGAGGCGATATCGCCTCGCTTGCGCCCGGAACCGAAAACGAGATTCGTTTTCCACAGGCGTGGTGATACTACTCGAGAAGCGTTCCTGTGTTCGCACAACGACGTATCGTTTGCACTTTTAACTGCAGATGCAAAACAATCCCGGTGTCGAGCTCGGCATGCCCTCTCGGGCGCCTCATCGTCGCGCCACCCCTTGCTTCGCCCTCTTCGCGTGACCGATCACTTTTTCCGGCAGATGTAACTGGCTTTCAGGCCGTTCATAGCGATCCGCTTTCGGTGAAAGCGCAAAGCGTCCGAGAGCCTCGTGCCGCGTTTCGCCATGATGGCTGAAAACGAGTTCGAAATTGCAGGCCAGCCAGCTATAGGGCTTACCAGCCGGCATCGGTTCGATCTTCCCGCAGCCGTAAATCACGGTGAGATGCGGCGTGAAGGACGATGCGGCGATATAGGGAAGATTTGCCCGCCTAAGGGCGCGCTGCACCATTTTTACCAGAGCGTTGAGCTCCGGCATCTCATGGTTGCTATGTAGCGCCAGACTGTTGCGATTGCCGAAAAGCGATGTCCCATCGAATGTGATGGGAACGGGCCGCGCCCTGATTTCCCCCAATGCCGCCTTCAGCCGGTTTACCAGCCCATGAGGCACGGTCTCGAAACCTCCGATACAGAGCAGGCTTATATGCAAAAGCTCCGGCGGATGGGCCTCACGCTTCGTCCGCCCCGCGGCATGGCACGAGGCGTCGGCAAAAATTCGCTCCGCCAGAGCCGCCGGCGGTTTCGTCACGATCAAAAGCTTGCTGCTAGATCGCGGATTGAAGCGCGATATTTTCTCAGGCTCCCACCCTTCGAAGAAAAGCTGCCTTAAACCTCCTTTATCCGCCAACTCGAAACCCATGACGACGCTCCACGGCCTTTGCCAAGACCGCGATAGTATCATCGCAGAAAGAATTTAAAAGAACAAAAGAAGAACAAGCGCGATTTGCGCTTACCAAATGCCGGGGAACAGCCGATAGCGCTTTTTATTGGCGTAATCAGTATATCCCGGCAATTCGGCCCGGAGCAAATGATCTTCCCATGCGGTGCGCAGGATCAGCAGGGTGATAGCCAATAGGGCAGGGAACAGAGCCGCCCACGAAGCCAATGCAAGCGGTATGCCGACGAATATGGCGATTGCCGCCATGTAGCCGGGGTGACGCACGATGCCATATGGCCCGGACGTAATCACCCGTTGTCCGCGCTCCGCCTGAATGCGAACGCCCGGCTCGAAGAACGGATTGACCGCCTGCGCCCAGGCCGTAACGGCGATGCCGCCGAGGAGCAGGAGATAGCCGGCGTAAATGACCCATAGCGGCACAACGGACCATTCCATCCGACCGGCATCGAATGTCGCAACCGGAATTTCGGCGGCAAAAGCCAGAAGGATCGCGGTCACGAGGATCAGGTCCCATTTTTTGGTTCCAGGCTGAAACCGGCTGCGGGCGCGGAAGATGACTGGGTTCAGCCGCGCAAGCACAAGCCCGGAAAGACCGAAGGCCAGGACGAGGATCGCGATGAATATCCAGCCCGGAAGCCAGTCCAACCGGCCCACAGGCAGAAAGGCGAGGGTGATCAGGCCGAGTGGGAAACCGATGGCGTAAAGAATCGCGGCGGCCCGCGTCATAGGTTTCGGATCAACATCGGATGCCATCGGCTGGCTCCTCTCAACGGTCTTGGCAGGGTAAACGCAGTGTCACCCTGCCAGGTTTCGTTGAATTAGCCCGAAATGGGACGGGGCGGCGCCTTCGCTGGATTTGCCCCGGTCACCTTATTCCCACTCGATTATTTCCTAGCAGGATAACCATTTGAAATCACTTGTCAAAATATTCTTCGCGGCTCGCTATACCGTCAGCCAACCCGTCAAAAACTCGCGCTTTTGAAATCATTGGCTTTTCCGACGGTTTTCGCAAAACGCGCCTTCCGCCATCTATCGCCGGACACGGCTTAGAAGCGTCGCCGAACAGCCGTCAGACCGGTCCCGCCGCCTGTACCCTACACTACGATGTGCGAGCGGCCGCTCGTTCTTGCCTATACCGTCATCGCGGCCCAATCACCCTGAAAGATTTAGGTCCCGCACGGCGACGAACGCGCGGTTCGTCTCGGCCGCACGGCGCTCCTTGGCTTCCAAAACCGTGATGAGTGAGACCTTGTGCGAAAGCACCTCGTAGAGGTCGAGCCCGTCAGCGCATATGAGATTAGTCTGGCGTCCACGCGAGAACGCCTCCAGCCCCTCGGCCGTAAAGCCGGAATTGCTAACGAATAGGCCGCGCGACCAGGACGCCTTCCCACTGACCTTGCCCGAAAAGGTCATCAGGTCAGCAAAGCCGATTTGGGGCCCATGCCATTTTGCTTCAACCAGGCAGGTCTGACCGTGCAGCTTAAAGCTCCCGTCGATCTGCTCGCCGACAAGTCGAAAAGAGCCCCGCGGCGCCAACCCGAATCCGGCGAACAGCTCATTGAGAAAGCCCTCGAAACGCAGGCCACGCGTCTGGGGATCGAGCTTGGTGATTTCAATGAGGAGCGCCGCGAGCTCTTGCGCCTTCTCGGCGCCCATCGCCGCCGACGCCTGCGGCGCTGGCTCTGCCACCTTCGGCGCGCCGAAGCTGTTCAGGAAGCTCGGATCGAGCAGCTCAGGAATCTTAAACTGCACGCCGGGAAGAAGGCTGTTTAGCCGATCAATCTCTTCACGGCTGAGAGGATTCCCCTTTCCCCTGCGGTAGGTCATCGCTTGGCGAACGATCGCCACGATCAGTTTCGTAAAGGACGACCTGCGCTGTTCCAGCGTCGCGGTCAGGAGTTGCACAATGGCAGGTCGCTTGCTGCCCGGGACCCATAGGTCGCCGACGCCAGCCTGTGCGGCGGCAAGCGGAAATGCGGTCCTGTTGTTTCCGCTCCCGGGAAGGAAATCGTAGAGGAGGTCTGCCAGGTCCTCGATCGCCTGGGCTTCACGGAATGACATCATAGGTTACTCGTCTTCCGCCTCCTCCATGCGCGCTTCGAGCTCGTTGAGGAACGGAGAGCGCCCCCAATGCATCCTCCCGCGGGCGGTATCGATGTAGCCTGAATAAAGCATGTGGATCTCATCTCGAGCGCGCGTGAGACCGACGTAGAAGAGCCGGCGGCTCTCGCGGCGAGCAGCGGGCAGTTCATTGCGCCATGGCAATCCTCCGAGGTCGAGACCGACCATAATGACGACGTCATATTCGCACCCCTTTGCGGAGTGAAGCGTCAGGAGATTGAGGTGCAATGGCGAGCCATCTCGCCCGCCGAGACTGGCCAAATCGAGATCGGCAAGCGCGCCTCCGCCAGCGAGGGCTGCGGTCATCCGATCCACCTGCTCGCGCTGGTCGGCAAGGCTGGGCTCGCCAGCCATCAGTGCGTCAAGCATCCCGGCCCGAAGCGCCGCCACGAAATCCCGAGCGAGGCCCGCCTCCACGCGAAGCGACCAGAGAAGCTGCGTCAGACGCTGGGCTTCATCGCGCGCCTGGGCCTCGGGGATCCGTGCGCGGTGAAATCCCAACCAACGATCCAGCAGCCCGCGCAACTGCGGCCGGGCCTCGCGCCAGCCGCTCGCGCACCATGCGGCGCAATCTTCGATCCAGCTCGTGAGCGCGACCTTCCGATAAGGCGCGGCGGTGTCGACACGGACAAAGTCGAGGCCCGCGGCGGCCACCGCTTCCGCCACCACGTCGCCGGCCCGGTAGTCGCGATAGAGGATGGCGATATCGCCGAGCGCTCGCCCTGGTTTCCCTGCGAGCGCCGCGGGAATGATCTCTTCGATTGCGTGCGCGGCCTGCCCTTCGAGACCGTCAGCGCACTGCGTGAACTCGATAATGGCCTGCCGGTCCGGGTCGTTGGACTGATAGCCGCGCGCTTCGCCTAGCGCCATCTCGGAGGCGCTGACGATCCGGGACGCCGAACGATAGTTGAGTTGCAGTTGCACCCGCTCGACGTCGTCCCGCTCGGCAAGCTCCTGCAGAAGCGCTCCATCGGCGCCGGTGAAGCCGTAGATCGACTGGTCGGGATCTCCCACCGCAAAGAGCCGAACGCCGCCGTCGAAGGCCACGCGCTTGACGATGCGGTGCAGAGCCACGCCGAGGTCCTGATACTCGTCGACGGCGAGGACGGGGAATTTCGCCTGCAGCAGCGGGAGCACCCAATCGTGCTCTGAGACGAGCCGTTGTCCGAAGACGACAAGGTCATCAAAGTCGATAAGGCCCATCCGCCGCAGCTCAGCCTCGTATCCTTCCGCCCATGCGGCGAGCTCCTCCTCGCTGGTCCAAGCAATGGAGTTTCGGTCGAGAACCGATCGCCGGTGCCTTCCAAGATCCATGGTCTTGTTTGGATGACCGACACCGAACAGCCTGTCCCCCACTCGCTTCATGGCCTGATCGCTCTGCCGAGTCGTGGCGACCGCCAGCGGGAAAGGCACCGGCAAGTCGGCAAGCCGGCCATACGGCATGAGGAGATGCCGCAAGCAGAAGCCGTGAACGGTGCCGATGAAGAGATTGGATGCCTCGCGGAGGCCCAATCGCTCGAGGCGGCGCGTCAGCTCGCGGGCGCATTCCTGACTATAGGTGATGCAAGCCGCACCACGCGGCGCGCGCACGTCCTCGGCCATGATCCTCGCGAGCTTCAGCACCAGTGTCTTGGTTTTGCCGCTGCCCGGACCTGCCAGCACGACACAGTGGCCCGTCGAGTCATAGGCCGCCTGCTGACCCGGGTTGCCAGCAAGATCTCCCGCCTGGGCGAGATAGGCAGCGCTGACGCTACGCAACGGCATCGCGGATGTGCTCGAGCGCCTGCCGGATGTAGTCTGGACAGGTATCCGCGTCGACGTGGCGCGCGAGCGCCTGGGCAAAACGTCCTTTACCAATCCGTTCGATGAGCGCGATCAGCGCATCCTCGTCGAGCGTGTCGGGGTCATCCACCCACCCTTGCAGCTCGTCGCGGGTGTCCTCGCCGATGCTCAGTTCTTCTTCGATCACCTCCTGCATGGCGTCGGCAAGGCCGCCCGTAAACAGCTCGGGTTCCAGCGTGTTGCTGTTGACGAAGTAGCCGAACGGCTCGGCGCGGGTGATCACGGCGTCCGCATCGAGCCGCCTGTAGCTGACGCCTTCTTCGCGCAATTGCAGCACATTGATCAGACGACGCCGAACGCGCGGATGGCTGGCGCCATTGGGGTCGCGGTCCGTCAGGATCACGTGCGGGATGTTCAGGCCGTGCTGGCCCAGCAGCTTCACGTAAGGCGTGAAATTCGTGCCGCTGACCGAACAGACCGTGATGCCGAGCATGTCGAGCGGTATGCCCAGCGCCTCGGCAAAGGCCGGCACCAAGAAGCGCTCCGCGTCGCCCTCGACCAGGACGACACCGCGGGCGAAGAAGATCTCGCCGCGGCTCACATCGATGTAGCGCTGAAGGTCCGCCTCGTCGCGCTCGGTGAATGGCGCCGTGGCTGTCGAGACGGCGATCGTCGCGTTCGTCGCCGCGTCATGGCGGAGCAGGACGATCGAGCGGATCGGCGCGACGCTGGCGATGTGGGGCGAATGCGTCGTGAGGATCGTCGTCAGTGGCGGCGCATCCTCCTCCTCGTCTGCACCCGTGCCAAGGAAGTAACGATAGACAAGACGCTGGACGTGTGGATGCAGGTGCGCCTCCGGCTCTTCGACGACGAAGAAAGTGTGGTCACGTTCACCGTCCGTTACGAGCCGATCGAGTTCGAGACTCTTCAGCGCCATGAAGATCAGATTGGCTGTGCCGAGACTGGCGTCGGCAATCCCACGCGCGCCATTGTCGATCAGGAGGCGCAGGCTGCGCAGCAAGGCGTCGACCCGCGTCGGCGAAAGACCGAGGGTCAGCGGAACCGCATGTTGCTCGCCCGCGATGGCGATCAGCCGCTCGCTGATCCGCTCTGCCGTGGCGACCACTTCGGCATGGCCCTCCAACTCGGCTTGCGCCTCGTTCACCTGATCCTGAATTTCCGCGCGAGCATCCGCGTCCAGGGAGGTCGAAAGCTCCTCGATCAATGGTCTTAGCGGCGAGTTGCGCCAGCTCGCCAGATCCTTCTCGGCATCGCGCAGCGCAACCTGCACGTCGAGCGGCAGCATCCGCCGGAGCGACGGCCCGATCGACATCTCGGGGTCATCACCGCCAAAGATGATGTACTCATAGTCGGCTAGGCTCTCCGGATCTCGTGCGAGAGTGGCCTTCGGCTGAAAGCGGTACGTAAGCCGCGCGACCATCGGCGGCCCGGGATCGACCACGCAGTCATTCAGATGCGCCATCAACCGCGGATCATCGGTGAAGTCGGTCAGCTCGACGGCGATCTCAACCGTTTCCCCGAGCTTGTCCTCGCCTAACCCATCCCAGAAGTGCTCCAGGCCGAGCTGCCGGTCACGCTCCGACAAGCCCGGGTCGAGAATCAGTTGCAGTGCGCGGATGAAATTGCTCTTGCCGACTTTGTTCTCACCGACGATAACGATGTTCTCGCCGGTCTCGAGGTCGATCTCCGAGAAGTTCGCGAAGTTGCTTATCTTTACGCGCGAAATCCGCACGGCAATCCCCCGTTGCTATTCTGAATTCACGCGCTAGCCGAGTAGTACCTCGATCTCCTTGTTCTCAACAAGCGTACTGATCTCACTGTAGAGATCAACATCTTGACCGGGCGCGGAGATTGAAATGACCAGAGCGTACCGCGCTTTATCAGCCACCCGCTTTTGGCCGACGTGCGACTTCCACCATCCGCCGACGGGATAGACCGCGATAGCGTCGTGCCCCGCCAGTTCGATCGCCCTGCCGCGCCACAGGTCGCAATGCAGCGATCCTGCCTGGATAGCTTTTGGCCCTAGAAGCCAGCAACTGGCTTCGCCATCGGCTTCAGTGCCGTCCTTGGCCTGGCTCGCGGAAATCCGGCTACGGAAGCGCGCTGCCGTCTCGGTGCGCTTCTTCATGTCAAACCGCAGCCCGAAAGAACGATAGGTGTCCGGTCGGGTCGCCGCCTTGCCCGCCAAGTTCGGCTCGATGAAATACGACAAGGTCACCTTCATCGTGACAATCTCGTTTTCGAGCTTCTCCAACGCTGCTTTCGGCCAAGGCAGATCGTAGAAATGCATCTCGTTGAACACGCCCGTCCGGCCGTCCGCACCGATCGCGAAGGGCTGAATCTCGGCCTGGGCGACGAGCGTGGCGTCGTTGCGCGCCGACAGGATCGCTCGCTCGATGTCCGGCACGCCGTATCCGAACTCGCGAAGCATCTCCTGCTTCTTGCCTTTGGTAGCCGCCTTCCCGGTCTTCCAGTGGGCTCCGGTGCCGATGAACTTCTTCCGGATCGGTTCGGGCCATCGGGCAGAATCCACGGTTAGTGCGCGATGGGTCTCAGCCCACAGGTCCGGCCGAGCCGCTTGCAGGCGGCCGATGAAGTTTCCGGCCATCCCAGCGGCAGCGCTCGTCGCCCAGAACGGGACAAGCGGTTCAGCCGCGACATCGGAGCCAGCCGACAGGAGGGAGACGGCCGGGTCCCAGCCGCAGAAGCCGGTCGCGTCCGACATCATGTTGCCGGCCTCGAACAACACTTCCGGCTTGATGGGCGTCAGGTCGTCCGGCAGCGACTGAGAGCCACGACTGAAGGGGCTGCGGTGATTGGCCGGGACCGCGGCCTGCAACACAGGCGGCGGTGCCGGCGGCTGCTCCTTGCGGGTGAAGCCGCCAATGGTCAGGGCGTTCCAGCTCTGTGATGGGTCTTCCAGAGGCTGCGAGGGAAGGACGTCCACCGCCATGCCGCCGGAGACGTTCCCCGTGGCGACGACGATCAGCCGCTTGGGTCGCTCGGCCGCCGGGACGGCGTCATCAGCCTCGCCCGGCATTGCACCCGCCGCGATCTGGTCGATCGCACCGCTCCAGGTCGATGGCCGGCTTGGAGGAAAATCGGTGGCGGACGTGGCGATGCAAAAGCTCCGCATCACATTGGGCCGCTCGATCTCGACCGAACTGACAGCGCCTTGGGTCACCACGCCGTAGCTGGGCGGCTTTGTTGGCGGAAACCCGCCGGGCGGCAGCAGCTTCATGGATTCGGCGCCATGGGTGAGTTCGACAGGACGCTCATCGTTCATCAACGGTTCCAGGTCGCCGTAGAGTACGAGCCCCGCAAGCGGCGTGCCGTGACCGCCATGCGGCTGGTGATCGTCCGCACCCCAGGCGGGATCGTAAGCCCAAGCGCCGCGCAGGCCGGGCGCAATCAACGGATGAGCCGCCATCACGCCAGTGTCGAGCGTACAGACCACGGGAGCGTCAGGAGACGGCGGGCTCACGCGCTGCGCCAGCTCTTCCACCCAGTCATGCTGTCCAAGACCGGTCTCCCCACGGTCGAGGAAAGGCTCGATCGTTCCCGTCGCGCGGCGAATTTCGGTGATGGCGCCTGGCACGCGCGCCGCGAACGCTGCCACCGCCGCAGCAACCGCGTGAATGAAGACAACCGTCGTGTCGGGAAAGATCAGGCGATCGCCGTGCACATCGATGTTCGCATTGCGGGCCGCCGCCACCAGGCGATCCGCTAGTGCGACCGGCTGGCGAACCCAGAGCTCCCACCATAGGATGTCGGGCGCAGCCAGATCCACCTCGCCGGTGAACAGCGATACGGCTTCTGCAGCCCTGACTTCCTCGATCACCTCGAACCGCTCGGCATCGGGGCGTCTCTGATTGCCGGGATCGCGTCCATAGTCAGCGATGCGATTGCGCAGGAAGGCGCGGGCATCATCCGGCACGAACACCAAGGCGCTTTCGGTGCGGTCCTCGTTGCGCTCCGATCGCAAGATCACAACGTCCTGTGTAGGAAACTCCAGCGCCGCGGGCACCTTCACGGCCTTGATCCGGGAGTCTTCCGCTGGCGGCAGCGTCGTGACCTCCACGACAGTACCGGATTTCAGCCCCTGTATGGGCAGGCGCGGGTCGGCAGCGGCAGCCGGAACCGTCCCCAGCGCCGCTGCGAGCTGGTCGAGGAGCTGCGTCGCATGCGCCGTATAGTCTCCCCGGAGGGGTTTGCGTTCCTGATTGCGTGAGGGAAAGGTATAGGCCGCGGTCTCACGAAAGACGTCGATCGAGATATGCGCGCGGTCTCTCGTGTCGAAATTATCGGGCTCTGCCATAGGCTCCTACTTCTTCATTCGCGTTCCGTTCGATCCGTTCGGCGGAGCCTGCCTAACGGCCGGGTTGGCGACGGAACTTGCCCTTCAAAGTCTGTCGATTTTGGAGCGCGTCACGCAAGGCATCGGGCGATACCTTCGAGGCGCCTTCCAGGATGGCGTCCTTGACGACGGCATCGGCCGCGCGGACCAACTCGCCCTGGCTCAGGCCTTCGAGCACGCTTTCAATGCCGGGCCATACCGTCGACGCGAACTTGAACTTGCCAAGCCGACGTTCAACGATGGCCCGCGCTGACGTCGCGTCTGGCAATGTATATTCGACCACTTCGTCGAAACGACGCGCCAGAGCTTCGTCCAGGATCTCGACATGATTGGTCGCGGCCAGCACGAGACTGTCGGTTGAATTCGGCTCCTCCATGAAGGCCAGCACCGAATTCAGAACCCGTCGTATTTCGCCGACATCGTTCGGGTGGCCTCGGCGAGAGCCGATCGCGTCGAACTCATCAAGTAGATAGACGCCGCGGGTCTGCGCAATCTGGTCGAAGAGCAAGCGCAGCTTGCCGGCGGTCTCGCCGAAAAACCGGCTGAACAGCGATTCGAGCCGGACCGTGAACAGCGGCAGCCGCAGTTCGCCGGCCAAGGCCGAGGCCGTCATCGTCTTGCCCGTTCCGGGCGGGCCAACAAGGAGCATGTGCGTGGCGGGGGTCTGTCCGTGCTCACGCAGGGTCGCACGCTCCTGCTGCTGGCGGACGACACGGCCCAGCCGCTTGGCAATTTCATCGGAGAGCACCATGCTCGAGAGCGCAACCTTGGGATAGGCGCTCTCGACGAGGCCCTGCAATTCGCCGCGCGGCCGGGCGAGCGGGATCGGGGTCTGTCCGCCGGCAGGTTTGCCGGTCCCTCGCTGATCACGTGCCTTCTGGACAAGCCGTTTCAGCTTCTCAGCGTCATCCGCACGGCCCTGGCGAGCTTCCTGAGCGGCGATCTGCAAGGCGATCGACAGGAGCTGGTCCTCATCCCCGTCGATATGCGAGTTCAGGAGTGCGAGAATTTGCTTAGTCGACATGCTCGCCTCCTTTCTTTGGTTGGGCCTCGCTATACTGTTGCCTGCTCAGATGCTTTTGGCTCTCGCTTGCTTCGCCAACGCTATCGGAATCAGGCCAAAAGCGCCACCGTTTCCTCTCTACCACAGAGTTTCCTAACCATTCTTTCGACCCGTGGGATGCGAAGCTCAGCCGCCCAGCCGGCCAGACCAGTGTGGGCGACATCTCGACCGGCTGTGCTTCCCTCAATCAACGCAGGAACAAAACAGGAACTTTATATCGAACCCATCCTGGGGATTCAACGGGGTGCTTGCGGCCCCTGCGGGAGCTGATCGCGCGGCCGATGTCCTAGTTGTGGGCCGTCGAGGCTTCCAGAGATGACCTTGAGGGGAAAGCATTCCCCGGCGGCCGAGCCTTTGTCTCGGTCGACCCCTTCTGCGGGGAGACCCCGCAACGCCCCCTGAGAGTGAGAGTGCGGACCGGTTTTCCGTGACGGGTTGAGAGCTGGGAGAGAGCTTCCGGTGCCCGTCGTGGAGATTGGTCCCATGAACATACAGGTCCTCGATGCGCGCAGTGATGCGCGTGGCGGTTACAAGGTCGATGTCAGCCGTGGCGAGCAGATCGGCCGCGTCTCGTCCGAATGGTTCTCCCGGCCAGCGGATGAGCGCTATCTATCTCTGTCCGAGCTGGCGCATTCCGTTCGCGACCGGGCCGACCGCAGCCGGACGCGTGTCGTGGAAAGCGCACTCATCCATGTGGAGGCGAACCGCCGCGACCCGGAACGCCTGGCGTTGATCCTTCCCGGCACGGATACGCCTATCGCCCCGACCCATTGGAGCTTCGGCCAACTGGCCGGCCTGGTCGGCGCGCCGGCCGCCTATCTGCGCCAACTCCCGGCGCCGCTCGCCGCCATCAACCTGCAATATGGCCTGACGTCCAATCGGGCCGAGCAGATCAAGACGCTCGAAACCGATAACGGCCGTGTCGAACTGCGCGCCGTCACCGGCCCGGACTATGGCCGCATCTTCGACCACGAGCTGGTCGAGGCGGTGCAGCGCATCGCCGGCAACGGCACGGGCGACACACGCTGGAAGGTGCCAGGCGTGCTGGACTGGTCGACCGGCATCTACAATCCGCGCGTCGACATCACCAAAGACACCACGACGCTCTATGCCTCCGATCGGGATGTCTTCCTGTTCCTCGTCGACGACCTGAACCCGATCGAGGCCGGACGGCTGGCGGACGGCTCGCCGGATCTCTATTTCCGCGGCTTCTACTGCTGGAACTCCGAGGTGGGCGCCAAGACGCTCGGCATGGCGAGCTTCTATCTGCGGGCGGTCTGCCAGAATCGCAATTTATGGGGCGTGGAGGATTTCGAGGAAATCACCATCCGCCACTCCAAATATGCCGCCAACCGCTTCGCCCATGAGGCGGCGCCGGCGCTGGCGAACTTCGCCAACTCCTCAGCCCTGCCTTTCGTAAACGGCATAAAGGCAGCCCGCGAGAGAATCGTGGCACGCACCGATGAGGACCGTACCGACTTCCTGCGCCGCCGCGGCTTTTCGAAGGCCGAGACCAGCAAGATCATCGACACCGTGCTGGCCGAGGAAGGCCGGCCGCCCGAGTCGATCTTCGATTTCGTGCAGGGCATCACCGCCGTTGCCCGCGACAAGGCGCATCAGGACGCCCGTCTCGACATGGAGGCCAAGGCTAAGAAGCTGCTCGATCGGGCGGCCTGATCTCCGCAAGGCCGGGGATGCGGTTTGCGTGTCTCCGGCTCTGCGCTTCCGTGCCTTTCTGGTTTCCCGGTCCGTGGCGCTGCCCCCTTTAGAGGAAGAGGGCGGCGCTTCGCTTCGTGACGGGTTTAGGGCTGAGAGAGAGTCTCTCGGCGCCCGTCGCGGAGTAATCCCCGATGGCTACTGCAGTTCAGAAGATCATCCTGTCGTCCTCACGCGACATCCCCTTCAACAAGCTGGTGCTCAGCCAGTCCAACGTCCGGCGTGTGAAGGCCGGCATCTCGATCGAGGACCTGGCGGCCTCGATCGCGCGTCGCGGCCTGATCCAGAGCCTCAGCGTCGTGCCCGTGGTCGACGCCGAAGGTCAGGAGACCGGCATGTTCGAGGTCCCGGCCGGCGGCCGCCGCTTCCGTGCGCTGGAGCTGCTGGTCAAGCAGAAGCGCCTCGCCAAGATCGCCCCCGTGCCGTGCGTCGTGCGCAAGCGCGACGACGAGGTCCTGTCCGAGGAAGTGTCGCTGGTCGAGAATATCGATCGCGCGCCGCTTCATCCGCTGGACCAGTTCCGCGCCTTCCAGGATATGCGGGTGAAGGGCAAGACCGAGGAGGAGATCGCCGCAGCGCTCTTCGTCCCGGTCCAGGTGGTCAAGCAGCGCCTGCGCCTCGCGGCCGCATCGCCCGTCCTGCTCGACGTCTATGCCGAGGACGGCATGACGCTCGACCAGCTCATGGCCTTCACCGTCACCGACGACCATGCCCGCCAGGAGCAGGTCTGGGAGGCGATCAAGGACGCCTGGTCGAAGGAGCCCTATCAGATCCGTCGCATGCTCACCGAGACCACGGTGCGCGCCTCCGACAAGCGCGCCGTCTTCGTCGGTGTCGACGCCTACGAGGCGGCCGGCGGCATCGTCATGCGAGACCTGTTCCAGTCCGATGACGGCGGCTGGCTGCAGGATGCGGCGCTGCTCGATCGGCTGGTCGCCGAGAAGCTGAAGGCGACGGCTGAGACGATCGCCGCCGAGGGCTGGAAGTGGATCGAGGTCGCAGTCAGCTTCCCCTACGACGCCACGCGCGGCCTGCGCGAGCTGCAGGGCGAGCCGCTCGACTTGACGGCGGAAGAACAGGCGACGATCGAGGCGCTCAACGCCGAATATCAGAAGCTCGAGGCGGAATATGAAGACGCCGACGAGCTGCCCGACGAGGTCGACCTGCGGCTTGGGGAGATCGAGACGGCGCTGTCGGCCTTCGAAACCCGTCCGGTCCGCTTCGAGGCCGTCGACATCGCCCGCGCGGGCGCTTTCATCAGCATCGCCCATGACGGCAGCATCGCCATCGATCGCGGCTATGTCCGGGCCGAGGACGAGGCTCCCGAGCCCGGCATCGAGGCCGATGGGGACGACACCGAGCATCAGCCGGGCGAACCCGGTGTGCCGGCCTTGCAGCGCGCCGTCATCACGATCGGCGGCCAGCCCGTCGAGGCGGAGGACGACGAAGACGACGCGATCAAGCCGCTCCCCGAGCGCCTGGTCATCGAGCTGACGGCCTATCGCACCCTCGCGCTGCGCAACGCCGTCGCGGAGAACCCGCACGTCGCCATGACCGCGCTGCTCCACAAGCTGGTGTCGGACACCTTCATGACCCGCATGTATACGGGCGCCATGGAGGCCGGGGTGAAGCACGTCTTCTTCCCGGCGCAGGACGATGGGCTGAAGGACAGCCCGTCCGCCCGCGCGGTGCAGGACCGTCACGCCGCCTGGGCCGGCGACATCCCGAAGGACGACGATGCACTGTGGGATTGGCTCGCGGGCCTGGACGACGCCAGCCGGATGGCGCTGCTGGCGCATTGCGTCAGCTACGGCGTCAACGCGCTCTATGAGCGGCCGAACCCGCACAGCGCCGGCGGCGTGTCGCAGCACACGCTCGACATGCGGCTCGCCCAGGCCGACCGCCTGACCAAAGCGACGGGGCTCGATCTGGTGGAGGCCGGCTGGCGCCCGACCTTCGGCAACTACCTCAACCGTGTCACCAAGCCCCGCATCCTGCAGGCGGTTCGCGAGGGCATCGGCGAGCAGGCCGCGCAGCTCATCGACCACCTAAAGAAGGGCGACATGGCCAAGGAGGCCGAGAGGCTGCTCGCCGAGACCGGCTGGCTGCCCGAGCCGCTGCGCCTGATCGACGATGCCGAGGCGCCCACGCCGGAAGTCGAGGCTGGCGGCGAGGACGACGATGCGGCGCTGCCCGCGTTCCTCGCCGGCGACGACGAGGTTGTCACGGCGGAGGCCACCGACGACGAAGCGCACCTTGTCGCAGCCGAATGACGAGCACCCGGAGCGGCTTCGGCCGCTCCGGTCCTTTCCCCGATTGAAGGAGCATCGCCATGTCGCGATCCAACCCGTCGCCACGCCGCGTCGTCTTCCAGTACCTCGTTCCCGTACATGTCGAGGTCGAGGACGGCATCGTCGGCCGCGTGACGATCATCGACGAAACCCCGGTGCGCGCCCCCGTCGTCGTCGAAGGCGATCCCGCCTATCTCGCCGACGCCATCCGCGCCGCCGACGACGGCCAGGCCTGGCCATCCTGGCAGTTCGGCTACTAGCCGCGCCACCCCGAACCCACTCCGAGCCCGGCCCGAGCGCCGGGCTCTTTTCGTTTCCGGAGCCCGCCATGACCGATTTCTCCACCCGCTATTCCTGCCTGCTCGATGTCGGCACCTCCGCCAACGTCGCCCGGGCCTTCGACATCTACGCCGCCTTGATGGCCGAGAACGACCGCGAAGACCCGCCGGCCGAGCCGTTTCATCTATCTGTGACACCCGATCACGGTGCGTCGCGGCTCTGGCTGCGCGATCCCGGCACCGCAGATCCGCAGCTTGCGATCACCTTCGTGACGCGCTGCGCCGAGGCCCTCGCGCTGACCGGCCGTTGGGGATTTCAATGGGCCGGCATCGCCTCCGATCCCGTGGTCGATGGTTTCTCGGGCGGCACCCATGTGCTCGATCTTGCCACCGGCGAGACGATCGCATGGACGAGCACCGGCCGCTGGCTCGCCGACCGGCTTGCCAGGGGAGGCGCGCGATGAGCATCCCCGACCATGCCCGCGCCAACTTCCAGACGCTCCTGCGCGCCGCGAACAGTGGCGACCTGGCGCTGATGGAATGCACCGACGTAGCAACCGGCGAACCGCGCTACGTGATCTGCGCCGTCGGCCGCGATGACGGCGAGTTCGTCTTCACACCGTTCGGCCATCTCGCCGATGGCAATCCCTTCGAAATCTACAGCCCGCCGGACGCGTCGACATAGGCGAGCGCGCGCCCAATGTCCTCGCTCGCCGCTACCAGACCGCAACTTCCCACTGCCCGTTGACGCGGGCAAATCCGATTGGCCGGTTTTGCGGGCTCGCGTTCGGCCTGGTCGGATCGAGCACGATCTGCGTCATGCAGGTCACGCCCGGACCGACCCCACCCGGCGAGCAATCGCCGAGCTTCAGCGTCGCGTTCGCCAGCGACGTGCCCGTGAACAGGCGATGGCGCCGCACGGCCGCGGTCGCTTCGCCCTCGCTCGGCTCTGCGACGCCGGCGGCGACGGCCGGAGATGCAGTGACCGGCGAGATCACCGGCCTGAGCACGAAACCCGCACCGAAGCCGACAGCCAGACAGGCCGCGCCGAGAATGCCAATCGCACTGCCCTTCATCTCGCCTCCGATGCTCACTCAGCCGGCGCGGCACGCGCGAATGGTGCGAGGCACAGCGGCTTGTTTTCCTACGAGAACTTAGCGTCCCATCCGCACCGCCGGAAGCCGGTGCGACAGGCCGGGTTCCGGCCGCGCCAGAGTGAGAGGGTGGCCGGGACGGGTTTGAGCCCGTCCGGTCGAGAGAGAGCGCCGGGCCGGCTCGCTCCTGTTCCGCTCTCCGAGGTTCCTCTCATGCTTCATGATCCGCTTCCAGCCGCTCACGCGGCTTCGCTCCCGCTTGTCCCCCACACGCCGCCGGCCGCCTCTATCCTCGCCGCCGCCGAACGCATCCTCTCCCACCTCGAACAGGGCCGCACCGTTGATGCCGCCATGCTGCGCAGCGCCATGGAGGATGCCTTCGGCGCGTCCGACGCAGCCGGCGCGTGGGACTGGAAAGCCGCCTATGACGCCTGCGAGGTCGCGACCGTCCTGTTCCTACGCAAATACGGAAAGCCGCTTTTCCGTAAAGCCGCATCGCCGGCTTCACGACTCTCCGCGCTTGTGAAGATCGTCGGACTGTTACCGACGCACACGCGCCGATCCGAGGAGGCGCAGGCCTTCCAGCAATTCTCGACGCCGATCCCGCTCGGCCTTGCCGCGCTGACGGCGGCAACATTGGCCCCGGCAGATCGCGTGCTGGACCCGTCCGCCGGGACCGGACTGCTCGCCGTCCTCGCCGAGACCGCAGGCGCATCGCTCATCCTCAACGAGCTGGCCGAGACCCGCGCCGATCTTCTCACCTCTCTCTTTCCGGCCATGCCCGTCACGCGCTTCGACGCCGCCCAGATCGACGACCATCTCGATCCGGCCGCTGTGCCGAGCGTCGTCATCATGAACCCGCCATTCTCGGTGATGGCGAACGTCACCGGGCGGGTCGCGGACGCCGCCTATCGGCACATCGCCTCGGCGCTGGCCCGGCTGGCCGACGGCGGACGCCTCGTCGCCATCACGGGCGCGAACTTCTCGCCCGAGCTTCCGGCCTGGCGGGACGCCTTCGTGCGCCTGCAGGGACGCGGCCGCGTCGTGTTCACCGCCGCGATCGCCGGCTCGGTCTATGCCAAGCACGGCACGACCATCGAGACCCGCCTGACCGTCATCGACAAAGCGCCGGCCGAGGACCCCGAGCATTTCCCGGATTCGGCCGGGATCGCACCCGATGTCGCGACCTTGCTCGGCTGGATCGACGCGCAGCTTCCGGCACGCCTGCCGGTCTCGATCATGCGTCCCGCCGCGACACCGGCCGCAACGCCGCGCACGGTGCGAGGCTATCTCGCCCGCGCGGCGACGGCCCAGCCCGCCCGCCGTATCGCCCAGCTCGAAGGCGTGCCGCTCGACTATGAGACCATCGACTGGACGCCGCCGGAGACCGGCCGCCTGTCGGAGTCGATCTATGAGGCCTATGCGCTCCAGTCGATCCGCATCGCCGGCGCACAGCCGCATCCGACCAAGCTGGTGCAGTCCGCCGCCATGGCCTCGGTCGCGCCGCCAAAGCCGAGCTACCGACCGACGCTGCCGGCGCCGATCGTCGCCGACGGCATCCTATCCGACGCCCAGCTCGAGACGATCATCTATGCCGGCGAGACGCATGGCGAATATCTCGCCGGGGCCTGGACCGTGGACGAGACCGGCGATCTCGTCACCGCCGCGCCGGACGATGCCCCGAACGCGGTCCGCTTCCGCCGTGGCTTCATGCTCGGCGATGGGACCGGCGCCGGCAAGGGCCGCCAGTCTGCCGGCATCATCCTCGATAACTGGCTCCAGGACCGCCGCAAGGCAGTCTGGATCTCCAAGTCCGACAAGCTGCTCGAAGACGCCCAGCGCGACTGGTCGGCGCTCGGCATGGAACGCTTGCTGGTCACGCCGCTGTCGCGCTTCCCTCAGGGTACGTCGATCCGGCTGCCCGAAGGCGTCCTATTCACCACCTATGCCACGCTACGGTCCGACGACCGCGGCGAGAAGCTTTCACGGGTCAAGCAGATCGTCGAATGGTTGGGCTCCGATTTCGACGGAGTGATCATTTTCGACGAGTCCCACGCGATGCAGAACGCCGGGGGCGGCAAGGGAGAACGGGGCGATGTCGCCCCGTCGCAGCAAGGCCGTGCGGGGCTCCGGCTCCAGCACGCGCTGCCGAACGCCCGCGTGGTCTATGTCTCGGCGACCGGCGCGACCACCGTCCACAATCTCGCCTATGCCCAACGGCTCGGCCTGTGGGGCGGCGACGATTTCCCCTTCGCCAACCGCGCGGAATTCGTGGAAGCCGTCGAGAATGGCGGCGTCGCGGCGATGGAGGTGCTGGCCCGCGACCTTCGGGCGCTCGGCCTCTATACGTCCCGTTCGCTCTCTTATGACGGCGTCGAATATGAGCTGGTCGAGCACCAGCTCACACCCGAACAGACCCGCATCTACGATGCCTATGCCGGCGCCTTCGCCATCATCCATAATCATCTCGACGCGGCGATGCGCGCCGCCAATATCACCGGCGATACCGGCACGCTGAACCGGCAAGCGAAATCCGCCGCGCGCTCAGCCTTCGAGAGCGCCAAGCAGCGTTTCTTCGGTCATCTGCTGACCAGTATGAAGACGCCGACGCTGGTCCGCTCGATCGAGCAGGACCTGGCGGCCGGCCATTCCGCCGTCATTCAGATCGTCTCGACCGGCGAAGCCCTGATGGAGCGGCGGCTGGCCGAGATCCCCACCGAGGAGTGGAATGACGTCCGCGTCGACATCACGCCGCGCGAATACGTCCTCGACTACCTCGCCCATTCCTTCCCGGTACAGCTCTACGAGCCGTTTTCCGACAGCGAGGGCAACCTGTCGTCGCGGCCGGTCTACCGGGACGGCCAGCCGGTCGAGAGCCGGGATGCCGTCGCTCGCCGCGATGAGCTGATCGAGCGCCTCGCATCCTTGGAGCCCGTGCCCGGAGCCCTCGACCAGATCGTCCAGCGGTTCGGCACGGACGTGGTCGCCGAGGTGACCGGCCGCTCGCGGCGCGTGGTTCGCAAAGGCGACCGCCTTACGGTCGAGAACCGGGCGGGATCGGCCAACCTCTCCGAGGCGGCCGCGTTCATGGACGACGACAAGCGCGTCCTCGTCTTCTCCGATGCCGGCGGGACGGGTCGCAGCTACCACGCTGACCTTGCCGCCCGGAACCAGCGCCTGCGCATCCACTATCTCCTGGAGCCCGGCTGGAAGGCTGACGCGGCGATCCAGGGGCTCGGCCGCACCAACCGTACAAACCAGGCGCAGCCGCCGCTCTTCCGGCCGATCGCGACTGACGTGAAGGCCGAGAAGCGTTTCCTTTCGACCATCGCGCGCCGGCTCGACACGCTCGGCGCCATCACGCGCGGCCAGCGCCAGACCGGCGGTCAGGGTCTGTTCCGGTCCGAGGACAATCTCGAATCCCACTATGCGCGCGACGCGCTGCGCCAGCTCTACCTGCTGCTCGTGCGCGGCAAGGTCGAGGGCTGCTCGCTCGATCGCTTCGAGTCCGCCACCGGCCTGAAGCTGATGGACGACAACGGCATCAAGGATGAGTTGCCGCCGATCACGACCTTCCTCAACCGGCTGCTGGCGCTGACCATCGAGTTGCAGGGTATCCTCTTCACCGCGTTCGAGCAGCTTCTGACGGCGAAGATCGAGGGCGCGATCCGCAGCGGTCACTATGACGTCGGGCTGGAGACGTTGCAGGCCGAGAGCTTCGTGGTCACCGACAGCCAGGTCATCCACGTCCATCCCGGCACCGGCGCCGAGACGCGGCTGCTCACCATCACACGCCGGGAGCGCAATCGCCCGATCTCACTCGCCGATGCACTGGGCCATCTCGCCGATCCTCGCGCGCGCCCGCTGGTGAACGGTCGCTCGGGGCGCTCCGCCGTGCAGATGCCGGCGCCGTCGATGATGCTCGACGATGGCGAGATCGAACGCCGCGTCTGCCTGATCCGGCCGATGGAGCAGCATTATGCGCCGCTGCGCATGATGGACGAAAGCCATTGGGAGGAAGCTGATCGCGCTCGCTTCGCCGCGGCATGGCAAGCGGAGCTTGCCGACATCCCGGAGTTCTCCGACAGCACGATCCACATCGTCGCTGGCCTGCTGCTGCCGATCTGGAAGCGCCTGCCGGACGAGTCGACGCGGGTGTATCGGCTCCAGACCGACGCGGGCGAGCGCATCATCGGCCGCCGGGTCTCGCCGGCCTGGGCCGCCAACGCCGCCTCGCAGGGGGCGAGCACGCTGACGCCGGAACATGCCTTCGCCGCGCTGATGGAGGGCAGTACGGTCCTCGATCTCGCCGAGGGCCTCCAGCTTCGCCGCGCCCGCGTCATGAGCGCCTATCGCCTGGAGCTGACCGGCTTCACCGAGGCGATGCGCGAGCGGCTGCGGGCCTATGGCCTGTTCAGCGAGATCATCTCGTGGAAGCTCCGCTTCTTCGTACCGGCCGACGCCAGCGGCGTGAGCATCCTCACCAAGCTACTCGACACCTATCCGGTGGCGCGCATCTCCGAACGGGAGGCCGCGTGATGTCGCGTCGCGATGCTTCCGATCTCGCGCAGCGTCTCGGCCGGCAGGCCGAGGCGGTGTGTCGCCATTACCTCTCCAGCGGGCGGCGCGAGGGCCGCTACTGGCTGGTCGGCGACGTGCGCAACACGCCCGGTCGCTCGATGTATGTGCGGCTCAAGGACTCTCCGAAAGGTCCGGCCGGCAAATGGACCGACGCCGCGACCGGCGAGCATGGCGATCTTCTCGACGTGATCCGGGAGAGCTGCGGCCTCATCGACTTCAAGGACGTCGCCGACGAGGCACGGACCTTCCTCAGCATGCCCGCATCCACGCCGATGCCGGCGAACCCACGTCAGGCGCCAGCGCCGCACGGATCGCCCGAGGCAGCCCGCCGCCTGATCGGCATGTCGCAGCCGATCACCGGCACGCTCGTACAATCGTACTTACGCGAACGCGGCATTACGGATTTACGCGGAACCGGAAACCTGCGCTTCCACCCGCGCTGCTATTATCGGCCCGACGAGCATTCTCCGACCGAGACCTGGCCGGCGATGATCGCAGCCGTCACCGACCTCCGCGACAGGATCACCGGAGCGCATCGGACCTGGCTCGACCCGCGACGCCGCGACAAGGCGCCACTCGACACGCCGAGGCGGGCGATGGGCGATCTTCTCGGCAACGCGGTGCGCTTCGGCACGGGCGGCGAAGTCATGGCGGCCGGCGAAGGCATCGAGACCGTACTGTCGGTCAGGCAGGTCTTGCCCGACATGCCGATGCTGGCGGCGCTCTCCGCAGCCCATCTCGCCGCCATCCTGTTCCCGGACACGCTGCGGCGGCTCTACGTCCTGCGCGACGACGATCCGGCCGGTGACGGTGCGCGCGACAGCCTGGTCGAACGGGCGAACGCGGCCGGCATCGAGGCGATCGTCATCTCGCCCCAGCTCGGCGACTTCAACGAGGATCTCCGCACCCTCGGCATCGACGCGCTCAGAAGCCAGACCCGGATGCAGATCGGGCCGCAGGACGTGGTGCGTTTCATGGCGCTAGTGGCATAGCCGGCAGGCAGGAAGGCGGCGGCGGTGCCGTCAGGCCCGTCCGGATGCCCCATACCGTCTGAGAGGACCGCGCCTCGGCCTTCGAGAGGGCGATCGGCCCACAGTCGGGCCGGCCCGGCAATGGCGGCGGCCGACTATTTTCCGGCGGCGCGTGCCGCGCCTTTCCATCGCGAGGCAAAATAGCCGGCCTTCGCCATCCTCCGCTGACGCTCCTGCCCTTCGCTGCGCTCCGGGTGCAGAGCCGTCCCGCCGATGGGCTTCGTCGCCATGAAGGCCGCGACGGTCGCGGTCCTACCGACGGAGCATCCCATGGACGACCACGACGACTTCGAACCCCACCACGAATCCTCACCCACCGACCACGTCCTCAACGAATTGCAGCTCCACGGCTACCGGCCCTTCGCCGACGAACCGGACCAGCGGCTTCTTCCGGACGGAAACGCAGTCGCGGGCGCCGTCGCCGACATCTTCGACGCGCTGATCGTCACGCTGGAGGACACACGCCTCGAACCCGACCTCGACGATCTCCTCTGGTCGACCGTCAACGTCTTCCATCGCGCCACCGAACGGATCGCACGCGAGCTCGACGATAACGAGCAGGCCCAGAAGCGCTCGCAGCGGGAACAGGACGGCAGCGAGGTGAAATCGGTCGAACTCGAGCGCCAGATCGCCGAGGGCATGACTCTCATCGAGCGCCAAGCCGCCTTCGAGCTCATGCGCGACCAGGCCGCCGAGCACTACGAGCGCCACGTCGGCAAGCCCTGGCTCCCGCGCAGCGGATCGAAGGTCAACCATCGCAATCTCACCTCGGCAATGATCGACAGCCGCGATTTCCTTATGGCGAAGAAGCGTGCCGAACAGGAAGTCCTTCTTCCTCCCGGCCCGAAGATCGTCGTCACCGGCGGGCTCGACTTCAACGATCACCCGCTGATCTGGGCCAAGCTCGACCAGGTGCACGAGAAGCACCCCGACATGGTCCTCGTTCACGGCAAGTCGCCGAAGGGCGCGGAGAAGATCGCCTCGCTCTGGGCGAAGAACCGCAACGTGCCGCAGATCGGCTTCGCGCCCGACTGGACGAAGCACGGCCGCGCAGCGCCCTTCAAGCGCAACGACGAGATGCTGGAGATCGTGCCGAAGGGCGTGATGCACTTCCCGGGCACGGGCATCAACGACAACCTCGCCGACAAGGCCAAGAAGCTCGGCATCCCGGTCTGGAAGTTCGGCGGCGCGTGAGCGCCGTCAGACTTCGCAATACTTGCCGATCGCGAGTATTATTGCGCGCCGGAATATCAGAAAGGAGACGCCGCTGAATCTCGACCTGGACCTTCCGCCGCGCTCAGAACCACTCATCATTCCCTGGCCATCGCCGGGAATGCCCGGTGGATTCCTTCAATTCAACGATCCCGAGACTTGGCGGAAATTCATCGTCAGCCTCGGCATCGACGAGCGCATCCCGGACGTCGTGCGCGCGAAGTTCGCACGAGCGCAGACGCTCTACCTCCTGGGCTGGGTCGACCTCGACGTGCTGAAAGCCGGCGAGCTTGCGGCGCTGATCGCCCTCGAACTCGCCACGATGGACCGATATGGCGACAAGATTCCGAAGAAGAGCCGCCCCTTCGCGGCGTTGCTGAAGCATATGGTCGACGTCGACGGCCTGACCGACGCGCACATCCCGATGACCGTCCGCACCGGCGGCACCGCGATCGGCTTCGTCACCGGCGACGCGAAGCCCAGCCTCAGCCAGCGGCGCAACGGCATGGCGCATGGCGATCCCTTCGACGGACTGCCGGTCGGCGGGCTGCTCGAGCTGGTTCGCGACCTTATCAACTATGCCTACCGGGACTTCATCGCCAACGCACCGGCATGGCGAATGCAGGTGCTTCCCGACTGACGGGACAGGACCGGCTCGCGGCGCCGAGCACCACACCCGCTTCTCTGCGCTGATCCTTGGTCAGACTGGCCGCTTGGTGCCATCAACCCGTAAAGGGTCGGCTATGCGAGCATGCCGCCGCTGCGGCTGCGCCTGCGCGGTGATTGCAGCGACCAGTCCGACACTTCGGGCGCCTGTCAGCGGGGGATGGTCCTCCGCTCGAAACAGGAGCCGGGTCGATGTCCCTCAAGCAAGCACATGCCTTCGCCTTCAGCCTCGCCACCTCGCTGATGGCCGCCATCGTCATCTTCCAGGCCGGCGACGGCACGCATTCCGTGATGCCCGCCAGCGAGTACGACGGCGACACCGCCGCGATTGTCCATGAGATCGATCCTTTCGCCTGACCGGGGCAACCCGGTCCGCCGAAGCGGAAATCCGCCGCGATTTCCGCTCCCGGCGCAGTCGACCTTCAGCTATAGTGCGGTCGCGCCGTGGTGGTGGTGGCAGGCGCAACCGTCAGACCTTTTGGCACGGAGGCCACCACTATGATCATCCTCGCTATACTCGCATCCCTCGCAGCAATAGGCCTGCTTTGCTGGCTGTTGTTCACGCTGGCCGTCTTCGCGCTGCCGGCCTTCGTCGGCTTCGCCGCAGGAGCCTGGGCCCACGGCACCGGCGCCGGCATTCCCGGCGCGATCCTGGTCGGCCTCGTCGCCGCGGCCGTCACCTTCGCGGTCGGCCAGCTCCTCATCACCTTCGCGCGGCCGATGTGGCTGAAGCTCTGCGTCGCCGTCATCTTCGTCGCGCCCGCCGCCGTCGCGGGCTTCCACGCCACCCATGGCATCGTGAAGCACCTGATGCCGTCGGACGCTTGGCAGATCACATTCTCCGTCGTCGGGGCCATCGCTGTCGGCATCACGGCCTTCGTCCGGGTCGCGGGAATGGCCACGGCCAGCGGCCCCACCGGCCGGGACCTCGCGCGGGCCTGACGTCACGCATGTCGTCATGGTGCGGGCCAGCGCGATGATCGAAGCGGCGATCCCCGTCAGGAGAATGGGCGGTTGCGGGGCTTGGAAAGCGGATCGTCGTTCGGCCCTGAGAGCGACCCACGGCGGGCGCAGGCGAAGCGTCAGCCGTCGTAGCGAGAACCGAGATCCGTTGATGCGGGGACGTCCGCCGGAGGCAGGCCGGGTCAGGATGCCGTGATCGGCCCAGACAAAGGACGACAGCTCGCCGGTGAGGTTCGTGGCGATGTCATCTTGGCGGCAGCGGCGGGCCGCCATCTCTTCCTTTCTGTCCGTCACGCGACCGCTCCAAACGGCCTCTCCAATGGCCTGATCTGGCCGAAGGCCGGCTTCGCCTCGATCGCCTATGACGCAACAGCCGCGTCAAACTTTCTTCCCCTGCCGGCTGCGCCGTCATTCCTCGCGAGACAAGAAAGCCCTCCTTAGCTGTCAGGCCCCTTCGGGGTGCGCCGTCGATCGCCTCCGGCCAACCGATCGCCATCGAGGCCGCAATGGTGCGGCTCGGGAACGGAAAACGGAGACTTACAATGGCGACCATCGGCACCTTCAAGAAGAGCGGCTCGAACGAGTTCACCGGCGACATCGTCACCCTCAGCGTCCAGGCCAAGAACGTACGCATCGTCCCCGACCAGCGCGCCACCGGCGAGAACGCTCCCAGCCACCGGGTCCTGGTCGGCCGCGCCGAGATCGGCGCCGCCTGGTCCAAGCGCTCCAACGAGGGCCGCGACTATCTGGGCCTCAAGCTCGACGATCCGAGCTTCAACGCACCGATCTACGCCAACCTGTTCGACGACGAAGGCGAAGACACCTTCTCGCTGATCTGGTCCCGCCCCAACGGGCGGCGCGGCGACTGAGGCTCCGCGCAAGGCCCCGGCCGGAAGGTCGGGGCCTTCGGTTGTGACAGCCAGGCGACCGAATCAGTCGCCGCGTTTTTGGATCGCACCGAGCCCTCGCAGGCACTTCTTGCTAGAAAATCACGCCGAGAACGGCTATTATAGTCGTAGTTTTGGCGTGCGCGTAGGTCCGTATGGGAGGTGATCATGCATGATCACCGCCCGACAGTTTCGGGCCGCACGCGCGTTGCTGGGTTGGACACAGGAGACGCTCGCTGACAAGGCCCGGGTCTCATTGACTGCGCTCAAGCGCCTCGAATCCACCAGTGGTCTCGAGGTCTTTGAGAGTACGCGCGATGAGGTACGAAGGGCCTTCGAACGCGCCGGCATCGTCTTCCTGAACTCCGATCAGGGCAAGGGAGTGCTACTCGTCGATGCAAAGAAGGAAACCTGACGTTCGACACCTCGCCGCGTTGGCTCAACCTCCCGCAGCCGGGCCTTGCGTCATCCTTCCGATAAAATCATCGTTAACAATTCCCTCCGGATTGGATACATCTCGCGATCGGGGGATGTTGTGACCAAAGACGACTTTCTTGATCAGCCGCCGTCCGGGGCAGCGCTCACGGCCTATGACCACGCACATCTGAAGCTCTACGTCCGGCTGCTCGACGCCGAGAGTGAGGGCGCGGATTGGCGTGAGGTCGTCGCGGTGCTGTTCAATCTCGATGCGGGCGCCGATCCGGAGCGCGCCTTGCACGTCTACACCAGCCATCTCGACCGCGCGAAATGGATGACGAAAAGCGGCTTCTGCGAGCTTCTTCAGTGTCGCCTTCATTAAGGTGATGCGCAAACCGCATCACGTCGCGCCCACTTCGTCCTTCCCCCGCCTCGTTCAACCGGGAATCGTATCTGCCGCATAACTCGCGTTGCACGAATTTGCGCAGAGGCAGAGAAGGATGTCCGAAGATGAAGATTGGCGGTCCGAGGCCGCCTATGACTACATCGATAAGTTGACCCCCGGCGATCTTGCTTGGGAGTTCTTGCGTCGTAACCCCGATTATCGGAACGCATACCGTGACTTGGTAGCCACCGGGCGCCTTACCGAAGCTATCGCTCAGGAATTCGCTGAACGATGGGGGTTGCGATTTCGTCGCCGACCCTCGCAACTCGGCGCTAATCCAGCCGATCTTCTGGACCCCGCAAACCGATCCCGCGACACTTCCGTTCACCGTCGGACCTAACCCGGCGAGACATCTCCGCCTCCGCGTTGAGGATCTTCACGCCCACGCCATCATCGAGCATGATCCTGGTCTGATCCGGCTCGTACTGCGCGGCGAACCCCACGACGTCGCCCTGATCGGCGTTGATGATGCCCGCCCTCTTGGCGCGTTCATCATGTTCGATGAACTGACACCCGACCGGCTGACCGCGGTTGAACGCCTCTGGCACGCTATGTTCGGCAAGCGCGTGCCGCCCGATCCACGCCTGACGCCACAAAGACGTCAGCGCGCCCGCCAGATGTTGCGCGCCATCGACGCGCGCGCGAGCGGCGCCATCTACCGCACCGTCGCGGAGCATCTCTTCCCCCAGCACAAGATCGATGCAGCATCCTGGGTCGGCGACCCGATCCGGGAGATCACCATCCGTCTTGCCCGCGACGGCATGAAGCTCGTTCGCGGCGGCTATCGGACATTGCTGCGTCGCCCACGCCGGGATCGCTGATACCCGCTCGCGTGTCGATTTTAGCATCTTACTTCGACATCGTCCGGGGCGCCGTCTTCGCGCCACCGTGCTCGCAACCCGCCGCTTATTCGCAGCGGCCACCCGCGAGACCACGGAGGTTCGATCATGGCCGAAAAAGCCGCCAATCTACCGCCACGATACCTGAGAACGCAGGAGGCAGCCCGCTTCCTCGGGCTTTCCGAGCGCACCCTCGAAAAGCATCGCACCTACGGGACCGGCCCGACCTACCGCAAACTCGGCGGCCGCGTCGTCTATTCCGTTGACGACCTTCAAGCCTGGGCTGATCGCGGTCTCGTCACCTCGACCTCCGATCCGCGCGGCGGCACCGTTCTTCCGGCCAAGCGCCAGGCCGTCTCCCCTGCGGTCGCCGAACGTTTCCCGCGCTGAGTCCGGGCATGTCGGCGCGCCATCACAGCAGCGAACGCGAGCAGCTCGATCTCTTCCGGGCGCTGCCCGGCGATCTCGCGCTGCGCGATGCGCAGGACCTGATGGCGTACCCGTTCTTCGCGCTCGGCAAGTCCAAGCGGGTGGCGCCTATCGACTTCAAAACCGGCTCCATCGTCATCCGTGTCGAAGCCGTCCCCGAGCACGGCATGGCCACCATCTGGGATGCCGACGTGCTGATCTGGGCGGCCTCCCAGATCGTCGAGGCACGAGACCACGGATTGCGCCCATCGCGTCTGATGGCGACCACGCCCTACGAGATTCTTCAGTTCATCGGCCGCGGCGTCAGCCTGCGGGACTATGAGCGGCTGAAGGCCGCGCTCGACCGACTTCAGTCGACCACCATCGCGACGTCGATCCGCCAGCCGACGGAGCGGCGGCTGCACCGCTTCTCCTGGATCAACGAGTGGAAAGAGCGCGCCGACGGCAAAGGCCGCCCGCTCGGCCTCGAGCTGATCGTGCCGGACTGGTTCTACGCCGCCGTGCTCGACGACGCGCTCGTACTGACGATCGACCGCAATTATTTCGGCCTGACGGGCGGCCTGGAGCGCTGGCTCTATCGCCTCGTGCGCAAGCACGGCGGCAAGCAGGAATTCGGCTGGAGCTTCGATTTTCCGCATCTCCACGCCAAGTCCGGCTCGCTCTCGCCGCTCAAGCATTTCGCCTACGACCTGCGGGACATCGTCCGCCGGCAGCCTCTGCCGGGCTACCGCCTGACCATCGAGCAGGGCCTCGGCGGACCGGAAATCCTCTCCTTCGTGCCGACCGACCCGGATGCCCTCGGCATCCCGCGCCGTCGTCGCCGGAGCAACTCTCGCCCTGGGGATAAGCTGTGAATCGTCTCGTGCTATCAGGGACCGGCACTATCGTGCCATCGGGGACCGGACTCTCGTGCTATCGGGGACCGGAATCATCGATTCCTCGCGGTGAATCAGTAGCTTGCGAGCCCTCTAACTTATCTAACTTAGATTCCTACGGAATCTTTCTAACGCGACCGCGTTTTTCGGCCGCTGTGGACGAGTCCCCGATCGCCGGGAGATCGTCATGATCGTCGCGCTGCTCAACCAGAAGGGCGGCGTCGGCAAGACCACGCTCGCCCTGCACCTTGCTGGCGAATGGGCTCGCCGTGGACAGCGCGTCACGCTGATCGACGCCGATCCGCAAGGGTCTGCGCTCGACTGGTCCCAGCAACGCAGCCGGGAGGGGCTGGAGCGGTTGTTCGGTGTCGTCGGCCTGGCCCGCGACACGCTCCACCGAGAAGCGCCGGAACTGGCCCGCAACGCCGACCATGTCGTGATCGACGGCCCGCCCCGTGTCGCCGGGCTGATGCGCTCGGCGCTGCTCGCCGCCGATCTCGTGCTGATCCCGGTGCAGCCATCGCCGCTCGATGGCTGGGCCTCCGCCGAAATGCTCGCGCTGCTCGGCGAGGCGCGCATCTATCGCCCGCAGCTCGCCGCACGCTTCGTGCTGAACCGCTGCGCGGCCCGCACGGTTCTGGCCCGCGAGACCGCCGAGACGCTGGCGGATCACGACCCGCCCTTGCTCTCGACGACGATCGGCCAGCGCATCGTCTTCGCCGATGTCGTTCAGACCGGCCGGCTCGCCGCCGAGCAGGACGAGAATTGCCCTGGCGCGCGCGAGATCGCCGCGCTCGCAGCGGAAGTCGCGAGGATCGGCGCATGAGCGAACGGTCCCCGAAGCGCAGTTTTGCGGCGCGTCCGGCCGATCCCGAAGACTGGATCAAGGCGCCCGAACGCCATGCCTCCCGCAGTCAGCCCGCCGAGGACTTCTCGGCCCGGCTGACGATCGACGTCACCGCCGACATGCGCGGCCGCATCAAGATCGCCGCCTTTCAGCGCGGCCAGACCGTCGCCGACATGCTGCGTGCGCTGTTCGAGCGCGAGTTTCCACCCCCGTCAGGAGAAGGACAATGACCGGCCTTGTCGCCGTGCCAAAACGCGTCGGCCGTGCTGCCGACGAGCTGCCGCCCGAAGCGTTCACCCAGGTCGAACTCGTCTGGATCGAGAAGCACACGGAGTACTGGGTCCGCTTCGGCCGCGAGCGGCGCGAGCAGATCCTCGACCGCCGCCGTCGCATCCTCTTCTTCCCTCCCGGCAGCGTCTTCGCGCTCGTGCGCTGGGCGGCCAACGAGCACGGCACTGTCCTCTCGCGGCTCGACATCCTGCGCACGGTCGAGCGCAACGCAGCGTGCCAGACCGTTCCGACGGTCGCGCCCGGCGCAGAGGTTCTGCTGCATGTCGATGGCTGGCCGAAGGTCGAGCGCGTGCTCCAGCTCATCGACGCCATCGAGGCGCGCGGCATCGACCCGATCGACGTTTCGCCGGACCATTGGCGCCACGTCCACAACCGGATGACCGTCGGCGAAACGCCACGCGCTTATGGCCTTCGGCAGCATCGCGCATTTCTCCTGCGCCGGGAGATCGGCGCATGACCCGGCTCTCCTATGCCATCGTCACGACAGTGGCCGTGTCGCTTCTCGGCATCGCCTCCGTGGCATCGTTCGCGCCGAAGCTGATCTGGAACGCGTCCGCCAGCACGCCCGTCGGCTTCTACACGATAGAAGAACCCGGCCCGGTCGCCGTGACCGATCTGGTCGCGGTGGATGCCCCCGAGCCACTCGCCACTTTCCTGTCCGACGGCGGCTACCTGCCGCGCGGCGTGCCGCTGTTGAAGCGCGTCGCCGCGCTACCGGGACAGCGGGTCTGCCGGTCCGGGCTCGCCATCACGGTCGACGGTGTACCGATGGGTGAAGCCCTTGATCGCGATCGTCGCGGTCGCCCGCTCCCGATCTGGCAGGGCTGCCGGTTGGTCGCGAACGGCGAACTGTTCCTGATGAACTGGCAGGTCCGCGACAGCCTCGACGGCCGCTATTTCGGCCCGCTTCCGGCCACCGCCGTGATCGGCCGGGCCACCCCCCTCTACACCGACGAGGACGGCGATGGCCGCTTCGTCTGGCGCGCGCCGACGCGGTGACGGCCCGCCCATGACCCTGCCCACCGCAATCTGAAGGAGACGACCCATGCCCGTGATCGGTCAATTCATGCGCGAAAATGATGGCTTCATCGGCCACCTGACGACGCTGTCCTTGCATCAGGACATCATCATCGTCGCGGCCGAACCGTCCGATGCCGAGAACGCGCCGGACTACCGCGTCCATGTGCTTGACACCATAAGCAACGAGACCGGCGCGGAGATCGGCGCGGGCTGGAAGCGCACCGGCGAGAAGGCCGGCGAATACGTCTCGCTGCAGCTCGACGATCCGACCTTCGAACATCCGATCCGCGCCAATCTGTTCCAGTCGGCCGACGACAAGTCCGCCTGGGGCCTGCACTGGAATCGCCCGCCGAAGCGCGGCGAGCGGGACTAACGATGCCCGCCGCGCGCCGTCAGCCTGCCGTCGGAGGGAGGATCACCCTCCGACGTGCAGCCCTCCTTCTCCTTTCCGGCCTGATCCTCGCCGCGCCGGGGGCGAGCCCGGCCGGAGCACAGCAGGCGTCCGCCGAGCGGCCGTCGCGCAGTGATCCCTATGGTGCTTTTATCACCGAGGCGGCGCAGCGGTTCGGCGTCCCGGAAGCGTGGATTCGCGCCGTCATGCGCGTCGAAAGCGCCGGCGACGTGCGCGCCATCTCGTCGGCCGGGGCGATGGGCCTGATGCAGATCATGCCCGCCACATGGGCCGAACTGCGCGTTCGCCATCGACTCGGCAGCAACCCCTACGATCCTCGCGACAACATCCTGGCGGGCGCCGCGTATCTGCGCGACATGCACGATCGCTACGGATCGCCCGGTTTCCTGGCGGCCTACAACGCCGGACCGGGCCGTTACGAAGAGTATCTCGCCGGTCGCCCATTGCCGGCCGAGACGCGCGCCTATGTCACGACGCTCGCCCCAATTGTCGGCGGCGGAGAACTCGCCGGCCCAGTCGTGGTGGCGGCTGCCGATCCGCTCGCCTGGACGCGGGCGCCGCTCTTCGTCGTGCAGTCGGCCGGCAGCGGACCTGCCGCGCCAACGCAGTCCGAAGGCGCGCCCGGTAACAGCACGGCGTCTGCACCGGAGCGCGATCAAGGCCCGGCGGCTTCGCGCACCGATGGCCTTTTCGTCGCGCGCAATGTCGCCGGTGGCCCGCAATGACCGCGTTCGCACCCGTTCGCATTGTGGCGTGGTCTGGCGGGCAAATGGCGGTCCGGAGAGGAGGAGCAGTCAGCACAACCGCACGATGGCGAGATAAAAGCGCGCGAGGTGCGGCTTGGTGCGGTCGTGTTTTTTCAGGGACTTATGGCGCATTTGCGCGAGGTGCGCCTGATCGGCGCAGCCTGCGCTCTCGCGTTTTATTGAGGAATTTCCTTGGCTTTGCGCGATGTGCGGGGCCTTGGCCATGAGCGGAGAGGACGATTTCCGCATTCGCCCTGGCCGCATCCGCTCGACCCGGGCTCAAGCTGCGCGGCCCTTTATCGCGCAGGCGCTGGCAGCCGCGCAGCGAGCCGGTGGACGCGTCTCGCGCTCCGGCCAGATCAGCAAGGGCAATCGCTCGCGGTTTGGACGCGGACGGCGCGCGACCGTGCAGGCCAATCGGCTGCTCACGAGCCGATCGCGAAACACGGTCATCAAGACACGCGTCGTCCGTCATAGCGCGCGGGCTGCGCCGCTCTCCACCCACCTCAGCTATCTCCGCCGCGAGGGCGTCACCCGGGATGGGGAGAAGGCCCACCTGTTTGGTGCCGAGACCGAGGACTCCGATCCGAAGGCCTTCGCCGAGCGCACCCAGGACGATCGGCATCACTTCCGGTTCATCGTCTCACCAGAGGACGCGACCGAGATGAGCGACCTCAAGACCTATGCCCGCGAACTGATGGGGCAGATGGAGAAGGACCTGGGCACGAAGCTCGACTGGGTCGGCGTCGATCACTGGAACACCGACAACCCGCATGTCCATATCATCCTGCGGGGACGGACTGACGACGGCCAGGACCTCGTCATCTCCCGCGACTACATCAAGGAAGGCATGCGCGCCCGCGCGCAGGACCTCGTCACCCAGGAGCTGGGACCGCGCACCGATCACGAGATCCGCCGCAACCTGGGGCGTCAGGTCGAGGCGGAACGCTGGACCGATCTCGATCGCCAGATTGCCCGCGATAGCTATCGCACCGGCGTCGCCGACCTCGCCCCACATCCCGATCGGCAGCCAGACGAATTCCACGCGCTGAAGGTCGGTCGGCTGCGCAAGCTGGAGACACTCGGCCTCGCCGATCAGGTCGGTCCCGGCCAATGGGTCGTATCGGAGAATGCCGAGAAGACGCTGCGCGCGCTCGGCGAGCGTGGCGACATCATCAAGCGCATCCACCGCGGCCTGACTGAACGCGGCATCGAACGCGGCGCCGCGAGCTATGTGCTCGCCGGCGAGAGCATCGACGATCCGGTCATCGGCCGGCTGGTCGACCGCGGCCTCGATGACGAGCTGAAGGGCACGGCCTATGCCGTAGTCGACGGCACCGACGGGCGCACCCACCACATCAAGCTCGCCGATCTCGACGCCGCCGGCGACAGCGCACCGGGTTCGATCGTCGAGCTGCGCAAGTTCGACGACGCGCAGGGCCGCCGGCGTGTCGCGCTCGCCGTTCGCTCGGATCTCGATATTGAGCGGCAGGTCCATGCGACCGGCGCCACCTGGCTCGACCGGCAGGCGATCGCCCGCGAGCCGGTAGCCCTTGGCGGTGGCGGCTTCGGCGCGGAGGTGCGCCAAGCGATGGACCGACGTGCCGAGCATCTCGTTGGCCAGGGCCTCGCCGAGCGGCAGACGCGCGGCGTCAGCTTCTCGCCGGGCCTCATCGAAACCTTGCGCCAGCGCGAGGTCGAAGCGCTCGGCGAAAAGCTCGCGGCCGAAACCGGGCGTCCGTTCACCAAGGCCGGATCGGGCGAGTATGTGGCGGGCACCTACCGCCAGCGCTTCGCGCTCGCCTCGGGCCGCTTCGCCATGATCGACGACGGCCTCGGGTTCCAGCTCGTGCCCTGGTCGCCCTCCCTCGAACGGCAGCACGGTCAGCACGTCTCGGGCGTCTCGCGCGGCCCCGGCGGCGTCGACTGGAGCTTCGGCCGCAATCGCGGCCTCGGCATGTAACCCAACTAAGAAAGGAGTGCCCGCCATGTCGGCGACGAAGATCCTCTGGGGCCAGATCCTCACCGTCTTCCTGATCGTGCTGATGACGACCTGGGGCGCGACGCAATGGACGGCCTATCGTCTTGGCTTCCAGCCTCAGCTCGGCCAGCCCTGGTTCGAGCTCGTCGGATGGCCGATCTACTATCCGCCGGCCTTCTTCTGGTGGTGGTATTTCTATGACGCCTATGCCCCGCCGATCTTCGTCGAGGGCGCCTATATCGCAGCGTCCGGCGGGTTCATCTCCATCGCCGTCGCCATCGGCATGTCCGTGTGGCGGGCACGCGAAGCGAAGAATGTGGAGACCTACGGCTCAGCCCGCTGGGCGCGGCCTGAAGAGGTGAAGGCCGCCGGCCTCCTCGGTCCAGACGGCGTCGTGCTCGGCAGGCATGAGCGCGAGTATCTTCGCCACGACGGCCCGGAGCATGTGCTGTGCTTCGCGCCGACACGTTCCGGCAAGGGCGTGGGCCTGGTCGTGCCGTCGCTCCTGACCTGGCCGGGCTCGGCGATCGTTCACGACATCAAGGGCGAGAACTGGACCCTGACCGCCGGCTACCGCGCCCGGCACGGCCGCGTGCTGCTGTTCGATCCCACAAACGCGAAGTCGGCGGCCTACAATCCGCTGCTCGAGGTGCGCCGCGGCGAATGGGAAGTCCGTGACGTGCAGAACATCGCCGACATTTTGGTTGACCCGGAAGGCTCGCTCGAGAAGCGGAACCACTGGGAGAAGACGTCGCACGCGCTTCTGGTCGGCGCGATCCTGCACGTCCTCTATGCCGAGGCCGACAAGACATTGGCGGGTGTCGCGGCCTTCCTGTCCGATCCGAAGCGGCCGATCGAATCGACGCTCGCGGCGATGATGAAGACCGCCCATCTCGGCGAGGCCGGGCCTCATCCGGTGATCGCCAGCGCGGCTCGTGAACTGCTCAACAAGTCGGACAACGAGCGGTCGGGCGTGCTGTCGACCGCGATGTCCTTTCTCGGTCTGTATCGCGATCCGGTGGTCGCGGAAGTAACCCGCCGCTGCGACTGGCGCATCGCTGACGTGGTCGGCGGCAAGCGTCCGACGACGCTCTACCTCGTGGTCCCGCCATCCGACATCAATCGGACCAAGCCACTGATCCGCCTAATCTTGAATCAGGTTGGACGCCGGTTGACGGAGGACTTGCAGGCTAAGGGCAACCGGCACCGCCTGCTGCTCATGCTCGATGAGTTTCCCGCGCTCGGCCGCCTCGACTTCTTCGAGAGCGCGCTCGCTTTCATGGCCGGTTACGGCCTCAAGGCCTTCCTCATCGCGCAATCGCTGAATCAGATCGAGAAGGCCTACGGCCCTAACAACTCAATTTTGGACAATTGCCATGTCCGCGTGAGCTTCGCGACCAATGACGAGCGCACGGCCAAACGCGTTTCGGATGCCCTCGGCACCGCGACCGAGATGAAGGCGATGAAAAACTATGCTGGCCACCGGCTATCGCCCTGGCTCGGCCACTTGATGGTATCGCGCTCGGAGACCGCCCGACAGTTGCTGACGCCCGGCGAGATCATGCAGCTCCCGCCCTCCGACGAGATCGTCATGGTCGCCGGCATTCCGCCGATCCGGGCGAAGAAGGCCCGCTACTACGAGGATCGCAGATTTCAGGAACGCATCCTCACGCCGCCCACACTCACCAAGCCGGCGAGCGCAATGACCGACGACTGGAGCACGCTCGCCATACCGGCGGCTCCCAAGCTGAGCACGGTCATCGCAGTGCAGGACGGGTCCGATGACGATCCGACGGATTCCGAACGCCGGCATCAACCCGAACTGAGCCGGACCCAGGCCGTCGAGCGAAAGCCGGTGCTCGAAAATGAATTCGAGATCGATCCCCGTGACGATGTCGACGAGGATGCCGCACGCCTGAGCCGCATGACGCAGACGATGCGCCAAGTCGCCCGCCAAGCCTCGCTCGATCCGGGCGACGGTATCGAACTTTAGGATGTGTCGGTGAGCAAGCCTCCGAAAAAGCAACGCCTCTCCGTGTATCTCGACCCGGATGTCATGAAGGCGCTCGCGGCCCATGCGGCGCGGCGAGACCTGTCCCTATCGCTGGTTGCCGAGGCTGGCATTGCTTCGTTTCTCTCGCCGGACGCCGCTGAGCGGCAGGAGGCAGCCACGACGAAGCGGCTCGATCAACTCGACCGTCGCCTGGCGCGAATGGAGCGCGACCTCGGCATATCGGTCGAGACGCTAGCTGTATTCATCCGTTTCTGGCTGACGTCCAATCCGCCGTTGCCGGAGCCGGCCCAGGTCGCGGCACGCGCCAAGGCGGCCGAGCGCTACGAAGCCTTCGTGACCGCGCTCGGCCGACGACTCGCGCAGGGACCGAAGCTCAGACAGGAGATTGCGGAAGACATCCCGCCCGCGCGTGACGCGGAATAATCACTGATCCGCGCATCACAAGTATTCGGGCGTTCCGCCGTTTTCCTGTCTTTGTACGCCACAGTACGACTGCCACATCATGGTTGTTGTCAGGCCATGATTTCTGCCTCTTCTACTCATCCCCGATCCAGGGCCGCGCATCGCGGACCCGCAAGAGAACGGGGACGACGTGGCGGCACCTCACCAGAAATCGGAGGCGATCCTTCGCGGCGCGCGCATGCTGCGCACAGCCCTCGGGTCAGCGATCGCCACGTTTCTGGAAGATCCCGCGATCGTCGAGGTGATGCTCAATCCCGATGGGCGGCTCTGGGTCGACCGGCTTTCAGAGGGTCTTTCCGACACCGGTGAACGACTGTCGCCCGCCGATGGCGAGCGGATCATTCGCCTTGTCGCCCATCACGTCGGCGCCGAAGTTCATCCAGGCGCCCCGCGGGTCTCGGCCGAACTGCCCGAGACGGGGGAGCGGTTCGAGGGGCTGTTGCCTCCCGTGGTGTCCGCGCCGGCTTTCGCGATCCGCAAGCCCGCCGTCGCTGTGTTCACGCTCGGCGACTATGTGGCGTCCGGAATCATGGCGGCGGATCAGGCCGAAACGCTGCGCCAGGCCGTTGCCGATCGGCGCAACATCCTCGTCGCCGGCGGAACCTCGACCGGCAAGACGACCCTCACCAACGCGCTGCTGGCAGAGGTCTCGAAGACCTCGGATCGCGTCGTCCTGATCGAGGACACGCGCGAGCTGCAATGCGCCGCGCCCAACCTCGTCGCCATGCGGACGAAGGACGGCGTCGCCTCGCTCTCCGATCTTGTTCGCTCCTCGCTCCGCCTGCGACCCGACCGCATTCCCATCGGCGAGGTCCGCGGCTCCGAGGCGCTCGATCTTCTCAAGGCTTGGGGCACCGGCCACCCGGGAGGCGTGGGGACGATCCACGCCGGCACCGCCATCGGCGCGCTGCGCCGAATGGAACAGCTTATCCAGGAAGCCGTCGTCACGGTCCCCCGCGCGCTGATCGCCGAGACGATCGATCTGGTCGCCGTGCTCTCCGGCCGCGGCGCCTCGCGCCGGCTTGCCGAACTCGCCCGCATCGAGGGCCTCGGCCCCAACGGCGACTACCGCGTCACGCCCGCAAGCCAACCCCTCACAGGAGACCCGTCATGATCAAGCATGCTTTGCGCTTTCGCCGCCACATCGCCACGGCGGCGTCCGTCACCTTCCTCACGCTCGCACTGGCACCGGCCGCGCATGCGTCGGGCTCATCGATGCCGTGGGAAGCCCCGCTCCAGTCGATCCTGGAATCGATCGAGGGACCGGTCGCCAAGATCATCGCGGTCATGATCATCATCATCACCGGGCTGACGCTGGCCTTCGGTGACACGTCGGGTGGCGCCCGCAAGCTGATCCAGATCGTGTTCGGCCTGTCGATCGCCTTCGCCGCATCCAGCTTCTTCCTGTCGTTCTTCTCGTTCGGCGGCGGGGCGCTCGTCTGATGGCCGACGGCGCGGATCATGGCGGCGAGGTTCCGGGCTTTTCCGTGCCCGTCCACCGGGCGCTGACCGAGCACATCCTGCTCGGCGGCGCCCCACGTTCGCTCGCCATCCTCAACGGCACACTGGCGGCCGCGCTCGGTCTCGGCCTCCGCCTCTGGCTAGTGGGTCTCGCCCTTTGGGCGGTGGGGCACTTCGCGGCCGTCTGGGCAGCCAAGCGCGATCCGCAGTTCGTCGACGTCGTGCGCAAGCATCTGCGCATCCCCGGCCACCTGTCGGTCTGAGGAGCGACACCGATGATGAACCTTGCCGAATATCGTAATCGTAACACCCGGCTCGCCGACTTCCTTCCCTGGGTCGCGCTGGTCGGCGAAGGCGTCGTACTGAACAAGGACGGCAGCCTGCAACGCACTGCACGCTTTCGCGGACCTGACCTCGACAGCGCCGTACCGGCCGAGCTGGTCGCGGTCGCCGGCCGCCTCAACAATGCCTTTCGCCGCCTCGGCTCCGGCTGGGCCATCTTCGTCGAGGCACAGCGGCACGGCGCTGCGACCTATCCCGCCAGCATGTTCGCCAACAGCGCCTCGGCGCTGGTCGATGCCGAACGCAAGGCCGATTTCGAGGAAGCCGGCGCGCATTACGAGTCCAGCTACTTCCTCACCTTTCTCTATCTGCCCCCGGCCGAGGATGCGGCGCGCGCCGAAACCTGGCTCTACGAGGGCCGCGAACATACCGGCGTTGACGCACATGAGATCGTGCGCGGCTTCGCCGACCGCACCGACCGCATCCTCAACCTCATCGACGCTTTCATGCCGGAATGCGCGTGGCTCGATGATGCCGAGACGCTGACCTACCTGCATTCGACCATCTCGACGAAACGGCATCGAGTCCGTGTTCCCGAGACGCCGATGTATCTCGACGCGCTGCTGGCCGATCAGCCGCTCACAGGCGGCCTCGAGCCCCGGCTTGGCAACGCGCATCTGCGCATCCTCACCGTCGTCGGCTTCCCGACCGCGACCACGCCCGGCATTCTCGACGAGCTGAACCGGCTGGCCTTTCCCTACCGCTGGTCGACGCGCGCGGTACTGCTCGACAAGACCGACGCCACCAAGCTGCTGACCAAGATCCGGCGGCAATGGTTCGCCAAGCGCAAGTCGATCGCGGCCATCCTCAAGGAAATCATGACGAACGAGGCCTCGGCGCTCGTCGACACCGATGCGGCGAACAAGGCGGCCGACGCCGACATGGCGCTGCAGGAGCTGGGCGCCGATTATGCCGGCCAGGCCTATGTGACGGCCACGATCACGGTCTGGGACGACGATCCGCGCATCGCCGCCGAGAAGCTCCGGCTGGTCGAGAAAATCATTCAGAGCCGCGACTTCACCGCGATGGCCGAGACCATCAATGCCGTGGACGCCTGGCTAGGTTCGCTGCCCGGCCACGTCTACGCCAACGTCCGGCAGCCACCCATCAGCACATTGAATCTCGCCCACATGATCCCGCTGTCGGCGGTGTGGGCGGGACCGGAACGGGACGAGCACTTCGATGCACCCCCACTGCTTTACGGCAGAACGGAGGGCTCGACCCCGTTCCGGCTTTCCATCCACGTCGGCGATGTCGGTCATACGCTGATCGTCGGGCCGACCGGCGCCGGCAAGTCGGTGTTGCTCGCACTCATGGCGCTCCAGTTCCGGCGCTATCCGCAATCCCAAGTCTTCGCTTTCGACTTCGGCGGATCGATCCGCGCCGCGGCGCTCGCCATGCGTGGTGACTGGCATGACCTGGGCGGTGGCCTAACGGACGGCGCCGACGACAGGGTGTCGCTGCAACCGCTGGCCCGCATCGACGACGTCGCGGAGCGGGCCTGGGCCTCCGACTGGCTGATCGCGATCCTCTCCCGCGAGAGCGTAACGGTCACGCCCGAGGTCAAGGAGCATCTCTGGTCGGCCCTGACCTCGCTGGCATCGGCGCCCGTCGCGGAGCGCACGTTGACGGGCCTCTCCGTCCTGCTCCAGTCCAACGACCTGAAGCAGGCGCTCCGACCCTATTGTGTCGGCGGGCCCTATGGTCGGCTGCTCGACGCTGAGGCCGAGCATCTCGGCGAAGCCGATGTTCAGGTCTTCGAGACCGAGGGATTGATCGGCACCGGTGCTGCCGCCGCCGTGCTGGCCTATCTCTTCCACCGTATCGAGGACCGCCTCGACGGGCGGCCGACGCTGCTCATCGTCGATGAGGGCTGGCTCGCGTTGGACGACGACGGTTTCGCCGGTCAGCTCCGCGAGTGGCTGAAGACGCTCCGGAAGAAGAACGCCAGCGTTATCTTCGCCACCCAATCCCTCTCCGATATCGACGGATCGGCGATTGCGCCCGCCATCATCGAGAGCTGCCAGACCCGCATCCTGCTCCCGAACGAACGCGCGATCGAGCCGCAGATCACCGCCATCTATCGCCGCTTCGGCCTAAACGATCGCCAGATCGAGATCCTCGCGCGGGCGATGCCCAAGCGCGACTACTACTGCCAGAGCCGCAGGGGAAACAGGCTCTTCGAGCTGGGCCTGTCGGATGTGGCGCTCGCGCTTTGCGCGGCCTCGTCGAAACAGCATCAGGCACTGATCGCCGCGGTTCACGCCCGTAGCGGCACGGACGGGTTTCTCACCGAGTGGCTGGCCGAAAACCGGCTCGCCTGGGCCGCCGACCTCGTAGCCGACCTCACCAACGTCACCCCCCAACATAATCCGGAGGCACGCCCATGACCCGTTCCGTTCATTCCCGCTCGCGCGCGCTGCGCATGAGCGCCGCGCTACTCGCCGCGCCGCTCGCGCTGTCGCCGATCTTCGCCCCGCCGGCAGCCGCGCAGTGGGTCGTCTACGATCCGACCAACTACGCCCAAAACGTCCTGACGGCCGCTCGCACGCTTCAGCAGGTCAATCAGCAGATCACCCAGCTTCAGAATGAAGCCACCATGCTGATCAACCAGGCGCGCAATCTGGCGAGCCTGCCTTACTCCTCGCTGCAGCAGCTTCAGCAGTCCGTCCAGCGAACCCAGCAGCTCCTGCAACAAGCGCAGGGCATCGCCTACGATGTCCAGCGCATCGACCAGGCGTTCACGTCGACCTACGGCAACGCCTCGATGTCGGCCTCCGATCAGGCGCTCGTCGCCGGAGCGCGCGAGCGCTGGCAGAACACCGTCGGCGGTTTGCAGGACGCCATGCGCGTGCAGGCGGGCGTCGTCGGCAACATCGACACCAATCGCGGCGAGATGTCGGCACTGGTCGGCCAGAGCCAGGGCGCGACGGGCGCCTTGCAGGCGACACAGGCCGGCAATCAGCTTCTCGCCCTTCAAGCCCAGCAGCTCGCCGACCTCACCGCCGTCGTCGCCGCCAACGGGCGTGCCCAGAGCCTTTCCGAGGCCGAGCGCGCCGCCGCGGCTGAACAGGGTCGCGAACAGCGTCGCCGATTTCTGACGCCAGGCAGCGGCTATCAGCCCGGCAACGCCCGCATGTTCCCGAGCGGCAACTGAGGACGTGGTCATGGACGGCAAGATGCTCGCGCGGGTCGGGGCGGTTGTATTCGTCGCGGTCGCGGTCACCGCCACGGCGATCGAGATGACCCGGAAGGAGGAGCCGCCCGAGCTATGGCCGTCCGGCCGCGCCACTCAATCGCAGAGCGATCCGCTGCGTGACGAGTTGATCCGTTGCCAGGCGCTCGGCGAAGCCGGCCCGCGCGATTCAGCTTGCCTACGCGCCTGGGCGGAAAACCGTCACCGCTTCCTCGCGCCTGGCGCGCGGCCCGCCGAGCGGTTGCCGGACATGCCGCCCGCGCAGCGCGATGGCCTCACGCCTCAGTCGGAACGAAGCAACGCACCAGCCGCGACGCCCGCCACGCCTGAGCTCGACGAGGCGCGATAGCATCATGGGCAGCACCGGCGTCATCGACCACTTCCTCGAGGTTTTCACCCGCTATATCGACAGCGGGTTCGGCCTCCTCAGCGGCGAAGTCGCCTTCATCGCAACCACCCTCATCGTCATCGACGTGACGCTTGCGGCGCTGTTCTGGTCGTGGGGCGCCGACGACGACATCGTAGCGCGGCTGGTGAAGAAGACGCTGTTCGTCGGTGTCTTCGCCTACATCATTGGCAACTGGAACAACCTCGCCCGGATCATCTTCGAGAGCTTCGCCGGTCTAGGTCTGAAGGCAAGCGGCACGAGCTTCTCGACCGCCGACCTGATGCGCCCGGGCAAGGTCGCCCAAACCGGCTTGGATGCTGGCCGGCCGCTGCTCGACTCGATCTCCAGCCTGATGGGCTACTGGTCCTTCTTTGAGAACTTCATCCAGATCGCCTGCATGTTCCTCGCATGGGTGCTGGTGCTGCTCGCCTTCTTCATTCTCGCGATCCAGCTGTTCGTCACGCTCATCGAATTCAAACTGACCACGTTGGCCGGCTTTGTGCTCATCCCGTTCGGTCTTTTCGGGAAGTCTGCCTTCATGGCCGAGCGCGTCCTCGGCAACGTCATTTCCTCCGGCATCAAGGTCCTGGTGCTCGCCGTCATCATCGGCATCGGCTCGACGTTATTTTCCGAGTTCACGTCCGGGTTCGGGGGGCAGAACCCGTCGATCGACGAGGCTATGGCGATCGTCCTTGCAGCTTTGTCGCTGCTCGGTTTGGGAATTTTCGGCCCCGGCATCGCCAGCGGCATCGTTTCCGGCGGCCCGCAACTCAGCGCTGGCGCTGCGGTTGGTACCGGCCTAGCCGCAGGCGGAATGGTCGCACTCGGTGCTGGCGCTGTCGGTGCCGCCGCATCCGGAGGTGCAGCCCTGGCTGGCGGCGCCGCCGCTGCGGCTCGTGGCGGCGCTGCGGTCGCCGGCGGCGCTTCGACCGCTTACAGCCTTGGCTCTGCCGGTCAGTCGGGCGCGGCTGGTGTCGCTTCCGGTCTCGGTGGCGTTGCCCGCGCTGGCGGAAGTGCCGCTGTCTCTCCATTGCGTCGGGCCGCATCGCGCGCCGCCGAAAGCATGAAGTCCAGCTTCAACGCGGGCGGCAAGGCCGCCTTCGAGGCGACGGGCGGCTCCTCCACCATGGGCTCGATCGGCGGTGACGCTGCCGGTGACGGTGCCGCGTCCTCGGGTTCCGCCGGTGCCGGCGGGCCACCCGCCTGGGCGCAGCGGATGCGCCGCTCCCAACACATGACCCATGCCGTGCAAGCCACGGCCCACGCTGTCCGCTCCGGCGACGCCCACGGCGGCGGCTCCTCCGTCAACCTGTCCGAAGGCGATCGCTGATGTTCAAACGACCCTCTACCCACTACGGCAAAGCCCCCGAACCCGAGACGCCCTACCAGCGTGCCGGCCAGGTCTGGGATGAACGCATCGGCGCCCCGCGCGTGCAGGCCAAGAACTGGCGCTTGATGGCATTCGGCTCGCTGATCCTGTCGGCCGGCTTCGCCACCGCGCTCGTCGTGCAGTCGGCACGGGGAACGATAGTTCCTTGGGTGGTCCAGGTCGATCGACTCGGTCAGGCACAAGCGGTCGCTCCCGCCGAGGCGGACTACCGTCCGACCGATCCGCAGATCGCCTTCCACTTGGCGCGCTTCATCGAGCAGGTTCGCTCGATCCCGGCCGACGCGATCATCGTGCGGCAAAACTGGCTGCGCGCGTATGACTTCACGACCGATCGCGGTGCCATGGCGTTGAACGACTACGCCAGGTCCAACGACCCGTTCACACGGGTCGGCCGCCAGCAGGTCGCCGTCGACGTCTCCAGCGTCATCCGCGCTTCGCCGGACAGCTTCCGCGTCGCGTGGGTGGAGCGCCGCTACGAGAACGGCCAGCTCGCCGAGACAACCCGCTGGACTGCGATCCTGACGATCGTCGTGCAGGTCCCCCGAAACGCCGATCGGCTGAGGGCGAACCCGCTCGGCATCTACGTCAACGCCATCAACTGGTCACGGGAGCTTGGGCAATGAAGCCGTCTTTCCGTAAAGCCGGAAGCCCGGCTTTACACACATTCGTATTCCCGGCTCTCCGCAGGGCCGCAATCCCGATGGTCCTGCTGGCGACAACCGCACTCGCCGGCTGCGCTACGACCAACCCCCCGCCTGAAATATCCTACGACAACGCGGCTCCCGCGGTGCAGACCGTCGATCCACCAGCGCCCGTCACTGTGGTCGAGCTGCCGCGGCCGCTCCCGCTACCCGGCCAGTTGCAGCGCGTGCCGGAGACGCGACGCGCGCCCGAGCCGGCCAACCCGACGGCGCGCGTCAACCAGGCCAACGAGGCGGCCCGCGTCCAGCCGGTGCGTGATGGATTTATCAATTCGATGCAGGTCTATCCCTGGACGCAGGGTGCGCTCTACCAAGTCTATACGGCGGTCGGACAGATCACTGACATCGCGCTCCAGCCCGGCGAGCAGCTCGTCGGCGCAGGACCCGTCGCCGCAGGCGACACGGTACGGTGGATCATCGGCGACACCGAGAGCGGATCGGGTGCGACGCGCCAAGTCCACATCCTGGTGAAGCCGACACGGGCCGACCTGATGACCAACCTCGTCATCAACACCAACATGCGCACTTATCACATGGAGCTTCGCTCGACCGAGCGGACCTATATGGCATCGGTCTCGTGGCAGTATCCACAGGATCAGCTTATCGCATTGCGTCGGCAGAATGCCGAGGCGCAAGCCGCCCAACCCGTGGCGAGCGGCGTCGATCTCGCCAACGTCAACTTCCGCTACGCAATCGAGGGGGACCGCGCGCCGTGGAGGCCGCTCCGCGCCTTTGACGACGGCCGACAGGTCTTCATTGAGTTCCCGCGCGGCATCGGCCAGGGCGAGATGCCCCCGCTCTTCGTCGTGGGCGCCGAAGGCAACACCTCCGAATTGGTCAACTATCGCGTCCGCGGCCATCACATGATCGTCGATCGGCTCTTCGCCGCGGCCGAACTGAGGTTCGGCTCCGGCGACCGGCAACGGCGCGTTCGCATCACCCGCACCGATGGGAGGCCGACCTCGTGAGCGAGAGCCCGCCCCGGAGTGGGGATGCCCCGGACGACGATCCGCAGCCCTTGACCGGCGAACCCGCCGGTCCCGCGCCAATGCGGCTGCGGGCCGAGCCGCCGCGTGTGACGCGGCTGTCGCGTAAGGTGTTGGCAGGGCTCGGCCTGATCGCCAGCGTCGGGCTTGGCGGCGCATTGATTTACGCGCTTCAAACGCGGGACGGCGCCCGGCCGAATGAGGAGCTGTATTCCACCGAGAACCGCTCCACAGCCGATGGCCTGGCCGGGCTACCGCGAGACTATGCTGGCGTGCCGCGGCTTGGTCCGCCGCTTCCCGGAGACCTCGGCCGGCCTATCCTCAGCACACAGGATCGCGGCCAGCCAGTGCCGACCCCTGGCATCGCCACGCCCAATCCCGGCATCAGCCCGGAAGAGCAGCGGCGCCTACAGGAGATCGAGACCGCGCGGACGAGTCGCCTATTCTCCGGATCGGAAAGCCGGGGTGCGCCCGCTGCGGCGGGGGCGGCCCCGGCACTCCCGCCCGCACCGGATTTGGCGAGCCTTGGCCTCGCGCCGCCGCCAGCAACTCCCTCCGCACAGGATCGTCAGAACGCCTTTCTCAACGCGGCCACCGATCGACGAACGGTGTCTCCCGATCGCGTCGTTGCTCCGGCGTCGCCGAACATCCTTCAGGCCGGCGCAGTCATCTCGGCGGCACTCATAACCGGCATCCGATCGGACCTCCCGGGCCAGATCACCGCCCAGGTGACCGAAAACATCTACGACAGTCCCACAGGACGCATCCTGCTCGTGCCACAGGGCACGCGCGTCATCGGCCAGTACGACAACAATGTGCAGTTCGGGCAAAGCCGTGTGCTGCTTGTCTGGAACCGGCTGATCTTTCCGAATGGTCGCTCGATCGTTCTCGAGCGCCAGCCTGGTGCCGACGCCGAGGGATATGCCGGCCTGCAGGATGGGGTGGATTACCATTGGTGGGATCTCGCCAAGGCGGCAGGACTTTCGACGCTCCTCAGCGTTGGCGCCGAACTTGCCGTCGATAATGATGACCGGCTTATCCAGGCGATCCGCAATGGCGGCCAGGACACGATCAATGACGCCGGACAGCAGATCGTCCGCCGTCAGCTCAACGTGGCGCCCACTCTCACAATTCGCCCAGGCTACCCAGTCCGCGTCATCGTAACGCGTGATCTCGTGCTCGAACCCTATGGGGAATGAATATGTCTAAGCTCAAGCTAGGTCCCCTCGCGGACGATAAACCCGTAAAGGTTCAGGTCGAGCTGCCAGCCCCTCTGCATCAGGACTTGGCCGATTACGCGGACCTCCTGGGCCGCGAGCAAGGCCAGCCGGCGGTGGAACCCGCTCGGTTGATCGTCCCGATGCTACAGCGGTTCATCGCTACAGATCGCGGCTTCGCGAAGGCGCGGCGAGCGTCCACGCAGCGGAAGGCTGATTAGGCGGCGCCTACTTTCATACCGGGTAGAGCGTCGAAACACTTCAGTAGAAGGGGCAGCGCTGGATTATCGTTGTCGCTAGACGAGATCATTGCTGCGGTCGGCGCCCGGCTGGATCGAAGTGGCACCAGAGCAAGGTCTGGACGGCGAACCGCACTCGTGATGGTAACCCCAAACCCCTGTTCGACCATCGTCAGCAGGGTCTCTCGACTGACCTGTTGAATTGAAAGTTGGACGGCACTCTCGACCGCCCCGACCATCCGTCGCAGCATCGCAGCGAGTTCTCGTCCGGCCCCATCGGAGCGGGACAGAAAGATTTCTCCGCAGAGGTCATCCCAGACGAGATTAGGCCGCGATGCCAATTTGTGACCTGGGGACAGCGCGACGAACAGATCCGGTTCACATAGGCGTCGGATTTGGAGCGCAGGGTCTCTAGCCGCGCCCAGGCTGATTGCCGCGTCTAGCAACCCCCGTCTGACACCCAGTGTGTTTGCTTCTGACGTTCCTTCCTCGAGTTTGACCTCAATCGTCGGGTATCGGAGCCGGAAGCTCGCTAGAAGGTCGATGATAGGGCACGCGGGAAATGCTTCGAGCATTCCGAACCTGACGACACCGGTCGTCTGCTTCCGTGTAGTGCGGATTTCCGTCGCGGCTTCGCGAAGGAATCTCGCACCCACTACCGCCTGCTGAAGGAAGCGTTCCCCCTCGGGCGTCAAATCAGCGCCTGATCGCGTGCGGTGGAATAGCGAGCACCCAAGCTGGCGCTCAAGTATCTGAACCCGACGGCTCACGGTGGATTGCGATATCGCAAGGCGCTCGGCCGCGCGTCGAAAACTACCCGCCTCAGCGACCTGAACGGCGTACTTCAAGTATCGAAGGTCCAGCGTCAGATCGGGCATGACACTTTTCCCATGGCTGTGGCCCGCTTGCAGGAGATCGAGCCCAGAAGCCGGAGCCGTCGGAAGCGCGCCCGCTCAAGCCGCCTCGCGCATGAAAAGGTTGCATGCGTATCGATCCCAGATGTGGAATCCGAGCCGAGCCCTTTGTTGAGCATGACCATATCCGAATCCGTGAGAGATGTATGCGTCGGTCATACATTTCTCCCATCTTGATGTCTATGCGCGACGCATATATTATTTCGGAATGGAGCCTGAGGTCGCCAAATATCATTTTGGTGCTCTGGCGCTGGCGGTCGCCGAAAGCATCGCCAGCGTCTCGGCCTCGCTTTCACCCAGCGGCTCCGCGACCGCGATGATGATATTTCTGAGTTTGGAGCCTGGGCTTCCAATCAGTGTTCTAGCGACCCGGATTAGGCTGTCGCATGCTGGAACAGTGAGGCTGATCGACAGACTGGTACAGGACGATTTGGTGGAACGACGCCGGAATAATGCAGACCAACGCGCGCGACTTATCCACCTCACCGGTTCGGGGGAACGTCTGACTGGAGCTTTACTCAAAGCGCGAGAGCGCGTCATCGATGAGTGTGTCTCTGCGTTGTCGCGCGGAGATCTCGACATCCTCGGCACTCTATCCGAACGGCTGCTTTCAGCTAATGGGTTCGACAAATCCGGCTCTAGCAGCCTCTGCCAACTGCTCGGCTACGGAAAACAAGTCCATTCAGGACCCGTGGGCCAGACAGGGCGGTCCCGGCGCCGAAACGTTGCCCGTTGAGGCTGACAAGATGATTGAGCAGGTCTACAATTGGCTTCGATAGCCCTCGAATTTCTGCTTTGCGTGCTTGCCTTCTGGTTTGGGGTCGGTACACAGAACGGACCCAGATATACGCTAAGGTTTTGCCGTGCCTTCGACGGCGCGCATCTGGCGAAGCGGTCTGAGCGCGGTGGATGGCGCATCGGGATCGGTCCAGAGGTAATCGCCGGTGAGATTGATATGCTGCCAACCGAGCGGTGATAGGTGTTGCAGCAGGTCCGGCGGGACCGGCCGGCCGAGGTTGGCGAGATGCATCCGGGCGGCTTGCAGGTAGGTCGTGTTCCACAGGACGATGGCACCGGCGACGAGGTTCAGCGCGCTCGCCCGATGGCTTTGGGCTTGCAGCGCATGATCGCGGATACGGCCGATGCGATGGAAGAAGATGGCGCGTTTCAGGGCATTTTCCGCTTCTCCCTTGTTGAGTTCGCGGGTGGCGCGGCGACGCTGTTCGGGCTGCTCGATCCAGTCGAGCGTGAACAGGGTACGCTCGACGCGACCGATCTCGCGCAACGCCAGTGCCAGGCCGTTGGCGCGTGGATAGGAGCCGAGCCGTTCCAGCATGATCGAGGCGCTGACGACGCCTGTGCGGATCGAGGTTCCCAGTCGCAGCACGTCGTCCCAGTGTGCCTCGATCAGACCTTCGTCGATGCGGCCCGCGACCAGCGGCGCAATATCGGGGCCGGGTTCGATGCCGTTAAACAGGTGCAAACGGCGTGCGGCGATATTCGGGATACGCGGCGCGAACCGGAACCCAAGCAGATGACATAGCGCGAACACATGGTCGGAGACGCCCCCGCCATCGACGTGATGCTCTTCGATGTGCAGATCGGCGCCGTGGTGGAGCAGCCCGTCGAGCACCTGTGCCGCCTCGCTCGCCGAAGCGGAGATAACTGTGGAATGGAACGGCGCGTAGCGATCCGAGACGTGGCTGTAAAAGGAGACAGCCGGCTCTGTCCCCTTGTGCGGATTGACTGCGCCGGTTGCCTGGGCGCGGCGGTCGAGCGGAAAGTTCTGACCGTCTGAGCTGGACGAGGTGCCGGACCCGAACAGCGCGGCCAGCGGCGCGGTGTGTTGGGCGTCGACAAGCCGGGCGAGCGCGCGACCGTAGGTTTCCTCGCGCAGATGCCATGAGGCGAGCCAACCGAGTTGGCGCTGGGTCACGAGATTGCAGGCTTCCGCCATGCGCGTATGGCCCAGATTGGTGGCATCGGCGAGCACCGCCGTGAGGATCGCACGTGGTTCATCCGCGGCACGGCCACTTTGCAGATGCGTGAAGCACTGGCTGAACCCGGTCCATCGATCGACTTCGGCAAGAAGGTCGGTGATGCGGATCGCGGGCAGATGCGCATAGAGCGGCGCAAGGGCGGTATCGGATTCCTCGGGAGTAATCGCCTTCAAGGGCGAAATCCGCAGCCTGCCCAAGCTGAGCTGCACGTCTTCCAGCGCGTCCGTCTCCGCCTTTCGCTCGACCTCGGCCAATCGACGGGCGAGGCGGGCGCGTCGTTCGGCCAGCCAGATATCGGCCGTATCCGGTGCCGGTATCGGCAAGGGGCCGGCCGCGCGCATGTTGGCGAATACGGGGGCAGGAATGAGTTGCTGCTCGACAGCACGATAGCGTCGGCTTCCCTCGACCCACATGTCGCCGGCGCGAAGCCGGTCGCGAAGCTCGACCAGCACGCACAATTCATAGATCCTGCGATCGGGAATGCCGGTGCCGATCGCCCGACGCCAAGCTTGCCGGATGAAGCCGACTGGCGTGCCTGCAGGCAATTTGCGCAGATGACCAAAATGAAGGTCGCGCATGATCGCGACCGCTCGCGCGAGCGCATGGCAGGCTGGCACCGCCCCGAATGTGAACGAGGCGATGAACGAGGGACCGACCTGTCGGAGGACGGGGTAATTGGTCGCGGCGACCGCGACGGGATCGACCGAATCGGGGCGGATCAGCTTGCGGGCTTCATCGACCTCGCGGCCGAGATCATTCCATCCGATCGCTGCCTCGACCGCAGCGCCGATATCGCCACCTGATATCTTGGCGGCGAGCAAGGCAGCGCCGAGTTGGGCAAGCAGCCGGATTTTGCCGTTGATGGTGCGCCGGTTGCGCTTGAGTGTCGTGTCCGCGCTGTTCTGTTCGCGCCGGAACATCTGCCCAAGCAGGCGATCGAACATCAGCACCGCATCGTCGGTGAGGGTAACGATGGTTTCGAGGATGGTCGCCACCAATGTGGCGCGACGCCGCGTCGCTTGCAGCGTCCGAACATGTTGCGCGGTCAGCCGCACGCCTTCCTGGCACAGGCGTCGGAGGCGCTCGGGATGGACGCCTACGGCGATATCCGGATCGATCCCGATGGCCCGAAGCAGTGTCAGTCGCTCGATGATGGCGGCGAATGTCTTTCGGCCGGGCTTGCCGGGTGACTGCCGCACCCAGGCCAGATCGCTCAAGTTCGTGCCTGTGTGGGGCAGGAGAAGCGCATCGAGCAGCCGGCGCTGTCGAGCATCGAGTCCTCGGGTCAGATGCTCGGCGACATGGCGTTCGGCATCGAGCAACGCCTGTGCGACCATCCGCTCGACCGAACTGATGCCCGGCACAATGATGCGCCGTCGCCGGCACTCATCCAGCATCACGCGCGCCAGCCTAGCCCCGCTGGTCGTCGTCAGCGCGATCGGCAGGAGCCATTCCTGCAACGTCGTTCGCAGCGGCCGACTGAGCGGCATGAAGCCGAATGCATCGCGCAGTGCATCGAGCTGTTCGTACCGGGTCGGGCCGCGCGTCGCGTAGTCGGCCAGCACCTCGGGTCCGACCTGCAATTGCTCTGCGACGAACGCGAGCGGCGTATCAGGGATCAGTTCACCGGGTCGCAGGAAACGGCCAGGATAGCGCAGCGCGCAAAGCTGGATCGCGAAACCCAGCCGGTTATGCGGTCGCCTCCGGCGGACGATGATGGCCAAGTCGTCCCGGCTCAATGTCCAGTGCTGGACGAGCAGGGTTTCGTCGTCGGGAAGCGCGAGCAACGCCGCGCGTTGCTCGTCCGACAGGACGGCGCGACGCGGCATCGGCTTAGACCTTGGCCGGTGCGGTCCAGCCGATCCGGGCAAGCGTGCCGAGAAGGGTCGAACGCGGCACCTTGAAGGTCCGGCAGACGGACGCCTTGCTGGCCCCGCCATCCAGCGCGGCGGTGATCCGCTCGAGCGTTTCGGCGTCGATCATCGGCGGGCGGCCACCTTGGCGTCCCCGGCGTTTGGCAGCAGCCAGTCCCGCCATCACCCGTTCGCGCGTGAGCGCACGCTCATATTGTGCCAATGCACCGAACAGCGAGAACAGCAATTCGCCGTGCGGCGTGGTCGTATCCATCTGCTCGGTCAGCGACCGGAACGCGATGCCGCGCGCCTTCAGATCGGTGACGATCGTCAGCAGGTGCGGCAGCGAGCGTCCGAGCCGGTCGAGCTTCCACACGATCAGTGTGTCGCCCGCGTTCAGATAGTCGAGGCAGGCTTTCAGGCCTGGTCGGTCGTCGCGCGCGCCGGATGCCTTGTCGGTATGGAGATGCCGATGATCGACCCCGGTTGCGACGAGCGCGTCCCGCTGGAGATCGACCGTTTGGCGGTCATCGGTCGTTGACACCCGCATATATCCGACCAGCATGTACGACAAACCCTCGAAAGCATGTTTTCGAACACCCTATCAAAGCGACAGGGTTTGTCGATCGTTATGGGCTGAGGCGGGTATGGTTCGGCAAAAGCGCAGGTCCGGAGCGTCGCCTATCACCTGTTTGCCGTCACGCGTCTGCTGTCCGTATGGACGCAAGTAGAAGGCACGCTGATGCCGCAAGAAGCACCAGGTCCTTCAACAGGAACTGTCCGGTTCCGGCCGAAATCGCCGGGAACCCGCCAGCGGTCGGCTCGGCGACGCCAGGCGTGCTCAGGAAAAACGTCAGTGTCACGGCATAAGTTAGGCATGACATCGCCGCGCCGAGAGCGGAGGCCGTCTTGTTGAAAGCACCGATAATCAGCGCAGCGGCCGTCGCGAGCTCGACGGTGCCTATAAAATAGCTTCCACCCTGCACCCCAAAAACGGCCGGAATCCAGCTCATGATCGGACTGTTCTTCATCAATGGCGCGATGCCCATCGCTTCATAGCTCGTGAATTTCATGCAACCGAACCAGAGAAAGATGACCACCAGCGCCCAGCGCAGCAACGCGAGAGACCCGCGAGAGCCGGTCGTCTTTTCAGCTATGTGTAATGTCGAAAACATGGTGCCTCGCTTTCATCATGGCGCATGACCTGCCTTCATGCTTAGACAGGCGTGATATATGCGCTGCGCATACACTATGCGCCATCAATGAATGAGGCAACCCTTTGAACGTACTCTCGGACCGGCTCGTCAATCTGTTCGGCGCCCTCGCAGTGGGCATCACCGATCGAATTAAGAAGGCGGCATTCGACCCGACGATACCCGGCGGTGGCGAAACCACCGCGGCGATCGTCGTCATCGGTCACGCGACCGGTCTTTCGATCGACGAATTAGGACGGGTGCTAGGCTTGTCCCACGCGGGGACGGTGCGGCTTGTCGATCGATTGGTTGCAGCCGGGTTCGCCGTTCGATCCAAAGCGCTACGGGACCGTCGTGCAGTAGCGCTGATGCTCACTGAGGCAGGCGAGACTCGCCTATCTGCGATCCTGCAACGAAGAAACGAGACTTTATCCGAAATCCTTAGCCATGTCTCGAATGCTGACCGCCTCGTGCTGGAACGTATTGCCGAGACAATACTTGCGCAGATGTCTGACGACGCTGTCTCGGCGCTGACGATATGCCGGCTCTGCGACGAGAGGCGATGCTACAACTGTCCGATGGATGCCTTTGGAATGCTGGAGTCGTCGACGCATAGAGTCGACCCATAAGTGCGCGCAGAGACGCTTAGCGTATATCTGTGCCCGTTCTATGTCCTGACCCCGGTTTGGGTATTCCGCCAATCAAGGTGGAACGTGCCTAGTCGTCGCTGCTCACGAAATCCAGAAGCGACGCCCGCCGAGGATGTTTGTTGGATTTCTAGCGGCGTCAGCAGCTGCGGGCCTTATCTCGATACCGCTTGTCTGGTCTGGAGCGCTGGGCGCTACTCTCACGCCGTCGACTAGCATCAACTGGCTTCTCTTAGTTGGAGCAATCGCATTTGGGCTAGGCGCACTGATCAACGACACTTGTCTTCTCGGGTCATTGGCACGCTTGGGCGATGGGGAGATAAGGCTTATAGCGCTGCCGCTTGGCTTGGCTTTCGGTATATGGGCGGCCGATCAAACAAGGTTCGGCTATGAGGCGTCATGGCCAAGCCTCACTGCTACTCCCACTCTGTTGGGCCTTGCGACGCTTGCCGGTCTTTTGTTGGTGCTTATGCTGTCGATCGTGTTCGTCTGTATAAAGCGCGTTGCGCGCAAGAGGCCGGCGTGGCCCTTCGCCGCGTCGATGATCGGCCTCGGCGTAACTGGCGGTCTATTGTACGCACTGTCACCAGCGTGGACCTTCGCTGACTTGATTCAACGCGGGCTTCCTCTCCGCATGTCACCATCAGGCGAGGTCACGCTTGTTACGGTGATCTCATCGGTCGCGGGTGCTCTCACGGCTTCCTTTCGGCAGGGCAATCTGCGTCTTCAACTGCCCACTGGCTATGGCATAATTCGATCGATCGTCGGTGGCGCTCTCATGGGTGTCGGTATAGCTCTCATACCCGGCGGGAACGACGCAATGATCTTGGCGGCTGTTCCTACGCTCTCTCCTGGCGGAATAGTCGCCTACCTTCTGATGACGCTGACCATCGTCATCGGCTTTGCCGCGCGGAACGCGCTGCCCGGCCGGCGCGCTCCCGCACTGTAGAGCCGCGAAAGCACTTCAAAATGGATGCCCGTGCGATCATTCCTGCCGTCGATACGGACGATGCCTTTCAACCGGGCAGTCGAGACAACGGGCCTGATCGCACAGCCGGCAAGTCGCAACCCCCCCGAGGGGATCGCACAGTAGAGACGACAGGATGGAGTCGGCCGCGCGCTCCAATGCGCCGCGATCCTCAACTGAAACCTTGCTGAGTAGCTCCGCCACAGCGGCGTTACGGAGGCCAAGCAACTTAGTTCTCTCTACTTGGCCGAGGGCGGTTAAAGTAACGTGAGCCACACGACGGTCAGAAGTCGATTGCGACTTCGCTACGAGTTTCTGATCCTCCAGCCTCTCGACGACGCGGACGGCGCCTGCGTGTGACAGTCGAAGGACTTGGCGGACCTGTCCGATCGACATGCCCGGCGCGTGACCGATAGCGATGAGAGCGGCAGCGGTCTCGCCACCAGCGCTGAAAGCCTCGCCGATCGCTATACGCACTCGATCCGCTACCGCTTGCGAAAGCGCGCCGAAAATGTTGATCAAGCGATCAGAGGGTTCATCCATCATCGCAACTCATTCGATATATGCGTCGCGCATACGATATCGAGTGAGTGTTGTCGAGCCGTCCCACGGGCAGGCTACAGAACTGCCAAGCCGCTAGAGCGCTACTATAGGAGTTCACAACCGTCGCCAGGTTGTCCCTGTAGGTCCATCCTCCAACGCGATACCCAAGTCTGTGAGTTCTGCGCGGATCCGGTCCGCCTCGGCGAAATCCTTTCGGCTCTTCGCGTCCGTGCGAGCGTCGATCAGACGGGCGACGTGATCTGATTCCCCACTAGGCCCGTCTAAAAAGAAGCGAAACCAACGTTCACGTCTCGAAAACAGCCCAAGGAGCATGCCGCTCGCAATGAGCGATTTCGGGTCATCGATCGCGACCAACTTTGAGAGCGCCAGCGGCGTGTTCAGGTCGTCGGCAAGGGCGTCGACGACAGCTTGATTGCAGTCATCGATGCCGAGTTCCTCATCGTCGATGAAACTAAACATCTTCAGTCGCCGATACAGTCGATCCAAAATCGTTTTTGTTTGGGAGAGCAGCGCCTCGTTCCACTCCAGCGGCTGCCGATAATGCGCTGACAGCAACGCCAGACGCAGCGTCTCGCCTCCGTGGCCCCGCTCCAGCAGTTCGCCGACGCTCACAACGTTGCCGAGGCTCTTTGACATCTTCCCAACACCGGCCGCAGTGTCCGTCATCGTCAGAAAGCCGTTGTGCAACCAGTAGCGTGCCAACGGCGAGCCTGCATGAGCCGACCGGCTTTGTGCGCTTTCGTTTTCATGATGGGGGAACACCAGATCAAGCCCGCCGCCATGAATGTCGATTGTCTCGCCGAGATTCTCTGCAATCATTGCCGAGCATCCGATGTGCCAGCCCGCGCGCCCACGCCCCCAGGGCGAGTCCCACCCGATTGCCTCCGGCGGTGACGGCTTCCACAGGACAAAATCGGCCGGATCCTTTTTGTAGGAAGCCACCTCCACCCGTGCGCCGGCGATCATTGCATCGCGGTCACGGCGTCCGAGCGCGCCATAGTGCAGGTCGGACGGGACATGAAACAGCACGTGGCCGTGTGTTTCATAGGCGAAGCCGCCCTCGAGAAGCTTAGAGATCATGGCGATCACGCCAGGAACATGGGCTGTGGCTTTCGGCGCGATATCCGGCGGGCGCACGCCTAGTGCGCCCATGTCGGCGAGGTACAGTTCCTCAAACCGCCGCGCGATAACTGACGGATGCACACCCTCCGCGCTCGCTTCATCGATGATCTTGTCGTCGACGTCAGTTACGTTGCGGGCATAGGTCACCGCATCCATTCCATAAACATGCCGCAGCAGGCGCGAAAGCACGTCGAAAATCACGGCCGGCCGCGCGTTCCCAATATGGGCGCGGCTGTAGACAGTCGGTCCGCACACATACATCGTGACCCGGGCAGGATTGCTCGGAACGAACACGCGCTTCTTAAGAGCAGCCGTATCGTGAAGCTTGATGATAGTCATCGCCGGCTCTCTCGCGCTCACGGCCTCTTGCCCGGCAGCGACGAATGCTCGGCTTCAGACGTCGTCGGTGCCCACCGGCCCACCTTCACCCTCCATTCGATTGATGGCGCGCACATCCTTGGCATTGAACTTAAGCCGCACCCCGATCCCCCCGCTCGAATCATCGTCGATAAAAACCGCGCCTCCGCGTTCGAGTGCATCGCGTAACCGAGCTATGTCGGCGAAATCGAGCCCCGCTCTGCCAGCTTCGAAATCCGCTATGGCGTCTTCCTGCAGCCCCGCCACTAAGGCAGCGTGAGCGCGGGGCCACTGAACAAGAGCACGCGCTGCGCGCGCCAATGGTCCAGTCATGCCCATGATCGCTCCTACCCGAATGTCGTTCTCGGCGAAGCAGGCAGCATCCCTATCGTAGCCGCCTGCATCCTGCCGGCTAGATCAGCTTGCCCATGGCTACTGCCGTATCCGCCATGCGCGTGGCGAAGCTCCACTCGTTGTCGTACCAGGCAAGGACCCGAACCATTCTGCCGTCCACGACGTCAGTTTGCGGCAGAGCGACGATGGCGGATTCGCTGCGGTGGGTGAGATCGATTGAAACAAGGGGTTCTGAGGTCGTCGCGAGCACACCCTGCATCGACCCTTCAGCGGCCTGCCGAATGGCGTCGTTGACTTCCTCGATCGACACTTCACGGGCGGCTGACACACTCAAGTCCACGACAGATACGTTGGGCGTCGGTACGCGGATGGACGATCCGTGAAGCTTCCCTCTCAGCTCTGGGAGTACGAGCCCGATCGCGTTCGCGGCGCCAGTAGACGTCGGGATCATAGAGAGTGCGGCAGCACGCGCGCGGTAAAGGTCCTTGTGGACGGTGTCCAATGTCGGCTGGTCGCCCGTATAGGCGTGCACCGTCGTCATATATCCGCGCTCGATGCCGAAGAGATCGTTCAAAACCTTGGCTACCGGCGCGAGCACGTTCGTCGTGCAAGAGCCGTTCGAGACGATTATGTCATCTCGCGTTAGAGCGTCGTGATTGACCTTGAAGACGATGGTCTTATCAGCCCCCTCGCTAGGCGCTGAAACCAATACTCGCTTCGCGCCTGCCCGAAGGTGGGATTGTGCCTTTCCGCTCGTCGTGAAAAGCCCAGTGCACTCGAGCACGACATCGACGCCAAGCGATGCATGCGGGAGGTCTGCCGGATCACGCTCCGAAACAACTTTAATCCTTCCGGAACCGACGTCGATCCAGTCCTCGCCCGCTGCGATAGAGCCCCGGAAGGGACCATGCACCGAGTCGTACTTGAGGAGATGCGCCATCGTGGTGACGGGACCAAGATCGTTGATGGCCACCACCTCAATGTCTTGGCGGCGATGCTCGACAATCGAGCGCAACGCGAGGCGTCCGATACGTCCGAAGCCATTTATTGCGACCTTGATCGTCATGCGCGTCTCCGCTTGTCCGTAGTTCAAGCCGCTTGATCGACGGCCTTCCTCGGCGTTCGCCCTGGCGTACCGCTCATCGCCGACGGCCGGCTGAAGCCGACGGCCCTGAAAGACCGAAACGGTTGAGTATGTATGCGCCGCGCATAGACCTATCGCGAGGAGAGTAGAACGTCAACACGTTGCCAGTGCGCCCATGGCGTTGCGTTCAGCCAAGTGTAGTTGCAGGTCGCCGTCACGGTTGCGCGCCTGACAGGAGGTATCGCCTTGACCTGCCCCCCGCCGGTCCCTCGATCATTGTGAGAGCCCTTGGGGTTGATAGTTGATCTCCTGCGCCGACGGTAGCGGATGGCCGGCGGAGATGTTCAGGTTTCGCAGCCGGCCATCCGCGGGGTTCAGCCGCACCGCCTCGGGGGTGAGGCCGCCATGGGCCGAGTGCGGGCGCACGTGATTGTAGTCGATCCGCCAGCGCTCGATGACGGCGCGGGCCTCGGCCAGGGTGCTGAAGACCTCCTCGTTCAGGCACTCGTCGCGGAGCTTGCCGTTGAAGCTTTCGACGAAGCCGTTCTGCTGCGGCTTGCCCGGAGCGATGTAGTGCCAGTCGACGCCGGTGCGGTTAGTCCATTCCAGCATCGCCCGGCTGGTCATCTCGGTCCCGTTGTCGCTGACGATGGTGTGGGGCCTGCCACGCCGGGCGATCAGGATGTCCAGCTCGCGGGCCATGCGATGGCCGCCGATCGAGGTGTCGACGACCAGGGCCAGAGCCTCGCGGGTGAAGTCGTCGACGATACACAGGATGCGGAAGCGCCGGCCCCAGCTGAGGCTGTCGGCCACGAAGTCCAGGCTCCAGCGCTGGTTCGGTCCGTCCGGCAGGGCCATGGGCGCGCGCGTCCCCGTGGCCCGCTTGCGGCCCCGTCGGCGGCGCACCGCCAGGCCCTCCTCGCGGTAGAGCCGGAAGAGCTTCTTCTTGTTCATGCTGACGCCCTCGCGCTCGAGCAAGATGCCGAGCCGCCGGTAGCCGAAGCGGCGTCGCTCCGCCGCCAGGGCCCTCAGCCGCTCGCGCGTTTCGCCGTCGCCCGGATCGGGCAGGCGGCGCACCGTCTTAGGATCGATCTGGACCAGCCCGCAGGCCCGCCTCTGGGACAGGCCGCGCTCCGTCATCAGACGAAGCACGGCCGCCCGGCGCGCTGCAGGCCCGATCAGTTTTTTCCCAGAAGATCCTTCAGCGCCGACACGTCCAGCATCGACTCCGCCAGCAGCTTCTTCAGCCGCCGGTTCTCGTCCTCCAGCGTCTTGAGCTTCTGGGCGTCCGACACGCTCATGCCGCTGTACTTCGCCTTCCACCGATAGAAGGTCTGCTCGCTGATCCCGTGCCGCCGGCATACCTCCGCCGTTGGGCTCCCAGCCTCCTGCTCTCGCAGCACGCCAATGATCTGCGCTTCGTTGAACCTGCTCTTCTTCACGTCCGTCTCCTTGGATGACGGACTCTCACTCAAATCGAGGGATCAGGAAGGGGGCAGGTCAGCCTTTGTGCCGGACAGAGATGCGCAAAAGGCGCTCGCTGCCCAACGAGCAACAGGCGAGGTCCGCGATCGCATGCTGATTGACCTCGGAACACGTAGCTCCGCCGCACACGCGGTCCAATGCCTAGGCGCAGGAGTCGCGCAAGCCTGCGGATAACGAGGTCGCCACGTCTAGCGGGACGACCGAGGTGATTCGTGTCCCGGCTCGGTGGTCATGCGGTCAATCTCGCGAACATCATAGCCGATAGCTATCGATTGAAGGGCGTCTTGAGCGCTGCGACATCTCATAGCTACAGCGGGGGGGAGTCCCGTAACCGACTGTAAAGCATTGTAAAAGCGCGCTTTCCTAACGCAGTCTCTCCGCAAATCGTGTAAGAGTTTGGCTTGCTGTCTATGCTCCGCGCACATATAGATGCGGCAATGGATGGACCTCGAGATCGCAACATTTTCGGGGCGTTCGCACTCATGATCAGCGACGACATCGTTCGCGCTAGTTCATCGCGGGCGCCGGAAGCTGGCCCTGCTGCCTCTGCATTGGCGCTGCTCGCGCACAAGCCTGGGCTATCTATTCGTATGCTCGCGGTCGGCGTGGGCCTGTCACACGCAGGAACGGTTCGTCTCGTGGACCGGCTAGCGGCCGAAGGGCTGATCGAACGCCGGGGTCATTCAACAGACGGACGCACGCGGTCTCTCTATCTCACTGAGTCAGGGAAGGTTGCGAGCGACGGCGTGCTCGCATCGCGGGACGAAGTCATCGCCGAGGGTCTTTCGATCCTCGATCCTGCCGAAGTGAAGCTCCTGTGCGATATCGCCGAACGCGTCCTCCGCGCTCGTTTGGAGAACCTCGAGCACTCATATCGGATTTGTCGGCTCTGCTGCTACGATGGCTGCACCAACTGTCCAATCGACGCCGAACTGCACGAAAGAGGCGTGGATCGAGAAGGCAGCGACGGCGCGTAACCAGCTTGTTGACGTGGCGGCGTCAGTGCTGCGCGATCAAATAAGCTGCGAGGAAGCCCACAACGGTTATGAAACCGATGAACGGAGGCGCCTTTTCGAAGGCTTCTGGAATCATTGCCTCAGCCAGCATCGCGATGACCGCGCCCGCAGCGAAGGAAAGAATTGCGGGAGCTTGCGTATCGGCCGAACCAAAAAGCAGATTGCCCAAAGCTGCTGAAATGCCCACGAGAAGTGGGATGCCGATCCAGATCGTGAAGATGTAGCGTCGAGATCGCCCGGCGACTTTCATACCCGATGTACTCGACAGACCCTGCGGCACGTTTGCGAGAAAGAATCCAGCGATCACCGCAACGCTGATCGCGCCGCCGTTCGCGACCGACATCCCGATCACCATCGCTTCCGGGATGCCGTCAAGGACGCTGCCGAGCGCGATCGCAGCGCCGCTCCCGTGCTGCTCGCCCTCACGCGGCTGCTCGGTGCATTCACCGCATCGCTTGCGATTCTTCGCGCCACGCCGAGACAGGTAGAAATTGGCTCCGCTGAAGATCGCAGCGCCGGCAAGCAGCGCGATGACCGCTGTGGGCCCGAGATCGTCCGAGACCCGTTCTCCAATGAGCTCGGTGGCTACAACTGCTATCAGAACACCGCCGCCAAAGCCCATGACGGCTGAAATCATGCGGTGAGTGAGCTTGCCAAAGAGGGCATCCGCGACGATCGCGCCGACAAGCAGCCCACTGCCTGACAGCAATCCCCACAGGCCCGCGATCACGTACTCAGGCATCACGACCTCGCTTCGCATCGCGAGACGCGAAGCCGAACATGAGACAAAGCCGCGCCAGTTTGGAACTCATCGATCTGACCTGTCCAAGCGCCAATTCGCTCGCTCGAAATGGCAGCTATAACCCTGGGGATTCCGGGCGAGATAGAGTTGGTGCTCAGCTTCCGCCTCCCAGAACGGCTCCTCCGGGTTGATTTCGGATACCACCGGGCCAGGCCAGCGGCCTGACGCTTCGATCTCGGCGATCGTTTTTAAGGCCACGTCCATTTGGGCCTGCGACGTGTAAAAGATCGCCGAACGATAGCTTGGACCGACGTCGCTACCTTGCTGCTCGTAAGTTGTCGGGTCGTGGATCTGGAAGAAATATTCCAGGATCTTGCGATAGCTCGTCACCGCCGGATCAAATGTGATCTCAACCGCTTCCGCATGGCCATGATGACGAGCATATGTAGGGTCAGGCATCTCTCCGCCTATGTAGCCAACGCGCGTGCCTACGACCCCCCTGGCTCGCCGAAACAAATCCTCCAAGCCCCAGAAACACCCACCAGCAAGGATTGCGCGTTCTCGACGCATGGTTTCGCTAACTGATTGACCGTGACTTTTTGCGGAAGTCACGATTACGGCTCCACCTTCGTGGGCGTGATGAATGCTAATCCGTCTATCAACTCGGTTTGCACATCCGACCCTCGGAGGAGCGTCAAGTCCACCGGACAGCGATCAGCAATCTCAAGTATCCGCGCACGCTGCTCATCACTCAACGGCCCCTCCAGAACGACCGTCCGTTTGAAGCGATCGGGGGGCATCATATCTGCCACTTTCATGTGCTCGACGGTCGTGCTCGCGCGCTCAAGCGGAAATCCCTTGCGGTTCGCGTAAAGTCGCATCGTCATGACGGTGCAGGCCGCTAGACCGGCTGACACCAATTCATAAGGGGACAATCCGCTGCCAAGTCCGCCGACCGACGGCGGCTCGTCCGCAAACAAAGTGTGCTCGCCGCTGCGCACCGTAAGCTGGAACTTTCCGGCTAGCGTCTCCGTGGCGCTCACGCCCTTCGCCGCTTCAACTTGCGGGAGGTCGTCCACGAGTGGCGGAAGAAAGCGGTTGGCCCAGGCAGCGACCATAGCGGCAGCGTAGTTCGCGTCGCCTGCATCGCTGAGGAGGTGATCCGCCGTATCAAGCGATATGAAGCTCTTTGGGTGGCGCGAGGAGACGAAGATGCGCGACGCATGGTTGATCCCAACCACCTGATCGACCGGGGAGTGCATAACCAGCACCGGACGTCGTAGTGAGTTGATGGCCGTCTCCACATCGATTGCTTGCAAAGACTCGATGAAGCTACGACTGATCACGAATGATCGACCGGCGATTTCGACCGAGGCTTCCCCGTCTTCCCTGATGGCGTCGAGGTCATCTTGCTTAAAGATGCTCAGGATATGGTGCAGGTCCGCCGGCGCACCGATCGTTGCCACCGCAGCGACATCTGGTAGCTCTGACGCGGCTACGATTGCTGCAAGGCCGCCAAGACTATGCCCGATAAGAAGAGAGGGGGTCTTACCGGCGGCCTTCATCGCCTTTGCGCCTGACCTGATATCCTGAACGTCCGAGGCGAAGTTCAAAGCATCGGCGGTCGGCTCGCCGATCCCAGCGCCGGCAAAGTCAAATCTCAAGACGCCGATGCCCGCGCGCGACAACGCGCGCGATATGTGAACTGCGGCACGGTTGTCTTTTCCGCAGGTGAAGCAATGGGCGAAAATCGCCCAGCCGCGAGGTGTTCCCTCCGGGGGTTCTAGCCGCCCGGAAATCCGTGAACCTGCCGCGTTGAGAAACGTGAACGCAGTGCCTGCCATGTCTTCGAGCCTCCCACACGCCGCGGTGCGAGCGTGCCAGCGCGCAAACTCGGCCGAACCGATCGACATATTCGCGACCAAACCCAGCACCGCAGGACATCTCTTTTATATGCGTGGCGCATATAGACAAGCCCCTCGGTCATGATTATATGCGTCGCGCATACTTCTGTAGGGCGTCCGCGGGGGACGTTCAGTCAGCGGTAGCATCTGTCAGGCGCACGGGCCGAAGGGCTATGGAACTCAATCAGGTCAGCTATTTCATCAACTTGGCCGAGACGCTGAATTTCACGGCAGCTGCTCGTCTTAGTGGTGTCTCCCAACCAAGCCTGACCCGCGCGATCCGCCGCCTGGAGGAAGAACTTGGTGGACCGCTGATTTATCGTGACGGGAAGAACAGCAGGCTCACCGGCCTCGGTCAGGATGTCGAACTCGAGTTCCGCCGCATGCTGGTCGCGATGAAAAGCGTAAGGCATCACTCGGAAAACTGGGCCATGGGACGACACCGCGTTCTCGATGTCGCGGTCGCTCCGACGGTCGGCCCAAAGGCTTTCACGACATTTTTCGACAGCGCCTTGGAAGAGGTTCCGTCAATCGAGATCAAACTGCATTCGCTACAGTCGAGCGAAGACACGTCGGAGGTGCTCTCAGGTAAGTACCATGCTTGCATCCTACCCCGCGAATCGAGACCGGACCGCAAGCTCGATGTCCGGCCCCTGTTCAAGGAACGGTTCGTGCTGGGCTGCTCCGTCAATCACCCTTTAGCGGAGACCGACACCGTTCGCGGCGAAGACCTCCTGGCCTTCCCGTTCGTGGATCGGCTGAAATGCGAGTTCCGCGATCAGATCCTCGATCACTTCGCTCGGCGGGAGGTGCTCGTCCGCCCTCGTTTTCGCTCAGATCGAGATGATTGGGTCCAGCGTGTCGTCGCTGAAGGGCGGGGGATTTGCATTCTGCCTGAACGATCGGCTGCCGCGCCTGGCTTGGTAACCAGACCGATTGAGGGTTTCGCCCTGGAACGTGAGGTGGTGATCGCGACCGTTTCAGGGTCCACGGCGCCGGTCGAGATACGGAAAATTGCACAACTCGCAGCGCGTTACGAGTGGAGTTGACCTCGCAAGCAAAGTGCACGGGCGGTATCAAAACTATACACACGACGTATTGGATAAAAACTGGAGCCGCTGCGATAGTTGAGGCGACCACCGCAAAGATAAACTGAACGTAGTGTGCCTGGACCTCTAACTAAGTATTGGAGACCATCATGAAGTTTGAGAAATCAAAGGAAGCAATTGAGCGCCTGACGCCGGAACAGCGCCGGGTCACCCAGCAGGACGGCACCGAGCGGCCCTTCACCGGCGAGTACAACGATAACAAGGAGGCGGGCATCTACGTCGACGTCGTATCCGGTGAGCCGTTGTTCGCGTCGACGGACAAGTTCGAGTCGGGCACCGGCTGGCCGAGTTTCACCAAGCCGATCGTCCCGGCGCACGTCAACGAGGTTCGAGACAGCTCGCATGGGATGGTACGGACTGAAGTTCGCTCAGTACACGGCGACAGCCATCTCGGTCACGTGTTTCCGGATGGTCCGTCCGACCGCGGCGGCCTGCGCTACTGCATCAACTCAGCAGCGCTTCGCTTCATCCCACGCGATGAGATGGAAGCCGCGGGCTACGGTGAATATCTCGATCAAGTAGAGGAGGCCTAACATGCAGCAGCGCGCTGTTCTCGCAGGCGGGTGCTTCTGGGGTATGCAGGATCTGATCCGCAAGCAGCCCGGAATCGTCTCGACCCGCGTGGGTTACACCGGTGGCGACGTGCCAAACGCCACCTATCGCAATCATGGCACGCATGCCGAAGGGATCGAAATCATCTTCGACCCCGAGGTGACGAACTATCGCAACATCCTGGAGTATTTTTTCCAGATCCACGATCCGACCACGAAGAACCGTCAGGGCAATGACCGCGGACTCTCATACCGGTCGGGCATCTACTACGTCGACGACGAACAAAAGCGCGTCGCAGAAGACACGATCGCTGATGTTGACGCATCCGGACTGTGGGACGGCAAGGTGGTCACCGAAGTCGAACCCGTTGGGGATTTCTGGGAAGCAGAGCCAGAGCACCAGGATTATCTGGAGAAGCGGCCGGGTGGCTACACCTGCCATTTCCCTCGCGCAAACTGGGTGCTCCCCAAACGTAATGACGCTGGCGACACTCAGCGCACCGCCGGAGAGGCAGCGGAATAGCTGCAACGGCCAGCGCGGCTAAGCCCCTGGATCGTAAGCATCGGGACCGCATCGACCAGCGATGCGGTCCCCGAGCCAGCCAATCAGGCGGTCACGCTTCTTCGCTGAAATCACGTTGTGGGATCGCCCAGCATGCCAGACCTTTCATCGTTTCCGATCACTCAGCGCTGGCCCGCCTCCAACACTGATCTGTTGCAGCTCTATGCGGCTCCGACGCCAAACGGCGTCAAGGTCTCCATCATGCTGGAGGAGACCGGCCTCCCATACGAGCCGCACTTCATCGACATCAGCCGGAATGAGACCAAAGACCCGGCTTTCGTGTCTCTAAATCCCAACGGCCGCATACCCGCGATCATTGACCCATCCGGTCCGGACGGTGAGCCGCTCGGTCTTTGGGAATCCGGTGCGATCCTCGTCTATCTTGCCGAGAAGACCGGCCAACTGATCCCAGCGGCGGCAGCCAGGCGTTACGAAGCGCTCAGTTGGGTATTTTTCCAAATGTCGGCGATCGGCCCGATGTTCGGTCAACTGGGTTTCTTCCTGCGTTGGGGCGGCAAGGACTATGAGGACAAGCGGCCTCAGCAGCGGTTCGCCGACGAGTCCAAGCGCCTCCTGGGGGTGTTGGATCGCCAGCTCGAAGGGCGCAACTGGATCGTCGAGGACTACTCCGTCGCCGACATTGCGACGCTCGGCTGGGTCAATGCCCTGGTCGGCAGCTATGACGCCGGCGACCTGCTGCGCCTTGACGATCACCGGAACGTCCGAGCGTGGCTAGACCGCGGCCTTGCTCGGCCAGCTGTGCAGCGGGGCCTGCTCATCCCGGCGAGGCCGGCATGAGCGTCATCGCCGCGTATTACTACAACGAGGGTCGGCGGATCCGCGAAGTCGCGATCGACGAGCGCGTCGAGCTCGACAAGAGCCGTTCGGGCTTCTGCTGGATTGGGCTCAGCGAGCCGTCAATAGGCGAACTGAAGACGCTTCAGGCGACCTACAATCTGCATCCATTGGCGATCGACAACGCGATGCACCCGATGTGCCCGCCGAAGCTCGAAGTTTACAATGGCGAGCTTTACGTCGTCGCCCAGACGGCCGAGCTGGTTGGAGATCGCATACGCTACGGCAAAACGGCGATCTTCACTGGCCATAACCACCTCATCACCGTGCGCCACGGCAACGCCGGGGCATTGGGCAATCTTCGAGAGCAACTGGAGGGCTCGCCCGCCCAGTTCGGAAAGGGCGTCGATTACGTCCTTCACGCGATCCTGCACCGGATCGTAGATCAGTATCTTCCCATCTTCGAAATGATCGAAGATGACGTTCTCGAGATGGAGAGGCGGTCGCTCGACGATTTCCTCGGGCGAGAGGAAGTCGCCCGCATCTTCGGCTTACGATGCGAGCTAACGCGCTTTCAGCGTACGCTCGGCGCTATGGCGGAGCTGGTGCGCAAGCTCGTGCGCGGACACTTTCCATGCATCAGCGCTGAAGTTCGCCCCTACTTCAACGACGTCGCGGACCATGTCGATCGCGTTCAGTCCATGGTCGACGGCCTCCTCCAGGTGTTGTCCACTGTTTTCGAATTCAGCAGCCTGCTGGAAGCGCAGAGAACAGGTGTCATCACGCGCCAACTCGCGGCCTGGGCGGCCATCCTTGCGGTCCCGACGGCCATAGCGGGGATATACGGGATGAACTTCAGGAACATGCCTGAGCTGGATACAGCCTACGGCTACTTCGTCGTGCTCGGACTGATGTTGACGTTCTGCCTGTTCCTGTTCGTGCGCTTCAAGCGAGCAAAATGGCTATGACGGAAGCCCACGCTTCGCGCGCTGATTGGTCGATGCGCCATTGCGTGCTCTCCGCCCTGGCGCGATCCTTCCAATGCGAATTCGAGGTGCGTTTATGCCGACCCAAGTGACAGACGTTCTGGATGCCGTGCAGTCCTTCGTGGCGAAAGGCTATGACCGAGAATATCGCGTGAAGGACGGCGCTCTCGTCGATCTCGAACTCGGATCAACGCTCGATCCATGCAGCATTCGCGTCGACGCAGCATTGCGTCTCGAAAGCGGGGACGGGGCCGAAGACGCGTCCAACATTTACGCCATCACCGATCCGGCGACCGAGCACAAAGGCCTGCTGATCGATGCGTTCGACGTATTTGACGAGATATGTCACCGCGACCTGTCTGAACGGCTTATCGAGCACCGCGAGACAGCCCCGGCTGGCGACGAGGACGTCCCGAGCAAGCATGGGCTGCGCAAGGTCTATAAAAGCGAGTTCGATCGCGATCCGGAGCGCTACGTGTTGAGAGAGGGCTTTCCGGACTTTCCAGCGTGTCCGTTCGGGGGCGCATTCAGCATCCTCGGCTTCGATACTGCAGAACAGTCCTACGTTTGGCTCGTCACGAGCATCATTCGGGACCCTCGGCTAATCAGAATTCCCTACCAGGGCGAAGACGTCATTAGCGACGAATGACTCGTTCGCTGTTCGCGGAGACCGCTTCTCGAGCAATCGCCCAGGATGTGCGTCGGCTCCAAATCACGAAGTAACGAGGACAAGATGGACTGGAACAAAGACCACATTCGGGAGACCATGCTGTCGCTTGAGACGGCCGCACTACACAGCGCTCGAGACAACTATCTCGATTACGTTTCCACCGCGCGCCTCGATCGGAGCGAGCCGATAGAGAACGACGAGCAGGCGCAAGCCGAGGTCGCAAGCGATTTCGCTGAAGCGCTCGACGACACTCTCGATGATTATGCGGATAAGCTCGACAAGCTGCGTGCGATCGATTTCGGGCCGAAGTCAGCCGTTGCGGAGGGCGCCGTCATCAAGCTGTCCGGCAAGTACTTCGTGATCGCAGTGTCGACGAGTAGGTTTACCTGTCATGGGCGTGAGCTCATGGGTATTTCCACGATGGCCCCGATCTTCGAGGCGATCGAGGGTGCGCGGGCGGGTGAAACCGTGCAGTTCAACGGCCGGGACCTCACCGTTGAGGCCGTTGCCTAGGCGAGGACCCGCCGTGCTGCATTATGCAGCCCCACAGAAATTCAATCCGGATCTTAGGCGGCCGCGGCCCAGCGGTTGGCACACACAACATCTGGGGGGTGAGGCTGCGGACAGATAGCGTCAAAAGCCTTGCCGACCCAACGGCTATCTCCCGGGGCCGTTACATCGAACCGATGTTGAGTTTATGCCCCTAGAGACGCTCATGATCCCCACGCCCCACCACGGAAAGCCTACCTGCACAGCCAGAAGACCGAAGGCCATGCCATACACGCTGGCTCCCAACGCCAAGGGAAGGATGGCAAGAGCACCCCGCTTCATTTCATGGGCCCCGCTTTGAGCGGGAGCACACACTGTCTCGTCCATGGCGGGCTTCGCTTCGTTTGGGCCAAGCGTCTGCATCAGCTGACTGGCCTTCGGCCGCGAATGATCATTTCTGTGGCTTAGCTTGCGTTGTTATCATCGCATCGAGGGATCCGGTGATCATCGCCGTGCTTGGGCAGCGTATGGCGCGTGTCTCGATGGCGCGGTGAGTACGCCTGCGCGCACCGGCCAACACCGCCAGCGCAGTGAGCAACGCCGCCGCGTAGAGAAACAAGCCGCCGGGCCCCACTAAATCCATCACTACTCCCCCGATGAGCGGCCCAGCAGCGGTCCCGATACCGTTGAGCAGAAGAAGCCCGCGAGCTGTGCCCAGAAGCCGACCCGCAGGAAGATCGTCGTTGGCGACGGCTAGACATAGCGAATAGATGGGAATGCCGAAGCCGCCGAACAGCGCGCCCGCGGCGAGTAGCAGAGGCAGAGGCGCGTCCGCCGCCATCGCTACGGCGATAGCGGACGCTGCGGAAGCCAGGGCCGCGCCGGCGATGACGAGGTTTCGCGACACCTGGTCCGATAGCCATCCGAGAGGCCATTGCAGGGCGAGCGTCCCACCAAGGACTGCCGCCATGAACGCGGATATGCCGCCCACATCGAGGCCGATCCTCTGTGCAAAGTTAGGTCCCAAGCCCCAGAAACCGCCTATGGCCAGGCCCGCCAGGAAGACGCCGACCGATGCTAGAGGCGAGACCGCGAAAAGATCGCGGAAGGCGACGGGTTCCTGTCGAACATCGGCCGGCGGATGGCTGGGCAGCAGAGTGACTGGGACGACCGCCGCCGATATCAGCAGTGAGACGATCAGGAACAGGGTCACGTCTGCAGGTGGGGCCACGTTTAGAAGTGCTTGGCCAAGAGCCCACGAGCCCATCGAAACGACGCCGAAGATCGACAAGAGCTGACCGCGTGTGGACGGAATAGCGTGAGCGTTGAGCCAACTCTCAGTCGCAAGGATCATGCCGGCATAGGCGAAGCCGGTTACAAGCCGAAGTGGCATCCATGCGCTCGCGTCTACGAATGCGACATGGAGGAGAGAAGTCATCGAAGCGATCGCCGCGAAGCCAGCGAAGGTCCTGACGTGACCGACAGACACGATGATCCGGGGCAAAACCAGCGCGCCGATCGTGAAGCCCGCGAAATAAAAGGACATCATTGCGCTGATCGTCCCGGCCGAGAAGCCTTCCTGACCAGCTCTCACAATCAGGAGAGTACCCAGCAGACCATTGCCCAGGAGCAGTGTGGCGACACTTAACAACAGCGCCGCAACCGGAGCCAAAACGAGTCCCCGCGCGCACGCTGCCTTTACGTCGTCCATCGCCTGGCTCATTTCCGAGCCTGACGCGGAGGCTGATACTCCGCGGAACTGATGAACTGAGCAAAGGCTTCGCACCAGATGACAACGGTGCTGTAGTCTCGAACATCGATATCGGCGGGCACCTCTACGATGAAGCCGTTGAACGTTTTCACATCGCCCACCCGAGCGGATGCGTCCTTGATCGCGAGGAACGCTTCCTCTGTGTCGACGAAGTGTGGGGTGAGATAGAGCTTGTAGTCCGGCCCCGGCGAGAGGCGGCCGATGTGCGCGATCCGGAGAGGCAAGACCCGCACTTCACCTTCGCCCCAATGCAGCAGGTCGCTGCCGGCGAGATCCCGAACAAGCCTTCCGGAATAAAGCGCTTCAGGCGTCGAGCTGCGCAGGACAGCTTCGGTCGGCGAAACCGGCGCGGTCAGGATCGGGAGCATGTAGATGCCACCAGCAAAGCCTGCGGCGGCGGCGGCGATATGGGTGGCGGCTAGAATGAGCCAACGTGGCATCTTTCACGTGCTCTCCAGTTCCGCCACCAAACGATCCGCGTCGAGATGAAAATCCGAGAAGACGATGCGACCGTTGGCGTTGATGACGGTAAACCACGGCGTTCCCCGTGTTCTGTAATCTTCCATGAATGTGGGAAAAGCCGCGCCAGCTGGCGGCTCGTCATGCCCGAAAGCAATGGGGAGATTGTATTCGACTTGATTGATGCGCAGTTTCTCGAAGGTATTTTCGTGGGCACCTTCGAAGACCGTTTGGATCACTGCAAACCCGACACCTCTGGATTCCAGCGCTCCGTGCAATTTCTGCAGAGTGGGAAATCCATGCAGATGGCAGCCACGGCACCAATGCTGAAACGCGAACACGATCTTCGGGCCTACGCCCAGATCCGATAGTTGGATCGGCGTGGCGAGGTTGCCGCCATCTACACCGATCCACCGTTGCACACGAAGCTGAGGAGCTTGACGTTCGGCCGGGCTCATTCTTCTCTCCAACCACGATGCAGACACCCGATGCCTGGCGAAACATCGCGTCCACAGCGGCTTTGCTATGCGTTACTGCTCCCTGAGCCAGAGGGTCGCGTGGTCGATGAGACCAATGCTCTTCTCAACTATACCCATCGAAACAAAGCGTTCGCGTGATCGACTATGAATTCCCACGCTGAACTTTTCCAATAGCGACGTGACATAGTTTCTATATCTTCGACGGGAGCAAATCGGAGCGTGCGTTCGACCTGGGTGACGTCAAATCTGGAAAGCGGGCGCAGCAGGTAGCTTACGTTTGTGGGCTGTCGCTCGGTACGCTTCTTCGATTGTCTCTACAGCCGTCGGCGCCACGACGCGTCCCTCGAGGTAATCGTCGATCTCATCGTAGGTCACGCCGTAGACATCCTCATCTGGGCGCAACGGCATGAGATCGTCCAAATCCGCAGTCGGAACCTTGCCGATTATCTCAGGCGGGGCGCCAAGGTGAACCCCAATCGCGCGAACACGTCGCTTGTTGAGACCCGCGAGAGGCAGAACATCCGCGGCGCCATCGCCAAATTTGGTGAAGAACCCCATGACCGCTTCCGCTGCATGGTCCGTACCGATCACTAGGCCACCCAGGCTTCCAGCGAGCGCGAATTGAGCAATCATGCGCTGGCGCGCCTTGACGTTACCTAGCGCTCTGCCGCGGTCGTGAGGATCAACTGGATCGTATCCGGAGTACGTCAGTTCCGCCCAAAGAGCGTCCGTTGCGGGCCTCACATTGATCGCCACCGTACGGTCAGGCTTGATCGTCGAGAGAGCAAGTTGAGCATCGTGCTCATCCGACTGAATGCCATAAGGTAGCCGCACCGCAAGAAACTCGCACTCGTACCCGGTGCGGCGAAGCTCCTTCACGGCCGATTGCGCCAGCAGGCCCGCGGTCAGGGAATCGACGCCCCCGCTGATTCCAAGCACATACGCTCGCTGGCCAGACCTTCTCAAATAATCGCGAAGGAAGCCGATACGGCTCGCGGCCTCTTGTTCAGCATCGAACGTTTGAGAGACGCCGAGCGCTGCGATGATTTCAGCTTGAGCGTGCATGGCGACCTCATGACGTGAACCGCAAGCAGGCGATGACCGTGCCTTCTCCGTCCGACAGCCGGCGGCGTTCGCCTAACATCCCACGGGCGCACATACGCGTGCAACGCTGGTCGGAAGGTATTGAAACTATAGCGAGCAGACATTGGGCAAAGATGCTGCTCTACCGCTATAGTCGAGGTGCGATTAGCGCGATTCATAGTGATGATAAACAGATCTATACTGATACGGCATTCGGTTGTCTGAGTTTCAGCCTGTCGATCCATTCGGCATCATGCAAGTGCGAAGATCATCTACGCAGTAGCCTGAGATTAAGTCGGTTCCGGTCTGTCGTGACGAGCAAGGGGGTTCGGCATGGTCACCAGAGGTTTCACCGGCCGCGGTTCAGGCGGCGACCACGATGGCCGCATTCCGCCGGGTCAACATCTCGTAGAAAATTTTCCCGTACTGACCGCGGGACCGACGCCACGTATCGAGACATCCGACTGGAAGTTTACGGTCAAGATCGGTCCAAAGCCGATCAAGGTCTGGACCTGGAGCGAGTTTAACGCCCTTCCGAAAACCAACGTAACTAAAGACATACACTGCGTTACGTCATGGTCGAAGCTCGACACCAAGTGGGAAGGCGTGCTGATCGAAGACATCCTCGCGGATGCAGGACTCGAGCGGCCCACCGATTTCGTCTTGGCCCACTGCTACGATGGCTATTCGACCAATGTCCCGCTCGCCGACCTTCTGGCCGGTAAGGCGATGGTCGCGACTGGGTATGCGGGCGAGCCGCTTCCCCGTGATCATGGCGGACCGGCGCGCCTGCTAGTACCTCATCTATACTTTTGGAAGTCCGCCAAATGGGTGAATGGGCTGCAGTTCACGACGCGTGATGAAGCTGGCTTCTGGGAACTGCGCGGCTATCACATCTACGGCGATCCGTGGCGCGAACAACGGTACACCCATGACTGAGATCGACGCGCAACCCGCGTCGTGGCAGTCATGTGTGATCGACGAGATCGTCCAGCAGACCCCAAGTATAAAGAGCTTTTTCCTGCTGCTACGGGAGCCTTTCTTCCATACCGCCGGCCAGCACGTTGACGTGCGCCTGACCGCCCCCAATGGCTATCAAGCGATGCGCAGCTATTCGATTGCATCGTCGGCTGCCTCGTCCCCGATCCTCGAGTTGGCAATAGAGCGTCTGCCCGATGGCGAAGTCTCGCCGTTCTTCCACGACGTCGCCGCTCCTGGCGACGAAATCGAACTTAGAGGTCCTCTCGGTGGCCACTTTTTGTGGCCCGAACCTGCTGACGACCCGGTGCTGCTGATCGGCGCAGGTTCGGGCTTGGTCCCACTGATGGCAATGATCAGGCAGCGCCAAGCACTGGCCCAGGCCGTTCCAGTTGCGCTGCTCTTGTCCGCTCGGACCAGTCGCGACGTACTCTTCTCCAGCGAACTTCGCTCGATCGAGATGCGTGATTCTGCGTTGGTCCTAGCCGTCGCGATAACGCGCGAAGCGCCAATGCGCGCCTCGGACTTTGGCCGACGGATCGACGCCGAGATGGTCAAGGAGACGATCGCCCGCCTGGGTCGAGATCCTGCCCACGTGTTCGTTTGCGGGTCCAACGGTTTCGTCAACATCGCGACGGACGGCGCGTTAGCGGCCGGGCTCGACGCCTCGATCATTAAGACTGAGCGCTATGGAGGGTAGAGGCAGCGAAATGGTCGAATCCCTCCAGACGAAAGCGCTCAACTACGGCCCAGGCCGGGGAGCCTGAGCGCACTACGCCGCGTCGCTTATTCGAACCTTTGTCTTTCGGGAGACCACTGTGAGCCGCTTTGCAGAACCAGTTTTCGTAGCCGCAGGCCTTCGGACCCCTTTTGGGCGCGGCGGGGGAGCACTGGCGAATTATGACGCGGTCTCCTTATCCGTGCCCGTCGTTCAGGAGATGGGGAAGCTTGCCGAGCCCGACCTCGTTGTCTGGGGAAGCGTCATCCCAAACCTGGGCTGGAGCAATATCGCTCGTGAGGTATGGCTAGACGCGAAACTCAATCCCAATGTCCCGGCATTCTCCGTTGTTCTTGCGTGCTCAACCAGCATGACCGCGTGTTTCGCTGCGGCCGGCATGCTCGGTGGCGGCCTTAACTTGATCATGGTCGGCGGCTCTGAGGTCATGAGCCGGCCATCGCTCGCGCTTACCCCCGAGGCATCAAAGCGGCTCACCGATTTGTTCGCGCAGGATGCCGCAGCAGCACTTGCCGCCTTGGGGGCGCTGGCTCCTACCGACTATGTGCTCCCGACGAAGGGATGGGCCAACCGCCTTACCGGCAGGACGATGGGCGATCACATGGAGGAGACCGCCAAGGCGTGGCGGATCTCGCGTGAGGCACAGGACGACTGGGCTCTCAAGAGCCACCAGCGAGCGATCGCCGGTTGGGACAGCGGTTTCTTCGATGACCTCGTGATTGCACTGCCGGAACTTGCCCGCGATGCAAACCCGCGTGCGGACACGTCCGCCGAACGGCTGTCAGGTCTGAAGCCGGCCTTTGATCGCGAGAGCGGCATGGGTAGCCTGACAGCTGGCAACAGCTCTCCGATCACAGATGGGGCGGCCGGCTGTTGGGTGTCCAATGAAGAAGGTTTGCAGAGGCTCCCCGAAGGCACGGCTCACGTGCGGCTCGTCGACTTCGAAATATCTGCGGTCGACCTCCACACGGAGGGGCTTCTGATGGCACCGTCATATGCCATTCCGCGTCTGCTCGCGCGACATCAGCTGGCATTCTCCGACATTGCCCTTTGGGAGATCCACGAAGCCTTCGCGGCACAGGTCTTGGCCAATGTCGCAGCCATCACCGATCCGAATTGGGTCCGAGAGAAGGCCGGCGTCTCGCCCGAGATGGGTAACTTCGACTGGGATCGCGTCAATCCCAACGGCGGTTCGGTAGCTATCGGGCATCCCTTCGGCGCGACTGGCGCGCGTGACCTCAGCCAAGCCGTCAAAGAGCTGTGGGCCATGCCGGTCGGGTCTCTCGGGATCGTCAGCATCTGTGCCGACGGCGGTCAAGGCACCGTCGCCCTCCTCGAACGCGTCTGATTGGGGGGTATGAGATGAAGGCGATCCGCTTCCATGAGTTCGGCGCTCCCGAGGTCCTCCGCTATGAGGATGCGCCACTAGCTGTCGCGTCAAGCCGGCACGAGGCTTTCCTCCGCGAACTGGGTGCTGACGAGTTCATCGACTACACGCAGACCAAGCCCGAAGACGATGTGCGCGACGTCGATCTCGTCGTCGACGCTGTCGGCGGCCCGGCCGCGAGCCGCTTTCTGCAGACCATCCGTCCGGGCGGCGCGCTGTTCCCGATTTTTCCCCTCGGCTTTGCCGGACATGACGAGGCTGCCGGCCGGGGGGTGACCGTTTCGGCGACTCAGGTTCGTTCCAACGGCGATCAGTTGGCCAAGCTAGCTCAACTACTCGATAGCGGTGCGGTTCGCGTCGCCGTGGACAGCACATTCCCGCTTTCCGAAGCGGCTGCCGCTCATCATCGAGCAGAGGCAGGCCACATCCAGGGCAAGATCGTTCTGACTATTGGTGCCGCCGCCGATCAGAGCCGCGACACGGGGGGCCCGTCATCGCAGTGGCCGCCGCGCGTGAGGGGGCACTGACGTGACTAAGCCAAAGCGCATGATCGGCCATGTTCAGGCTTCAAGGCCCCGACCGGGAGAGCTCTGGTGAGCCTGAACTCTGACAAAACAGATTTCGGGCCGGCACAGCGGGCGAAGGCGCTTGCGGACCTCATGGTCCTCGACACGCCGGAAGAGCAAGCCTTCGACGATCTCGTTTTCGTCGCGGCAAAGGCTTGCGACGTTCCGATCGCGCTCATCACTCTCCTCGACACCGACCGTCAATGGTTCAAGGCCAAGTACGGGCTCGAGGTGTGCGAGACCGAAATCGAACACTCGGTCTGTCGGATCGAGATCGATCAGGGCGACCTCTTGGAAATCGTCGATCTCACAAATGACGCGCGGACCAAGCGCAATCCGCTCGTCACCGGCGTCAGGCACTTTCGCGCCTACGCTGGCGCACCGCTCATGCTGCGATCCGGCGCGATCGTTGGTCGGCTCTGCGTCATCGATACCGCTCCGCGGCCTAAAGGGCTCAGCGAAGCGGAAAAGGCGATGCTTCAGGCACTTGCTCGCCTCGCCAGCGAAAATCTTGAACTGCGCCGTGTCGCCAACGCGAGCGAGCGCCTCACGGGGCTGCAGACAGCCTTGGTCGAGATCGGCGAGACCATACGAAGCAGTCACGACACCGCCGAGATGGCGTCGGCTACCGCCGCCATCGTGGGCAGGGCGCTTGCCACGGACCGGGCCGGGTTCGGATCCGTCGACGATGACGTCGAGACCATTGACGTCGAAACAGATTGGACGGCGCCCGGGATTATGAGCATCGCCGGCCGCCACCGTCTCGAAGAGTACGGAAGCTTGCGCAAGCCGCTCGTCGGTGGCGACCCCCTGATCGTTTGGGACGCCCTAACCGACGACCGCACGCTCCATAATCTCGAGAGCGCAGTGCGTGTCGGCGTTCGGTCTCTGGTCGACATGCCAGTGAGAGATCGAGGCAAGACCATCGCCGTCTTCTTTGTCCATTCGGCGCACCCCCGACCGTGGCCAGCAGAAGAAATCTCGTTCCTGCGGAGCGCGGCGGACCGGCTCGAGGCTGGGGTCGCGAGGCTCCGCACCGAGCAGCAGCAAGTCATCGTGAATGGTGAGATCGCTCACCGCTTGAAGAACATGCTCACTATGGTTCAGGCCATCGCGAGCCAAACGTTGCGAAACGTCACCGATCGCGATGCAGTCTACGCCTTTGAGCGCCGTCTGATGGCTCTTAGCGCGGCGCACGACGCCTTGCTTCAAATGAGTTGGACGCAGGCTGACTTGCAAACGATCGCCGCGACCGTGATTGACGCGATAGGATTCTCGGATCGGGTCGACATGAGTGGCCCTACGGTGGCCCTTGGGCCGCGAGCGGCGCTCTCTTTTTCGCTGATAGTGCACGAGTTGCTGACCAACGCCTGCAAGTACGGCGCGCTGAGCAATGATCACGGCGAGGTGTCTCTGACGTGGGGCATACTGAACGGGCAGGAGAGCGATCTTCTAAGCATCCAATGGCGTGAGCGCGGGGGACCACCCGTCGTCCCGCCGACGCGCAGAGGTTTTGGTTCGAAGCTGATCAACATCGGCCTTGTCGGCACAGGAGGCGTCGATGTCCGCTACGAGCCCTCCGGGTTAGCTGCTGATCTACACGCCTCCATGCGTCACCTGGTTCAAGGTTGATGGGAGTATGCGTGGAATGGTGAAACCCGTGGTGCTCGTCGTCGAAGACGAGCCACTCCTTCGTCTGTTCGCATCGGACATGATCGAGGAAGCAGGATTCGAAGTGCTTCAGGCGTCGGATGCGTCCGATGCGCTCGTAACTTTGCAAGATCGGCTCGACATCCGTGTCGTCTTCACTGATGTGAACATGCCCGGCGGCATCGATGGAATCATGCTCGCCATCCGCATTCGCGAGCGCTGGCCCGCCATCCAGATCATCATCACGTCCGGCAGGCCGTGGCCGGAAGCAGCGGTCGTGCCGCAGGACATCGTCTTCTTTCAAAAGCCTTATCGCCGGGACCGCGTCTTAGACACGGTCCGAAGGATGGCAGCGTGATGGCCCAACTCATCCGCAATCGGACTTTCGAAACCGAAACCCTTGAGCCCGCCGCTCGGTCCCATGCCTACACCTTCGCAGAGGTCGACGTCCCCCAAGCATCGGCCGCAACCCCACACATGAACGATCGGAGACGAGGAAATGAAACCAGACATCCTCCTTTACACCACGAGCTGGTGCCCGTTCTGCCGTCGCGCGAAGGCACTTCTCACTGAAAAAGGCGTGCAGTGGACCGAGCACGACATCGAGTCCGACCCGGCACACCGAAAGACGATGATCAAGGCGTCGGGCCGCAGCACCGTGCCCCAAATCTTCATCAACGGAACGCACGTCGGTGGCTCCGACGATCTCGCCCGGCTCGATGCCGATGGCGAACTGGACAAGCTTCTTGCGGGCGGGGCGCCCGCGAACTGACTGGGCTTCGCCTCGGCCTGCCGGCCCGAGGGCGATAGGCGACACAGGAGGTTTTTATGGTCTCAGCAATTTGGAAAGACGCCACCATCGCTACGAGCGACGAAACGGTAGTCGTCGACGGCAATCACTATTTCCCGCCCAAAGACGTCGACCACAGCCGGCTCGAACGGAGTGAGCAGACTTCGGTCTGCCCTGTGAAGGGATCCGCCCACTATTTCCACATTCGTGTAGGCGGCGAGCGCAACCTAAATGCCGCTTGGACCTATCCTGACCCAACGGCCAGCGCTGAAGCGATTAGAGGCTACTTTGCTTTCTGGAAAGGCGTGGATGTTGCGTAGCGGTCGGTCATTTTCCAACGCTCACAAAGCTGGGTTTCTTTGGGATGATAACGTGCGGATGACGCTTGGCCGACATTAGAAGTCTGAGCGCGGTCGGCTGACTCTGGACTCGTTGGCCGTTAGGGAAACAACGGGGTTCAAACCGTCCTTCAGATGAGTGTGGTGGGGTCGGATGGAGCGGGCAAAGTTTGATGCGGCCTTCAAGGAACTGCCGGAAGGTTACAGCGAAGGCATCTACGACGGTCGACGGTTCGGCGTGACCGTGCGTCGATCGAAGGATGGACGACGGAACAGTCTTTTCGCCCGGGAGTTGGCAGGCTCAGACCTTATCAGCTTCAATCTTTATCGCGTCTCTTCCGGGAAGGCGTCGCTCAAGCCGTGTGAGATGTCGGCGGATAAGGTTGTAGCGTTCGTTCTGAGCTATCGACCGGACGCCTGAAGAACAAGGCGCTCGCAGCGTCCCTAGGCATCGAATTTCAGCAGCGCCTTTCGGCTCCACCAAGGATATCGAAACTATAGCGACGATTTATTGGACGGGATCATTCAGTAAATCCTTCTTCTACACCGCAGCGTCAGAGGAGGCACGACGCTGATATCCCGCAGAATATTCAATCGAGGAAGTCCTAGCGATGACGAAATCTAGTTCCGCACCCGCTCCGACGCCATCTGACCTCGACGAAAGCGCGGCCATGACTGTCGCCGATGCTCTCAAGATCATCTTGGCGAACAGCTATGCTATTTACCTGAAAACGAAGAACTTCCATTGGCACGTCTCCGGGCCATATTTCAGGGATTATCACCTGCTCCTCGACGAGCAGGCGGCCGAGATACTCGCTGCCACTGACGCGATCGCAGAGCGCGCCCGGAAGACGGGTAACACCACGCTACGATCGATCGGCGATATCGCTCGCCATCAAACGATCAAGGACAACGACGCGGATTTCGTGACGCCGCAGGACATGCTCGCTGAGCTGCGCGCTGACAACCTACACATGGTGGAGTCACTGCGTCGCGCCAAGGACGTGGCGGACAAAGCCAAGGACAACGCAACTTCCGGCCTGATCGACACCTGGACCGACGAGGCGGAGCGACGCGCCTGGTTCTTGTTCGAAGTCGGTCGACCAGCCTGAAGCTCGATCTCACGGGAAGGGAAACTCGATGGCCTCGTCTCTTGTCCGCACCGAGTACATTGAGGTCGACAGCGGCCGTATCGCCTTCGACGACACCGGCGGTCCGGGGCACATCGTGCTGTGCATTCCAGGGATGGGCGATCTGCGATCCGAATATCGGCTCCTAGGGCCCGACCTAAAGCAGGCAGAATTCCGCGTCGTCACGATGGATGTGCGGGGATTCGGCGAAACGTCAGCGCGATGGACTGACTACTCCGCCCGGTCAGTGGGCCTGGACGCAATCTCTATCGTGAGACGCTTGGGCGCAGGCCCTGCCACCATCACTGGCAACTCTTTCGCGGCCGGGTCAGCTCTATAGGGCGGCGAGAGAGAGTCCGGACCTGGTCCGCAGTGTCGTGCTCCTCGGTCCGATAGTCCGAGACCTTCCACTGACGAGCGTCCAGAAGCTCGTCCTTTCGATAGGGTTCGCCGGGCCATGGCGGACGTGGTTTTGGACGACATACTGGAGCAGCCTCTATCCAACGAAGCGAGCTTTTGACCACGAGGCGATCAAGTCGGCCATCGCTCGAAATCTCAGAGAGCCGGGACGGATGCAGGCGCTGCTGACGATGCTCTCGCTTTCGAAAGCCGACACGGCCGCCATTCTAGATGACAGCGCCGTTCGCGCGCTTGTTGTGATGGGGACGAAGGATCCGGACTTCCCAAACCCGGTCGAGGAAGCTCAGAACCTAGCAAGCCGGCTGCATGCCGAGACAATGATCGTGGAAGGTGCCGGCCATTATCCCCACGTCGAAATGGCCGACCAAGTGGCGCCGCGGATCATCTCGTTCCTCGGCAGCTTATCGCCCGCGCCGGCGGCGGCCGGGATCACCCGACTGCATAGGAGCTGATGAATGGAGAAAGTCGGCTTCGGCGGCGGATGCCACTAGTGCACCGAGGGCGTCTTTCAGGCGCTGCGAGGCGTCTCCCAAGTCGATCAGGGCTTTCTGCAATCAGAAACGCCGGCCGACACGTGGGCCGAAGGTGTGGTCGTAAGTTTCGACCCTGCGGCTATTGGATTGGCCACGCTCGCCGAAGTGCATCTAAGGACGCACTCCGCCACAAGAGCTCGCTCACCGCGCGGAAAATATCGAAGCGCCATCTATGTCTTTGAAGTCGGTCAGCGGATAGAAGCCGAGAAGGCAATCGCGCAGTTTGCCGCTGAAACAGACAAGGCTGTCCACACTCTGGTGCTCCCGTTCAAGGGTTTCAAAGCTTCGGACGAGCGCTATCAGAACTATTATCGCACCGATCCAAGCAGGCCCTTCTGCCAGCGCTACATCGATCCAAAGCTGGATTTCATCCGGAAGCATTTTTCGGAGATCGCGTTGCCGCGATGAATGAATAATTGGGCTGTCGTGCAGGTCGCGATCTCATATCCCAACTGTCTGTAGGATGCAGTCAATCAGCTTTCCGGGCAGCGGAGGACTTAGGCGGCGATCGGGAACGGGGTTCCTTACGAGACAACGTCTCTCATCACCCATTTAGGGTGCCGCTTTGGGTAGATGGTGCGGGCGGTCGGATTCGAACCGACACGTATTTCTACGGCGGATTTTGAAGTGAGTCGCGGCTTTCATCGGGCTGCTATTCCACGGATGACGGCGCTTCAAACAAGAACCCAAGGGTCAGCCGACACTCCTAGATGGCACTTGCCCGTTGAGACGGCCCGTCCGATGTGCACGCTATAGCCCGATATTACCGCATCCCTTCACGCGGCGGCTTCAAATCGGAAGATCTATCGCCTTCTATCTCCACAAGAGTAAAGAAGTGGAGATACGGTATGAGCGTTGCGCCGCATGTCGCCCGCAGGACAATTCGCCGGCATCAGCTACGAGAGATCGTGCCGCTTGCCGACAGCACAATCTACGACATGGAGCAGCGAGGAGAATTCCCGCAGCGCTTCTATCTCACCTCGCGTTGCGTCGTCTGGGATCTGGCAGAAGTCGAAGCTTGGCTTGACGCTCGACGCCGTGCCTCTCGGGCCAATGCTATCGAACGCGCTCCAAGCCCCGACGTGAGATTGCGCCGCTCTCGGCCTGTCAAACACTAGGCTCGAGCTCAAGCAGCTCCATCGTGGCCGGGAGCAGGGTCGGCACATACTTCCGACCCGCGACCCAAGCGTCCACCAGGTTGGACCACTCCTGCATCATATGCCGGCGCTGGTGCTCATACTCCGCCTTGTTGTAGACGCCACGCGAGGACCGTCCGTCCTCATGCGCCAAGCACTTCTCGATCCAGTCGCTGTTGAAGCCGAGTTCGTTCAACAAAGTGGACCCGGTGCGTCGAAGATCGTGAACAGTGAAGGGCTCAAGTGGCAGCCCCTCCTTTTTCGCTCTAGCGACCACGGCGGTCGTGATCCGGTTGAACGTCGCCCGCGACATTGGCGCGTCAGCGTCATATCGCGACGGAAGGACATAGCGCGAATTGCCGGCGCAGGTTTTCAACGCGATGAAGATGTCGATGGCCTGCTGAGACAGGTAGACGTTGTGTGCCTTCGACCGCTTCATTCTTTCCTTGGGTATCGACCAGACGGCGTTCTCAAAATCGACCTCATCCCAGGTGGCATCCTGGAGCTCGCTCTTCCTGACCATCGTCAGGAGGAAAAGCTTCATTCCCAACCGTATGGTCGGCAGTGTCGGCACATGCTCAAGCTGACCGAGCATGACGCGGATCTCCGCGGGCGATAGGGACCGATCCTTCGGCACGAAGGTCGCGATGGACGCAGGCCCAACCTCATCCGCTGGGTTGGCGACCTTCTCGCCATGCAGGATGGCGAATGCAAAGATCAGCTTCACGATATCGCGCACATGGACGGCCGTGGCTGGAGCGCCGCGATCCTTCACTTTCCCACACATCATACGGAGATCGTCCGGCGTGATCTCCGTTAGGAGCCTGTTTCGGAATGTCGGCAGAATGTCGCGCTCGTAGATGGAGCGCCGCATAGCCCGCGTGCTGTCCGCCATGCGCGACTCCTGGAACCACTTTTCGCCGAACTCGCCGAATCGCTTCGCCTCCTTCAGTCGCCGCTTGTCATGCTGCTTCTCTTGAGCAGGCGACCGCCCCTCTGAAATGGCCCGCTTCGCATCGATCAGCTTCTCGCGAGCCCTGGCAAGTGAGAGGCCGTCAGGGCCATATCGGCCGAGCGTCAGCGTCTCGCGCCGTCCGTTGAGTCGATAGTCGTACCGAAACACGATCGCCCCGGACGGCTGGACCACGACATACATACCGTCACGGTCACTCACCTTGTACAATTTCTTCTGTGCTTTCAGCGCCTTAATCGCTGTGTCCGTGAGCATGGAGACCTCCAAATCTGTCCAAAAACAGCAGAGAGGCACCGATTATACCGTCAGCCCAAAACTGGGGTCACTGAAAGTGAATTTCATTCGCTCTTTCAATGCCTTAAGGCCAAAAACTATACCGTCAGCAGCTCTCTTGGCCATGACGGTATAGCGAAATCTCTAACCGAACAAGTTCCCCCATACCGTCCACTATACCGTCAAACCGGAGCACTGTCCCTCGATAGATGGCGATAGACGATGACAGTTTTATCTTTGTTATTCAGATACTTATGCCGTACCCTGGCGTACAATCGGATACTGCCGGAGGGGCAAAAATCATTCCCACTCGATCGTGCCCGGCGGCTTGCTTGTCACGTCATAAACGACGCGATTGATGCCGCGCACTTCATTGATGATGCGGGTTGCGGCGCGGCCGAGGAAATTCATGTCATAGGGATAGAAATCCGCCGTCATGCCATCCACGGAGGTCACGGCGCGCAGCGCGCAGACGAAGTCATAGGTGCGGTAATCGCCCATGACGCCCACGGTCTGCACCGGCAGAAGCACGGCGAAAGCCTGCCAGATGGTGTCGTAAAGACCGGCCTTGCGGATTTCATCGAGATAGATCGCATCCGCCTTGCGCAGAATATCGAGCTTCTCGCGGGTGATCGCGCCGGGGCAGCGGATCGCGAGCCCCGGGCCGGGGAAGGGATGGCGGCCGATGAAGCTTTCCGGCAGGCCGAGTTCGCGGCCAAGCGCACGCACTTCATCCTTGAAGAGCTCACGCAGCGGTTCGACGAGCTGCATGTTCATGCGCTCTGGAAGACCGCCGACATTGTGGTGGCTCTTGATGGTGACCGAGGGGCCGCCGGAGAAGGAAACGCTCTCGATGACGTCAGGGTAAAGCGTGCCCTGCGCCAGGAAATTCGGTGCGCCCTTGCCATCGGCGGCAATCTTGGCCGCTTCGGCTTCGAAGACCTCGATGAACAGGCGGCCGATGGTCTTGCGCTTCACTTCCGGGTCGGAAACACCGGACAGTTCGCCGAGGAACAGATCGGCGGCATCCACATGAACAAGCGGAATATTGTAGTGGTCGCGGAACATGCCGACGACCTGCTCGCTTTCGCCAAGCCGCATCAGGCCATGGTCGACGTAAACGCAGGTCAGCTGGTCGCCGATCGCTTCATGGATGAGGATCGCCGCAACCGAGGAATCGACGCCGCCGGAAAGCGCGCAGAGCACGCGGCCGGTGCCGACCTGTTCACGGATCTTGCGGATCATCTCGGCGCGATAGGCCGCCATCGTCCAGTCGGATTTGAGACCGACGATCTTGTGCACGAAGTTGGAGAGCAGCTTGCCACCGTCAGGCGTATGCACCACCTCCGGATGGAACATGGTGGAGTAGTAGTGACGCTTCTCGTCAGCGGCGATGGCGAAAGGCGCGTTCTCGGAGGTCGCGATGACCTCGAAGCCTTCCGGCAGCTTCGTCACGCGGTCGCCATGGCTCATCCAGACGGGATAGCTCTTGCCCTGTTCCCAGAAGCCTTCGAACAGCGGGCTTGCCTTCTTGATGTCGATATCGGCACGGCCGAATTCCGCCGCATGGCCGCCTTCGACCACGCCGCCCAGCTGCGTGCAGAGCGTCTGCTGGCCGTAGCAGATGCCGAGGATCGGAACCTTGCTGTCAAACACCGCCTGCGGCGCGCGCGGGCTTCCTTCCGCCGTCACGGATGCGGGGCCGCCGGAAAAGATCACGCCCTTCGGCTGAAGCTTCTCGAACGCTTCTGCGGCATTCTGGAACGGGTGGATTTCGCAATAGACCCCGGCTTCGCGGATGCGGCGCGCAATCAGCTGCGTCACCTGGCTGCCGAAATCGATGATGAGGATGCTGTCGGGATGGGCTATCTGGGTCATGGCGAGCCTTTAAAGAAAATGGCGGCTTTAGGCAACCCGGAAGCGGGCGTCAAACGGCGGAAATTTGCGAAAATAGCAGGGTTTCAGAGGGCGATCATGCCATCCTCAATGGCGCGGCAAAGCCGGTCGACGGCATCGGCGAGCTTTTCATCGATGATGTGCAGATACTCCGTCCAGTCGTCCACATGGTTCACATCCGCCTTGCCGTCGGAAATACCGCGCAGGCCGATGAGCGGCACGCCGAAGCGCTGGCAGGCCCGGAGCACGGCATAGGTTTCCATTTCCACCATGTCGGCATCGATCAAGCCATAGGCATCGCCGGAAACGACGTTGCCGCCGGTGGAAAGCCTGGCTTCGGCAATATCGGCTATCCGAAAAGGCATAGCCACCTCCGCCGGCAGATCGAGGAACGGCGTGCGCCCCTTTTCAAAACCGAAGGGGGAGGCATCCATGTCGCGATAGGAAACCGAAATCGCCTGGTAGATGCCCGTCTGTTCCAGCGTCCGCGAACCGGCTGAACCAAGCGAAACGACAAGGTCCGGCAGATGGTCGGCTGCATCGAGGCCTGCAAGAACGGCGGTTACCGAAATCGCCGATTCAACCGGGCCGACACCAGTCATCAGCGGCGCAATGCGCACCTGCAGATGAGGGCCGTATTCAGCGGAAGCCGCCATGACGAAGAGGACGGATTTATCTGCAACATGCAAAAGACGGTAGTTCATCCGTTAATATCCTCGCGTCCCTTCACCACCATCATCGTTCCCGTCATCGAGGCGATCAGCTTTGCCGGCCCGTCCGAAAGCGCATAGGCGCGGCCATCGGCGACGATGAGGTTGTTACCGGGCTTGATGATTTCGCCGCGAAACAGGAACCGCTCGCCGCGGCCGGGCGACATCAGGTTGACCTTGAACTCGATGGTCAGCAATGAGGCTTCCGGCTCGATGATCGTATAGGCGGCATAGGTGCAGGCGGTGTCCAAGCCGGCGGCGATGACGCCCGCATGCAATATGCCGTGCTGCTGTGTCAGTTTTTCATGGAAGGGCAGCTCGATCTCCACCAGACGGTGTTCGATGCGGCTGATCTGTGCATCGATGGCCTGCACCACGCCCTGCAGCGCAAAGCTTCTTTCTATCCGCTGACGAAAATCGCCGGGATCCGTGATCTCCATGGCCTACCTGCCCGCTTGTGCCTCATCGCAAACTGACATGGCGCGTGGCGGCAGGCAAGGCAAGGGTGGTGCGGCGATTTAGTTCAGCATGCCGATGCTTGCGTTGAGCACCGTGGCAAAGGCGACCCATAGGGCATAGGGCACAAAAAGCCACATGGATATGCGGTCGCGGCGGTAGCTGAGCGCCGCGAAGGCGATGATGCAGATCAGCATCGGAATGATGATAATGAATGCGCCCGCCGGGCTCTGCATGCCGAAAAAGATAGGCGACCACAGGAAATTCAGCACCATCTGCGTGAACCAGAGGCGCATGCGCGTTCCCATCGGCTTCCTGATCCAGGTTCGCGCGCCGGCAATGCCGATCAGCACGTAAAGCGCGGTCCAGACGGGCCCGAAGATCCAGTCGGGCGGATTGAAGAATGGTTTCTGCAGCGATTGATACCATTCGCCGGGCACATTGTTGACGCCGATCAGCGCCCCGACGGCAACAACAGCAACCACAAAAACAACATGGACGGCTAGGTTTCTCATGACCCGTCCAATACGCCGGTTTGGCTTTTGTTCCCTTGTCTTTTCAGTATTTTAGCTGGAAAGCCGCACGATGTGCTGGTCCCACGCCACGTCGCTGCGCCGGGTTTCGAAAGATCCGTCATAGGAAGAAACCGCAATGCCCCGGGCGGCCGGGGCGACACCTGCCGCTTCCCGCACGGTTGTCTCGGAAACGACGCGCCCGGTTTTCGCGTCCAGCGTCACGGCGGCGTTGCCGTTGGGCGAGGTCAGGCCCACCAAACCCTCGCGCCGGTTGACGGCGATGGCTCCGACATAATTGGCAAGGCGCATCGTCGTTTCCTGCGGCAGATCGACAAAGGCGATATCCTCGCCCTTCGAGAAATGGCCGACCAGCGGCGGAAGATCGTTGCGTGGCCCCTCATATTGGCAGGCGAACCAGATGCACCCGTCATCGCCGAGATCGACATGGCGGGTGGAAAGCTGCCGCAGGTGCGCCGGCATGGCGTGCTTCTGGATCAATTGCCCGGTCGCGGCGTCCAGAAGCACGAGGGACGGCTGCATATTGTCGATGTTGAGTTTCGTGCGGCCGAAATCCGGATGGGTCTCGATGCCGCCATTGGCGATCACGATCAACCGCCCGTCATCGCTCACCGTCATGTCATGCGTGCCGATGCCGTGGGCATCGTATTCGCCAATGCGTGCAAAGCCGTTGCGGGCGTCATAGAGCCCGATGACGCCCCGATTGCCGTCGAAGTCGTTTTCGCTGGCATAGAGGATAGCGCCGTCAAGGGAAAATTGCCCGTGACCATAGAAGTGGCGGTTCTCCGGCGTGTGCATCACGATCGGTTCGCGATGCCACGCAGGGTCAAAGGCTATGAAGAACGTGCCGGGCCGGCGTGCAAAGGCCACCGTCGTGCCGGTCACATGGCTCGTCGCCATTCCATGGGCGCGGGCGGGAAGCGCGACGCGGTCGATGATCTCGCCGTGCTCGCTCACCGTTGCGATGCCGTAGGAGCCGTCGCGGGCGCGGAAGGCAGAAGCAAAGACCGCGTCTGCCCGTTCAAGCGCATAAAGGGAACGGGGAGCCAGCGCGGCGAGGAAGGGAACTCCCGCCGCTTTGATGAAGCTGCGCCGGTCTATCAGCATCCGCTTTTTGCCGGGGATCATCGCTTCAGTCCCCGTCAGCGAAGGAAAAGCCTGAACTGAGACCTATGGCGCCGCCATACTGGTCGTTGAGGCGGTAGATCAGGTCTTTGCCATTGAGCAGCAGATAATCCACCTTGGCCCGCTGATCGTCCTGATCCAGCGCCTTTTGCACATCCGTATCGATTGTTCCGGCAACGCGGATCATCGATTTGGCGATGAAGTCGATGGAGTTGACGATGGAGCGCTGGTCTGGCGGCACGAGTTCGACCATATCAGCTGTGTGCAGCAGCGTCTGAACGGCCTTGATATTGGTCGCAATGCTCTTCCACGTCAGGCCGGAGCGCCAGTAAATGGCGGTGCGGGGGAATTTCGCCTTGTCCGGCCCCTTGTAGAAAGTCTCGATCCGCTGGTCGCGGACCGCCTCGGAAGCGTGCACGAGAATGCCGAGGAGGGCAACCAGCGCCTCGCGCTCATCGCGAAAGACGGGGTTGTCCGGTCCCGGTTGTGTCCAGTTCTTCAAAGCGCCGTCGGGTGCGTTCCAGCTATCGGAAAGCTCCGCCGCTACGTTCGCGACATTGCCGGCTATGGCCGCGCCGTAACGGCAGCGAAAATCGCCCTTCTTGCCGAGAAGCTCATCCGCGCCGGTTCCGTAGAGAACGAATTCCAGCGCGCCAAGCCCTTGCGCTGCGACGCTCTTGCCCTTCAGACTGTCGGCGCTGGTGACGCTTTCATCCTTTTCGGCAAGGTAGCGCTGTACCTGTTTCAGCCCGAGGCCCTTCTTGTCGGGATAATAAAGCACACGCTCGAAACGGTTCTTCTCGATGACAGGGCCGACACGCACAATCTCGATGGTCGACCAGCTGGAGACCGTATCGGCGAAAGCCATCCTGGCCGCCTCATCCGTTGTCTTGGAAGGTGCTGCGCAGAACGCCTGCATGCTGCTCTCCAGCTTCTCGGCGGATTGCCGGAAGTGGTCATAGCCGGGGCGGATGAAGCCGTTCACGGCTTTTTCCATGACGCCCCGCACCTGCGCAGGGTCGAGAGGCGGCGGCGGCATCAGTTCCACATCCTGCGCCATTGCCGGCTGATTGGCCAAAAGCAGCAGTATGGAAAAGAGGCCGGAGATTTTTCGCATGGCATTTTTCATCAAAGGGACTCCAGAAAGGCCAGCAAAGCCTGCCGGTCGGATTTTTGCAAGGCGGCAAAGGCATCGCGCGCCTTTTGCCCTTCGCCGCCGTGCCATAATATCGCTTCCGTGAGGCTGCGCGCCCGCCCGTCATGCAGGTAAAAACCGTTGCCGTTGACCTGTTGCGTCAGGCCGATGCCCCAGAGCGGTTGGGTGCGCCACTGTCTGCCGTTTGCTTCACCCACCTGCTGGCCATCGGTAAGTCCTTCGCCCATGTCATGCAGCAGAAAATCGGAATAGGGCCAGATCAACTGGAAAGAATGCATGGGGTCGGATGCGTCGCGACGTGTGACGAATTTCGGAGTGTGGCAGGCCGTACAGCCGGAAGCGTAAAAAATCTGCTTGCCCTGCAGAACGGTCGGATCATTGACATTGCGCCGCTGCGGCACGGCGAGATTCCCGGTGTAGAAGGTCACGAGATCGAGAACCGGGTCCGGGGCTTCCACCGGCCCCAGCCGCGGCTGCACGCCGGTCGGCATGGCCAGGCAGTCCTTCTGGGCATCGGTGCAATCGCCATAAGCGCTTGGGGCATCTGGTGTGGAAATGCCGATGTCGTGGGAGAAGGCGCTGGCGCTTTGATCGCGCACACTCGCATTCTGGGCTTTCCAGCCGAAGCGCCCGAGTTTCACCTCACCGGTGCGATGGTCCTTCACCCATGCGGGGCGCCCGGCAATACCATCGCCATTTTTGTCGTCAGGGTCGGCTTTGGCCAGAATATCGGCCTCTGCAATGGCTTCGATAAGGCCGAGCCCAAGCGTGGGCATGGCAATGCGCGCCGAAAGCGTCGTGTCCGCGCCGAGCGGGCCATATTGCAGGTTCGCCGCGTCATAGGCAGGCTTGCGCAGCACCACCACTTCCCCATCCGCAAGCCGAACCGGCTTTTCCGTATAGGTGATGATCGGTTTGCCTTCAGCGGCAAGGCCGGGAATGGCAAGGTTCTGAAGTTGCCGGCCATAGGTTTCATCGGGGAAATTCAGCACGTCGTGGCGCGCAATTGCTGCCCGTTCCGTCTCGTTTCGCGCCGGTCGCGCCAGCCGCAGAAACAGCGAGACGGCATCTTCTCCGGCAAGAGGTGGGCGACCCCTGCCGTCCTTCACATGGCATGTCTGGCAGGACCGGGCGTTGAAGAGCGGCCCAAGTCCGTCCGAAGCCTGGGTGGAGGAAGGAGAGGAGACCCAGAGCTTCTGGAACAGCGCGTTGCCGAGCTTGAAATCCTGTTGCCGCTCGAATGTCATGGAGGCGGAAGGTTGCGAGAATGCGTTGCCATCGGCTTTGCGGGTGCTGGTTGTCGCTCCGCCGGACATGGCCTCGAAAGGTTCCGGCCTGGTAAAATCCGTGGTTGGCGCGGTCGCGGCCAGCACGCGGCTGCGATCTTTCTCCGTCAGGTCGTTACGCAGCGGTTCGGCAAACGCCATCGACGCCACGAGGCAGGCTGCCCCGGCGAAGAAGAATGGCTTGCGGATCGGCTGCAGCAAAAATTGCATGGCAATTGGAGTAGCGAGGAGTAACGGGCCGCAGCGATCTGCGGCCCGCTTTACCGCTTATTTGAAGACGGTGTTCGGATTGTCGAGGCTGTCGGAACCTTCAAGCTCGATCTTGCCGAGATCGAGCGCCGCGATGACACGTTCGACAGTCTTTGTCTGGTCGAGAAGGCCGTCGATGGCTGCCTGAACCACGGCGTTGCCTTCCTTGTTGCCTTCGCCGATCATCTGGTCATAGGCCTCGACGGTCTGGGCGCGCTTTTCCATCGCATGCATGGCGTCGAGCGTCTTGTTCAGCTTCGCCAGCATCTCGTCGTTCAGCGCCTTGTCCTTGGCGCCCACAAGTTCCGACAGCGAGGCGCCCGTCATCTTCGTTCCGTCCACGCGGGTATAGTCGCCGGTATAGGCCGAGGCGATGCCGATGGCGTCGTTCAGATGCGAATTATAGGTGTTGTCGGAGAAGCAGTCATGCTCCTCTTCCGGATCGTGCAGCAAAAGACCGAGCTTCATGCGCTCGCCCGCCAGCTCGCCATAGGAGAGCGAACCCATGCCGGTGAGAATGGCGGTCAGGCCCGCTTTCGGATCGGCTTCCACCGTCTTCGTGGCTTCGCCTTCCGGCGCCCAGGCATCCACCATCTCCTGAAGATCCTTGATCAGCAGGGTGGAGGCGGATTTCAGGTAATCGGCGCGGCGGTCGCAATTGCCGTTCGTGCAGCTTTTCTTGTCGTAGTCGGTATAGGGACGGTTGCCCGCGCCGGGTCCGGTGCCGTTCAGGTCCTGCCCCCAGAGCAGGAATTCGATGGCGTGGTAACCGGTGGTCACATTGGCTTCGACATCGCCCGCCTCGTGCAGGCTTTCGATCAGCTCAGGGGTGATCTTGGAGGCGTCGACTTCTTCACCGCTGATCTTGATCTTCGGATTGGCGATGATGTTGGCAACGTAAAGCTCGTTCTCGTCGCTTTCCGTGCCGTAGGAGCCGTCGACATAGTCGATCAGACCTTCGTCCAGCGGCCAGGCATTCACCTTGCCTTCCCAATCGTCGACGATCGGGTTGCCAAAACGGTAGACTTCCGACTGCTGATAGGGAACGCGGGCCTTGATCCATGCTTCCCGGGCGGCCTTCAGGGTTTCTTCGCTCGGTGTTGCGATCAACGCATCGATGGCCTTGTCCAGCGCCTTCGCCGTGGTCAGCGAATCCTCATATTTCGCATGCGCGACATCGGCATAATGCTTGACGACGGCGGCCGCGTCGGTGGCGGCCCGGGCGGGAAACGCGGTGAAAGCCGCCGATGCGGCAAGAAGCGCGAAAGACGCGCTGAGAATGGTTTTGCGGATCATGATCCCTCTCCTTGGGCAGACATGAAAAGACTTCACGCTGCGGCCAGCGAGTTCTGACCCAATCACAAACTTGTGTCAAACATTCTAGTTTAGAATGCTTTGAAACAAGCCAGTGCGGTATTTTCCAAGTAAAATCGCTGCGTGCAAATCGGCTTTTATGCTTTGCGTTTCATCAAGCAGAAGAAGAAACCGTCCGTATCTGTGGTTGCAGGCGTCAGCGTGACTGTCTTTCCGTCAGAGGAATGGGGTTTGTTCGCATTTGCGCCGAAAGTCGTCTGCCAGCGTTCCAGAGCGGAACCGATGGCGAACTCTGGATTTTCCTCGCAGAAACGTCTGACCTGCTGCTCGTTCTCCTCAGGTAGAACGGAACAGGTGACATAAAGCAATTCGCCGCCCGGACGCACGAAACCCTTGGCCTGTGAAAGCGCCTCGCCCTGCTGCTGCACACGCTCTTCCAGATTGCGGGCCGTCAGCCGCCATTTGGTGTCGGGGCGGCGGCGCCATGTTCCGGTGCCGGTGCAGGGCGCATCGACCAGAACGCGGTCGAATTTTTCCTGGAACGGCGTAAGGCCGGAGGCGCGGTCGTGCACCTGCACATTGCGTGTACCGGCTCGCTTCAGCCGTTCGATGATCGGCGCAAGGCGCTTACGGTCGGCGTCAAAGGCGTGGACCTGACCCTTGTTGTTCATGCTGGCAGCCATGGCCAGCGTCTTGCCGCCGCCGCCGGCGCAATAATCGAGGATCTGTTCGCCTTCATGCGCGCCGGCAAGGTCGGCAACAATCTGCGAGCCTTCGTCCTGCACTTCGAACCAGCCTTTCTGGAAGGACAGTTCGGCGGTGACGTTCGGCAGGCGGGAAGGGCCTTCGCCGGCGGGAATGCGCACGCCCTGCCGGGCGATATGCGTGGCTTCAGCGCCGCTCTCTTCCAAAGCCTTCAGCACCTTGTCGCGGGTCGCTTTCAAGGTGTTGGCGCGAAGATCGAGCGTGGGCCGCTCGTTCAGCGCTTGCGCCTCGGCGAGCCAGCGCTCTCCGAATGCCGTTTCGAGGGAAGATTGCACCCATTCGGGAATATCGCCCTGAATATGGGCCGGCGCGTCATCGAGGGAACGAGAGAGAAAGGCTTGCTGCCTCTCCCCGTCGGGCGCGGCTGGGGCGAATTTGTCGCCGTCGAATTCCGCCGAAAGGTCCGAAAAGCTTTTGCCCCATTGGCGCAGCAGCACGGCATAACCAAGCGAGGCAGCGCTGTCGTCATCCATCAACCAGGCGTGCGACAGTTTCATGCGCAGCGCGTCATAGACGATGTTGCCGATTGCGGCCCTGTCGCCGGAACCGGCGAAACGATGGGCAAGGCCCCAATCTTTCAGAGCATCGGCGACGGGACGCCTGCGCCCCTCAATATCCGCCAATACTTCGATTGCTCCGGCCAAACGCCCGCCTAAACGCATTGTCTACCTCGTTCCTGTGCTAAGCCCGGTTGGTAGACGCGAATGGCGGCGAGGGCAAGGCTCAATCGGCCTTGACGACCTCGTAGCAGACCTTGGCGGTGCCGGAGTTGATCATGCCGATGTTCTTGGCGGCTGCCTTGGAAAGATCGAGAACGCGGCCCTTGATGAACGGACCGCGGTCGTTGATGCGAACAATCACGGCCTTGCCGTTGCGCGCATTGGTGACCTTGACCTTGGTGCCGAACCGCAGAGAGCGGTGAGCGGCGGTAAGGTTGGCGGCGTTCATGCGCTCGCCCGAAGCAGTCTTGGAGGTCAACGCATACCACGATGCGCCTCCGCAACCATTTGCCGCATTCGCCTGAAGAGGCGCAATGATGGAACAGGCGGCAATAGTTGCAGCGGTGAAAGTTATACGACGGATATTCAACAAACTGTGCTTTCCTGAAAATCGGCCCCGCGCCGATTGATTGTGCCCTTGCTAAACGGCCAGAAACTGACCTGAACGCCTTTTGATGCAAGATTGTAGGGCGAGGGAAAAATGGCGAAAAAAAGCTGACCTCAAATCACGAACTGTTACAGTATGTAATATTCGTGATCGTTAGCCGGAAAGGCGTCATAAGGCCCTTCCTGTCACAATTCGGAAAAATAATGCAGAATCAACGCTCAATGGAAATGCTATTGCAAGTCACGGCTTCGTGAATCCACTTCACGAAATGTGAGTGAAATATTTTTCTAATGACTATGATTTTAGCGATTTTTGGATGGTTAATAAAGTCCTAATTAGCTGAAATAAGACGAAAACCATCCGCAAAAGCCCGGTTGGAAGAATTTTTCATCGCTTTCGATGGTGGCATTCTCAGCCGCGCCAGAGGCCGTTTTCCCACAATTGTTTCAGGGAGAGCCTGTACTCCGGAAAGCGGAAATCGAAGCCAAGATCGCGTATTCTGGCGTTGGAAACGCGCTTGTTCTCGCCATAAAAAGAGCGCGCCATGGGCGTCAGATCGGCGGTCTCGAAGGCCTGTTCGGGTGGCGGCTCCACACCCATCAGGGTCGCTACAAAGCTCACCACATCCTGTGGCGGGCAGGGTTCGTCATCGGTCACGTTGAAGATGCCGCGTTCGTTTTTCCGTGCCAGAAAGGCAAGTGCGGCACCGATATCCTCGACGCGGATGCGGTTGAAAACCTGGTCCTTCTTCACCAGCCGCCGCGCCGTTCCCTTCTCGAAATTCATGAAGGCGTTGCGCCCGGGGCCGTAAATTCCGGATAAGCGCAGGATGGAAAGCGGCGCATCCGCCTTTCGGGCTGCTTCAGCCCAGGCGGTTTCGGCAGCCACCCGTTCCACGGAGCGGGCGGAAACCGGACTGCAGGGTGTTGTCTCGTCCACCCAGGCGCCGCCATGGTCGCCATAAACGCCGACGGTCGAAAGATAGGCGACCCACTTCAGATTGAGCAGAAGCTTTTTCAGATCGTCGCCCAGCAACGCAAGCAGCGGATCCCCATCCTTGCCCGGCGCGATGGATTGCACGAGATGGGTGACATTGCCCATTGCGGCAACGAGATCGTCATCGAGGTGAACGCCGTCAAAGAGGAGCGGCGTCATGCCGGCGGCTGCGAGGCTCGGCAACTTCTCCCGGCTGCGTGTCGTGCCGGAAATAATTGCAGCCTCGTCTTTCAGCGCGTTTGCGATGGCTTTTCCCGAATATCCCGCGCCGAAAATCATCACATGCATGCTTCACGCCTCTGCCAGTTGCCATTCCATTTCCGCCTCCGGATCAGTCTCCGGCGCGCGACTGGCAGAGTATGTACGGAATTCCTCCCTGTCCATAAGCCGCGACAAGGCCCATGCGGCCATGCCGCGCACCTCCGGCGAGGGGTCGGTTTCGGCAAGCGCCTTGCATTGCTCCACAAATTGCCGGTCGGCTGAGTTACCTGCCGCGATCAGCACATTGCGGATGAAGCGATTGCGGCCGATGCGCTTGACGGGCGAGCCGCTGAAGAAACTGCGAAAGGCGGCGTCATCGAGCGTCAGCAGGAAGGCGATGGAGGGTTCCTTCAGATCCTCGCGCGCCTGCAGTTTCATCTCGGAAGCGCTGGCCGCGAACTTGTTCCACGGACAGGCGGCGAGGCAATCGTCACAGCCATAGATGCGATTGCCGATCATCGGCCGGAATTCGTGCGGGATCGGCCCCTTGTGCTCAATGGTGAGATAGGAAATGCAGCGGCGTGCATCCAGTTGATAGGGCGAGGGGAAGGCGGCCGTCGGACAGGCATCGAGACAGGCGCGGCAGGAGCCGCAATGATCCTTCTCGGCCTCGTCAAGACAGAGTTCGGCCGTGGTGAACATGCTGCCGAGAAACAGCCATGAGCCATGGGTGCGGCTGACGAGGTTGGTGTGCTTGCCCTGCCACCCGAGGCCGGCGGCGGCGGCAAGCGGTTTTTCCATGACGGGTGCGGTATCGACGAAGACCTTCACATCCTCGCCGGCACGCGCGGCAAAACGGGTGGCGATTTCCTTCAGCCGCCCCTTGATGATGTCGTGATAATCGCGATTGCGGGCATAGACCGAAATGGCCGCCTTGTCGGGTTTGGAAAGCAGATCGCGCGGATCTTCCTCGGGACCATAATTGAGGCCGAACATGACGATGGAGCGCACGTCTCCCCACAGCGTTTTCGGTTCGGCACGTCGGGCCTCGGTTTCCTCCATCCACGCCATCGTGCCGTGATAGCCATTGTCGAGAAACTGTCTCAGCCGTTCCGGCGCGAGCGGAATACTGTCCGGGGCGGTGATGCGGCAGAGATCGAAGCCAAGCGAAAGCGCTTCCTGACGAACGAAGTCCGTCAGTTTATGCGCGCGTATCCGCTGCTTTTCGCTCGCGACGTCGATGGTCGTTTCTCCTGCGGGTTATTCTGCGGCATATATAATGCATGTCGCCCGAAAGTGTGCAGCGGTTTCGGGACAACGACATGCTTTAGATGCAGCTGCAGGCCACAGCAAATAACCCGGAGGCCACAGACCTCAGAAGTCCAGATCGGCGTAGTGGGAGGAAGGGGCAAGGCGCGGAATGCGCTCGCTGAGGAACGGCCGGAAGGAAGGCCGGGATTTTATCCGCTGATACCATTCCTTGGCGATTGGCGCTTCGAGCCAGTTGATCTCACCGAGGTAATCGAGCACCGAGACCGCGGCAGCCGCGGCAAGATCGGCATAACTCAACCGGTCGCCCGCCAGCCAGGTGCGCGAGCCGGCCAGCCATTCCAGATATTTGATGTGCTGGCGGATATTGTTGCGGGCGGTGCGCAGCAGCTTGGAATCCGGCGGCCCGCCACCCTGCGCCGCCGTCATCTGCAATTTGTAGACCCGCTCGCGGACCAGCGGCCGGGTCACGTCATTTTCCATCTTCTGCAGAAACCATTCCGTCAGGCGGCGGATTTCCGCGCGCTGAAACGGGTCTTCGGCAAGAAGCCGACGGTCGCGCTTCAGAACCCCATGCGTTTCATCGAGAAATTCCGCAAGCACATAAGGTCCGCTGAGGGAACGCATGTTATCATCGAGATAGACCGGCAGGGTGCCGGCAGGATTGAGCGCCAGAAACTCCCGCCGTCTTTCCCACGGTTGCTCCTCCACGAGATCGGTCTGGAACCCGTATTCCGCAAGGATCAGACGAACGAACCGGGATGCGGTCGACATCGGGGAGTGATAGAGAGTTGGCATCGGTACTCAATTTTTACGATTGGTTGTCATGATCGGCATTTGCCGAAAAACTTTTCAGTTTCACTTCATCAAGACGCTATAAAAGCTTGGCTACTTTAAAACAAGTTTAACGCAATTGCCTTCCATTGCCACTTTCCCCCTGAAAAGAAGGATACCTCATGGGTGACCAATCGATCATCAGCGCGCTTCTGCTGGGCATTATCGAGGGTCTGACGGAGTTCATTCCTGTCTCCTCAACGGCGCATGTGCTGCTGGTCGGACACTTCCTTGGTTTCAAATCGCCCGGCAACACCTTTGCCGTCCTCATCCAGCTCGGCGCGATCCTTGCGATCCTTCTTGTTTATTTTCAAAAGCTTGTGTCGATAGCCTTGGCGCTGCCGACCAGCGCCAAGGCGCGTCGTTTCGTGCTGGCCGTCATTCTCGCCTTCTTACCGGCGGCGGTGATCGGTGCGCTGGCGCATGACTTCATCAAGACAGTGCTGTTTGAAACGCCGATGCTCATCTGTGTGGTGCTGATCATCGGGGGCGTCATTCTGCTTGCGGTCGACCGCATGCCGCTGAAGCCGAAATATACCGACATCATGGATTATCCGCCGTCGCTCGCCTTCAAGATCGGCATCTTCCAGTGCCTCGCGATGATTCCCGGCACCTCGCGCTCCGGCGCCACCATTGTCGGTTCGCTGCTGATGGGAACGGACAAACGTTCCGCCGCCGAATTCTCGTTCTTTCTCGCGATGCCGACCATGCTCGGCGCTTTTACGCTCGATCTTTACAAGAACCGCGATGCGCTGAGCTTCGATGACGGCGCGCTGATTGCCGTTGGTTTCATCGCCGCTTTTGTCTCGGGCCTCTTCGTCGTGCGCTCTCTGCTGGATTTCGTCTCGCGGCGGGGCTTTGCGCCCTTCGCCTGGTGGCGAATCGCCATCGGTTCGCTGGGACTGGTCGCGCTTCTGGTCATTGGCTGACCCGGTCTCTTCCATTGGACCAAAAACAAAAAAGCGCCCCGGAAAACCGGAGGCGCTTTTTTGTTTGAAAGCTGTAGAGGCCAATCAGTTGGTGCTGATCGAAGCCGTTGCGCAGGGGTCGACACCATAGGCGGGAGCGCAGCCGCTCTTGCCCGCTGCAACCGTTCCCGGTGCCATGAAAGAACCCGCCAGAACCACCAAAGCCGCACACGCAAAAAAGAGTGCGATAGATCTGCCCATTTTATGATTGCCTTTCAGACGTTCGTTCGCGCGGATCATGCCGCTATGTGTGAATTGAGGGTGCGGGATATGTTTGGAATGTGGCGAATATCAATAAAGCAGCTTGTTGAATACCGGGTTAATACGAAGTCTTTTCCATAGTTGCGCTTGTGCCACGCTTGCCTGTGGAGGCCGGATGGCCGCTTAAAATTACCCGGCTTTTCAAATCGCCCCAATCGATGATGCACCTCCCCTGCAGTTGAGGGGAAAATGCGCCAATAACGGTTTGGTTGCGATTGAATTGCACAAAAACAAAAAGCGGGAAAGATTCCCGCTTCCGTTTAAATGCCTGACGCCCGGGGGTGGTCTCAGGCGGCTTTGCCAGCGTTCGAGAACTGGCCGTGCGGGCGATACTGCACCATGTAGGAGGGCAGAACCGAAGCGACGCGAACGGGGGTGATGCCGATGCCTTCCAGCGTCAGGCCGTTCTTTTCGGCTTCGGCGGAAACGACGTTGTCCTTCTTCAGCATGGTCACCTGGTCGGGCGTCAGCGGCGGCGTAATCAGCGGCACCATTGAAGCGATCTTGCCGATCATCGAAGCGACGCCGAAGGGCAGGTTGATGAAGGGCCGCTCCCGATAGGTCGCGGCAAGAACGGCCTCGAGACAGTCGCGGAACGTCATGACATCCTGACCGCCAAGCTCATAGATGGCTCCGGACTTCAGCTTGCCATCGACGCTGCGGGCAACGGCTTCCGCCACATCCTCGACATAGACCGGCTGAAACCTGGTTTTTCCGCCGCCGATCAACGGCAGGAACGGCATGTTGCGGGCCATCTTGGCAAATTTATTGAAGAAATCGTCTTCCGGTCCGAAAATGATCGACGGACGCAGGATCACGGCGCCAGGCAGGACGGAATGGATGGCGGCCTCGGCGCGGCCCTTGGTGCGGCCATAACCGGTGGGCGAACTGGCGTCCGCACCGATGGCGGAGATATGCGTCAGCGTGGCGCCGGCATCGCGGGCCGCCTCGGCGATGGCTTTCGCACCGAATTCCTGGACGGCGTCAAAGGTGTTGCGGCCGCTTTCAGTCAGGATGCCGACGCAATTGACGACATGGTCGGCGTCTTCCACGGCTTTGACGATGGAATCGCGGTAACGCAGGTTCGCCTGGGCGAGGGAAATCTGGCCGACATTGCCGAGCGGTTGCAGGAAACCGGCGAGATCGGGACGCCGCACGGCGACGCGGATGCGATAACCGCGCTTGGCGAGTATCCGCACGACATGCCGCCCGACAAAACCCGAACCGCCGAAAACGGTGACGAGGGGTGGAAGGTTGGCCAAGGTCATGGGAGGCTCCTCAGAAGCTGTCGATAAAGTGTTTTTCAGTCTCTTAGCCCAAAGCCGCGCACACGTGAAGAGATGTTGTCGCGCGGCCGAGGCTAGTTTTGGCGCCGGTTTTGGAAATGCGGTTGATGTCCGTCAAATCCCTTCGACGATCATCATCTCCGCATCCGAGACTTCCTGGCGGATTTTTGCCGCCGCCTGATACTCCGGCGAGTTGTAGCAATCGATGGCGTGCTGCACGGAGGGGAACTCGATGATGACGTTGCGCGCGCGCGCCTTGCCTTCCAGCTCGGTCAAAGCACCGCCACGGGCCAGAAAATTGGCGCCGAACCGCTCGAAGGCGGGTTTTGCGGTCGTGACATAGTCCTTGTAGCGCTCATTGTCGCGCACATCGACGCGGGCGATCCAGTATCCCTTGGCCATTGCCGTCTCCTTCAATTGCCCTATTGATTTGCCGGGAAGCTGGCGCGCAGCATGTCGTCCAGAATGGCGCGGGCTGCCGCCTTCGGGTCTTCGGCCTTGACGATGGGGCGGGCAACGACCAGATGGCTCGAACCGGCCTTGATGGCGTCGTAAGGTGTCATCACCCGCTTCTGGTCGCCGAGATCCGCGCCGGCCGGGCGAATGCCGGGGGTGACGACGGCAAGATCGGGGCCGAGGATTGCGCGCACGGCGGTCGATTCCTCCGCTGAACAGACGATACCGCCCATGCCCGCTTCACGCGCCTGTTCCGCCCGGCGCAGCACGAGCGAACGGGCGTCCGAGGCGTAACCGGCTTCCACCAGATCGCTGTCATCCATCGAGGTCAGCACGGTGACGCCCAGCAGGCAGAGACCGGAACCTTCCGCCGCCTTGACTGCGGCGCGCATCGCTTTCGGATAGGCATGCAGGGTCAGCATCGACATGCCCATGCGGGCGATGTTTTCAACGCCGGAGGCGACGGTATTATCGATATCGAGCAGTTTCATGTCGAGAAAGACTTTCTTGCCGCTCTCAACAAGGTCACGCGCGAATTCGAGGCCGCCTGCGAATACCAGCTGGTAACCGATCTTGTAGAACAGAACCTCGTCACCGATTTTCGAGACAATCTCTTCGGCCTGCTGCACAGTCGGAACATCGAGCCCGACGATGAGTTTTTCGCGCGCGGTCATTGTCTTATCCCTGCCATGTTTCCATTGCCGTCCAGTCGCATGTGGGGGACGCGGCTGCAAGAGAAAAGTCGGCGATGGAAAAGCGGAAGAGATTGCCGCCGCCCGGCGGCTGGTCCTTGCTGCGGCTGATGCCACGGCCTTCAATATGGCATTTCAAAAGCGTGCCCACGCCACCATGACCGACAAAGGCGATCGGTTGCTGCGGGTCGTGCCGGTCGAGGACGACTTTGACCGCGCCGACGATCCGGGCCTGCGCATCGATTGCCCGCTCCCAGCCGTGAAAACTCTCCTGCGGATGGGCGAAGAACCAGTCTGCCGCCTTTTCGAATTCCGGCGGCGGCAGAAAGCCGGTGGCGGACCGGTCGTTTTCATGCATCGCCTCGATGATTTCTATCTTCGCACCGGATGTTTCGGCAAGAATGCGGGCGGTTTCGATCGCCTTGGCTTCAGCGCTGGAAACGATGCGCCGCAATGCCTGCGCCCAGGGAAGGAGGCTCGCCTCGCGCGCCCGCTCGGCACCCCTGTCAGAAAGCCCCCATTCAGGGACCGGAACCATTGGGTCGATCTTGACCTGGGGGTGGGTGATGTAGAGCGCATGCATGAAGATCAGTCCTCAGGGTGATGGAAAGAGTAATTTGACACCCTAACCATCCGTCGCGACCGCGAAATGACGGCCTCGCCCATTCTGCCGGGTGATCAGGCCCGAGTATAGGTCCACAATTGCGCCGGCGGAATATTGCGCACAATGAAATCGAAATGGCGGATATGGTAGAGATGCGGCTGCGCCACGATCGGGGAGATCGCACCGTAGGATATCTGCACAACGGGACGGCCGTGCGGCACACGCTTCAGCAACTCGTCGAGAAGCTTGACGCGGGCGGCCATGGGGAAATTGAGCAACGGCACGGCGGAGACGACGCTGTCGAACATCTGGCCCGTGTGTTCGCCGAGCGTCGCATCGAGATCGAAGGCGTCGCCATTGATGAAATTGACGCCCGGATAGCTTTTGAGCAGCTGATTATAGAAATCGGTCGAATATTCGATGGCCGTCAGATTCTCCGGCTTGATGCCGCGCGCCAGAATGGCCTTGGTGATGACGCCGGTGCCCGGGCCGAGTTCGAGAACCGGCAGGCCGGAATGGGGATTAATGACACTCGCCATTTTTTTCGCCGTGATCGACGATGTCGGGACGATGGCTCCGACTTTTTTCGGTTGGCTGACCATGCCCTTGAAAAAGCGGATTTCTTCCTCGAATTTCTGTTCAAGGCGTTGCTTCAGGTTAAGTGCCATAATTCCCCTCAGATGCATTTGGTCATTGTCAAAAAACTGTTAAGCAATGTTGATCCCATTTGGCGCAAAAACAAGGCAAAATGTCGTAACTGGAAAAATTCGCTTACGCTCTGAAATGAACGGACAGCCGAATCAAAAACGCCGATGGAGCGATCCATCGGCGTTTTTTGACTAAATCGAGAAAAAAGAACCGCTTTAAACGCGCATCGGCATCAGAACATAAAGCGCATCGTCGCCTGCAGTGTCGCGAACGAGCGTCGGCGAACCGGCATCCGCCAGCAGGAAAATCGCGTCGTCGCCGGAAAGCTGCGAGGTGATATCGAGGAGATATTTGGCGTTGAAGCCGATTTCCATCGAATCATTGTCGTAACCGACGGCCACTTCTTCCGTCGCGCTGCCCGAATCCGGATTGTTGACAGTCAGTGTCAGCTGGCCATCGGTCAAAGCCAGCTTCACCGCGCGGCCGCGCTCGGAAGAAATGGTTGAAACGCGGTCGACAGCCTGCGCGAAGGTCTGGCAATCGACACGCATTTCCTTGTCGTTGCCGGTCGGGATGACGCGCTGGTAATCGGGGAAGGTGCCGTCGATCAGCTTCGAGGTCAGAACGACCGAGCCGATGGTCAGGCGGATTTTCGCATCCGAGACCTCGACGGTGACTTCCAGCTCCGGATTGTCCATCAGCTTCTGCAGTTCACCGACGGTCTTGCGCGGAATGATGATGCCCGGCATGCCCTCGGAACCGGAGGGCGCATCCACATCGGCGCGGGCCAGGCGATGGCCGTCCGTGGCGACGGCGCGCAGCTTCAGCTCGCCATTGCTTTCGATGGTGTGGAAGAAAATGCCGTTCAGGTAATAACGTGTTTCTTCGGTCGAGATCGCAAACTGCGTGCGGTCGATCAGCATCTTCAGATCGGGGGCCTTCAGTTTGAAGGTGTGGCTGAAAGTGCCGGCGGTCAGGTCAGGGAAATCCGCTTCCGGCAGGCACTGCAGGGAAAACTTCGAACGGCCGGAAGCGACCGTCATTGTGGAGCCGTCCGGGTTGGTCGCCAGAAGTACCTCGGAACCGTCAGGCAGCTTGCGCACGATTTCGTAAAGCAGGTGCGCCGGCACGGTGGTGGCGCCGGCCTGCTCCACCATGGCCGGTGTCGCTTCGGTGATTTCGAGATCGAGGTCGGTCGCTTTCATGTCCAGATTGGCGCCGGAGGCGCGCAGGAGCACGTTGGACAGGATCGGGATCGTGTTGCGACGCTCGACGACCCGGTGGACGTGGTTCAGCGATTTCAGAAGGTTCGACCGCTCAAGAGTAATACGCATGGACGCTACCGCTTTCAACCGTTGCGAACCGGCCACCGCCGGATCGGCAAGAAGAGTCTTCACCGGCGGAAAAGCCGGACAATGTGGACGGGCAAAATGGCAGAGTTATTGCAGAAAATGCAAGAGCCGAGTGCCTCTGCTGCGGCTCATTTTGCTGCTATACAGCACGATCCACAGGCTAGGGGCATCCGTGGACCTTGTTCGCCGGTTTTCAATTGCCCATAAAGAGAGGAAACCGGAGCGACCGGCCGGGAATGATCGGCCAGAATGATTGGAAGCCGTGTGACGGAAGAAATATCGAACAACAACACCAGCGATGCGACAAAGAGCTTCAGGATCGGCGCGGCCACCATTCCTGCGCGGCCGCTGGAACCGGCGCTTTATCTGGTTGCTACCCCCATCGGCAATCTCGGCGATATCACCATCCGTGCGCTGGAAACGCTGGCCTCGGCCGATGTCCTCGCCTGCGAGGATACCCGCGTCACCCGCATCCTGCTCGAACGTTACGGCATCCGCACGCGCCCGCTTGCCTATCATGAGCATAATGCAAACGAGGCGGGGCCGAAGCTCATCGCGGCGCTGGAGGCGGGAAAATCCGTGGCGCTGGTCTCGGATGCCGGAACGCCGCTTGTTTCCGATCCCGGTTATCGCCTCGGCCAACTGGCGCTTGAAGCCGGCCACCGTGTCGTGCCGGTGCCGGGCGCATCCGCGCCGCTCGCAGCCCTCGTGGGCTCTGGCATGCCGAGTGACGCCTTCCTGTTCGCAGGTTTCCTGCCGGTGAAGGACCGCGGCAAGCGCGACCGTTTTGCCGAACTGGCAAAAATTCCCGCCACTCTCATCTTCTTTGAATCGCCGCATCGCATCGGCGCTTCTGTCAAGGTTGCCTCGGAAGTGCTCGGCCGCGACCGCCGCGCCGTGGTCTGCCGCGAGCTGACCAAGACCTTCGAGGAATTCCGGCGCGGCACGCTCGGCGAACTTGCCGATTATTACGATGGCGACCGCGTGGTGAAGGGTGAGATCGTGCTTCTGGTGGAGCCGCCCTCCTATGACGAGATTCCCGATATCGAGGATGTCGAGAAGCTTCTGAAGGATCTCGTCGCCAGCATGCCCGCCGCCAGGGCGGCAGGTGAAGCGGCAAAGCTGACGGGCCTGCCGCGCAAGGAGCTTTATCAAAGGCTGCTGGACATGAAGGAAACGGATGGCCGCTGACGGGCGCACTCACAAAAGGCGCAAGGCCGAGCGACGCGGCCATGCCGCGGAATATTGGGCCGCTCTTTATCTGCTGGTAAAGGGATATCGCATCCTCGCCATTCGTTATCGCACCCGGCTGGGGGAAATCGATCTCATCGCCCGCAAGAAGGACTTGCTCGTCATAATCGAGGTCAAGGCGCGACCGTCGGGTGCCGTGGCTGTCGACGCCGTCGGTTTCCATTCGCAGCAACGCATCCGGGCCGCGGCCGATCTCTGGCTCTCCCGGCGCAAGGATGCCGGGCGCCTTTCGCTGCGTTTCGATATCATCGCCGTTTCGCCGCGACGCCTGCCGCAGCACTTTATCGACGCCTTTTGAGGGGAGGGAACCAATGTCCACCGAGCGGGAAAAGATGGCCGCGGGCGAATGGTACAGCTGCATGGATGCCGAGCTGGATATATTGCGCTGGCGGGCACGAGGGGCCGTCCACCAGCACAATACGATGCCCCCGGATGAGCGCGGGGCGATTGCGCCGCTGCTGCGCGCGCTCTTTGCTTTTGTCGGGGAGGGTGCATTTCTCGAGGCGCCGTTTCATTGCGCTTACGGCATCAACATCACGCTGGGCAAGAATGTCTATCTCAATGCCGGTTGCACCATTCTCGATTCCGCGAAGGTCACGATAGGCGATGGCGCGATGCTGGGGCCTGCGGTGCAGATCTATTGCGCGGAACACCATCTGGACCCCGCGCCGCGCGCACAAGGCATTGAAATCGCAAAGCCTGTGACGATCGGGCGAGATGTCTGGATCGGCGGCGGGGCGATCCTTCTGGCCGGCATCACCATTGGTGACGGCGCGATTGTCGGCGCCGGTTCGGTGGTCACGCGCAATGTGCGGCCAGGCGCGACGGTTGTCGGAAATCCGGCCCGTCCGATAGTGCGAGACGGTGCTTGAGCTATGCGTTCTTGCGGGAGCGGAGGCTATTGAGAGGCGCCGTAACAAATCTGACATGAAACTGTTAAAGAGGCGTCATGGAACGCCTCTATTCGCATCCTCATACCAATAAATGGTGGAGAGGATTTAGTAATGTTGAAGAAGATTTCCATGGCCGCGGTGGCCGTCAGCATTTCGGCGACGTCTTCCATGGCTGCGACCAACATCACCTGGTGGCATGGCATGGGTGGCCGTAACGGCGAAGTCATCAACGAAGTCTCGCAGAAGTTCAACGAAGCCCAGAAGGAATGCGCTCTGACGCCGGTTTCCAAGGGCTCCTACGAAGAAGCGCTGGCCAGCGGCATCGCTGCTTTCCGCTCTGGCGAACAGCCGAACATCCTCCAGGTCTTTGACGCTGGCGCCGCCACCATCATCAACGCCAAGGGCGCTGTCATTCCTGCCGAAGACCTGATCAATAAGGCCGGTTACAAGTTCGACCGCGAGGCCTTCATCAACGGCGTGCGTTATTTCTACGCTGCTGCCGACGGCAAGTTTGTCGGCATGCCGTTCAACTCCTCCGCTCCCATCATGTATGTCAACGACGAAGCCCTGAAGAAGGCCGGCGTCGAGGCGCCGAAGACCTGGGAAGAGTTCGAGCAGGTTGCGCCGAAGCTTAAGGAAGCCGGCTACATTCCGCTCGTTCAGTCGCAGCTGACCTGGCAGTTCACGGAGAATTTCTTCTCCCGCAACAACATCCAGTTCGCCACCAACAATAACGGTTACGACAGCGTCGCCGACACCAAGCTCAAGGTCACCGACCCGAACCTCGTCATGATGTTCGACAAGCTCAAGGACTGGAAGGACAAGGGCCTGTTCGCCTATTACGGCGCCGGCTGGAACGACAACCAGAAGCCGTTCGAAGAAGGCAAGGTTGCCTTCTGGATCGGTTCTTCGGGTTCTTTCGGCGGCCTGCAGAAGACGGCAACCATGCCGTTCTCGGCAACCTTCCTTCCCTACTGGGGTTCCATCAAGGGCGCTGGCACCAACTCCTTCATCGGCGGCGCTGCCCTCTTCGCCATGTCCGGCAAGTCCGAAGCCGAAAACAAGTGCGTGGCTGACTTCTTCCAGTTCCTGACCTCGCCGGAAATCCAGGTCTTCTACCACAAGGCTACCGGTTACGTCGCCATCACCAAGGCTGCTTACGAAAAGGCCAAGGCTGAAGGCTTCTACAAGGAAAAGCCGGTCGCGGAAGTCGGTATCCAGCAGCTTTCGCTGCCGGGCGGCGAATGGTCCAAGGGTTATCGCCTCGGTTTCTATCCGCAGATCCGCGCCGTGATGGAGCGTGAATACAACCGCATCTTCTCCGGCGAAGTCACGCCGAAGGCTGCTTTCGAGATCATCGAGAAGGAAGGTAACGACCTTCTGGCCCGTTTCGCCAAGACGGCCGGCTGATCGATCTTTTCGAAACCAACGATCGTTGTCGAGCCTCCTTTCCGATGGAAGGGAGGCTCGCTTCTGGATAAGGAGGCGCAAGCGTGGCCTATACATCGTCTCAACCGCGCCGGTTTTTATCCGGCTGGTCCGCAAAGGCTGGAAAACCCGCCAAGCCCGCTGAAGCCGGCATGAAGCGCGTGCAGTTCTCCTCGTCTTTCGTGCCCTATCTGTTTCTGGCGCCGCAGCTTGCGGTGATCTTCATCTTTTTCTATTGGCCGTCCGTTCAGGCCATCCAGTCTTCCTTTTATCTCGAAGACCCTTTCGGGTTCGGGGCCTCATTCGTGGGCCTCGCCAATTATTCGGATGCGATATTCAATCCGGAATATCTCAATATCGCCAAGTTCACGGTCGTTTTTACCGTGCTGGTGACCTTCTTTTCGCTGGCGCTCGGTCTTTTGCTGGCAGTCAAGGCCGATGCGGTCATTCGCGGCAGTTCGACATACAAGACATTGCTGATTTCCGTCTATGCCATCGCGCCGCCGGTCGCCGGCCTCATCGGCATGATGTTTTTCGACCAGCATATCGGCCCCTTCGTCAAAATGGCCGCATTTTTCGGCTGGGACATGAAGGTCGGCCTCAATTATTTCGATACGGCCTTCGCCATGGTCGTGGTCGCGGTCTGGAAGCAGATTCCCTATAATTTCATCTTCTTCCTCTCTGGCCTCCAGGGTGTGCCCGTTTCCGTCCGGGAGGCAGCCGCCATCGACTGCCGTTCGGGCTTCCGCCGGTTCTGGACGGTCATCATGCCGCTTCTGGCGCCCACGGCCTTCTTCCTGCTGATCATCAACATCACCTATGCGCTGTTCGACACCTTCGGCGTCATCGACGTTATGGTGAAGGACAAGGCGGCGAATAACCCGATCACGCTGGTCTACAAGGTGTTTCTCGATGGTTTCCGCGGCAATGACATTGGCGGTTCGTCAGCACAGTCCGTCATCCTGATGCTGGTCGTCTTCGTCCTCACCATTATCCAGTTCCGCTTCATCGAGAAGCGCATCCATTACAATTGAGGGAAAAGACGATGTACAAGACAAAACCCCTCGATCATCTGGTGCTGATAGTAGGTGCGCTTTTCCTGATTTTGCCTGTTGTCGTGGCTTTCATGACCTCCACGCATACGGCGGCGGAAATTCACCGCAGCGGTCTGGCGATCGTTCCCGGCGACAATTTCGTCGAGACCTATGAAAAGGTCCTGACCCAGAAGGGCGGTTTCACCGGGCAGATCACCGGCCTCAACATGGTGATCAACTCGCTGATCCTCGGCATCGGTTTTGCCGTCGGCAAGATCGTCCTGTCGATGACGGCGGCCTATGCGATCGTCTATTTCCGCTTCCGCTTTGCCACGCTTGCCTTCTGGATCATTTTCACCACGCTGCTGTTGCCGCTCGAAGTGCGCATCATGCCGTCCTATGAGGTGATGAGCAAACTCGGCCTCTTGAACTCCTATACCGGCTTGATCGTGCCGCTTCTCGCCTCGGCGACAGGCACCTTCTATTTCCGGCAGTTCTTCAAATCCATTCCGGAAGAATTGCTGGAGGCCGCCCGCATCGACGGGGCAGGGCCGTTCAAGTTCTTCATCGATGTCATCATCCCGCTGTCGCGCACCATGATGGCGGCGATCTTCATCATCATGTTCGTTTATGGCTGGAACCAGTATCTCTGGCCGATGCTGATGACGACGGATGAGAGTTTCTTCACCCTGATGCGCGGCATCAAGTCGATCCTGCAGGTCTGGGTCGGCTCGCAAATTCCCGATTACAACGAAGCTTTCGCGCTTGCCGTTCTGGCCATGCTGCCGCCGGTGCTGATCGTCGTCATTTTCCAGCGCTGGTTCATCAAGGGCCTCACCGAGAGCGATAAATAAGGAGACCGAAATGGCCGCGATAGAAATCAGTCAGGTCTGCAAGGATTATCATGGCGGCGTGCGCGCCGTGCATCACGTCGACATCGACATCAGGGACGGTGAGTTCATCGTTCTCGTCGGCCCTTCCGGCTGCGGCAAGTCCACGCTTCTGCGCATGGTTGCCGGGCTGGAGGACATCTCCGAAGGCACGGTGAAGATCGGCGACCGGGTGGTCAATCAGGCCGATCCCGCCGACCGCGATATCGCCATGGTATTCCAGAATTATGCGCTTTACCCGCATATGTCGGTGCGCCAGAACCTGGAATATGGCTTGAAGAACCGCAAGACTCCAAAGGCGGAAATCGACGCGCGTGTGGCCGAAGCCGCGCGTATGCTGCAGCTCGAACCCTATCTGGATCGCAAGCCGCGCGCCCTTTCCGGCGGTCAACGGCAGCGTGTCGCCATGGGCCGCGCCATCGTGCGCAAACCGGCGGCCTTCCTGTTCGACGAACCTTTGTCCAACCTCGATGCCAAGCTGCGTGTCTCCATGCGCGGCGAAATCAAGCGCCTGCAAAAGCGCCTCGGCACCACCTCCATTTATGTTACCCACGACCAGCTGGAGGCCATGACGCTGGCCGACCGTCTGGTGGTGCTGAATGGCGGCCGCATCGAACAGATCGGCGCGCCGCTGGATGTCTATCACACGCCGGCCTCCACCTTCGTCGCGAGCTTCATCGGCTCCCCGGCCATGAACCTGTTGAATGGCGAATTGCATGGCGACAGCCTCGCCATCGGTCCGTCGCTCTTTGCATTGAATGGCTTCGCCCCAGTCTCCGGGCCGGTGACAGTGGGCATGCGCGCGGAGGATTTCCGCTTGGCCGCTGCGGGTGAGCAGGGTTTCGCCCTCCGTGTCGATTATATCGAGGAGCTGGGTTCGCAACGCCTCATCCACGGCACGATCGGCGACCAGACGCTGACCGTGGCCTTTCCGCCGGATGTCGAGGTTCCCTCCGCGCTCTCCGTCACGATCGCGCCGGAAAAGCTGCATTTCTTCTCCGGTGAAACCGGCAAGCGCATTGCCGGCAAGACGGAGCAGGTCGGCGCGCAATCCGTTCAGCTGGCGACGGCCTGAGCGCATCGGAAGAAATCGGCGCGATGATTAAAATTGCGCCGATTGTCAAAACCGCTTTGTTACGATCCCGATGATAGAAGACCTCCAATATATCACGGGGGTTTTTTCATATGTCGTTCAAAATGATGTTCGCGGCGGCTGCAACCATGGCGATCCGCACGGTGCCGGTTTTGCCGGCCTATCTGCGCAGACAAAAAGACGAAACCGTCGTCAGTGCATCCTGCACGGATCTGCGGCTCCAGCCGGCCCCCATCAATCCTGACTGGATCATCTCCGGTAATCCGCACGCCCGCGCGGCGGATCACTCCCGAAGCGGCGACCGCGCCTCCAGCACCGCCATGTGGGATTGCACCGCGGGCGAATTCCGCTGGTTCTTCGGCTGGGACGAAACCGTCTATATTCTGGAAGGCGAGGTGCATGTAACGGCCGAAGACGGTTCTGTCAGCATCCTGCGCGTGGGCGACGTTGCTTATTTTCCTGCGGGAACATGGGCCACCTGGCGGGTGGATGATTATGTCCGCAAGGTCGCCTTCATGCGCCGTCCGTTCCCCAAGGCGCTGGCCTTGGCCTACCGCGTCAAGAACAAGCTGTTTGCCGGCCGCTCCTACAAGCTGGCGGCCTGAACCCTGTGCCATGTCGCAGCCGGCGGGCCCATGTGGCATCGCCGGCAGATTTGTGAAGGTTCAATAAAACTCACACAAACCACCGCTTGCAGCAGTTGCCTTTGAACGGTCGCTGCCCTACATCTTCAGGGTTTTCTGAAGCACTTCCGGCGTTTTTCCGGTCCTGCCAGAAAGCTTGAAAAGACGGGGCAATGGGCATTGCGGACCGGCGAAGCGTCCGCATGCCGCAAGAGGAAAATGCGCATGGCGAAGATCAAGAACGTCGCGATCCAGATGGATCATGTCTCCGGCATCAACATCGCCGGTGACTCCACCTTCGCCATGAGCCTTGAGGCGCAGGCGCGCGGATACCGGCTGTTCCACTATACGCCCGAGCGTCTTTCCATGCGTGACGGCAAGATTTACGCCACCGTCGAGCAGATGGAACTGCGCGACATCAAGGGCGATCATTTCTCCCTGTCCGAACCGGAGCGTGTCGATCTGTCGACCATGGATGTCATCCATCTGCGCCAGGATCCGCCCTTCGACATGGCCTATATCACTTCCACCCATCTCTTGGAGCGCATTCATCCCAGGACGCTTGTTGTCAATGATCCCGCCTGGGTGCGCAACTCGCCGGAAAAGATTTTCGTCACCGAATTCGCCGATCTGATGCCGAAGACGCTGATCACCAAGGATGTGGCCGAAATTGCCCGCTTCCGCAACGAAATGGGCGATATCATCCTCAAGCCGCTTTATGGCAATGGCGGCGCGGGCGTTTTCCACTCGGCACGCGACGACCGCAATTTCTCCTCCCTGCTTGAAATGTTCGGCCAGATGTTCCGCGAACCCTATATCGCCCAGCAATATCTGCCTGACGTCCGCAAGGGCGACAAGCGTATCCTTTTGGTGGATGGCGAACCGGTGGGCGCGATCAATCGCGTGCCGGCGGAAAACGATGCCCGCTCCAACATGCATGCCGGCGGCCGGCCGGAGCCGACGGAATTGACGGCGCGCGAAAAGGAAATCTGCCGCCGCATCGGTCCCGCCCTGCGTGAACGCGGTTTCCTCTTTGTCGGCATTGATGTGATCGGCGACTATATGACGGAAATCAACGTCACGTCGCCCACCGGCATCCGCGAAGTGCGGAAATTCGGCGGCGCCGATGTCGCAAGCCTGTTGTGGGATGCGATCGAGAAAAAGCGCGAATCTCAGGATTTCTGACGCGACCTCTCGCCGATCCAGCTTTGTTCCGCAAGCACAACTAGACACAACTAAAATACATCGTCAGCGAGAAATTGTTCGCCGAATGTTCTTGTTTTATTCTTTGCTCTGTGGCACGTTGCTTGCGGGTGGCGGCCGCGGAGCATGAGGTTCTGATGGCGCGACCGGTTTGCGGGGGCAGGCCATGGTGGCAAGGGTCAACACGGTTGCATTTCAGGGCATAGAGGGTGTGCCCGTCGAGGTGCAGGTCATGGTCGCACCCGGAAAGGTCGGCATCCAGATTGTCGGCCTGCCGGACAAGGCGGTGGCCGAAAGCCGGGAGCGGGTTCAGGCCGCCCTGCATGCTTCGGGGCTGGCCTTGCCGGCGAAAAAAGTCACTGTCAATCTCGCACCGGCCGATCTGCCAAAGGAAGGGTCGCATTTCGATCTTCCCATTGCGCTTGGCCTCATGGCCGCCTTGGGCGCCATACCGGCGGAAGCGCTTGGCCAATATGTGGTTCTCGGCGAACTCAATCTCGATGGCACCATCGGCATGGTTTCAGGCGCGCTGCCGGCCGCCATGGGGGCCAATGCCCTCGGCAAGGGCCTGATCTGCCCCGCTGAAAGCGGGCCGGAGGCGGCCTGGGCCGGCGCCGGTATCGATATTCTCGCCCCGCGCAGCCTCATAGCGCTTGCCAATCATTTTCGTGGCACCCAGCTCCTATCGCGCCCGACAGCCGCCATCCGCGCCAATCCGGTTAATTTGCCGGATCTGGCGGATATCAAAGGGCAGGAAAGCGCCCGGCGCGCGCTGGAGGTGGCGGCGGCTGGCGGCCACAATCTGCTGATGGTCGGTCCGCCCGGTTCGGGCAAATCCATGCTCGCCGCCCGCCTGCCTTCCATCCTGCCGCCGCTTGAGGCGGCGGAGTTGCTGGAAGTGTCGATGGTTCATTCCATCGCCGGCCAATTATCGGGCGGCAAGCTTTCGGATCGCAGGCCGTTCCGCACCCCGCACCATTCCGCCACCATGGCGGCGCTGATCGGCGGCGGGCTGCGCGCCAAACCGGGTGAGGCCTCGCTTGCCCATCACGGCGTTCTTTTTCTCGATGAGTTCCCGGAGTTTTCGCCGCAGGTGCTGGATGCGCTGCGCCAGCCGCTGGAAACCGGCGAGTGCATCATCGCACGCGCCAATCACCGCGTCAGCTATCCGGCGGAAATCCAGCTCGTGGCCGCCATGAACCCCTGCCGCTGCGGCATGGCGGGAGAGCCGGGTTTCTCCTGCGCCCGAGGCCCGCGCTGTGTGACCGATTATCAGGCCCGTATTTCCGGCCCGCTGCTGGATCGTATTGATATCCGTATCGACGTTCCCGCCGTTTCCGCTACCGATCTCATCCGACCCGTTGCATCTGAGCCGAGCGCGGCGGTTGCGGCCCGTGTGGCCCGGGCGCGCCTTGCCCAGCAGGAGCGTTATGCGTCAACGGGGTTTCCTGCCATCCGCACCAATGCCCGCTGTGCGACGGCGCTGATCGAAAAATATGCCGAACCGGATGCATCCGGGCTGCAATTGTTGCGCGATGCCGCCGAACGGCTGAAGTTTTCCGCGCGGGGATATCATCGCATTCTCAAGGTTGCCCGCACTCTGGCCGATCTGGAGGGCAGGCAGACGGTTGGCCGCATCCATATAGCGGAAGCGGTGTCCTATCGTATCGCAGGCGAAAGGCTGACGGTGGTGGCCTAGAACCTTGGTGCTTGGGCGTTGCTCTTGGAAGTATGGCGCATGCCCTCCAATGAATTCAGACGTTCGGGGTAGGGACAGGCAAAAAAGGATTTGAAAGGCATCGCATGGGCGCGGTCGAATGCGAGGCGTCTTGAAAACCGATATGCCGCCGGCAAGGCCAGCGGCATATCGAATATTCGCTCATTTGGTCCGCGACTGCGCGCATCGGATGATGTGTTTAGAGCCCAAGACCTTCGAAAAGCGCGGTCGAGAGGTAACGTTCGGCGAAGGAAGGAATGATGACGACAATGTTCTTGCCGGCATTTTCATCGCGCGCGCCGACCTTGATCGCCGCCGCCAGTGCCGCGCCCGAGGAGATGCCAACCGGCACACCTTCGAGCCTTGCCGCCAGACGCGCAATTTCGAAAGCCTCGTCATTGGTCACGGTGACGATCTCGTCATAAATGCCGGTGTCGAGGATCGCAGGTGCAAAACCGGCGCCGATGCCCTGAATCTTGTGCGGGCCGGGGTTGCCGCCGGAAAGAACCGGGCTGTCGGCAGGCTCGACCGCAATGACCTTCACTTCCGGTTTGCGGGATTTCAGAACCTGGCCCGTGCCGGTGATGGTGCCGCCGGTGCCGATGCCCGAGACGAGAATATCGACCGTGCCGTCGGTGTCGTTCCAGATTTCTTCCGCCGTGGTCCTGCGGTGAATTTCCGGATTGGCGGGGTTTTCGAATTGCTGCGGAATGATCGCATCAGGCAGGGTCTCGGCCAGTTCCTGCGCCTTGGCGATTGCGCCCTTCATGCCCTTGGGGCCTTCGGTCAGCACCAGTTCTGCGCCGAGCAGGGCCAGCATCTTCCGGCGCTCGACCGACATGGTTTCAGGCATGGTCAGGATCAGCTTGTAACCCTTGGCGGCGGCGGCGAAGGCAAGCGCGATGCCGGTGTTGCCTGATGTCGGTTCCACCAGCGTCGTTTTGCCGGGAGTGATCTTGCCCTGCGCTTCCAGCGCTTCGATCATGGCGACGCCGATGCGGTCCTTGACGGAGGCGATGGGGTTGAAAAACTCCAGCTTGGCGAGGAGGTTGGCCTTTACGCCCTTTTCCTTTGCCAGCTTGTCCAGCCGCACGATCGGCGTGTCGCCGATAGTTTCCGTAATCGAGGAATAGACGCGTCCGCGTCCGGGCTTTCTGGCTTCAGGCATGGTGCTCTCCCGTATGAAGGCCACACGACGGTGACCGCAAGATTTGAGCGGCAGAATAGGAGCAATCGCCCTGTCAGGCTAGCGAACGTTCATCCTTATATGGCTGGTTTACCGGAAAAATTTCCCGATAAGCCAGATAAATGCACGAAATTATTTTAGGTGCTGCGGATCGCGATCATGGTCGCGGTTCCCGCCAGAATGCCCGCCGCCGTACGGTTGAGGATCGTCAGGGCGCTCGGCCTCTTCAGCAGGTTACGCGCCTTGGCCGCAAGCAGGATATAGGGCAGCAGAACCGCCATCAGCACGACGAAGGTAAGGGCGAGAAGTGTCGCATATTCCGAAGGGCCGATCATGCGGATATCGATCAGCGTCGGCACCAGCGCCACGTAAAACAGCATGGTTTTCGGATTGCCGAGTGTGATCAGCAGGCCGGACAGGAAGGACATGGGCATGCTGGTGCTTTTTTTCGCCTTCAGGTCCTGCGGCAGCAGGCCTGCAGTCCACAGCTTCCAGGCGATATAAAGGAGATAGGCGGCACCGGCGAATTTCAGGACCATGAAGGCTTCCTGAAAGGTTTGCGCCACAAATGCCAGACCAAGTATCACGCCGGTCAGGTAGATCATGTCGCCCAATATCAGCCCGAGGCCCATGAAGAAGGTTTCCCGAAAACCCGATCCCAGCGCCCGCGCCACGATCGCCGTCATGCCGGGGCCTGGAATGGCGGCGGCGATGAAGAGTGCGGTGGCATAGGCAAAAATCGTGGTCAGTGTCATGATCGTACATCCCGAAAAGCTGCCAGATCCATAGCGAAATTGCCGGGCAAAAACAATCGGCTCTCCCACGCACCAAGCCGGACGGCACGGGTGCGTCGCCTCACGTAAAAGCGGTCTGAAGGTTCTGACGGACCGGCGGTGTGGCTAGACGCCGGTGGAGCCGAAACCGCCGGTACCACGCACCGTTTCGGAGGTTTCCGCCACTTCGCTTACCGCAACCTGCGTCACCGGCGCGATTACCATCTGGGCGATGCGCATGCTGCGTTCGATGACAAAATCATCCTGCCCGAGATTGGCGAGAATGACCTTCACCTCGCCGCGATAATCGCTGTCCACCGTGCCGGGGGAGTTGAGGCAGGTAATGCCGTTCTTGATGGCGAGGCCGGAACGGGGACGGATTTGCGCCTCGTAACCGGCCGGAACCTCGAAAACGAAACCGGTCGGCACCAGCGTGCGTTCGCCGGGTTTCAAGGTCAGCGGCGCATCCGCGGGCACCGCTGCGCGCAGGTCCATGCCGGCGGCGCCGCCGGTTTCATAAGAGGGCAAGTCGAGGCCTGCGCCATGGGCAAGGCGGACAAGACGGAGAGGGGGGCGATTGTCGTTTTGAACGGTCATGCGGCATTAGTTTGCCGAGATCGCGGCAAGGTCAATTGCAAAACCGGGCCTGAAACGCTAGATAGCCCGCAATTCCACAGGATTTGTCAGATGGCCGAAACACTTGCCGAGGCGGTCTCCCGCCGCCGCACCTTTGCTATTATCGCGCACCCGGACGCGGGTAAGACCACGCTTACCGAAAAATTGCTGCTGTTCGGCGGAGCGATCCAGCTTGCCGGTGAGGTGAAGGCGAAGAAGGATCGCATCCAGACCCGTTCGGACTGGATGAAGATCGAGCGCGAACGCGGCATTTCGGTCGTCACCTCGGTTATGACCTTCGAATATAACGACCGGGTCTTCAACATTCTCGACACGCCCGGCCACGAGGACTTCGCCGACGATACCTACCGCACGCTGACGGCGGTGGATGCGGCGATCATGGTCATCGACGCCGCCAAGGGTATCGAGCCGCGCACGCTGAAGCTCTTCGAAGTCTGCCGCATGCGCGATATTCCGATCATCACCTTCATCAACAAGATGGACCGCGAAAGCCGCGACCCCTTCGAGATTCTGGATGAGGTGGAAGAGAAGCTGGCGCTCGATACCGCGCCGATTACCTGGCCGGTCGGTCGCGCCAAGACCTTCTGCGGCGCCTATAATCTTGCCGACAGCACCTTCCGTGGTGTCGATACGCAGGTGGAGGCCATGCCGGTCAACGGTCCGCAGGCGGTTGCCGATCGCCTGCCGGAAAATGAGCGCCATCTTTTTGTCGAAGAAACCGAACTGGCGCTCGAAGCCTGCCGTCCTTTCGATCGCCAGGCGTTTCTCGAAGGTCATATGACACCGGTGTTCTTCGGTTCGGCGTTGCGCAATTTCGGTGTACGTGACCTCATCAATGCGCTTGGCGATTTCGCACCGCCGCCGCGCGATCAGGTGGCGGATACCCGCACCGTACATGCGGCTGAAGAGAAAATGACGGCCTTTGTCTTCAAAATACAGGCCAATATGGACCCGAACCATCGTGACCGCATCGCTTTCGCCCGCATCTGCTCCGGCAAGCTGGAGCGCGGCATGAAGGCGCGGCTTGCCCGCACCGGCAAACAGATGGGGCTGACCGCGCCGCAATTCTTCTTCGCCTCGCAGCGCCAGCTGGCCGATACCGCCTTTGCGGGCGATGTCGTCGGCATTCCCAACCACGGCACGCTGCGTATCGGCGATACGCTGACGGAGGGGGAGAACCTCGTCTTCCAGGGCGTGCCGAACTTCTCGCCGGAAATCCTGCGCCGCGTGCGTCTGGAAGACGCCATGAAGGCGAAGAAGCTGAAGGAAGCCCTGCAGCAGATGGCGGAAGAGGGTGTCGTTCAGCTCTTTTCACCGGAAGACGGCTCGCCGGCCATCGTCGGCGTTGTCGGCGCACTGCAGCTCGATGTGTTGAAGGAGCGGCTGATGGGCGAATACGGCCTGCCGGTCTCCTTCGAAATGTCGCGCTTTTCCGTCTGCCGCTGGATTTCCTCCGATCAGCCGGCGGAAATGGAAAAGTTCCTCAACGTCAAGCGGGGCGATATCGCCCGCGATCTCGATGGCGATCCGGTGTTTCTCGCGCAGGACGCCTTCTCGCTTCGTTATGAGTCCGAGCGGTTCCCGGCGATCAAGATGGTCGCGATCAAGGAATATCACGTCGCCAAGGCGGCGTGATATCAGCCGGATTGCACTTTGTATGCCAAGGGCTTAGTTTCCCCTGAAACGGGAAACTGGTCCGGCATCATGACGCTTTCAGGCAAACATATTCTCCTCATCATCTCCGGCGGCATCGCGGCCTATAAGAGCCTCGATCTCATCCGTCGCCTGAAGGAGCGCGGTGCGAAGGTGACGCCGGTCATGACAAAGGGGGCGCAGGAATTCGTCACCCCGCTCGCCGTCGGCGCCTTGTCCGCCACCCATGTCTTTACCGAGCTTTTTTCACGGCAGGATGAGCAGGATGTCGGCCATATCCGGCTGGCGCGCGATTGCGATCTCGTGCTGGTCGCGCCCGCTACCGCCGATCTGATGGCGAAGATGGCGCATGGCCTGGCTGACGACCTCGCCTCCACGGTCCTTCTCGCGACGGATCGCAGGGTGCTGGTCGCGCCGGCAATGAATCCAAAAATGTGGACGGCGAAGCCGACCGGCCGCAATGTTGAAACCCTGAAGAAGGACGGCGTACATTTCATCGGACCCATGGCTGGTGAGATGGCGGAGAAGGGCGAGGCTGGTTTTGGCCGTATGGCCGAGCCATTGCAGATCGTCGAAGCCGTCGAAGCGCTGCTGGAGGGGGGCCAAAAGCCCCTGCGCGGCAAGACGGCCATCGTTACCTCTGGTCCCACGCATGAGCCGATCGATCCGGTGCGCTATATCGCCAACCGCTCCTCCGGCAAACAGGGCCATGCCATTGCGGCGGCTCTGGCGGAACTGGGGGCGGAGGTTACGCTGATTTCCGGCCCGGTCGCCATCGCCGATCCCGCCGGGGTCAAAACGATCCATGTGGAGCGCGCCGAGGAGATGCGCGATGCGGTGATATCGAGACTGCCGGCGGATATCTCCGTCATGGTTGCCGCCGTCGCCGACTGGCGAGTGACGGGCTCGTCGGAACAGAAGATCAAGAAGCAGCCGGGCGATGCGCCGCCGGCGTTGCAGCTGACGGAAAATCCCGATATTCTCAAAACCGTCGGCCATCATGAAAAGCGCCCGAGGATTGTGGTGGGCTTCGCCGCCGAGACGCAGGATGTCGAGAAGAACGGCCGGGCGAAGCTGGAGCGTAAAGGCGCGGATTACATCGTCGCGAATGATGTTTCGACGGAAACCGGCATCATGGGCGGGGATCGCAACAGTGTGAAGATCATTTCCGCAGATGGCATCGACGTCTGGCCGGATCTCGACAAGGCTGAAGTTGCAAAACGTCTGGCGGCCCTGATCGCGGAGAAACTCGGATGAGCCTGTTCGAGCGCAAGACATTCGACAGGGTGCTCGGTGAATGGTCGGGCGTGCGGTTCGTCGATCAATGGGATTCCCACGTTGCCAAGGTGGGCGACAAGGTCTTTGCCGTGCTGGGCGAGCGGGAGGACTGGCGGCTGGTCGTGAAGTGCTCGGAAGAGAGCTTTGAAATCCTCACTTCACTCGAAGGCATCGCCCAGGCGCCCTATTTCGCCAAACGCAAATGGGTGTCGATTGCCGATCATTCTCCGCTCGAACAAGAAGAGCTGGAGCACTATGTGCGCCGTTCCTATGAGCTTGTCGCCGCCGGTCTCACCAAAAAACTGCGGGGCGAACTCGGCATCGTGATCGATACCGCGCGGGCCTTTTAGTTTTTCGTTTCAGTCGAGCTTGGTGTCCTTGCCGATGATCTGGCGGACGCCTTCCTTGGTGAAGGGCTGCAGAAGTTGCGGCAGGAACCCTTTGGCGATCTGACCCTTGATGCCGATATCGGTGGAAGAGGGCCGATCCGGGTTATGGTAGGAACCGAAGATCAGATCGAAGATGACGAGATTTTCGCCGTAGTTGGTGTTTCCTTCCGGAAGCTGCTTCGAATGGTGCCAGCGATGCAGGCGCGGGGTGCTGAACACGTAATCGAGCGGCCCCGTTTTCATGTTGACATTGCAATGGGTCAAGATGCCGATGAAGGCGGTCACGGCGCCGAGCCACCAGAAGACCTGCAGCGGCGCGCCCATGAAATAGAGCGGAATCTGGCTGAGCGCGATCTTGAACAGGGAATCGGCCACATGGAACCGTCCTGTATTGACGACCCAGAGCCGCACGACGCTGTGATGCAGGGCATGGAAGCGCCAGAAGAACACGGTTTCATGGGCAATGCGGTGGGCCCAGTAGAGACCGAATTCGGCAATCGTCACTGCAAGCGCCACCTGAATAATCATGGGCAGTTGTGATGGCCAGAGATCGAACCGCATGGCGGCCAGGGGCTGCAGCACATTGGCCGTCAGCATCGGAAAAATCGCCGCTGCCGCTGCCGCGAGCTGGACAAGCCCTTTTGTCAAAAGCGTGTGGCCGATGCTGTTCACCGTCTCGCCGTCACCCTCAAGCCATTGTACTTCGTAGGGAATATAGCGTTCGAGAAAAAACAGGCTGAGAACTGCGCCCGCATAAACGGCCAGAAAAGCCGTGATCGGGTGGTTGCTCGTGAACGCGAAAAAGGAGCCCACAAGGCCTCCCACGAACACCAGCGGCCATGAAGAATAGGAAAGGGCCGCTTTCAACGCTTGCGATTTTGCCATGAATTCAAATCCCGCCAGGCATTATCTGTCTCTCAACCACCGACGTAACTCCGCACAGGATCGCGGTTTTCCGTCACTGAAGCGGCCATCGCCGCAGGGGTCAATCCCCAAGCGCCGTGTCGGCCTTTCATGGCTCAAACCCCTGCGGTCGGGCAAGTCCGAATGGCGCAGCGCACGCCGCAATTCGCCACAGCTGCGTGGTTTCCCGTCACTTGCGCCCCCGTCGATGCATGGGTCGTAGACCCGGTGTCCGGCCATCGCATCCGGCACCCAGGCCAGTTGAATGGATAGGAAGATCAAAGCAAGCGAGAACGCTTTTGTCCGCATGGATCACCTGTCTCGTTTCAAGATCAGGCCCTTATTCCTCCAATAGATTACACCAACATGGCACCTGTTCGTTTTCAGATGCTCAGCTGATCCTGACCGCAATATAGAGAAGCGTCAGCGCGATCACCCATAACGCTATCCGCCCCCACTTGGTGTGGCGCGCTTCCGCCTTGCCGATGGCTTCCGCCGTCTGCGCATCGAAACGCAGGCCGTTTTCGCTCATATACATCAGTTCGGAATGCAGCTTTTCCGTCTTGGCGGCAATCTCCGGCACGGCCTCGGCAAGCTTGAGGGCGGCTTTCACGCCATCCTTCAGATCGGTGACGACGCGTTTGGGGCCGAGATTATCCCTGATCCAGCCGCCAACGACCGGATCTGCCGCCTTCCACATGTTGAAGCGCGGATTGAGCATGCGCGACACGCCTTCCACCACCACCATGGTCTTTTGCAGCATCACCAGTTCCGGGCGCGTTTCCATATCGAAAAGCTCGGTCACCTCGAACAGCAGCGTCAGAAGCTTGCCCATGGAGATGGTCTCGGCTGGTTGGCCGTGGATCGGTTCGCCAATGGCGCGGATCGCCTGCGCGAAACTGGCTTTATCGTGGTGGCCCGGCACGTACCCGGCCTCGAAATGCACTTCCGCCACCCGCATATAGTCGCGGGTAATGAAACCGTAGAGGATCTCGGCAAGGAAGCGGCGTTCCTTTTTGCCGAGGCGTCCGGCAATGCCCATATCGACGGCGACGATCTCGCCCTCGGCATCCACGAAGAGATTGCCGGGATGCATGTCGGCGTGGAAGAAGCCGTCGCGCAGCGTGTGCCGCAGGAAAGACTGGATCAGCGTGTCGGCAAGCTGGTTCAGGTCGTGGCCGGCGGCCTTCAGACCCTCGATATCCGACATCTTGACGCCGTCGATCCATTCCATGGTGACGACATCGCGACCGGTACGCTCCCAGTCGACCTCGGGAACCCGGAACCCGGGATCGTCCCTGGTATTTTCCGCAAGTTCGGAAAGGGCGGCGGCCTCAAGCCGCAGATCCATCTCGATCTTGGTGGTCTGTTCCAGCGTGCGTGTCACCTCGACGGGGCGCAGGCGGCGGGCGGAGCGGACGAAGCGCTGCTGCAGGTCGGCGATCAGATACATCGCCTCGAGATCGTTCTGGAAACGCTGGCGCACACCCGGGCGGATGACCTTTACGGCCACCTTGCGCGGTCCCTTTGGCGTATCCACCATGGCCGGATGCACCTGGGCGATGGAAGCGGCGGCGATCGGATCGCCGAATTCCCTGTAGAGCTCCGAAACAGACCGCCCGAGCGAACCTTCGATATTGGCTTTCGCCGCAGCCGCCGGGAAAAAGGCCATGCGGTCCTGGAGGCTCGCGAGATCGTCGGCGAAGTCGGCGCCCACCACATCCGGTCGGGTGGCGAGAAACTGACCCATCTTCACATAGGAAGGCCCGAGCCGTTCGACAGCCACCGCCAGCCGGTCGCTGCGCTGCGCTCTTTTCGCCTTGCTGCGGGCGAATGGCTTCAGCAGCGCTTTCAACAATTGGGCGGGAGCAGGCAGGTCGTCGGACGGCAGGGCCAGCACGACGCCTTCGCGCACGAGAACCCAGCCAACCCTTGCGAGGCGGAAATATGCGCCCAAAGTACTCATGCTTATGCTTGTCTCCTGCGTCTGCCGGCCATGGACTTAAAGCTTCCAGCCGGAATGCAGGGCGGCGATGCCGCCGGTGTAATTGGTATAGGTGACGCGGGAGAAGCCGGCAGTACGGATCATCGTCGCGAAATCTTCCTGGTTGGGGAATTTGCGGATCGACTCGACCAGATATTGATAGGGTTCGGCATCGCCCGTGATCATCTTGCCGAATTGCGGGATGGCGTTGAACGACCAGGCATCGTAGACGCGGTCGAGCAGCGGCATGTCGACTTCGGAAAACTCCAGCACCAGCAGCCGCCCGCCGCGCTTCAGCACGCGATGGGCCTCCTTCAGCGCGACGTCGATGCGCGGCACGTTGCGAATGCCAAACGCGATCGTATAGGCGTCGAAACTGTTTGCCTCGAAAGGCAGTTCCTCGGCATTGGCCTCCACAAAGGTCAGATTGTCGGAAAGCTTCTTTTTTGCGGCGCGCTCTTCGCCAACGGCCAGCATCGAACCGTTGATATCGAGAACGGTGGCGTGCGCCAGACGGTTGGAGGCCTCGATGATGCGGAAGGCGATATCGCCGGTGCCGCCCGCCACGTCCAGAACCTTGTAGGAGGGATCCTTGCGCGGCGAAAGCGAAGAGACCATGGCGTCCTTCCACAGCCGGTGCAGGCCGGCCGACATCACATCATTCATGATGTCGTAGCGCTTGGCCACCTTGTGGAAGACCTCGTTGACCAGCCCCTGTTTTTTGCCTTCGTCCACCCTGTGGAAGCCATAGGACGTTTCCATGCCGCCTTGGGCGGTGGTACGGGCGTCGGTCATCGTCTGTCTCCATATTTATTGCGTGGCGGACCATAGCGGAAACGCCATGGCAACGCTATCTGTTGCCGCATCGCCTGGGCGCGACATTTCGCGTGCACTGTATAGACCACATGGTCCTAACGATAAACTGTCGGATAAGCCAGATGCCAGAATTGCCAGAAGTCGAAACCGTCAGACGCGGCCTTGCGCCCGCCATGGAAGGGGCAAGGGTCCGTAGGCTCCATCTCGGTCGCCCGGATCTGCGCTTTCCTTTCCCTGAGGACTTCGCGGGTCTGATCGAGGGCAAGATGATCGTATCGCTCGGACGAAGGGCGAAATATCTTCTCATCGAGCTGGAGGACGGGCTGACGATCGTGTCGCATCTCGGCATGTCCGGTTCATTCCGTATCGAGGCGGAAGCGGATGAGGCTGGTAACACGCCCGGCGCGTTTCATCATGCCCGCTCGAAAGACGGCAAGCATGACCATGTCGTCTTTCATCTCGATAAGGGAGAGGAGCGCGTCTGCGTCATCTATAATGATCCGCGTCGCTTCGGTTTCATGCATCTGGTGGAGCGCAGCAAGCTCGACCTTTATCCCGCCTTCGCGGAACTTGGCCCGGAACCGACAGGCAATGCGCTGAGCGCGGATTATCTGGCGAGCCGGTTTGAGGGCAAAAGCCAGCCTCTGAAAGGCACGCTGCTGGACCAGAAGGTCATTGCCGGCCTTGGCAACATCTATGTTTGCGAGGCGCTGTGGCGCGCACATCTTTCGCCCCTCAGGGCAGCGGGAACGCTGGTGACGAAAGGCGGCAGGCCCAAAACACAGCTCGTCGATCTAGCGGATAAAATCCGTGATGTCATCGCCGATGCCATCGCCGCCGGCGGTTCCTCATTGCGAGACCATATACAGACGGATGGAACGCTCGGTTATTTCCAGCATTCCTTTTCGGTCTACGATCAGGAAGGCCAGCCTTGCCGTACACCCGGCTGCGGGGGTACGGTTGAAAGGGTGGTGCAGGCCGGTCGTTCGACCTTTTATTGCGCCGCCTGCCAGAAGTAGCGGTGCCGGAGTAACGGAGAAGGGGAGATTGCCGTGGACTATGAAATGATACTGGTCGAGAAACGCGACGAGGTGGGTGTCATCACCCTTAACCGCCCCAAGGCGCTCAACGCTCTCAATTCGGTGCTTCTTAAAGAGCTGCGGCACATTCTGTCTTCGTTTTCCGCCGATGATTCCATCGGTGCAATCATTATCACCGGCTCGGAAAAGGCCTTTGCGGCAGGCGCAGATATCAAGGAAATGCAGGGGCTGGATTTCGTCGATGCCTATGTCGGCGATTTTCTCGGCGGCTGGGAAGAGGTTGCGGCCACCCGCAAGCCTATCATTGCCGCTGTTTCCGGCTTTGCGCTCGGCGGCGGCTGTGAGCTGGCGATGATGTGCGATTTCATCATCGCTTCCGATACGGCGAAGTTCGGCCAGCCGGAAATCACCCTCGGTGTCATCCCAGGTATGGGCGGCTCGCAGCGGCTGACGCGGGCGGTGGGCAAGGCGAAGGCCATGGACCTGATTCTGACGGGGCGCATGATGGATGCGGCGGAAGCCGAACGGGCCGGTCTGGTGTCGCGTGTCGTGCCGACCGCAAATCTCATGGACGAGGCCGTGGAGGCCGCAACCCGCATCGCTTCGCTGTCGCGTGCTTCCGTCCTGATGGCCAAGGAAAGCGTCAATCGTTCCTTCGAGGTGCCGCTGGCTGAGGGGCTGAGATATGAAAGACGGGCGTTTCAATCACTCTTTGCCACGGCGGATCAGAAGGAGGGCATGGCCGCCTTCGTGGAAAAGCGCAAACCGGCTTTCCGGAATCGCTAAGGATTCGGAATATCGGCGCTTTTAAGCGTTTTGCGCGTTGACGGGCGTAAGCTTTAGCGGTATATGCCCGCCCACGGTTAAGGAAAGCCATCCGGCTTGTCCGAAATTACTCCCGCATTCTTGGGTTACGTGAGGTCGTCGAACGACCCGATCCTCCGGTTGCGGAATTTGGTTTGAATTCGAAGAGAGGCATACATGGCCAATACAACTTCGGCGAAAAAGGCGACCCGCAAGATCGCTCGCCGTACCGCAGTCAACAAGGCTCGCCGTTCGCGCGTTCGCGGCTTCATTCGCAAGGTCGAAGAAGCCATCGCTACCGGCGATCTCGCAGTCGCAACCGAAGCTCTGAAGGCAGCTCAGCCCGAGATCCAGCGCGCCGCCACCCGGGGCGTTCTGCATGGCAACACGGCATCCCGCAAGGTGTCGCGTCTCGCACAGCGCGTTAAGGCCCTTTCCGCCTAATCCGGCTAATCACAAATAACTATTCTAAAAGCCTGGTCTTTTGACCGGGCTTTTTGTGATTCTAACCGCCTGTTAATCATTCCTGCCGTAACGTGACAAACGCGTGTCAGATGGACGACAGGAAATATTAAATAAAAACAACTGCTTACTGGAGGTGTCTCCGGAAATGGGAAGCTTTCTCTACGGAAGTCCCGACGAGTTTTGAGTCAAGAAGATTTTTATTTTTTTGCCAAAACCAGCTCTCAAAAAAAGCCAAAATTGAATCTCATTGATTCATAAGCGATTCTGCTTCGCACCTTGTCGGTGATGCAAAACGGCCTTTGTGAGTCAATGGCCGATCTGAGTTTTTGCAGAAAAAACGCCATTGATCTCTCCCCACGATCCTGCCTAAATGCATTCCAACAAGGGGTGCGGATCTCAGTCCACAGATTATCTCGATGATCGTATCGACGATATTCACCTTCTTGCTGGCGGATCTTTCGAGGTCCGCTTTTTCAGGTCATGGAGCTTTTTGTGCCGTTTCGGTCTCGGAACGGGCAGGGTTTTTTGTCCTCAAGAATGCGCCTTAAGGTTGTAGCGAAAGGAGCGTTTTTAGCGTGTCGCAGGCCTCTCCATGAGGGGGAGGGAAATGGGATAACCGACTCGCAAACGAGTAGTCGCCTTTGGCGTTCTTTCGAGGGGAACGCCGGGAGGCAGAAATAAACGAGGGGGATCCCTGGCGGTCGATCTTTGATCGTCAGGCTATGATTGGCAATTTGAAAGGCGGCAATATGCAATTGAATTTGGCGATGGGTGCGGTGGCTGATGGGGACCGCGCACCAAAGGCATGTGATGCAGCTTGCTCAGATGCGGCAGGGGACAAATCGGCAATGACGCACGATGCGCTGTTTGAACGTTTTAGCGCGCGGCTCAAAGCACAGGTTGGTCCGGAGGTCTATGCGAGCTGGTTCGCACGGCTCAAACTCCATTCCGTTTCGAAAAGCGTCGTCCGTTTTACCGTTCCGACGACCTTTCTGAAATCCTGGATCAACAACCGTTACATGGATCTGATCACCAACCTCGTCCAGAGCGAGGATCCGGATGTGCTGAAGGTGGAAATTCTTGTCCGCTCGGCCAGCCGCCCGGTCCGTCCGGCTCAGACAGAGGAAAGGGCGCAGCCTGCTCAGGAGATCGGCGCTGCGCCGCGCAACAAGTCCTTCATTCCGTCGCAGCCTGCGTCAGCGCCTGCCGCACAGCCTGCGGCAGCGCAGGCAACGCTGCGCCAGGGTGGATCCGGCCCGCTGTTCGGCTCACCGCTCGACACGCGTTTCACCTTCGATACCTTTGTCGAAGGCTCGTCCAACCGTGTCGCACTTGCGGCGGCAAAGACGATCGCCGAAGCTGGCGCCGGCGCCGTGCGCTTCAATCCGCTGTTCATCCATGCGGGTGTGGGCCTCGGCAAGACACATCTTCTGCAGGCAATCGCCAATGCCGCCATCGACAGCCCGCGCAATCCGCGCGTGGTCTATCTGACGGCCGAATATTTCATGTGGCGTTTTGCAACCGCAATTCGCGACAATGACGCGCTGACGTTGAAGGACACGCTGCGCAATATCGACCTGCTCGTCATCGACGATATGCAGTTCCTGCAGGGCAAGATGATCCAGCATGAATTCTGCCACCTGCTGAACATGCTGCTCGACAGCGCCAAGCAGGTCGTGGTCGCGGCTGATCGCGCGCCGTGGGAGCTGGAATCGCTCGATCCGCGTGTCCGTTCGCGCCTTCAGGGCGGCATGGCCATCGAGATCGAAGGTCCCGATTACGACATGCGTTACGAGATGCTCAACCGTCGCCTCGGCTCGGCGCGTCAGGATGATCCGTCCTTCGAGATTTCGGATGAAATCCTGACCCATGTGGCCAAGAGCGTGACGGCAAGCGGACGCGAACTGGAAGGCGCCTTCAACCAGCTGATGTTCAGGCGCTCTTTTGAGCCGAACCTCTCGGTTGACCGTGTCGATGAGCTGCTGTCGCATCTCGTCGGGACGGGTGAGGCCAAGCGTGTGCGTATCGAGGATATTCAGCGCATCGTCGCCAAGCACTATAATGTGTCGCGGCAGGAGCTGGTCTCCAACCGCCGCACCCGCGTCATCGTCAAGCCCCGTCAGATCGCCATGTATCTGGCCAAGATGCTGACGCCGCGCTCTTTCCCGGAGATCGGCCGCCGTTTCGGCGGTCGCGATCACACCACGGTTCTGCATGCCGTGCGCAAGATCGAGGAACTGATTTCCGGCGACACCAAGCTCGGCCATGAGGTTGAGCTGCTGAAGCGCCTGATCAACGAGAACAACGCCTAATAAAAGCGGCCTTCGGGCCGCTTCAGTCCGTTGGCAATTATCCCCCAACACGCGACGTCATCCTCGGGCTCGTCCCGAGGATCCAACCACGTTTCGGAAAGTCAATCGGTTGCAGATGCTCGGGACAGGCCCGAGCATGACGCGAGGAAAGGTTTTCGGACTGTGTTGTTATCTTCAGCGGCCTCTGGGCCGCTTTTTTATTGGCTTTTCGGGTCGCACCAATGCCGCCAATCAGCAGGCGAGGTCAGCCACCACGGCATCCAGAATAAGCATGCCGGAAGGCGTGCAGCGCAGGCGGGAATTGCCGAGCCTTTCCACGAAACCGTGTTGCAGGAGGAATTCTTCCTTCTCCGGATCGAGTTCGCGGCCGGAAAGATCGCTCCAGCGGGCGAGATCGATGCCTTCGCGCAGACGAAGGCCCATCAATAGCAACTCGTCGGCCTGTTCGTCGACACCCAGCATCTCCTGATCGACCATGCCGTGACCTTCCCGCTCGACGGTTTCGAGCCAGGTTTCCGGGTGGCGTTCGGTGGCGGTGGCGAGCTTGGAAGCGCCTCTCGTCAGGCGTCCGTGCGCGCCAGGGCCGATGCCGGCATAATCGCCATAACGCCAATAGGTCAGGTTGTGGCGGCTTTCGGCGCCGGGACGGGAATGGTTGGAAACCTCATAGGCCGGCATGCCGTAACGCTCGGTGATTTCCTGCGTCGCCTCATAAAGCACGGCCGAATGCTCGCCGTCAGGCACGATCAGCTTGCCGGCCTTGTGCAGCCCGTAGAAGGGCGTGCCTTCCTCGATGGTCAGCTGATAGAGCGACAGATGGTCGACCGCGTAGGATACGGCCTCCTTCAGTTCGGCGTCCCATTCGGCCACTGTCTGGTTCGGGCGGGCATAGATCAGATCGAAGGACATGCGGGGAAAAATCTCCCGCGCCAGCCGGATAGCCTTCAAGGCATCGGCAACATCATGCAGGCGGCCGAGGAACTTCAGGTCCCGGTCGTTCAGCGCCTGCACGCCGAGCGAGACACGGTTGACGCCCGCCGCGCGGTAACCCCGAAAACGCTCCGCCTCGACGCTGGAAGGATTGGCCTCCATGGTGATCTCGATACCATCGGGCACATGCCAGAAGCGCGAGACGCCATCGAGAAGCGCACCCACCGTCCGCGGGTCCATCAGCGATGGCGTACCGCCGCCCATGAAGATGCTGGTCACGACACGCGGGCCGCTCAGCGTCCGCATATGTTCCATTTCACGCAGAAAGGCCGCAGTAAACCGTTCCTGATCCACAGGCCGATGGCGGACATGGCTGTTGAAATCGCAATAGGGACATTTGGCCGCACAGAAGGGCCAATGCAGATAGATCCCGAAACCGGGATCGCCCGTATCCGGCAGAAGCGACGCGCCGGGGGCAGAAAGTTGATGCTCCCCGACCATCGGGTTCATGCCTCCAGGCAGGTTTCTACGAATTTTTTAAACGCCCGGGCACGGTGCGAAAGCGCGAAGGCGTCGCCATGTTTCCAGCCGTGTTTTTCATCCGCGCTCATCTCGCCGAATGTGGTGTCGTATCCTTCCGGTTTGAAGACCGGATCGTAACCGAAACCGCTTGTTCCGCGCGGCGGCCACACCACCGTGCCTTCCACCTCGCCGCGGAAATATTCGAGATGCCCGTCCGGCCAGGCCAGGCACAGCACGCTGACGAAGCGGCCGGTGCGATCTTCCGGCTTCGATACGCCCCGTTCGGCCAGCGCATCCTCGACCTTCTGCATGGCCATGGTAAAGTCGCGGGTGCCGTCGGCCGTCTCCGCCCAATTGGCGGTGTAGACACCGGGCGCACCGTCAAGCGCGTCGATGACAAGACCGGAATCGTCGGACAAAGCCGGAAGGCCGGACGCCTTGGCGGAGGCAAGCGCCTTGATGGCGGCGTTTTCCTCGAAGGTCGTACCCGTTTCGTCAGGCTCGACAAAGTTCAGCTCCGCCGCGGATTTGGCGGAGAAGCCGAAAGGCCCGATCAGATCGGCGATTTCGGCGATCTTGCCCTTGTTGTGGCTGGCGACGACGATCGTTCTGGTATCGAGCTTGCGCATGACGTTTTCCTGTCGGCTCAGGCGATAGCCTGCTTCTGGAGGGTGACCAGTTCGCTGCATCCCGCCTTGGCAAGACCGAGCAGCGTCAGGAACTCTTCCTCGGAGAAAGGCGCGCCTTCCGCCGTTCCCTGAACCTCGACGATACCGCCGGAGCCGGTGATGACGAAATTCGCATCGGTCTCGGCGGAAGAATCCTCGAGATAATCGAGATCGATCACCGGCTGATTGGCGAAGATACCGCAGGAGATCGCGGCGATATGGTCCTTCAGAACCTTCTCGACCTTGATCATGTTGCGGGTTTCCATCCATTTCAGGCAATCATGCAAAGCAATCCATGCGCCGGTGATGGAAGCGGTGCGGGTGCCGCCATCGGCCTGGATGACGTCGCAGTCGATGCTGATCTGGCGCTCGCCGAGCGCCTGCAGATCGACGACCGCGCGCAGCGAGCGGCCGATGAGGCGCTGGATTTCCTGCGTGCGGCCACCCTGCTTGCCGGAAGCGGCTTCGCGTTTCATGCGCTCATGGGTGGAACGCGGCAGCATGCCGTATTCGGCGGTGACCCAGCCCTTGCCGCTGTTGCGCAGCCATGGCGGCGTCTTTTCTTCAAGGCTTGCGGTGACGAGCACATGCGTGTCGCCGAATTTCACGAGACAGGAGCCTTCGGCATGTTTCGAGAAATTGCGCTCGAAGGAAACCTTGCGCATCTGGTCGGTTTTTCTGCCTGAAGGCCGCATATGATCCACTCTCCATGTTGGTCCCTGCCTTCTAAGGCGAGGTCCGGGCTTTTGCAAAGCCAATTTCCATTTTGCCGCGGCGTTGCAACGCATTATATTGATGCAAGCTGGTTTGAACGACAAAGAACGGACGAAATGGGTTTTTCCGCACCGCTATCAAAAGATCAGGCATCGTTGCTGGATGAACGGTCTCGGGAAATTTTCCGGCGCATCGTTGAAGGCTATCTCGATACGGGCGAGCCGCTCGGATCGCGCAGCCTGTCGCGGCTGTTGCCGATGTCGCTGTCACCCGCCTCCGTCCGCAATGTCATGAGCGATCTCGAAGAGCTTGGTCTCATCTATTCGCCGCATATCAGCGCCGGGCGTCTGCCCACTCAGACGGGGCTGCGCTTCTTTGTCGATGCCTTCATGCAGGTGGGCGATCTTCCCGCCGAGGAAAGGGCGACTATCGACCGTCAGATCGGTCCCGTTGCCGGGCATGAGCAGTCGCTGGAAGGGCTGTTGACGGAGGCGAGCCGCATGCTGTCAGGCATGTCGCGCGGGGCAGGCCTCGTGCTGACCGCCAAGAACGATGTCATCCTCAAACATGTGGAGTTCATAAGGCTGGAGCCCACCAAGGCGCTCGCCGTGCTGGTGGGTGACCATAATCAGGTCGAAAACCGCATCATCGAACTACCGGCCGGCATTTCCTCGTCGCAATTGACCGAGGCAGCGAATTTCATCAATGCCCATTTGTCCGGCCAGACGCTGCAGGAGCTGCGCGGCCAGTTTCAGACGCAGCGGGCGGAGCTGCAATCGGAACTCGGCATATTGGCGCAGGACCTCGTGGAACGGGGGCTTGCCATGTGGGCGGGTGACAATGAGGAGGGCAAACTCGGTCGTCTCATCGTTCGTGGGCGCTCCAACCTGCTCGAGGGTCTCGCCGGTGAAGAAGATATCGACCGGGTGCGCCTGCTGTTCGACGATCTCGAGCGCAAGGAAAACCTCATTGAAATCCTCAACCTTGCGGAAAGCGGCTCGGGGGTCAGGATTTTCATCGGCTCGGAAAACAAGCTGTTTTCACTCTCCGGTTCCTCGCTGATCGTTGCGCCTTATCGCGATGAGGATAATCGTGTCGTGGGTGCGGTCGGCGTCATCGGCCCGACCCGGCTGAACTACGCCCGTATCGTGCCGATGGTGGATTATACCGCGCAGATCATGGCCCGCATTTCCCGCAAGCAGAGATAGGACAGACCCGCAAGGTCAGCGAATGCGGCAAGCTTTTCGCTGCAAGCCTTGATTTTTGCCCGTCAAAGCTCGATATCGGGCGCAACCAACAACATTCAAATCTGGAGAACGTCATGACCGACGATACAAAAAAGCCCGGACCTGACGCGGATATCGCCGAAGAGCTTGTCGAACCCGCGCTTGCCGGGGAAGAGCCCATGGATGCTGCCGAACCCGATCAGGTCGAGCTGCTGAAGGCCGAAAATGCCGATCTGCGTGACAAGTTCCTGCGCCTTGCCGCCGAAATGGACAATCTTCGCCGCCGTACGGAACGCGATGTCAAGGATGCCAAGACCTATTCGCTGGCCGGTTTTGCGCGCGATATGCTCGCCGTTTCCGATAATCTTCGCCGTGCGCTTGAGGCCATTCCCGATGAACTCAAGACCAATGGCGAAGCCGGTCTCAACGGTCTCATCGAAGGCGTCGAGATGACCGAGCGTTCGATGTTGTCGACGCTGGAACGCCACGGCGTGAAGAAGATCGACGCCGAGGGCCAGAAGTTCGACCCGAATTTCCATCAGGCCATGTTCGAAATTCCGAATACGGCGGTTCCCAACAATACCGTGCTGCAGGTGGTTCAGGCTGGTTTCACCATCGGCGATCGCGTGCTGCGCCCCGCCATGGTCGGTGTCGCCAAGGGCGGCCCCAAGGTCGAGACCGCCGCATCGGCAGAGCCGGGCACATCGTCTCTCAATGAAAAAGACGCGTAAGGCATTTGTCCTTATGTCATAAAAAACGCGCCTTCAGGGCGCGTTTTTTATTGCTATCAAACTGGGGGGAGGCCTGCGATCAAGCCGCCGTCGCCTGTTCCTGATTGAGGAAGGCATAGATTGCCGTGTCTGAATCGGTGGCGCGCAGCTTGGCCACCAGTTCGGGGTCGCGCAGGGCGCGCGCAATTCGGGAGAGCGCCTTCAGATGATCCGCGCCGGCGCCCTCTGGCGCGAGCAGCAGGAAAACCAGATCGACCGGCTGGTCGTCCAGCGCTTCGAAATCGACCGGTGTTTCAAGACGTGCGAAGACACCGGTGATCTGATGAATGCTGTTGAGCTTGCCATGCGGAATGGCAATGCCGTGGCCCACACCGGTGGAGCCGAGCTTCTCACGCTGGAGGATGACGTCGAAAACTTCCCGTTCCGAGACTCCGGTAATTCTGGCTGCCTTTGCGGCCAGCTCCTGAAGCAACTGCTTTTTGGAATTCACCTTGAGGGCGGGAATAATCGCATCTTGTTGCAGCAAATCTGCCAACGCCATTCTCTTTTTCCTTCATGCCATCGAGACGATGCAGGAGGCAGATTGCGCTTTGCGCCCTGCCTCCCACGTCTTGTCAGACTGTTCAGCTCTTGATCGTTTCCGCGTCGATCCAGCCAATATTGCCGTCATGACGTCGGTAGACGATGTTGAGGTATTCCTTGCCCGGGCTGCGGAACAGCAGAACCGGTTCGTCCGTCATGTCGAGCGCCATCACGGCGCTGGCGACGGACATTGTCTTAATCTGTTTCGAACTCTCCGCCACAATGGTGGGTGCGTAATCTTCAGGGACCTCGTGGTCCTCATCGGGAATAGCATCCATCACCGTATAGGCGATTTCCTGCGACAGGCCATTCGAACCATTGTGATGGTCCTTCAGCTTGCGCTTGTAGCGACGCAGGCGCTTCTCGATCCGCTCCGCGGCCGCGTCGAAACTGGCTTGCGGATCATTTGCCTGACCCGCCGCATGCAATACAACGCCGGTATCGAGATGCAGCTTGCAATCGGCGGCAAAACGCGATCCGGACTTCTCCACGGTTACTTGGCCTGAATACCCCCCATCGAAGTATTTGGTAACCGCCAGACCTATATTGTCCTCAATCCGCTGACGGAAAGATTCGCCGATCTCCATATGTTTACCAGATACACGCACACTCATGGAAATTTTCCTTTTTGTAGTGATTTGCGAGTACCAGCTTACGTCAAGCCGCGCGCGCATCCAAGCGTTTCGAAGACCTTAAAAAGCCCCCATTCGAATTTTACGCCCATGGACGGTGGAGATGAATCCGTTACAAATGACCTTGCTTACGTGTGCGGCGGGCTTCTAGCCCCTGGCGTGGCAAGAGTCAATGGTGCGGCAAAAAACCGCCCCAAACGTGATCGCCGTTACCGCTTAGAAGGCGGATAGCTTGGCGAGCGCTTTCTTTTCCCGACGCCTCTGCACGGAGGAGGGGATGTTCATCGCCTCGCGATATTTGGCGACGGTGCGGCGGGCGATGTCGATGCCGCTCTTTTTCAGATTGTCGACGATATCGTCGTCGGAAAGAACGGCCTCGGCGGCTTCCTGCGCGATCATGGCCTTGATGCGGTGGCGTACCGCTTCCGCCGAATGGCTGTCTCCGCCTTCCACGGCGCTGATCGAGACGCTGAAGAAATATTTGAGCTCGAACAGCCCGCGCGGCGTCAGCATGTATTTTTTCGACGTCACCCGGCTGACAGTGGATTCATGCATCTTGATGGCATCAGCCACCGTCTTGAGGTTCAGCGGCCGTAGGTGATCGACGCCGTTAACGAGGAAGGCGTCCTGCTGGCGCACGATTTCGCTTGCCACCTTCATGATCGTCCGGGCGCGCTGGTCGAGGCTGCGGGTCAGCCAATGGGCCGTCTGCATGCATTCGGACAGAAAATCCTGATCTTCGCCCGCACGCGCCTTATGTTTCGACACCTCGGCGAAGTAACTCTGGTTGATGAGCACTCGCGGCAGGGTCTCCGGATTGATTTCCACCAGCCAGCCGCCGGTGGAGGAGGGACGAACGATGATGTCGGGGACAATGGTTTCCGAAACCGTCGAATCGTAACCTGCGCCGGGACGCGGGTTGAGCGTGCGGATTTCCGCCAGCATGTCGAGAAGGTCTTCTTCATCCACACCGCAGATTTTTTTCAGGGCCGCGAAATCGCGTTTCGCCAGAAGCTCGAGATTGTCGATGAAAGCCCGCATGGCCGGGTCGAGCCGGTCCTTCTGGGCCAGCTGGGTCGCCAGACATTCGCTCAGCGAACGGGAAAAGATGCCCGGCGGGTCGAAGCCCTGAAGTGTCTTCAATACGCGCTCCACCGCCGATGGGGCTGCTCCCAGCCTTTCGGCGATGTCGTCGACGGCATCGGCGGCTATATAGCCGGTCTCGTCGAGCTGGCCGATCAACGCATCGGCAATCATCCGGTCCTCGGCGGCGGATATGGCGAGCGGCAGTTGCTGATTGAGATGGTCGCTGAGGCTCTGTCGGGCTGCGACGAAATCGTCGAGGTCGTAACTTTCTCCCGACTCCTGGCCGGGCATGGATTTCCATTGGCCCGCCAGCTCGGGTGCGTCAGCTTTTCGCGGCTCGCCATCGTCGGGAAAGACATTTTCGAAGCTGGTATCCAGCTGTTCGCCGAGATTTGCAGCGCGGTCCCCGTACCAGTCGTCGCTGTCGGCCGTCACGGTGGCGGACCTGTCCGAGCCTTCGCCATCGGTGTCGCCAAAACTCTCCGCATCCGCCGGAGTATCGCCGCCCAAATCGCCATCGTTTGCCGCAATTTCCAGCAGCGGATTACGCTCCACCTCCTGGGCGATGAACTGCGTCAGCTCGAAATGCGTCATCTGAAGCAGCTGGATGGACTGCATCAGTTGCGGTGTCATCACAAGAGACTGGTTTTGACGCAGCAAAAGGCTGGCAGACAATGCCATGGCGGACGCGAAACTCCCCTTACAGCTTCTCCATTGCCACAGTTTTCATAAATTTTGCGGAGGCGATGGAACTTGGCCCAAAAATTGCTTTTTTATCTTGTTTGGTCAAGCGTCAGGGAGGGGCGCGATGAAGAATCTTTCGCGCCCTATAGTTTAAAGGCTGAAATTATTGCCGAGATAGAGACGGCGTACATCCGGATTATTGACGATATCGTCCGGACGTCCGTGTGTCAGAACTTCGCCGGCATGAATGATATAGGCGCGGTCGATGAGGCCGAGCGTTTCGCGGACATTGTGGTCGGTCACGAGAACGCCGATGCCGCGCGCCGTCAGGTGCCGCACCAGATTCTGGATATCGCTGACCGAAATCGGATCGACGCCCGCGAAAGGCTCGTCAAGCAGCATGAAGGTCGGATCGGTCGCAAGAGCGCGCGCGATTTCCAGACGCCGCCGCTCACCGCCCGACAGGGCAACGGCGGGCGATTTGCGCAGCTGCGCAATATGAAACTCTTCCAGCAGCTCGTCGAGCTTGCGGTTGCGTTTGGCTGCGTCCGGCTCGTGCACTTCCAGCACGGCGCGGATGTTTTCCTCGACCGTCAGTCCCCGGAAAATCGAGGCTTCCTGCGGCAGATAACCGACGCCGAGACGGGCGCGCCTGTACATCGGCATGGTGGTGACATCGTTGCCGTTGATGGCGATCTTGCCGGTATCGACGGGAACCAGGCCCGTGATCATGTAAAAACAGGTGGTTTTGCCGGCGCCGTTCGGGCCGAGCAGGCCGACGGCCTCGCCACGGCGCACGACCAGCGAAACGCCGTTGACGACACGGCGGGTATTATAGGTCTTTGTCAGACCATGCGCGATCAGCGTGCCCTGATAGGGGGTCTTGTCCGCTGGTGAGGCCGCGTCCGCGGATCGGCTGCGCCCGCCGCCGAATATTTTTGAGATCGAAGGTATCTTCACGAGGAAAGACTACTGTTTTTTCTGCGATTTCGGATCGAGCATGATCCGGACAGGACCGCCGCAGCTTTCGAGCTTGGCCTGCCCCGTGTTCATCAGAACGGTGAGCTTGCAGCCGGTGAAGACATTCGTGCCCTCGGACAGCACGACCTGCTTACCCGTGAGAATGAAAGTCTGCGCCGCCATGTCGAATTCGCCGTGATCGGCCGTCGCCTTCTGGGTCTCGGACGTCAGATAGACATTATTGTCGACGAAGATTTTTTCAATATTGGCGTCGCCGCTGGTGAGCGAAGAGCCTTCACCCTTGTAGTTCACCGTCATCTTGCCGGCCTGGAGGGTGGTCGTGCCCTGCACAACCTTCACGTTGCCGGTAAAATAGGCCTTGCGCTCCTGATCGCGAATCTCGAGCTGATCGCTTTCAATCGCGATCGGCTGGTCGCCGGAGAGTTTGACGCCCTGCATGTTGCTGGTGGTGTTCTGGGCGAAAGCCACAGTTGCAAGACACGAAAAAACAAGACCTGCGGCTGCAAGGCCTGCGGATTTGCCAAGGGAAACGGGACGGGAAATTTGCATCATCTGGACCGGGCTCTCACTTGCCTTCATTCTTGATATTGGATGCAGCGATACGTGCCCGTACCTGCCCCGAAAATGTAATTGTCTTGCCATTATCTGCGATGTCAATCGATTGCGCAACAATGGAGCCGTCGTTTGTTTTGATCGAAACCGGCTCCTGGCTGCTCATTTTTCCGGCCTTCAGATCGACATCCGCAGACTGGAACTTCGCTTGTATGCCATTGCTGAGATTGATGTCAAAAGGGGCGGTCATCTTAAGTTTGTTGGTGGCCCTGTCGAAAATGCCTTCCTGGGCGATCACCTGCGCCACGCCGTCGTTGACCGGCACTGCCGCCAGAACTTTCTCAAGCGTCATGAGATTGGGGTTGGCGATATCCTGCAACGCACGGTCGGCGTTCATGGAATAATCGATCCCCTTCTCGTTGCGGCCCGCAACGGCAGGTTTTTCCATGACGATCTTGCCGTCTTCTATTCTGGCGCTTTCAAGCGAGACCTCATCAGGCGCCCAGGTCCGGATAACCGAAACAGCGATAAAGGCGAGCGAAATGACCGCGGCGCTGAGCGGCAGAATGATTTTTAGCCGCTTCACGCGCGCAGAATGCCTCAGCGCGGTGTCATAGGCGCCGTTCTGGTCATTGGGCAGCGAGAATGCTGGCGCGGGTTCGCGGAGTCTTTCGAGCATAAGAGTGGGTCCGGAATGCTTCCAAGGCGCCATTCTGGCGCACAATCGAAGCTTGTGTCTCTATCTAAATGTCTTTGGCATGAGTGCTTTGTCCTGCCAATATGGTTTTTGTCTGGAGAGGTGCAAGGGAAATGCGAATTTTATCGTAATTCTGGTTTCCTTATTGTTTCCTTGCGGCTTCGCGTTAGAAGAACCATATGGCCTGAAGCGCAAGGGCGGATGACAGAGGTTTCTATGGATAATATGGCGATAGCGGATCGCAGGTGGTTACGCCGCAAGCTGACTTTCTGGCGGATTGCCGCCGTTCTCCTGCTTGTCGCCGGCGCTTTCGGTCTTTACCGGTTTTTATGGGGCGGGCCGCAGCAAAGCGCGAAACCTCATATTGCCCGCATCGAGGTTTCCGGTCTGATCACCGACAATACCGAACTTCTGGAGCGGCTGGACAAGATTGCCAGGAGCGACAATGTCAAAGGGCTGATCGTGTCGATTTCCTCGCCAGGCGGCACCACCTATGGCGGTGAGCGCATTTTCAAGGCCATTCGGGGCGTCGCGGAAAAGAAGCCGGTTGTCTCTGATGTACGCACGCTCGCCGCTTCCGCCGGTTATATGATCGCGTCCGCGGGTGATGTCATCGTCGCCGGCGAGACCTCGATCACCGGTTCGATCGGCGTGATCTTCCAGTACCCCCAGCTTGGCCAGCTGATGGAAAAGCTCGGCGTTTCGTTGCAGGAAATCAAGTCGTCGCCGATGAAGGCGGAACCTTCGCCCTTCCACGAGGCGCCGGAGGAAGCAAAATCGATGATCCGCGCCATGGTGATGGACAGCTACGGCTGGTTCGTCGATCTTGTGGCTGATCGCCGCAAGTTGTCGCGCGAAGACGTGCTGAAACTGGCTGATGGATCGATCTTCACCGGCCGGCAGGCGCTCGCCAACAGGCTGGTCGATACGCTGGGCGGCGAAAAGGAAATTCGCAGCTATTTCGAAACACGCGGTGTTGCCAAGGATCTGCCAATCGTCGAATGGCGCGCGCCGTCGTCCCGTTCGCCTTTTGCGGTTTTCAGTGTTGCGCAAATAGCGAAGTTTCTGGGATATGACGATTTAATTCCCTTTGCGGGGCCCGGCCAGCTCGGTGCGGACAAGTTGTTTCTTGACGGTCTTGTTTCCGTTTGGCAGGTTGAGCCGCGTTAAAAATCCAATTCTTTCAGGGGGCAACCGTGATCAAGTCTGAACTGGTGCAGATTGTTGCCGCGCGTAACCCGCACCTTTATCACCGTGACGTGGAAAACATTGTCAATGCGGTGCTGGATGAAATCACCGATGCCCTGGCGGCAGGAAATCGTGTCGAGCTTCGCGGTTTCGGCGCATTTTCGGTGAAGAACCGTCCGTCGCGATCTGGCCGGAACCCGCGCACGGGTGAATCGGTTTTCGTCGAGGAAAAATGGGTGCCTTTCTTCAAGACGGGCAAGGAACTGCGTGAGCGCCTGAACCCCGGCATGGGTGACGAAGAGGACGATTGATCGTCCTCAGCCCGCGCCGGAAACGGTGCCGGCGGAACGCCCGCAGCGATGGAGTATTGTCGGATGTCGAAAAAAATCATCAACCTCATCATCCTGCTGCCGCTGGCGATTATTCTCGTCATCCTGTGCGTGGCCAACCGTCAGGCCGTGACACTGGCGCTCAACCCCTTCCGGCCCGAGGATGGCGTTCTTTCCTTCACCGCGCCGTTTTTTGTGTTCCTGTTCCTTGCCGTCATTTTCGGTGTGCTGCTGGGATCGGCTGCCACATGGTTTGCCCAGGGCAAGCATCGCAAACGCGCCCGTATCGAGGCGAAGGAAGCCGTTCGCTGGCATGACGAAGCGAACCGGCAGAAAGCCGCTGCGGCAGGCCATCTTCCCAATGCCGGACAACTCCCGGCAAAGTGATGTAGCCGACATTCGTTCCGGCTCTAGGCGAGCGGCGCGTGGAATGCTATTTGCTGCGCCATAAGACGCGGGCAAAAGCGGAAAGATTTCCATTGAAGAAAAAAGACAGCCGGCCGGGCAATCGTGCACGTGCCGGGAGCGAGAAAAAACAGGTTCATGCCGCAAAGCCGGCACGGCGGGCGGAAGTGGCACTGAAAAAGCGCGAGCCGGACGCAGTCCGCAGCGTGCCAAAACCCGCGCCGAAGGAAAAGGTTACGCCGGCGGCAGCCGTTGAGCAGGTGCCCGCGCGGCCGCTCAAGCCTCGCACCGGCGAACGTCCCGCAGAACAGGTTCCGGTCATTCTGGAATCGAGTGGCGCTGGCGATTTTCACCTGATCGACAGCGGCAACGGCCTGAAGCTTGAACAATACGGCGAATATCGCGTCGTCCGTCCCGAGGCGCAGGCGCTGTGGCAACCGTCGGTTCCCGACCGCGTATGGCAGAATGCCGACGCCATTTTTACCGGTGATACCGATGAGGACGGCATGGGCCGCTGGCGTTTTCCAAAGGCGGCGCTTGGCGAAACCTGGCCACTATCCCTGCTCGGGGTCGATTTTCTTGGCCGTTTCACCGCTTTCCGTCATGTTGGTGTCTTTCCGGAACAGATCGTCCATTGGGAATGGCTGAAAAACGCCGTCGAGACCGCCGACCGGCCGCTGAAAGTGCTGAACCTGTTCGGTTATACCGGCGTCGCGTCGCTGGTCGCGGCGGCCGCAGGGGCTGAGGTCACCCATGTCGATGCCTCCAAGAAAGCGATTGGCTGGGCCAAGGAAAATCAGGCGCTCGCCGGGCTCGAGCAGGCGCCGATCCGCTGGATCTGCGAAGACGCGATGAAGTTTATCCAGCGCGAGGAGCGTCGCGGCAACAGCTACGATATCATCCTCACCGACCCGCCGAAATTCGGCCGTGGCACCCATGGCGAGGTCTGGCAATTGTTCGACCATCTGCCGCTGATGCTGGATATCTGCCGTGAAATCCTGTCGCCAAAGGCGCTCGGACTCGTGCTGACGGCCTATTCCATCAGGGCAAGCTTCTATTCGATGCATGAATTGATGCGCGAAACCATGCGCGGCGCCGGTGGCGTCGTCGCATCCGGCGAACTCGTCATTCGCGAGGCGGGGCTCGACGGCAAGACGCCGGGCCGTGTCCTTTCCACATCGCTGTTCAGCCGCTGGGAGCCGAAATGACGAAGGATATGCGCGAAAACACCACGCGCCGGGTTGGCCAGGTGAAGGAAGTGACCAGCCTTGCCAATCCCATCATCAAGGATATCAAGGCGCTCACCCAGAAAAAGGGTAGGGAAGAGACCGGAACCTTCATGGCGGAAGGCCTGAAGCTGGTCATCGACGCGCTCGAACTGGGCTGGACAATCAAGACGCTGGTTTACGCCAAGGCTGCCAAGGGCAAGCCGCTGGTGGAGCAGGCGGCGGTAAAGACGGTCGCCACGGGCGGTCTGGTGCTGGAAGTCAGCGAAAAGGTCATTGCCTCGATCACCCGCCGCGACAATCCGCAGATGGTCGTCGGCATTTTCGAACAGAAATGGAAGCCGCTGAAGGATATCCGCCCGGAAAAGGGCGAGACCTATATAGCGCTTGACCGGGTCCGCGATCCCGGCAATCTCGGCACCATAATCCGCACGGCGGATGCGGCGGGCGCTTCGGGCGTCATTCTGGTCGGGGATTGCACCGATCCGTTTTCGCTGGAAACGGTGCGCGCCACCATGGGTTCGGTCTTCGCCACGCCCGTTGCCCGCGCTTCGGTCGAAGAATTCCTGTCCTGGAAAAAAACGGCGCAGGTCAGCGTCGTCGCCACCCATCTGGCCGGTTCGGTTGATTATCGAAAGATCGATTATGCCGGAAAGCCGGTCGTGCTCCTGATGGGCAACGAACAATCCGGCCTGCCGCCGGAACTGGCCGGCAAGGCCGACCAGCTGGCGCGCATTCCCCAGCAGGGCCGTGCCGACAGTCTCAATCTCGCCATAGCAACCGCCGTGATGCTGTTTGAAGCACGGCGACATTTCCTCGAACTCGCACCGGTGACGTAATGGCCAAAGCTGCATTGTTCTCGAAAATCGGCCCGGCTTTTGCTCTGATCGTCGCTGCGCTGGTGCTGGACCAGATCGTCAAGCAACTGGTCGAGGCCTATCTGCCGATGCAGGAAATGGTTCCCGTGGTTCCGTTTTTGGCGCTTTACCGCACCTATAATCTCGGCGTGGCCTTTTCGATGCTCTCCGACATGGAGGGCTGGTTCATCGTCAGCATGCGGCTCGTCATCGTGGTCTTCGTTCTGTGGCTGTGGCGCAAGACGGCGGCGGACCGCACCTTTGCCCATCTCGGCTTTGCCTTCATTATCGCGGGGGCCGCCGGCAATCTTCTCGACCGCTTTTTCTACGGTCACGTCATCGACTATATCCTGTTCCACACGCAGACATGGTCCTTCGCGGTCTTCAACCTGGCCGACACTTTCATAACAATCGGCGCGGGCTGCGTCATTCTCGACGAGTTTTTGCACGCCCGGGCGGCTAAAAAGTAAAATTTTACGGTTTCGGCCAAACATATCAAAACCGCTGCCGTGGTAGCGGTGGCGTATGAGCGAACTGGCAAGACTTCGGCAAAAAGTTTCAGACGGACTTGGTCTGGCCGCCACTGCGGCGCAGCCGGTAGATCGCGCCGATCCGGCAACACACCAGATGCATGAAGAACATGCTGGTGATACCGGGTCGATTGCATTTTATGTCGCTGTGTCGTTATCGGTGGGAGCTTTTTCCGCAGCGCTGATCGCACTTGCCGTGCCCTATGCGGTTACCGTCGTGCTGGCGACCTTCTTCGGCGCAGTGCTCGTCGGTATCCTGCTCTACGCGCTCTTCGGCAAATCTTTCCTGCATCCGGGTGCGATGTCTGAGGACCATTCCGATGTCCGGTTGCGGCAAACACAAAACCGCTCGCTGATTGCCGAGATGCAGGAGTTCATGGGCGACATCGTCGTGATCCGCGACATGAACCGGCGCATTGTCGAGGCAAACCGGGTCTTCCATGAAATGACCGGGTGCGCGGCCCCCGAAGGGTTGAGCTGCGAGGAAATTGGCATCGCCTTCCGCCCGGGCGACAAGGTACATGCCTACGACGTGGAGATCGCCACCCCGTTCGGTCAGCGCATCTTCTCCTGGCACGATGTCGTGACCCGCGATCTGGTGAGCAGCCGTCTGATGATCAGCAGCATCGCCAGGGATGTGACCGAGGAGCGGCTTGCACTTGCCGACAGGGAGGACGCCCGGTTGCGTGCTGAAAAGGCCGATGCCGAGAAAGCCAGGCTGCTTGCCACCGTCAGTCACGAAATCCGCCTGCCGCTTTCCGGCATGCTGGGCATGAACCACCTTCTGTCGCAGACGAAGCTCAATGAGGAGCAGCGCAATTATCTCGACGGCATGAAACAGTCCGGCCAATCGCTGGTGCAGCTGGTCGAGGACCTGCTGGATTATTCGACCATGGAGGCGGGACGCTTCAGGCTCAATCCGCGTGCGGAAAACCTGCGGCGGCTGATCGAAAGCATCGTTGAGATGCTGGCGCACCGGGCCCATGAAAAAGGCATAGAAATCGCCTCCTTTGTCACGCCTGACGTGCCCGATCATCTCGATTTCGATCCGGCAAGGCTGCGCCAGGTCCTGTTCAATCTCCTGGGTAACGCGGTCAAATTCACGCAGGAAGGCGGCGTCGTCATCCGGGCGCGCATGGTCGATGGTGAATTGCAGATCGCTGTGGAAGATACCGGCCCGGGCATGAGCCGGGCCGAACAGGCCCGTATTTTCGGTGAATTCGAACAGGCGGGCCCATTGTCGCAGCGAAGCGCCGGCACGGGTCTCGGCCTGGCGATTTCCGCCCGTATCGTGCGGGAATTCGGCGGCAGCCTCACGGTTTCCAGCCGAAAGGGCAAGGGCAGCACTTTCAAACTGACGTTCCGGCCGGGCGGCGCACCTGCCGAAATGGCGGATCCCGGACGGCGTCATTGCCTGCGGCATACAAATGTCCTGCTCATCGCGCCAAAGGGCGTGGCGGCGGCGGTGACGATGGAGGCCATCGAAGCTTTCGGCGGTCAGTGTGCTCTCATCCACCAGCCTGAAGATCTTGAAAGGCTGCGGAAGGAGTCTGCCACCCGGGCGGCCGATCTCACCGATATCATCGTTGACCGACGCATTTCGCCGCTGTTCAGGGACGCGCTGAAGGATTGGCCGCAGCAGAATGTCCGCCGCACGCTGCTGGTCAGCCCGGAGGAACGGCCGTCGACCATGCATGTCTCCTTCGATGCCTGGTTGATAAGGCCGCTGCGCGAAAAATCCCTGATCGACGTCCTGTGCGGCCGTCTGCGCGGCATAGAGCGGCGGGACGCGATCAACGACAACCATCCGGATGTGGGGTTTTCGTCGCGGGTGGCGCAGGGGGCGAGCGGGATCGAGATACTCGTGGCCGAAGACGATGCCGTCAATCAGCGCATCGTCCGCGCCGTTCTGGAAAAAAGCGGTTATATCGTCCGTGCCGTCGAGGATTTTGAGGCGTTGCGGCAATCGTTGCGGCCGGATGCTTCCCGTTTACCTGATCTCATCGTCTCCGATCTTAACATGCCGGGCGGTGAGGGGCTCGATGTGCTTCCCGCCCTTCTCGATACGCTGAAGGGCGACAGAAATATTCCCGTCATCGTGCTCAGCGGAGATACGAGTGACGCGACCACTGAAAACCTGCTAAAGGCTGGCGCCGGCGCGGTTTTGACCAAGCCTGCCGATCCGCGACGGCTGGTTGAGGAAATCCGCCGGCTGCTGGAGGCGAAACGCCTGTTGTCATCATAACTTGACAGACTCGCGCTGGCGGCATTTTGTCACTATTCTGTCGTCAATTAGTGATTTATGACAGGAAAATTCTTTGGTGGCGGAGCGATTCCCCATGGTTGCCGAAATCCTCAATCACGACATTTGTGAAAACAATGTTGTCATTAGTCCTCGTCCCGAGACAGCTCAGGACAATGAGGGTCTTTTCGGTCGTATCGGCACGCTGGAAACACGGCTCGCCAGAAATGAACGCGAAATCGATGCTGCGCAATCCGTGCGTTACCGGGTTTTCGTCGAGGAAATGAAGGCGCGCCTTCCTGCTGATGCGATGCGCCGCAAGCGCGACATCGACGCCTGGGACAGTGTCTGCGACCATCTGCTCGTGCTCGACAAGGCGATTGAAGGCGACAGCGAAGACCAGATCGTCGGCACCTATCGCCTGCTGCGTCAGGAAACGGCGCTCGCCAATAACGGCTTCTATTCCGCCAGCGAGTTCGACATTGCCGGGCTCGTCGCGCGCCACCCGGGCAAGCGCTTCATGGAGCTTGGCCGCTCCTGTGTGCTGCCGGAATATCGCACCAAGCGCACCGTCGAGCTTCTTTGGCAGGGCAATTGGGCCTATGCCGTGAAACATCGCATGGATGCCATGATAGGCTGCGCCTCCTTCCCTGGCGTGCAGCCGGAGGCCCACGCGCTTGCCCTGTCCTTCCTGCATCATAATTGCGTGGCCAAGGGCGAGTGGGAAGCGTCCGCCCTTCCCGAGCTTTATCATGAGATGGACCTCGTGCCGGCCGAGGCGCTGAACGCCCGCAAGGCATTGAACGCCATGCCGCCGCTGATCAAGGGTTACATGCGTCTCGGCGCCATGTTCGGCTCCGGCGCGGTCGTGGATCATGCTTTCAACACGACGGACGTTCTCGTGGTCCTGCCGGTATCGTCCATCGCCGGCCGCTACATCAGCTATTATGGCGGTGAGGCCGAGCGCATCAACGGCTGACCGGTTTTTAAATCGAGGCCTGTCGGGATGTTCCTGTGGGCAGCGGGTCGGTGCGTGTTGTGCTGGGGCGGACATTGCCGCTAGTGTCGGCGCTCCTTTTCCGCAACACGATATGATATCGGCAGGCCATTGACGGACGTTCTGACAACCGCTTCCCTGATCTCGGAAGAGAGCCGTGCGACGGCCACTCCGATGATGGAGCAATATATCGAGATCAAGGCGAACAATCCCGGTTCGCTGCTGTTCTACCGCATGGGCGATTTTTACGAATTGTTCTTCGACGATGCGGTCGAAGCTTCCCGCGCTCTGGGCATCACGCTGACGAAACGCGGCCAGCATATGGGTCATGATATTCCCATGTGCGGCGTCCCCGTCCATGCGGCGGATGATTATCTCCAGAAACTCATCCTGCGCGGTTATCGCGTCGCCGTCTGCGAACAGGTGGAAGATCCGGCGGAAGCCAAGAAGCGCGGTTCGAAATCCGTGGTCAAGCGTGATGTGGTGCGGCTTGTCACGCCCGGCACGCTGACCGAAGAAAAGCTGCTGTCGCCGACGGAATCCAACTATCTGATGGCGCTTGCCCGCATTCGCGGCAGTGCCGAGGCGCAGTTTGCGCTCGCCTGGATCGATATTTCCACCGGCGTTTTCCGTCTGGCGGAAACCACGCTGACGCGGCTGCTCGCCGATATCTGGCGCATCGATCCGCGTGAGCTGATCGTCGCCGATAGCCTATTCCATGACGAGGAACTGCGGCCGGTCTTCGATGTGCTTGGCCGCGTGGCGGTGCCGCAGCCGGCGATCCTCTTCGACAGCGCCACGGCGGAAGGGCGCATCGCCCGTTATTTCAACGTCTCGACACTGGATGGTTTCGGCACCTTTTCGCGGGTGGAAATGGCGGCCGCCGCCGCCGCCGTCGCCTATGTCGAAAAGACCCAGATCGCCGAGCGCCCGCCGCTCGGCGCACCGGAGCGTGAAAGTGCCGCCTCCACGCTTTTCATCGATCCCGCCACTCGCGCCAATCTGGAGCTGGTGAAGACGCTGTCCGGTGAGAGAGACGGATCGCTGCTGCATGCCCTGAACCGCACGGTAACCGGCGGCGGTGCACGGCTTCTGGCCGAGCGGCTGATGTCGCCCTTGACCGACCCGGAAAGGATCAACGCACGCCTCGATGCCGTCGCCTATCTCATCGATGACGTCTCGCTCTGCGACGGCCTGCGTGATGCGCTGAAACATGTCGCCGATATGCCGCGTGCGCTTTCGCGTCTGGCGCTTGAGCGCGGTGGGCCACGCGATCTCGGCGCCATCCGGCTGGGATTGGTCTCCGCCGAAAAAATAGCGGCCATTCTCGATGACGGGTTGTTACCGGATGAGCTGGCAACGGCGCTGAAGGATTTGAAAGCCCTGCCCGGTGGGCTGGAAGCCATGCTCGGCTCGATGCTTGCCGACGATCTGCCGCTTTTGAAGCGTGACGGCGGTTTTCTGCGTGAAGGCGCCAACCCTGAGCTCGACGAGGTGCGGGCGCTGCGCGACCAGTCGCGCCGGGTGATTGCCGGGCTGCAGCTCAAATATGCCGATGAGACCGGCATCAAGTCGCTCAAGATCAAGCACAACAATGTGCTTGGCTATTTCATCGAGGTGACGGCAGGCAATGCCGATGTGATGATGGCGACGGACGAGGCCAAGGCGCGTTTCATCCACCGCCAGACCATGGCAGGCGCCATGCGCTTCACCACCACCGAGCTTGCCGATCTCGAAAGCCGCATTGCCAATGCCGCCGCGCAGGCTTTGACCATGGAACTGGATGCCTTCGAGCGCATGGTCAAGGCCGTGGTGCAGCAGGCGGAGGCGATCAAGGCCGGCGCACTGGCGCTTGCGGTGATCGATGTCGCCTCGAGCCTTGCCTGTCTCGCCACCGAACAGGCCTATTGCCGACCGATCGTCGATGCTTCCATGACCTTTGTGATCAAGGGCGGGCGGCATCCGGTGGTGGAGCAGGCGTTGCGGCGGCAGTCGGCCGGACCCTTCATCGCCAATAATTGCGATCTCTCTGCCGTTGATGGTGGCAAGAACGGCGCGATATGGCTGCTCACGGGCCCGAATATGGGCGGTAAATCGACCTTCCTGCGCCAGAATGCGCTTATCGCCATTCTCGCGCAGATCGGCTCCTTCGTTCCGGCGGACGCCGCCCATATCGGCGTCGTCGACCGGCTGTTTTCCCGTGTCGGCGCATCGGACGATCTGGCGCGCGGCCGCTCGACCTTCATGGTGGAAATGGTGGAAACCGCTGCCATTCTCAACCAGGCGACGGACCGCTCGCTGGTCATTCTGGACGAGATCGGTCGCGGCACGGCAACCTTCGACGGTCTTTCCATCGCCTGGGCGGCGGTGGAGCATCTGCACGAGGTCAATCGTTGCCGCGGCCTTTTCGCCACCCATTTCCACGAACTGACCGTGCTGTCGGAAAAACTCGGCCGCCTTTCCAATGCCACGATGCGGGTGAAGGAGTGGGAAGGCGATGTCATCTTCCTGCATGAGGTCGGACCGGGTGCTGCGGATCGTTCCTATGGCATTCAGGTGGCCCGGCTTGCGGGCTTGCCCGCATCGGTGGTGGAGCGCGCCCGCGAGGTGCTGACGAAGCTTGAAGATGCCGACCGCAAGAACCCGGCCAGCCAGCTGATCGACGATCTGCCGCTGTTCCAGATCGCGGTTCGCCGCGAGGAAATCCGCAAGGCCGGGCCATCGAAGCTGGAAGAAGCTCTGAAAGGCTTCAACCCCGACGAAATGACGCCGCGAGAGGCATTGGACGCGCTCTATGCGTTGAAGAAAGAACTTGGCAAGGCGTAAGGGATAGATTGCCTGTCCATCGCCTTTAAAACTCGCTATAGGACACTCCCATTGCAAGCGGTGGGATTATCCCACAGGACATGGATACCGGCATAGATGGCCATCAAGGACCTGGATTTTTCCGACATTCTCGATGTATCGGCGCTGAAGCGCGAATGCGACATCCTCTTCAAGGAAGATGGCAAGCGTATCGCCGATATCAGGTCCGACCTGCTGCCGATCTTCCGCAAGGCCAGCACGGAAGGCCGGGAAAAGGCCAGGGAACTGCTGAAAGCCGATGGCAGCGGCATCGATTGCGCCCGGCGTATCTCCTGGCTTCAGGACCGGCTGATCGAAACCCTTTATGATCTCGCCTGCCAGTATGTCTACCCGAAAGATGCACCGCAGATAGCGGTCGCGGCGGTCGGCGGTTACGGCCGCGGCACGCTGGCGCCGGGATCGGATATCGATCTCCTGTTCCTGCTGCCGGCCAAGAATACGCCTGACATGCACAAGGCCGTGGAGTTCGTGCTCTATCTCCTCTGGGACCTCGGTTTCAAGGTCGGCCACGCCACCCGCACGGTGGATGAATGCATCCGCCTGTCCAAATCCGACATGACGATCCGCACCGCCATTCTGGAGGTGCGGGCGATCTGCGGTAAAAAATCCCTGACTGACGATCTTGAAAAACGCTTCGAGTCGGAAGTCGTCACCGGCACCGGCCCGGAATTCATTGCCGCAAAGCTCGCCGAGCGCGACCAGCGCCACCGTAAGGCGGGCGATACGCGTTATCTGGTGGAGCCGAACGTCAAGGAAGGCAAGGGCGGGTTGCGCGACCTGCACACGCTGTTCTGGATCGCCAAATATTATTACCACGTCCGCGATACGGCCGATCTGGTGAAGCTTGGGGTTCTGTCGAAATCCGAACTGAAGCTTTTCGAGAAAGCCGACGATTTTCTCTGGGCCGTCCGCTGCCAGATGCATTTCATCACCGGCAAGGCGGAAGAGCGTCTTTCCTTCGATATTCAGCGCGAGATCGCTGATGCGCTGAACTACCAGCCGCGCCCTGGCCTTTCCGCTGTCGAGCGCTTCATGAAGCATTATTTTCTCGTGGCCAAGGATGTGGGTGACCTGACCCGCATCGTCTGTGCCGCACTGGAAGACCGGCAGGCGAAGGATGTGCCGGGCCTTTCCGGTGTGCTGAGCCGCTTCGCCCATCGTGTCCGCAAGATTCCGGGATCGGTGGAGTTCGTCGAGGATCGGGGACGCATCGCGCTCGCCAAAGCTGACGTCTTCAAGAACGACCCGGTAAACCTGATCCGGCTTTTCCACATCGCCGATATCAATAATCTCGAACTGCATCCGGATGCGTTGCGTGTCGTCACGCGCTCACTGTCGCTCATCAATGACGAGCTTCGGGAAAACGAGGAAGCGAACCGGCTTTTCCTGTCGATCCTCACCTCGCGGCGCGACCCGGCGCTGACCCTGCGCCGCATGAACGAAGCAGGCGTACTCGGCAAGTTCATCCCCGAATTCGGCAAGATCGTCGCGATGATGCAGTTCAATATGTATCATCATTACACGGTGGATGAGCATCTGATCCGCTCCGTCGGCGTGCTCTCGGAAGTGGACAAGGGAACGGCTGTCGACGCCCATCCGCTCGCCAACCAGCTGATGCCGAGCGTCGAGGAACGCGAGGCGCTTTATGTCGCCGTGCTGCTGCACGATGTCGCCAAGGGCCGGCAGGAGGACCACTCGATTGCCGGCGCGCGCGTCGCCCGCAAGCTCTGCCAGCGTTTCCGGCTGACCGGCAAGCAGACCGAAACGGTGGTCTGGCTGATCGAGCAGCATCTGCTGATGTCCATGGTCGCCCAGACGCGCGACCTGCACGACCGCAAGACCATCACCGATTTCGCCGACAAGGTGCAGTCCATGGAGCGGCTGAAGATGCTGCTGATCCTGACGGTCTGCGATATCCGCGCGGTTGGTCCGGGTGTCTGGAACGGCTGGAAGGGACAGCTGCTGCGCTCGCTTTATTACGAGACCGAACTGCTGCTGTCGGGCGGCTTCTCGGAAGTCTCCCGCAAGGAGCGCGCGCAGATCGCCCGGCAGGCGCTCTACGACGCCCTCGAAGACTGGGGCCAGAAGGCGCGGCGCAAATATACCAAGCTGCATTACGAGCCCTATCTGCTGACGGTGGCGCTCGAAGACCAGGTGCGCCACACCCGCTTCATCCGTGAGGCCGACAAGCAGGAAAAGGCGCTGTCAACAATGGTGCGCACCCATTCCTTCCATGCCATTACGGAAATTACCGTGCTGGCGCCGGACCATCCGCGCCTGCTGTCGATCATCACCGGCGCCTGTGCGGCGGCCGGCGCCAATATCGCCGATGCGCAGATTTTCACCACATCCGATGGGCGGGCGCTGGATACGATCCTCATCAACCGCGAATTTCCGATCGATGAGGACGAGATGCGGCGCGGCAACAATGTCGGCAAGCTCATCGAAGAGGTTCTCTCCGGCAAGCAGCGCCTGCCGGAAATGATCGCCACCCGCACCAAGAGCCGCAAGAAGAAGAGCGCCTTCACCATTCCGCCTTCCGTCACCATCTCGAATGGCTTGTCGAACAAGTTCACGGTTATCGAAGTCGAATGCCTCGATAGGCCCGGACTTCTGGCTGACATGACGGCTGTGATCGCCGACCTGTCGCTCGATATTCATTCCGCCCGCATCACCACCTTCGGCGAAAAGGTCATCGATACCTTCTATGTGACTGATCTCTTCGGCCAGAAGGTGACGAATGACAACCGGCAGGCCAGCATCGCCACGCGCCTGAAGGCGGTGATGAGCGAGCAGGAAGACGAATTGCGCGACCGCATGCCGAACGGCATCATCGCCCATCCAGACGTGGCGGCCCTGCCGGCCGCGCGCACGGCAAAGGCTTGAAGCGACCATGAGTCTGATCGGCAAGTTCGCCACCGTCGGCACCGCCACGCTCGGCAGCCGCATCTTCGGCTTTGTCCGCGAGACCCTGATGGCCGCCGCCGTCGGCACCGGCCCTGTGGCGGATGCCTTCAATGCTGCTTTCCGTTTCCCCAATACCTTCCGGCGGCTTTTTGCCGAAGGCGCGTTCAACTCGGCCTTCGTGCCGCTTTTCGCCAAGGAAATCGAGGCGAACGGCATGGAGGGCGCGAGACGCTTTTCCGAGGAAGTCTTCGGCGTTCTGTTCACCGTGCTTCTGGCCTTGACGATCCTGATGGAACTGTCGATGCCCTTCATCGTGCGCACGGTGATCGCGCCGGGCTTTCTGGAAGACCCGGTGAAATTCGACAACACCGTCCATCTCGCCACCATCATGTTCCCCTATCTCGCCTGCATGTCTCTGGCGGCAATGATGGGCGGCATGCTGAACTCGCTGCATCGTTATTTCGCAGCGGCAATTGCTCCCGTTTTCCTCAACATCATCCTCATCGGCGTGCTCGCGCTTGCCTGGTGGAAAAATTACGATCCCCTGCAGGTGGGTTATGCGCTCTCCTGGGGCGTGATGGCGGCGGGCCTGGTGCAGCTTGCCATCGTCTGGATCGCCGTGCGCAATGCCGGCATGCGCATCGGTTTCCGCAGGCCGCGGCTGACGAAGAATGTGCAGCGCCTTCTGGTTCTTGCCCTGCCGGCAGCCATCACCGGCGGCATCACCCAGATCAATCTGCTGATCAACACCAATATCGCTTCCGCCGGCGAGGGCGTGATCTCGTCGCTTGCCTATGCGGACCGAATTTACCAGCTGCCGCTCGGCGTAGTCGGCATCGCGGTGGCCACCGTGCTTCTGCCGGAACTGGCGCGGGCGTTGCGCGGCGGGCATATGGTCGAGGCCGGGAGCCTGCAGAACCGCTCGGTTGAGTTCGTGCTGTTCCTGACATTGCCGGCTGCCGCAGCACTTCTCGTCATGGCGGAGCCTATCGTTCGTTTTCTTTATGAACGCGGCAACTTTTCGCCCTCGGCCACCGTCACCGTCGCGCAAATCCTCGGTATCTATGGTCTTGGTCTGCCGGCTTTCGTGCTGATCAAGGCCTTCATTCCGGGCTTCTTCGCCCGCGAGGATACGCGTACGCCAATGATCTTCGCGGCGATTTCCGTGGTGGTGAACGTTTCGCTGGCGCTGACACTGTTTCCGCGTCTTGGAGGCCCGGGCATCGCCATTGCCGAAATCACCGCCGGCTGGGTCAATGCTGCCCTGCTGTTCGGCATGCTTTTGTGGCGCGGTCACTGGCAGGTGGATATTCCGCTGCTCACCCGCATTCCGCGTTTGCTGCTGGCTGCGGCGTTGATGGCAGGTTTCGTGCACTATGCGCTGACCTGGCTGAGTTTCGAACTGTCTTCCGCCTCGTCCATTTTCGTGCGTGCGGGCACCATCATGGCTCTCGTTTTCGCAGCCATGCTGGTTTATTTCGTGCTCGCTTTCGTTTCCGGCGGTGCCGATATCGGCATGGTCAAACGAGCCATCCGCAAGCGCGGCAAAAAGAACGTCGAAACGGAGGCGGGCTGATGTCCTTTGCCGAAAACCGCCGCATCGCGCTTGTTACGCTTGTCGTGGATAACTACGATCGGGCAAAAGCGTTTTATTGCAATGTTCTCGGGTTCGAGTGCCTGTCCGATCAGCCGCTTGGCGATGGCAAGCGATGGCTGGTGGTGAAACCTGAAGGCAGCGATGGCGGTGCCCTGCTGCTTGCCCAGGCGGATGGTGAATCGCAGAGGCTTGCCATCGGCAACCAGACGGGCGGCCGTGTCGGGTTTTTCCTGCATACTGACAATTTCCAACGCGATTATGAGACGATGTTGGCCCGTGGTGTGCGCTTTCTGGAAGAACCGCGCCACGAGGTTTACGGCTCCGTTGCGGTCTTTGCCGACCCTTACGGAAATCGCTGGGATCTTCTGGAACCGCGCGGCTGACATGCCCTGAAACCGCTTGATTGCTGGGGGCTGCGGGTGCATAAGCGCGCGTGCAATTCCAACCATGGGGCGGGGCCCTCCACAAGCCTTTTCGAGGACGACAATGAACGCATTCAAGCCGCTGGTTTTCTCGGGCGTCCAGCCGACCGGCAATCTGCATCTCGGTAATTATCTCGGCGCCATCCGCAAATTCGTGGCGTTGCAGGAAGATAACGACTGCATCTATTGCGTCGTCGACATGCACGCCATCACCGCCCAGCTCGTTCATACGGACCTGAAGGCGCAGACCCGCTCGATTGCGGCCGCCTTCATCGCCGCCGGTATCGACCCCGTAAAACATATCGTTTTCAACCAGTCGGCCGTGCCGCAGCATGCGGAACTCGCATGGGTGTTCAACTGCGTGGCGCGCATCGGCTGGATGGAGCGCATGACGCAGTTCAAGGACAAGTCCGGCAAGAACGCCGAGCAGGTCTCGCTCGGCCTGCTGGCCTATCCGAGCCTGATGGCCGCCGACATTCTGGTCTATCGCGCCACGCATGTTCCGGTCGGTGACGACCAGAAGCAGCATCTGGAACTTGCCCGTGACATCGCCCAGAAATTCAATATCGATTTCAGCGACCATATCCGCAAGGCCGGGCTCGGCCTCGATATCACAGTCGGCGACGAGCCGGTGCACGCCTATTTCCCGATGGTGGAGCCGCTGATCGGCGGTCCGGCGCCGCGCGTGATGTCGTTGAAGGACGGCACCAAAAAGATGTCGAAGTCCGACCCTTCCGATCTGTCGCGCATCAACCTGATGGATGATGTCGACGCGATCTCGAAGAAGATCAAGAAGGCAAAGACAGACCCGGACGCGCTGCCGAGCGAAGTGGAAGGCCTGAAGGGTCGCCCCGAGGCCGAAAACCTCGTCGGCATCTATGCTGCCCTTTCCGACAGGACCAAGGCGGATGTTCTTTCCGAATTCGGTGGACAGCAGTTCTCGGCCTTCAAGCCGGCTCTGGTCGAGCTTGCCGTAAATGTTCTGGCCCCCGTCAACAACGAGATGCGCCGCCTTCTCGATGACCCGACCCATATCGACGCCATTCTCAGCCAGGGCGGCGAGCGGGCTCGCGCGATCGCTGAGAAGACGATGAACGAGGTGCGCGATATCATCGGCTTCCTGCGCTGAGCACACGCGCCTGCGAACGACGGCAGGCGGTTTGCGCCTGCCGTGATTTGATATAATCTCCGCCCGAACCGTCGGGCGGTTTTTCGGATCACGGCGGACTAGGGAGTGCAGAATGGTTTCAAAACGGCTATCGCGTCTGGAAGGGCATCGCCGCAAGTTTCTCGCTGTTATCGATGACACACCGGAATGCGAAAGGGCCGTGCATTATGCCGGCCGCCGCGCCAAGAACTCCAATGGCGGACTGGTCCTGCTTTACATGATCCCGGAAGGCGATTTCCAGCAATGGCTGGGTGTCGAGCAGATCATGCGGGCCGAGGCGCGTGAGGAGGCGGAAGCCACGCTTGCCAAGATCGCCCAGAAGGTGCGCGAGACCATCGGTATCGAACCGGAAGCGGTCATTCGCGAGGGCAGCGCCACCGAGCAGATCCACGGGCTGATCGAGGAAGACCGCGATATCGCCATTCTCGTGCTGGCTGCCGGCTCGACGAAGGAAGGGCCGGGACCGCTCGTTTCCTCCATCGCCGGACGCGGCGCAGCCTTTCCCATTCCCGTCACCGTGTTGCCGGATACGCTGTCGGACGAGGAAATCGACGCGCTTTGCTGATCCGGGTCCCGGATAAGATTTAGGGGCTGACGATTTCTTGAATGTAATTATCATGTCAGGGCTTGAAGTGCGGCTTCGCCGGGCGTATTTTTTGGAAGAATTCTAAAGCATGTCTCCCAAAAGTGGGAACCGGTTTTGGGATAAAGACATGCGTAGCAAAAAATTTAAAGCGCGTGGTCGTGAAGGCGACGCGCTTTAAATTACGGGGCGTGAACGGCGACCTCGAAGGAGACAGACGATGTTCATTCAGACGGAAGCCACGCCGAACCCCACGACGCTGAAATTCCTGCCAGGCAAGGTGGTGCTGGAAAGCGGTACGGCTGAGTTTCTCAACCCGTCGCAGGCGCAGGCTTCGCCGCTGGCGGAGCGCCTCTTCACCATTCCGGGTGTGACCGGCGTTTATTTCGGTTTCGATTTCATCACCGTCACCAAGGACGGCGCGGAATGGCAGCACTTGAAGCCCGCCATTCTCGGCGCGATCATGGAACATTTCATGTCCGGCCGCCCGATCATGGGTACGGCTATCGCGGCCGAAGTGTCGGACGAGGAAGGCGAGTTCTTCGAAGAGGGTGACGAAACCATCGTCGCCACCATCAAGGAATTGCTGGATACCCGCGTCCGCCCCGCCGTGGCGCAGGATGGCGGCGACATCACCTTCCGTGGTTTCCGCGACGGCACCGTGTTCCTGAACATGAAGGGCGCCTGCTCGGGTTGCCCGTCCTCCACCGCCACGCTGAAGCATGGCGTTCAGAACCTGCTTCGCCATTTCGTGCCGGAAGTGCGTGAAGTCGAAGCGGTATGATGCTGTAAAGCCAGGTCATGATTGTTCTTTCACTCGACACCTCAGGTGTGGATTGTTCCGCCTGCATCTATGACAGCACCGCCGACAGGGTGCTGGGAGAGGTGTGTGAAACGATCGGAAAGGGCCATGCCGAACGGCTGATGGCCGTGATCGACGCTGCCCTGCAGCAGGCGCAATTGCCGCTGCAGAAGGTGGAACGCATCGCCGTGACCATCGGGCCGGGTTCCTTTACCGGCATCCGGGTCGGCGTCGCTGCAGCGCGCGGTTTTGCCCTGTCGCTCGGCATAGAAGCGGCGGGTGTGACCACGCTCGAGACAATCGCCCTCCATCATCTGCTTGAAAATCCCGGCGGGCCTGTGGCCGTCGGGCTGGATGCGAAACGCGACGAAGCCTATCTCCAGACATTTGCAGCGGACGGGTCGCCGCTCGGCGAGGCCGCACTCCTGTCTCTTGAAGACGCCAGAACGGCTCTCTCCGGTTTCGATGGCGTCATCATCGGCTCCGCAGCACCTCTTTTTGCGGGGGCAGAGACGGGTTCCGGGCCGGATCATTTCCCGATTGCCTCTGTTGCGCGCGCCGCGGCGCGCAAGCCTTCAGGCCAGCCGAAACCCGCGCCGCTTTATCTGCGTGGGCCGGATGCCCGACCGCAGACAGGTTTTGCGCTGGCACGCCAGGGCGTTGCCTGATAGGTGGCATCCCTTGATGCATGCGGATGATTCCCTGTTATGTTTGACGAATATCTGAGCTGGAAGCCCTATTTCGAGATCGTGCCGATGCAGCATGAGGATTGCGCCGCGGTGGCGGAACTGCACGCGCTGCGCTTTCCCCGCCCCTGGAACGACGGGGAGTTTTCCGGACTGTTGACGCAAGGCGCGGTTTTCGGCGCCGTCGCACGCCAGACAAACGCATTTTTCAGTAAACCGCTCGGTGGTTTCGTGCTTGCGCGGGAGGTGGCGGGCGAGGCGGAAATCCTTACCGTTGCCGTCGCCGACAAATTCGCGCGCGCCGGTCTTGGCTGGCGTCTGATGCAATCGGCCATCCGTGAGGCGATGATGCGCGGCGCCGAAACCATGTTCCTCGAGGTGGACAATAACAACGCCTCCGCGTTGGGGCTTTATAAAAAGCTCGGCTTCAAAACCGTCGCCGAGCGCAAGGCCTATTACACCGCCAAGGATGGAACCAAGTCGACGGCGCTTGTCATGCGCCGCGATCTTCGCTAGTTCCCTGCGACAGGCATTTTTTCGGCGAAAGCCGTAAAATTCAACCGGAATACTCAAAAGGCCAGAAGACGTGATAGACCTTTCGAAAACGCTGGAGGAGCTTTGTGCCGAGCGCGGCATGCGGATGACCGACCAACGCCGTGTCATCGCCCGTGTCCTGCAGGAGTCCGCCGACCATCCCGATGTCGAGGAGCTTTACCGCCGATCCTCCGCCGTGGATCCGCGCATCTCGATTTCCACCGTCTACAGAACGGTGAAGCTGTTCGAGGATGCGGGCATCATCGAGCGTCACGATTTTCGCGACGGCCGCTCGCGTTACGAGACCGTGCCCGAGGAACATCACGATCACCTGATCGATCTGAAGAACGGCGTGGTTATCGAGTTCCACTCGGCGGAAATCGAGGCTCTTCAGGAGAAGATAGCCCGCGAGCACGGCTTCAGGCTCGTGGATCATCGGTTGGAACTTTATGGCGTGCCGTTGAAACCCGACGAACGCTGAGACGCCGGTGAACAGGCGGGCGTTTTTCTCATGATGTGGCTCCGGACAGCCTATATCGCGATCGTTCTTCTGATCGTCACGCTCATATTGCTGCCGCTGCAACTTCTCGGCCTCGCCTTCGACTGGCGGCTTCGCCGCCGCATTCCGCGCCTCTGGCACCGTATCGCCTGCCATGTTCTCGGCATCCGCGTGCATGTTCACGGCGAGGTGGAGCGGGCAAAACCGCTGATGCTGGCGGTCAATCACGCCTCGTGGAAGGATATCCTCGTTCTCGGCAGCATTGCCGACGTGGTGTTCATCGCCAAGACCGAGGTTCGGGACTGGCCTGTTTTCGGCTGGCTCGCCCGTCTGCAGAAAAGCATCTTCGTTCAGCGTGAGCAGAAACGCAGCACCGGCGCGCAGGTGAGCGAGATCGCCAGCCGCATGGCCGATGGCGAGATCGTCGTGCTGTTTCCCGAAGGCACCACATCGGACGGCAACCGGATGCTGGCCGTCAAATCCTCGCTGTTCGGCGCCGCTTCCACCGCCGCGGAGCAGGTGCCGGGCAAGCTGGTTTACGTGCAGCCGGTCGCCATCGCCTATACGCGGGTGCAGGGCATGGCCATGGGGCGTTACCACCGCGTGATTGCCGCCTGGCCGGGCAGCATCACGCTCGTGCCGCATCTGCTCGGCATCATCAGGGCCGGCGCCATCGATGTCGATGTGACATTCGGTGACAGCGTTCCGTTCCACAGCACGGATAATCGCAAGCGACTGGCGACCGATATCGCCGCTTCCATCCGTTCCATGCTGGCCTTCAGCCTGCGCGGCGGCTGGCGGAATTCGTGAGATCGTAGCTTTTCCGGCATTTTTCTGTTTAATCTGGCCGTGAAAAACACTAGATAGCCGCCATGACCCAGGAAACGCTTGGCCTCGACGCCCCACCCATGATCGCCCGCGAGGGTTCGAACAGCAGAAAGGTCTTCATCAAGACCTATGGCTGTCAGATGAATGTCTACGATTCCGTCCGCATGAGCGATGCGCTGGCGAAGGATGGTTATGTTCAGACCGAGGATATGGGCGAGGCGGATCTGGTTCTGCTGAATACCTGTCATATCCGCGAAAAGGCGGCTGAAAAGGTCTATTCGGCGCTCGGCCGCCTGCGCGATATGAAAAAATCGCGCGAAGAGCAGGGCCGCGAATTCATGATCGGCGTTGCCGGCTGCGTGGCGCAGGCGGAAGGCGAGGAAATCCTGCGCCGAGCGCCCGCCGTCGATGTCGTCATCGGCCCGCAGACCTATCATCGCCTGCCCGATGCCCTGAAGCGGGTGCGCGGCGGCGAGCGCGTCATCGAGACGGAATATGCGGTCGAGGACAAGTTCGAGCATTTGCCGGTGGCCGAAAAGGCGACGCTGCGCACGCGCGGCGTCACCGCGTTTTTGACGGTACAGGAAGGCTGCGACAAGTTCTGTACCTTCTGTGTCGTGCCCTATACGCGCGGTTCGGAAGTCTCCCGTCCCGTGCGCCAGATCGTCGATGAGGCGATGAAGCTCGTCGATGCCGGAGTGCGCGAGATCACGCTGCTCGGCCAGAACGTCAATGCCTGGCAGAGCGAAGGCCCGAAGGGCGAAAAATGGGGTCTGGCCGAACTGCTCTACCGGCTGGCGGAAATTCCGGGCCTTGCACGGCTTCGCTACACCACCAGCCACCCGCGCGACATGGACGAGCGCCTGATCGGCGCCCATCGCGATCTGCGTATCCTGATGCCCTATCTGCATCTGCCGGTGCAATCAGGCTCGGACCGCATTCTGAAAGCGATGAACCGTCGTCACACGGGTGAGGAATATATCCAGCTTATCGAAAAAATCCGGAGCGCCCGCCCTGATATTGCCATGTCCGGGGACTTTATTGTCGGTTTTCCCGGTGAGACCGACCGCGATTTCGAAGATACGATGGCGATTGTCGAGCAGGTGAAATACGCGCAGGCCTTCTCGTTCAAATATTCCACCCGCCCCGGCACGCCGGGCGCCGATCTCACCGATCAGGTCGAGGAAGAGGTGAAGGCCGAGCGATTGGAAAGATTGCAGGCCCTGTTGCTGCGGCAGCAGAAGGAATTTGCGGAATCGCTGGTCGGAAAAACCATGGATGTGCTGCTGGAAAAGCCCGGCCGTATGCCTGAGCAGTTGATAGGTCGCTCTCCATGGCTGCAATCCGTGAATCTTGATGCAAAGACGTTGAAAATCGGTGACATTGTTAATGTACGAATCACCGCAACGGGTCCAAACAGCTTGTTTGCCGAGGTGGCAGGGAGTTAGAGTGGGGAGCCGACACTGATTGGGACAGGAGCCTGACCGCTTGAACGCACACGAATTGGTATCAAATTCATCGCGCCAGCCACGCCAAGCCGCGACCGACGCCAATCACTTCGTCCTCACGTTCGAGAATAACAGGATAGCGGGAGAGCTATTCGGTCAGTTCGATCAGAACCTGAAGCTTCTGGAACAGCGCCTCAACATCGACGCTCGCCCGCGCGGCAATTCCGTCGCCATCACCGGCGATGTCGTTGCCACCAATCAGGCTCGCCGGGCGCTGGATTTCCTTTATGAACGGCTGCTCAAGGGCGGAACCGCCGAGGTTTCCGATGTCGAAGGTGCGATCCGCATGGCCATGGCCGCAGACGACCAGTTGACCTTGCCGACGATGGAACGCAAGGCGAAGATTTCCATGGCGCAGATTTCCACCCGCAAGAAGACCATCGCTGCCCGCACACCGACGCAGGATGTCTACATGCGGGCGCTGGAACAGTCCGAACTGGTTTTCGGTGTCGGCCCCGCCGGTACCGGCAAGACCTATCTGGCCGTGGCGCATGCCGCGCAGCTTCTGGAGCGTGGCGCCGTCGACCGCATCATCCTGTCGCGCCCCGCTGTCGAAGCGGGCGAGCGTCTCGGCTTCCTGCCCGGCGACATGAAGGAAAAGGTCGATCCTTATCTGCGTCCGCTTTATGACGCGCTTTATGACATGATGCCGGGTGACAAGGTGGAGCGCGCCATTCAGGCGGGCGTCATCGAAATTGCGCCGCTGGCCTTCATGCGTGGACGCACGCTCGCCAATGCCGCCGTCATTCTGGACGAAGCCCAGAACACCACGACGATGCAGATGAAGATGTTCCTGACCCGTCTCGGCGAGAACGGCCGCATGATCGTGACCGGCGACCCGAGCCAGGTGGATTTGCCGCGCGGGGTGAAATCCGGTCTTGTTGAGGCCCTGCAGATCCTCACCGATGTCGAAGGCGTGTCCGTCGTGCGTTTCAAGGATGTCGATGTCGTCCGTCATCCGATGGTGGCGCGCATCGTCCGGGCTTACGAATCCCACACGGCCGTGCCGGATGAAAGCCTCGTGAAGGGCGACTGACGCAAACTAATGACAGCTCTGGATATTCAAATCAGCGTCGAGGCCGAAGGCTGGTCCTCGGAAGAGGACCTGCTTGTCTTTGCCACCAAGGTACTGGATGCGGCGGTCGATTTTCTGAAACGGGAAGAGGAGCAACCCTTCCCGAAAATGCCGGTGGAACTGTCGTTGGTCTTCACTGACGATGAAAATATTCGCGAAATCAACGCTGAGTGGCGCGACAAGGACAAGGCAACCAATGTCTTGTCTTTCCCCGCTTTTCCGCTGGAACCGGGCGGCATGCCGGGCCCGATGCTCGGCGATATCGTCATCGCGCGAGAGACGGTTGAACGCGAGGCCCTTGAACTTGAGAAGAGTTTCGAGGATCATCTGACTCATCTTCTCGTCCACGGGTTCCTCCATTTGTTCGGTTATGACCACATGGACGAGGAAGAAGCGGAAGAAATGGAGTCGCTTGAGACTCGCATTTTGGCGGTGCTTGGCCTATCTGATCCCTACGCGGGTCAGGAACCGCTTTAAATATTGTCTGGAGCCATGAACGAACATTCTGCACGACCTGCCAATGAGGGCAGAGAAAACGGCGAGCAGTCCTCTTCGGAGGAGGGCAGTAGTCACTTACGTCAGGACTACAACGCCAAGCCGAAATCGACCATCTGGTCACGCATCGCACGGTTGCTGAAACCATCCCAGGGCGAGCGCCTGCGCGAGGATCTGACCGACGCGCTGATGGGCGACACCGAAATCGGTGCGGCCTTTTCGCCCGAGGAACGGGCGATGCTGAACAATATCCTCCGTTTCCGCGAGATCAGGGTCGAAGATATCATGATCCCGCGGGTGGATATCGATGGTCTCGATCAGAACATGACGCTCGGTGACGCGCTGATCCTCTTTGAGGAAACCGGGCGTTCCCGCATGCCGGTTTATGACGAGACGCTGGATAACCCTAAGGGCATGATCCATATCCGCGATCTCCTGGCCTATGTCGCCAAGCAGGCCCGCAACAAGCGTCGGGCCGGGTCACGAAGCGTCGCTTATGGCGAAGCAAGGGCGCCGCGCTCACCGCGGCCGAATTTCGACCTGGCACGGGTCGATCTCGAACAGACGGTTGCCGATGCCGGACTGGTGCGCAAGATCCTTTTCGCGCCGCCATCCATGCTGGCCTCCGACCTCCTGAAGACCATGCAGGCGCAGAGAACACAGCTTGCGCTTGTTATCGACGAATATGGCGGCACGGACGGTCTCGTCAGCCATGAGGATATCGTCGAAATGGTCGTGGGTGATATCGATGATGAGCACGACAAGGACGAGGCGATGTTCTCCCGTCTTTCCGCCGATGTGCTTGTGGCGGATGCCCGTGCGGAACTCGTCGAACTCGCCGAGGTGATCGGGCCGGAATTCGATGTGCGCGAACATCTCGAAGAAATCGACACGCTGGGTGGCCTCATCTTCTTCGCGCTCGGCCGCATCCCGGCCAAGGGCGAGGTGGTTCGCGCCGTTCCCGGTTTCGAGTTCCAGATCCTCGATGCCGATAGCCGGCGTATCAAGGGCGTGCGTATCGTCCGCGACCATGGCTCGGAAGGGCAGGATGACCGCGCGCCTGGCGATGCCGGTGACAATGAAGTGATTGCACTGCCCGCGCCGCAAACTCGCCTTATCACCCATCAGCAGAACGTTGACTGAGGAGGATCGACGGGGCTTGCCCCGTCGGCTTCTGCTTTCGATCTGCCAATCCGCAAGCTTAGCCGCCCTTTTCGGGAGGCGAGAAGAGCATGCGGCGTTCCGTCCGCCACGCATGATGTGGACTGCGAATCTTTTTTCCTTTACGTCGGGTCTGAGGGGAAATTCCCTGGCCGGCCTCGCCGGCGGCGGGCTTTTCCGGATGCGCATGAACGGAGATGGCATGGAGCGTCTTGCAGGCAGGATAATGCTGGCCGGCGGCATGAGCCGCGCAGTGATGGCGATTGCTGCAGGTGCGGTCGGGGCGCTCGCGCTGCCTCCATTCGGTTTTTTTGCAGCGCTTTTTATCTCTTTCACTTTGCTTGTCTGGCTCGTGGACGGTTGCACCGGCAAGCCGGGCGGCAGCCTCTTCAGCCGGATATTGCCTGCTTTTGGCATCGGCTGGTGTTTCGGGCTTGGTTATTTCGTGGCGGGCCTGTGGTGGCTGGGCAATGCCCTTCTGCTGGAAGCCGACGAGTTCGCCTGGGCGCTGCCGCTTGCAATCCTCGGTCTGCCGGCATTTCTCGCGCTGTTTTACGGTTTTGCGGTTGCCGCCGCCAATCTCCTCTGGTCGGATGGCCTGGGCCGCATCGCAGCGCTGGCCGCCGCTTTCGGTTTTTCGGAATGGCTGCGTAGTTTCCTTGCAACCGGCTTTCCCTGGAACGCCATCGGCTACGGCATCATGCCCATCCCGATCATGATGCAGTCGGCGCATCTGCTTGGTCTTTTCAGTGTCACGACGCTGGCGGTTTTCATCTTCGCTTCCCCCGCCCTGATCGGCACGAAAAAAGGCATGTGGCCGGGCCTCGCTTTGGCGGGTCTGCTGCTGGCCGGTCATTTCGGTTATGGCTTTTACCGCCTGCAGACACCCGCGGAGACGCCCACGGACGCCCTGACTGTCCGGATCGTGCAGCCGTCCATCGATCAGTCCCGCAAGATGTTGAATGCAGACCGGGCGGAGATTTTCGGCGAACACCTGCGATTGACGGCCTTGCCGCCGGGTGAAGGGAAAAAGCGTCCCGATATCGTCGTCTGGCCGGAAACCTCTGTGCCCTTCATCCTGACGCAGAACCCGGATGCCCTGGCTGAAATCGCCAGAACGCTGGAGGATGGTCAGGTGCTGTTCACCGGCGCCGTCAGAATGGAAGATCAGGGGGCCGGCCGGCCGCCGCGCTATTACAATTCGGTCTATGCGATCGACAGCCAGGGTGAGATCATCGGCGCGACCGACAAGGTGCATCTCACCCCCTTTGGAGAATATGTTCCCTTCGAAGGCATCCTGCGGGAATTCGGCATCGACAATGTCATTGCCTTGCCGGGAGGTTTCTCGGCCGCCTCGTCGCGCACGCCGCTCACGCTTCCTTCGGGCAAGACCTTCTATCCCCTGATCTGTTACGAGATCATTTTCCCGGGTGAGATGACGCCGGGGCTGGCCGGCTCGGCCGCCATCCTGAACGTGACCAATGACGGCTGGTTCGGGGATACGCCCGGTCCTTATCAGCATTTTCTGCAGGCGAGAGTTCGGGCTGTCGAGACGGGTGTGCCGGTGATTCGCGGCGCCAATACCGGAATTTCCGCCGTCATAGACCCCTATGGCCGCATTATTGCAGGGCTGGACTATGGTCGGGTGGGAATTGTTGACGCCACTTTGGGTGGTGGGTCTAATGACGCATTTACTTACGACACACATCGGACGTATTTCTGGTTGATTTTTTCTATCCTGATAATCGTTGCGGTATTTTCTGCCTGGAGTTTCACCCGGCGCCAGAATTGACCAGGAACCCCCATAATTGCATAGTGAATACGTCAGTCGTAAAACAAGTTTAGACGCTGTCGAAATGCCGGCTCATTTCTTCGAATAGTAATGAAGCGAGATATCAACCCTTTCCGAGTGTCAGGACCGCATGATGACCGAGAATAAGAAAAAGCCTAACCCCATCGACATTCATGTCGGAAGCCGAATTCGCCTTCGCAGAACCATGCTCGGCATGAGCCAGGAAAAGCTAGGTGAAAGTCTCGGAATTACCTTTCAGCAAATCCAGAAATATGAAAAAGGCACGAACCGCGTCGGCGCCAGTCGCCTCCAGAATATTTCCGCGATCCTCAACGTGCCTGTCTCCTTTTTCTTCGAGGATGCACCCGGCGATCAGGCTGGCGGCACGCCCGGCATGGCGGAGGCGTCGAGCTCCAATTACGTGGTCGACTTTCTGTCCTCGGCTGAAGGTTTGCAGCTGAACCGGGCATTCGTGAAAATCGCTGACCCGAAGGTTCGCCGCCGCCTCGTCGATCTCGTCAAGGCGCTTGCCGCCGAGGGAGACGCCGAGTAGAGCGCAGCCCGCGCGACGCAGAGAAATTTCCGGCCCGCGATGCCGGGCACTCAACGGTCCGCAAGGACCGTTTTTTTGTGCCCGTTGGAAAGGAATTCTCACATAAAGATATATTTATGTGGTTGTGTCCTTGTTTTTCGCGGCCGAAATGACTAACAAACTCGAAGACCGTTCTTTGAGGGGAATCCCGCATGCGTGCCAATTACCTGTTCACCAGCGAGTCCGTGGCCGAAGGTCATCCGGACAAGGTTTGTGATCGTATTTCCGATGAAATCGTGGATCTTATCTATCGCGAAGCGGCCAAGACGGGCGTTGACCCCTGGACCGTGCGCATCGCATGCGAAACGCTTGCGACGACCAACCGCGTTGTTATCGCCGGTGAGGTTCGCGTTCCCGATACGCTTCTGAAGAAGGACAAGGACGGCAAGGTCGTCATGGACGCCGCCGGCCACCCGGTCATCAATCCTTCCAAGTTCAAGTCCGCCGCCCGCAAGGCCATCCGCGACATCGGCTATGAGCAGGATGGCTTCCACTGGAAGACTGCCAAGATCGACGTTCTGCTGCACCCGCAGTCGGCTGACATCGCGCAGGGCGTGGACAACGCCTCCGACAAGCAGGGTGACGAGGGCGCCGGCGACCAAGGCATCATGTTCGGTTACGCCTGCAAGGAAACGCCGGATCTGATGCCGGCGCCGATCTATTATTCCCACCGTATCCTGCAGCTGCTCGCCACCGCCCGCAAGAGCGGCGAAGGCGAAGCGGCAAAGCTCGGCCCCGATGCCAAGAGTCAGGTGACGGTTCGTTACGTCGACGGCAAGGCGGCGGAAGCCGTATCCATCGTCCTGTCCACGCAGCATCTCGATGCGAGCTGGGATTCGAAGAAGGTTCGCGCCGTTGTCGAGCCTTATATCCGCGAAGCTCTGGGCGACCTGAAGATCGCCGACGATTGCCAGTGGTACATCAATCCGACCGGCAAGTTCGTCATCGGCGGTCCCGATGGTGATGCCGGCCTGACGGGTCGCAAGATCATTGTCGATACCTATGGCGGCGCTGCGCCCCATGGCGGCGGTGCATTCTCCGGCAAGGACACGACCAAGGTCGACCGTTCCGCCGCCTATGCCGCCCGTTATCTCGCCAAGAACGTCGTGGCTGCCGGTCTTGCCGAGCGCTGCACGATCCAGATTTCCTACGCGATCGGCATCGCCCAGCCGCTGTCGATCTATGTCGATCTGCATGGCACGGGCAAGGTTAGCGAAGATCAGGTCGAGGCCGCGATCCGCAAGGTCATGGACCTTTCGCCGTCGGGCATTCGCCGTCATCTCGATCTCAACAAGCCGATCTACGCCAAGACGTCTTCCTACGGCCATTTCGGCCGCAAGGCCGGCCGTGACGGCTCCTTCTCCTGGGAGAAGCTCGACCTGGTGAAGCCGCTCAAGGAAGCTTTGAGCGCTTGAAGCATTTCCAGTAAAATTGCGTAGCGGTTTTACGTCCGGAAAATGCGTCAACCAGATATCGCGCTTGTTATTTGACGGCGATTGATAGATACCGTCACCAACTTTTGTAACCCGCACAGTGCCTCATGTGGCGCTGTGCGGGTTAAGTCTATTTGTTCTTGAGAGTATGAGATGACGGAAGAACGGCGTTCGCGCGCGACGGAAGCGTTTTTTGGCAGACGCAAGGGCAAGCCCCTGCGCAATCAGCAGGTCGATACAATCGAGAATCTGTTGCCTTTGCTGAAAATCGATCTGGAAAGCGCCCCGCCGCAAAATCTCGCCGCTCTTTTCCCCGCGGATGTGCGGTCGATCCGTCTGGAGATCGGTTTTGGCGGCGGTGAGCATCTCGCTCACCGCGCGGTTGAAAACCCCGAGACGGGTTTCATCGGCGTGGAGCCCTTCGTCAACTCCATGGCCAAGCTGCTCGCCACCGTACGCGAACGCGAGCTGATGAATATCCGCCTTTACGACGATGATGCGACGCAATTGCTGGACTGGTTGCCGGAAGCATCGATCGATCATATCGATCTTCTCTATCCTGACCCGTGGCCGAAGAAGAAGCACTGGAAGCGTCGTTTTGTTTCAGACGTCAACCTAGCCCGCTTCCATCGTGTGCTGAAACCCGGCGGAAAGTTCTGCTTCGCTTCAGATATCGATACATACGTCAACTGGACGCTGCAGCATTGCGCCCGCCATGGCGGTTTTGAATGGACGGCGACGAGTGCTGATGACTGGCGCACGCCCTATGCCAACTGGCCGGGCACGCGTTACGAGAACAAGGCGAAAAGAGAAGGCCGCAGCTCGGCCTATCTCACCTTCATCCGTCGTTGAGCGGCTGATCTCTCAGAGCGCCGCATCCACTTCCGCTGCCAGCGGAATTGAAGGCTGCGCGCCGGCACGGGTGCAGGCGAGCGAACCTGCAACGGCGGCTCGTTTCAGCGCCTTTTCGAAATCCATTCCCTGATCGAGACTGGCGGCGAGATAACCGCAGAAGGTATCGCCCGCACCGACAGTATCGACCGGCTCGATCTTGAGGCCCGAAGCCCTGTAGACCTTGCTGTTGCGCATGGCGATCACACCGTCTGCGCCAAGCGTCACGATCAATGTCTGGCCGGTTCTGTCATGCAGGGCCTTGAGTTCGCTTTCCCGCTCGGCACCGGAGAGGCCGTTCTTGCCGATCAGCAGCTCGAACTCGGTTTCGTTGGCGATGACGATATCGGCAAGGCCGGCAAGTCGCGGACCGTCTGCGGTCAGCGGTGCTGTGTTGATGACGGTGGTGATGCGTTTCGCCTTGGCGGCCGTCAGCGCCGCTTCGATGGCTGCCGCCGGTATTTCGAACTGCAGCATCAGAATATCGCCCGCCGACATTTCCGCCAGGACTTTTGCTGCGTCGGATGCGGAGACTTCGCCATTGGCGGCGGGAATGACCGAGATCATGTTCTCCCCGCCTTCGCCGATCAGGATCACCGCCGTTCCCGTCGGGCCTGGCGCTGTCTTGACCAGGGACAGATCGGTGCCGGCGTCGCGCAGCAGGGTCAGCGCCGGCGCGGCAAAGGTGTCATCGCCCGCAGCGCCAGCCATCTTGACCGTGGCGCCTGCCCGCCGCGCAGCCAGCGCCTGATTGGCGCCCTTGCCGCCGGCGGCAGTGGAGAAGGTCTCCCCTGTCACGGTTTCACCGGGCTTGGGCAGGCGTTTGGCAGTCGCGACGAGGTCCATGTTGATGGAGCCGAAAACAGTAATCATGGGGCGCTGGGTCCATATGAAATTTGAGCAAGGCCGCGACTTTGCCCGAGACGATCACTCGTCGTCAACTACCCGTAATTTGGCCGCCCCGGCTCTGTTTTCGGCAAAGCGACGCGCCTGCTCGATTTCTCCATGCGGGGCCTCTTTTTCCGTCGGTGAAAAATCGAGACCTTCGATCTTCTGGCCGCGCGCCAGCACTTTGTCGGAGGAGATCAGCATCATGTCCACGTCCTTCTGCGCCAGCCCGAAATGCGCTTGCAGCTTGCGCGTCCGGTCGTCCAGCCGCCGCACATCGTCCATAAGCAATGCCACTTCCCCCTGAATGAGATGCGCCTGCTCGCGCATCCGCTGATCCTTGAGCACGGACTGGATGACCTGCACCGACAGCATCAGGAGCGACGGCGACACGATGACGACACGGGCGCGGTGGGCGCGCTGCACCAGATATTCGAAATGCTGGTGAATATCGGCGAAGATCGATTCGGATGGCACGAAGATGAATGCCGTATCCTGCGTTTCGCCGCGAATGAGATATTTCTCGGCCACGTCGCGAATATGCACTTCCATATCGCGGCGAAACTGCTGCACGGCGGCGCGTCTGGTTTCCGGCGTCTCATCCGCTTTGATGGCGTTCCAGGCCTCCAGCGGAAACTTGGCGTCGATCACAAGCGGCGGTGCATTGTTCGGCATCTTGATGGTGCAGTCCGGGCGATAACCGTTCGAAAGCGTCGGCTGAAGCTGGAAAGCGCCGGCGGGAAGGGCGTCGGCGATCAGCGTCTCCATGCGCGCCTGCCCGAAAGCGCCGCGCGTCTGCTTGTTGGAAAGGATGGCCTGCAGCCCGACCACGTCCTTGGCCAGATCCCGGATATTGCCCTGCGCAGCGTCGATGACCGCGAGGCGCTCCTGCAGGCGGCTCAGATTCTCATGCGTCGACCGGGTCTGTTCCGTCAGCGTTTCGCCGAGGCGCTGCGACATGCCGTCGAGACGCTGGTTCAGCGTCTGGCTCATCTCGGTCTGGCGGGTGCCGAGCGTTTCCGCCATGGCCGCGATCCGGCCATGCAGTTCGGACTGTGTTTTCAGAAGATCGGAGATCTCACCGTCGGCGCCCGCTTTTTTGGCACGGTTTGCCGTCACCAGCCAGGTCGTGGCCAGGCCGAAAACCAGAGCCGCGAGCAGCGCGCCGAAGCTGATATCGAGGGAGCCGGCCCGCAGCGCGGGATCGAGGAGAACGGAGAAATCTATGTTCATGATTAAATCTAGCAGATTTCCAATGATTCGGAAGATCAAAACAAGAACATTCCTGCGGCGGAAATGAGTCGGGCGGGGCGCATGCCGGCGGCGGTTTGAACCTCGTGTTTTTTATTCCCTCCGCGCAAGAGATACGTTATGGGAAGCCATGACCATCAAACCGCTTATCATTTTGCCCGATCCCGTGCTGCGCCAGCAATCGAAGCCCATCGAAAAGGTGGATGCCGAGGTGCTGCGTCTTGCCGACGACATGCTGGAAACCATGTATGATGCGCCGGGTATCGGCCTTGCCGCCATTCAGATCGGCGTGCCGCGCCGCATGCTGGTGATCGACGTTGCGCGTGAAGGCGAGGAAAAGACCCCTATCGTCTTCATCAATCCGGAAATCCTCAAGGTGTCGGACGATATCTCGACCTATGAGGAAGGCTGCCTCTCCATCCCCGATTATTACGCCGAGGTTGAGCGTCCCGCATCGCTCACGGTGCAATATGTCGGCCGCGACGGCAAGCAGCAGACGGTCGAGGCGGATGGTCTGCTCGCGACCTGTCTGCAGCACGAGATCGATCACCTGAACGGCGTTCTCTTCATCGACCATATTTCGCGGCTGAAGCGCGACATGGTCATCAAGAAATTCACGAAAGCGGCCCGCGCAAAGATCTGATCCGTCCTCTCTGGACCGGAATGGACGACAGGGCAGGGGGCGACGATGGCTCTTCGCATCATTTTTATGGGTACGCCGGATTTTTCCGTTCCCACCCTGCGTGCACTGGTGGAGGCCGGCCACGAGATCGTTGCGGTCTACACCCAGCCGCCGCGTCCCGGCGGCCGTCGTGGCCTCGATCTGCAGAAGTCCCCGGTGCATCAGGCCGCCGAATTGTTGGGCCTGCCTGTGCTGACGCCGGTGAACTTCAAGGCAGAGGAAGACCGCCAGCAGTTCCGGGAATTCAATGCCGATGTGGCGGTTGTCGTGGCTTACGGGCTGCTGCTGCCAGAGGCGATCCTCTCCGGCACGCGCCTTGGCTGTTATAACGGCCACGCCTCGCTGCTGCCGCGCTGGCGCGGTGCCGCCCCCATCCAGCGGGCGATCATGGCTGGCGATGCTGAAACCGGCATGATGGTCATGAAAATGGAAAAGGGCTTGGATACCGGCCCCGTAGCGCTGACCGCCAAGGTCGCCATCGATGAGAACATGACCGCCGGCGAGCTGCACGACAGCCTGATGCTGACAGGCGCGCGGCTGATGCGGCAGGCGATGGACAAGCTGGAAGCCGGCGACCTGCCGCTCGTCACGCAGGCGGAGGAGGGCGTTCTCTACGCCGCGAAGATCGACAAGGGCGAGACCCGCATCGATTTTTCGAGGCCGGCGCGGGACGTGCATAATCACATTCGCGGCCTTTCGCCTTTTCCCGGCGCATGGCTGGAGATGGACATAGGCGGCAAGGCGGAGCGCGTGAAGGTTCTGGCCTCCGAACTGGCAAGCGGCATGGGGGAAGCGGGAGCGGCGCTCGATGACGCCCTTACCATTGCCTGCGGCAGCGGCGCCGTGCGGCTCACCCGTCTGCAGAAGGCGGGCGGCAAGCCGATGTCGGCGGCCGATTTCGTGCGCGGCACACCCGTTCCGACCACAACGAGGCTCGGCTGATGCCACGTTTCCGCATGACCGTCGAATATGACGGCACGCCTTATTATGGCTGGCAGAGGCAGGATAACGGCCCGTCGGTTCAGGGTGCGCTGGAGGCTGCGGTTCGCTCGTTGACGGGAGAGAGCGTCTCCATTCGCGGCGCCGGCCGCACCGATTCCGGCGTGCATGCCGTCGGGCAGGTCGTCCACGTCGATCTTTCCCGAGACTGGGAGCCCTACAAGCTTCGCAACGCCCTCAATGCGCATCTCGCCATGGCGGGTGAAGCCGTGGCCGTCCTCGACGCCGCTTCCGTGACCGAGGATTTCGACGCCCGGTTTTCCGCCCTTCGTCGGCACTACCTTTACCGCATCATTTGCCGTAAGGCCCGGCTAGCGCTGGAGCACAAGCGGGCATGGTGGGTGTCGAAGGACATGGACCATGAGCGCATGCATGAAGCCGCCCAGATGCTCGTCGGCCGGCATGATTTCACTACCTTCCGCTCCGTGCATTGTCAGGCGAACAGCCCCGTGCGCACGCTCGACCGGCTGGATGTGACGCGCACCGGCGATCTCATCGAGATACGTGCGACGGCGCAGAGCTTTCTGCACAACCAGATACGTTCCTTCGCCGGCACGCTGAAACTCGCAGGCGAAGGGACAATGACGCCGGAGGATGTGCGCGCCGCACTGGAAGCGCGGAATCGCAAGGCCTGCGGCCCTGTCGCACCACCGGATGGTCTTTATTTCATGCAGGTCGATTATCCCGACGTCATTCCGCCGCGTCGCAGGTACCCTGAATCCGATATGGCTGAGGACGCAGACTGACCGCTAAAACCCACGCCGGTTCTCAGGCCGGATAAACGCCGAGAAAACGCTGCAGCGCTTCCGATAGAAGCATGCCGGGCACCAGCAGCGTCATGACGATGGCCGAGACGAGCAGCGACTGGTCGCGGATGAAGAACCGCACGATCCGCGAGAAGGCGAAGACCAGCGACAGAAGCAGCGCCAGCCAGAGAATGGCGATCAGCCCCTGCAAGGGCGGCAGGAAGAATGCGATCAGGATCAGAACCGCATAGGCGTAGGAAAAAGGCAGCGACAGCCAGTTCATGGTGGTGACGAGCGGCGCGAATTTTTCCCGTGCGCCAAAGGCAAAGAGCAGCATGCCGATCAACAGCAGCGGCACGATCCAGCAGATGGCCTCGACCATCGCCAGACGGAAGAAGAAGATGAAGCCCGTTCCGGTGCCGGGCGGATAGCTGGCGAGGAAGGCGGCGCGCAGCCACAGCCAGGAAACCAGCATGGCCGGCAGGCACCAGAGGGCGGAATAGAAGGACCGCCACATGCCGCGTTCGGAGAGATCCAGATAACGTGCGCCATTATGGTCGCCGAGCAGCAGAAGCCACAGGCCCGTCAGATAGAGCCTTATTTCACTTGCCGTCGGCATGGGCGAACCAGCGTTCGATAAAGGTCTCGTAAATGCGCGTCAGCGTTTCGAGATCGGCAACGGCCACACGCTCATCGACCATATGCATGGTCTGCCCGACGAGGCCGAATTCCACCACCGGGCAATAATCCTTGATGAAACGCGCATCCGAGGTGCCGCCGGTGGTCGAAAGCTTGGGTTCCTTGCCCGTCACGGCTTCCACCGCGCCTGACAGCGACGAGATGAGAGCATTGTTCCGGGTAAGAAAGACATGAGCCGGGCGGTCGGCCCAGACGATATCGTATTTCACCGGCGCACGGTCGGGGCGCAGCTCGCCTTCCGCTGCGGCGGCATCGAGGCGGTGGACGATTTCCGCGCGCAGGCTCTCCGCAGTCCACGTATCGTTGAAACGGATGTTGAAGGAGGCCGTCGCCCGCGCCGGGATCACATTGGTGGCGGTATTACCGGTATCGACGGTCGTCACTTCCAGATTGGAAGGCTGGAAATTGTCGGTGCCGTGATCGAAGGGCGGATGCATCAGCGCATGGGTCAGCTGCAGCAGCCCGCGAATGGGATTGTCGGCGAGATGCGGATAAGCGGCATGGCCCTGAACGCCGTGGACCGTGATGCGGCCGGAAAGCGATCCCCGGCGGCCGATCTTGATCATGTCGCCAAGTTGGTCGGGATTGGTCGGCTCGCCCACCACGCAGGCGTCCCATGTCTCGCCCTTGGCGGCTGCCCATTCCAGCAGCTTGGAGGTGCCGTTGATCGACGGGCCTTCCTCGTCGCCTGTAATCAGGAAAGAAACGGAGCCCTGCGGCTTGCCGTATTTTTCGATATGGCGGGCAATGGCGGCAACGAAACAGGCGATGCCGCCCTTCATGTCCACGGCACCGCGGCCGAACATTTCGCCGCCGGCGATTTCAGCCGCAAAGGGCGGATGGCTCCATGCGGCCTCATCGCCGACAGGAACGACATCCGTATGGCCCGCAAACATCAGATGCGGACCTTCGGTGCCGAGCCGGGCGTAAAGGTTCTCCACGTCAGGCGTTCCCGCCTCGCTCGCCACCATCCTGTCCACCTGGAAACCAAGCGGCGAAAGCAGGGTGTCGAGCAGGGAAAGCGCGCCGCCTTCCGCAGGCGTCACCGAAGGGCAACGGATGAGGGCGGCGAGATTGGCAACGGGATCGGTCGTGGTCATGGCAGTCGCTTTATATCAGTCGCGCAGAAGCTCGTTGATGCCGGTCTTGGAGCGGGTCTTTTCATCGACGCGCTTGACGATCACGGCGCAATAGAGGCTCGGGCCCGGTTCGCCATTCGGGAAAGGCTTGCCCGGCATGGTGCCGGCGACGACGACGGAGTAGGGCGGTACTTCGCCATAGGTGATCTCGCCCGTGGCGCGGTCAACGATCTTGGTGGACTTGCCGATGAAGACGCCCATGCCGAGAACCGCGCCTTCGCGCACGATGCAGCCTTCGACGACTTCCGAACGGGCGCCAATGAAGCAATTGTCCTCGATGATGGTCGGGCCTGCCTGCAGCGGCTCCAGAACGCCGCCGATGCCGACGCCGCCGGAGAGGTGCACATTCTTGCCGATCTGCGCGCAGGAGCCGACGGTTGCCCAGGTATCGACCATCGTGCCTTCATCGACATAGGCGCCGAGATTGACGAAGGAGGGCATCAGCACCACGTTCTTGGCGACATAGGCGGAGCGGCGCACCACGGCATTCGGCACGGCGCGGAAGCCGGCGGCGCGGAACTGGTTTTCACCCCAGTTTTCGAATTTCGACGGCACCTTGTCCCACCAGGTGGATTCGCCTGGCCCGCCGGTGACGATCTCCATGTCGTTCAGGCGGAAGGAGAGGAGCACGGCCTTTTTCAGCCACTGGTTCACCTTCCAGCTTCCGTCCGCCTGCTTTTCAGCCACGCGCGCCTTGCCGCTATCGAGAAGTTGAAGAGATGTGTCCACGGCGTCGCGAACCTCGCCCTTCGTCGATACGTTCACACCATCGCGGTTGTCGAACGCTGTTTCGATGATGGTTTCGAGGGAGGTGAGATCCGTAAGGCTCATGGAAAATTCCTTAAAGTCGCGTGGTGTTCGTGGTCACGGATGGTCCCGCGCCGCTGGAAGGCTTTGGTCATTTGATCTAAGGGAGTGTTGGAAAGGCGTCAATGTGATTTGGGTGATTTGGCGCGTCAGACGAAAGGCATGGAAATGACACGACTGAAGAACGGCAAGTTGCGGCGCAAGGACGGAGTATGGGACCCGTTAAAGCGCAGCGCCGTGGACAAGCAGCAGGCCGAGGTCGTTCAAAAGACGCCGCAGTCGGATTCCCCGTCCTATCGGCTCGCCTATGTGGACATGGATTTCCTCTGCCGTGAGGAATTGCGCCCCGTCAGGCTGCAGCTGGAACTTCTGAAGACGGAAATGGCTCTCACCGAGCGCGGCATCAAATCCACCGTCGTGATGTTCGGCGGCGCCCGTATTCCCGAACCCGGCGGCGAGGCCTGGGCGGCGCGCAACGAGACGCAGAAGCGCAATCTGGAACAATCCTCGGTCTATTACGATGAGGCGCGCAAATTCGCCCGTCTCTGCACCGACTATGCCGCGAAATCCGACCACCTCGAATATGTCGTGGTCACCGGCGGCGGTCCGGGCGTCATGGAGGCGGGCAATCGCGGCGCTGCCGATGCCGGCGGCCCGTCCATCGGCCTCAACATCGTCCTGCCGCACGAGCAGGCGCCGAACCCCTATGTGACGCCGGAGCTGAGCTTCAACTTCCACTATTTCGCCATTCGCAAGATGCATTTCCTGATGCGGGCGAAAGCGGTGGTGATCTTCCCCGGCGGCTTCGGCACGCTGGACGAATTGTTCGAAGCGCTGACCCTGATCCAGACGAAGCGCATGGAGCCCATTCCGCTCATCCTGTTCGGCGAAAAATTCTGGCGATCGGTGATCAATTTCGAGTTCCTGGCGGATTTCGGCACCATCGCACCTGAAGATATGGACCTTCTGCATTTCGCCGAAACGGCCGACGATGCATGGAAAATCATCTCGGCCCATTACGAACACTGATTTATGCTTGGCGCGGCGATGTAATTTTAGGGCTTAATTAGCAAAGATCTTCTAATTTTGCCCCGTCGCGCTGCAGCGCACTGTCCCATGTGGACGGGCCTCCATGACGGAGATTTTCATCCGTTGCCGTCGCCTTTTCGGGCGGACGATTTGATCGAGGCCAAAATGTTCAATCTCCAAGTGAAGTCGCTTGCGACCAAGCTTATCCTTGTGACCGGCTGTGCCATCACCACGGTTCTTGTCGCATCGAATTCCTTTCTCATTTCCCAGACCAGCGAACGCGTCCATGCGCTGACCATGGAGCAGGCCAATACCGAGGCGCGCGCCATCGCCAACGTGATCGCCGCCGATGTCGGTGAACTCGGCAGCGCCGCACGCTCCATGGCCGGCGTCATCGGCCGCGCGCATCAGGCCAAATCGATGGATCGCCCCGGCATCGTCAACATCCTCAAGGCCAATGTCGAACAGAATGCCTTCGCTTTCGGAAGCTGGTTCTGTGAGCAGCTCGGGCTGTTTGACGGCCAGACGACGGAGATCGCCAACAGGCTCGATCTCGGCACCAATGCGACCGGCGCCTTCGCTCCCTACTGGTCGAAGACCCAGAAGGGCGACATCCAGTTTTCGACCTTCAAGAATGACTATGCCGCGGAATGGTATTCGCTTGCCGCCAAATCCGGCAAGGGCGCCATCACCCAGCCTTATCTCGCCGAAGGCACGGAAGTGCCGACAACCATGACGTCGCTCGCCTATCCCGTCATGTCTGACGGCAAGATGATCGGCGTGGCGGGCGTCGATATTTCGCTGGCCTCGCTGTCGCAGAAGCTGCAGGCGCTGCATCCTTTCGAGACCGGCCGCGTGACGCTCGTGTCGCAGGGCGGCCAGTGGCTGGTGCCGCCGACACCCGAACAGAACATGAAGGCCTATGACGGAGAAGGCGCAGGCACCGTCCAGGCTGCCATTACCTCCGGCAAGCAGGGTCTCATCGAAAATCTCGGACTTGATACGGACGCGCCCTATAACCGTCTCGTCTATCCCTTCGCCGTTCCCGGCCTCAATGCGACCTGGGTTGTGCTGGTGGATATTCCCCATCAGGCCCTGAACGCGCCCGTGCAGGAACAGACCTATATGATGATCATCGGCGCGATCGTCATTCTCGCCGCCGTCATTTCCGCGCTTTATTTCGCTGTCCGGCATTTTGTCGGCAACCCGCTCGCCTCGCTGGTTTCCGATGTCCGTACCCTTAGCGATAGACGTTATGACGTGCCCGTATCCGGGCAGGACCGTCGGGATGAAACGGGCGCCGTTGCAACGGCGCTGGAAGGTTTTCGCGCGAAGCTTGCCGGCATTCGCGAAATGGAGGCCGAAGCCTCCGCCCAGCGCGGCCACGCCGAGACGGAACGCCAGCGGTCCGAATTCGAGCGCAATGAGAACAGCCGCATGCAGCAGCACATTGTTGGCGTGCTGGGCGCCGGCCTCAATGCGCTTTCGCAGGGCAATCTGACCTACCGTATCGAAGACGAATTCCCGGGCGAATATGCGAAACTGCGCGCCGACTTCAACCTGGCGCTCGCCAGCCTCGAGGAAACCGTTTCAACGGTCAACGCAACCGTCGTCAGTATCGGCAACGGCACCGGTGAGATCACCCGCGCCGCCAGCGATCTTTCCCACCGCACGGAACAGCAGGCCGCAAGCCTCGAAGAAACTGCTGCCGCCCTTAACGAACTCACCGCGCAGGTCAATTCCAGCGCGGAAAACGCCGCAGAAGCGGCCGGAGCCGTCAGCCATGCCTGCGATGACGCCGGCAAGTCGGGCGAGGTCGTGCAGCAGGCGGTGAATTCCATGCAAGGCATCGCGCAATCCTCGGCGGAAATTTCCCGCATCATCGGCGTGATCGACGAAATCGCCTTCCAGACCAATCTTCTGGCGCTGAATGCCGGCGTGGAAGCCGCCCGCGCCGGTGATGCCGGCAAGGGCTTCGCTGTCGTCGCACAGGAAGTGCGTGAACTGGCGCAACGTTCCGCGACTGCGGCCAAGGAGATCAAAGGCCTCATCAACACCTCCGCCACCCAGGTGGGCGAAGGTGTTCAGCTGGTCGGTAAGGCTGGCGAGACGATGAAGAAAATCGCCGATCAGGTCCTGCAGATCAACCAGCTGATACGGCAGATATCGGCTTCGGCCAGCGAGCAGGCGGTAGGCCTGAAGGAGATCAATTCCGCCGTTACCCAGATGGATCAGGTCACCCAGCAGAATGCGGCGATGGTGGAGGAAACCACGGCGGCCAGCGTGACGCTGAACAGCGAAGCCGAAACGCTGAAATCACTCGTTGCCGGTTTCTCCGTCTCCGGCGGCCATTCCAGCCAGCAATTGCGCGCCACCGCTGCGGCGATGCGCGCGCCCGCCGCTCCGGCGCAGGCATCGGGTCGCCCGGCCGCGCCGCGCGCGCGTCCAAGAACCAGCGGCGCAAACGCGCTGGCGCAGGATGACTGGACGGAATTCTGACGCGCCATTGCCGCAAAACAAAAGGGGCCGCTGGTATCGCCAGCGGCCCCTTTTTCTTGACTGTGTTCCGTCACAGGCGGGCGAAACGTTCCGTGAGCAACTCGAAGAAACCGTCCGCATCCACATTGCGCATCACGCGGGCATTGGCGGGACGTTCCGTCACGCGCCACCAGTCCACCACCGTCATGCCCATGGTCAGCTCGGAATGGACCTCGATCTCGACATTGCACTCGCGGCCCTGAAACAGTTCGGGCTTGATGAGATAGGCAATGACGCTCGGATCATGCAGCGGACCGCCATCCGAACCGTATTTCTCGATGTCGAAACGTTCAAAGAATTCCAGCATTTCCGCCATGGCGATGGCAGGGCGTGTGCCGATGTCGCGGATGCGGCTGACCCGCTCCTTGGTGGTAAGGAGCTTGTGGGTGACGTCGAGCGGCATCATGACAACAGGCATGCCGGACCGGAACACGATGTCGGCGGCCTGTGGATCGACATAGATGTTGAATTCCGCCGCCGGCGTGATGTTGCCGCCCTCGAAAAAGCCGCCGCCCATCATCACCAGTTCCTTGACGCGGTCGGCAATCTCAGGCGCCTTCAGCAGCGCCAGCGCCACATTGGTCAGCGCGCCGAGCGTGCAGAGCGTCACGGTGCCGGCGGGTTCCCGCATCACCGTTTCGATGATGAAATCGACCGCGTGCTGCTTTTGCGCCTCCATGGTCGGCTCATCGAGAACCGGGCCGTCGAGGCCGGTGCTGCCGTGAACGTGCTCGGCGGTGATGGGCTTGCGCACCAGCGGCTTCTCGGCGCCCTCATAGACGGGAACATCGGTGCGTCCGCACAATTCGCAGATGATGCGGATGTTGCGGCTGGTCAGCTTCAGCGGAACGTTGCCGGCGACGGCGCACAATCCGAGAATGTCGATTTCCTCCGGGCTTGCGAAAGCGAGCATGATTGCCGCCGCGTCGTCCTGGCCCGGATCGGTGTCGATGATGATTTTTCTGCGTTCTGCCATGTCTTGCCCGCCGTTGAGATGAGCGCTTTTTTCGAGCGGCGGGTGCTCACTTGTCAAGCCTCATTCCTCCGCCTCGCCTTTGCCCGGTGTTCCGCCTTGCGCAACGCGGCTTGGCTTCCCATATTGCCTGTGCCGGTGCAATTGACCGGCAAGGTTGCCGGAAGCGGGACCGCGAAACGTCGCTTGGTTGCAAGGACAGAAGAGATATGAGCCGCATGACGCCATTCACCCACCCGCTTTTGCTGGGTTTTGATGCCATGGAAAAAACGCTGGAGCGCATGGCGAAGGCCAATGACGGCTATCCTCCCTACAACATAGAGCGCCTGCCGGGCGCCGAAGATGTGCCGGAGCGCCTGCGCATCACCATCGCGGTCGCCGGTTTTTCGCAGGACGATCTGGATGTGACGACGGCCGATAACCAGCTCGTCATTCGCGGCCGTCAGCAGGAGCAGGAAAAGCGGGATTTCCTTTATCGCGGCATCGCGGCACGCCAGTTCCAGCGGGTTTTCGTGCTTGCCGATGGCATGCAGGTTCGGGAAGCGTGTATGCGCAACGGCCTTCTTTCCATCGATCTGGTTCGGCCCGAAATTTCAAACGTGGTGAAGAAAATTAATATTTCCGTCTCAGAGTAGAACGTGAACGCCGGAATCGGACATGAATCGCTCGGCGTGAAGAAGGAGGCTGAAATATGCTTTTGAAAGAAGCGCATGCGCGTCTCACCCAATCCCAGCTCGCCCATATCGGCGAAGGAGAAGTGGGATATATCCGCAAGATCCGCGCGGAAGACGTCAGCCGCTGTTTCCCGGAAGCGCCCGATCTCGATCCGCAACTGGATCTCTGGGCGCTGTTCGGTGCAGACGGAACGCCGATCCTCCTGACCGATAATCGTTCGAGCACCTTCTTCAAGGCGGCGGAAGACGATCTGAGAACCGTCAGTCTGCACTAGAGCATTTCCAGGAAAAGCGAATCTCGGTTTTCCGCCCGGACATGCGACAAGACAAAGAGCTGAAGCGTTTTCGCGATTCGAAGAAAAGCGAAAACGTGCTTAAAGAAAAAGCCCGCCGGTTGAGCGGGCTTTCTGTTTACCGGATCAAAGGAACGGGCGGTCCGGCATGTCGTCGATGGAGATGACGCCGTCCTTGTTCGTGTCCAGCCGTTCGAACATTTTTTCGCCGGCGGCGGTGAATTCGGCCTTGCAGACCTGACCGTTCTCGTCGGTATCGGCCCAGCGGATCAGCGCGTAGCCCGCACCCCTGCCGCCATTCTTGCCCCAGCCCTGATGGCCGTTGCGGCCGCCATGCTCACGCTCGGCACGTCTTTCGGCGTGTTTGCCTTCAGAACTCTTGTTGCCGTCTTCGGCCTGGGCATCCTCGCGCTCGGGGGGCGGATTGGCGGCGCGGAAGGCCTCCATCTTGGCCTGGCGATATTCACGCATCTCCTTCGGCGTGATCGAGCCATCCTTGTCCTTGTCGATCTCGGTGAAGAGCGTATCCTGACGGGCGGCGAATTCCTCCTTGGAAATCTTGCCGTCCTTGTTGGTGTCGGCGACTTTCAGCAGGTAAACGAAAGCCGCTTCCTGGCGGATCGGCATGCGATCCTTGGCGCCCCTGCCGGGTGCGGCAAAACTGGCCGTTGCGGTGGTGCTGAGCACAAGGGCTGCGCCAAGGGCAGACAGGGCGATTTTTCGTGTGGTCATCGTCATTACCTTTCTTTGGTGTCCCTGAAGAGAAGATAGTGACGTCCGGTGAGCCTCACCACTTAAACATCCGTAAGGTGGATGAAGCTTCGGTAATGTTCGCTGCTCAGCCGGCGATGGTTCTTGTCAGGAAACCGGTCAGATCGTCGGTGATGTAGTCGATATGTGCATCCGTAACGGCGGGGATTTCCCAGCGTTCCATGATGATGCCCTCGAGATTTGAAGGAACGAGCAGCACGGTCTTCATGCCGAGCGCCTTGGGCGCCGCGAGATTGCGCGGCAGATCCTCGAACATCGCTGCCTTTTTCGTGTCGAGTTTCGCAAGCGCCGCAAATTTCTCATAGGTCGCGCTGGCCGGTTTCGGCAGATAGCCCGCCGCGACGATATCGAAAATATCCTCGAAATGATCGAGAATACCGAGCGCGCCGGCGGCCGCCTGCGCATGTTTGACGCTGCCATTGGTGAGGATGAACTTGCGGCCCGGCAAGGCCTTGATTGCTTCCCCCAGTTCCGGATGCGGTTTCAGCGCCGAATAGTCGATGGCGTGGGCGCGTTCCAGAAACTCGTCCGGGCTGATGCCGTAATGGATCATCAGGCCCTGCAGCGTGGTGCCGTGGTCATGATAATAGCGCTTCTGCAACACCCGGGCTTCTTCGGGGTCGAGCTTCAGAAGCTCCGCCACATAGGCCGTCATGTTGCGGTCGATCTGCGAAAACAGATTGATGTGATGCGGATAGAGCGTGTTGTCGAGATCGAAAACCCATTCGCTCACATGGGCGAAATCGGCGGCTTCGGGCAGGTTTTTAGGCTTTGTGTCCATGGGCTGCTTTATGCCCGTTTCGAATGCCGAAGAAAATCGAAAAGACGACGATTGGCCAGAAAATCGGGCTTGGCTGCGGCCTGCGGCGCATGATACCGCCAAGGCCATGGAACTCTGGATAGGCATCACTTTCGCGAGCGCGTTCTTGCAGAACCTGCGCTCGACCCTGCAGAAGCACCTCAAGGGCATGATGGGCACCACGGGCGCGACCTTCGTGCGCTTCGTGTTCGGCATGCCTTTCGCTCTCGCCTATCTTGCTTTCCTGCATTTCGGGCTCGGCCGCCCGCTGCCGGTGCCCAACGTGTCCTTTGCCGTGTGGGCGACGGTGGGCGCCATGGCGCAGATTGCCGCCACCTTCCTGCTGGTGCACCTGTTTTCCTTCCGCAATTTTGCGGTGGGAACGGCCTATTCCCGTACAGAACCGGCGCAGGCGGCGTTGTTCGCGCTTATTTTCATCGGGGAAAGCGTCAATGGCGGCACATTGGCTGCTATCGCCATTTCCGTCGCTGGTGTCATGCTGATTTCGGTGGCGCGCACGGAAGTCACGCCCGCTTCCTTCCTCACTTCGATCTTCAGCCGGACGGCGGGTATCGGCCTTGCCTCGGGGGCTTTCTTCGGCCTCTCGTCGGTTGCCTACCGATCGGCGTCGCTGGCGCTTGCGCCGAGCCTTCCCGCCCCGGATGCGATGATGCAGGCGGGCTTCACGCTCGTTGTCGTCATCGTCATGCAGACGGTGTCGATGTTCCTGTGGATCGTCTGGCGCGAGCGGGAAGAGTTGCGGCGGATCGCCAGGGTGTGGAAACCGTCGCTTGCGGTCGGTTTCGTGGGCGCCACGGCCTCATTCGGCTGGTTCACGGCGATGACCCTGCAGCAGGCCGCCGTGGTGAAGGCGCTGGCGCAGGTGGAGATGCTCTTCGCCTTCGCTTCGACCGTGCTTTTCTTCAAGGAGAAAATCAACCGGCTCGAACTCGCCGGCTGCCTGCTGATTGTCGTGGGCGTGCTGTCGCTGCTGGCGTTCGGCTGAATGCCCATCGTGGCGGACAGGCTTGCCGTCCGCCACCTGAAGCACATCAGGGCACGATGAGCGTGCCGGCGCCTTCGGTGAAGATCTCCAGAAGGACGGAGTGGGGCGTCTTGCCGTTGAGGATCACCACGCCCTGAACGCCGGCCTTGATGGCCTCGATGCAGGTCTCGACCTTCGGGATCATGCCGCCGGAAATCGTGCCGTCCTTTATAAGCGCACGCGCCTGGGAGACCGTCAGTTCCTTGATGAGTTCCTTGTTCTTGTCGAGAACACCCGGCACGTCTGTGAGGAACAGAAGGCGCGTGGCGTTAAGCGCACCGGCAATGGCGCCGGCGAAAGTATCGGCGTTGATATTGTAGGTGGCGCCGTCGCGACCGGGAGCGACGGGGGCGATGACCGGGATCATCTCCGACTTGGCGAGCAGGTCGAGCAGCGTGCGGTCGACTTCCACGACTTCGCCGACGAAACCGAGATCGAGAACGCGCTCGATATTGCTGTCGGGATCAATGACGGTCTTTTTCGCCTTTTCGGCAAAGACCATGTTGCCGTCCTTGCCGCACAGGCCGATGGCCCATTCGCCCGTCTGGTTGATGAGCGCGACGATTTCCTTGTTGATCGAGCCAGCCAGAACCATTTCGACGATCTCGACCGTCTTGGCGTCGGTGACGCGCAGGCCGCCCTCGAATTTCGATTCGATGCCCATCTTCGTCAGCATCGCGCCGATCTGCGGGCCGCCGCCATGCACGACGATGGGGTTTATGCCTGATTGCTTCAACAGGGCGATGTCTTCCGCGAACGCCTTGCCGAGTGTGGAATCACCCATGGCGTGACCGCCATATTTCACCACGATGGTCTTGTTCTCGTATTTCTGCATGAAAGGCAGAGCCTGTGCGAGCAGCCGCGCCTGAGTTTCGCTTTCGGAAGACGTCATCTAAAAACCTCGGTCTGTGGTGGCGGCTGTTGAGAGCCTGTCACCGCTCTAAAGCAAGTCTTTGACGGATGAAATAACCTACTGGCCTTATTGTGTCGGCAGCGGTCAATTTTCTTTTTTTGGGCGGTCTCGGCCCTGTAATGCGATTGACATAAAGGCCCAATGGGACCAGCCTTGCAGATGAGAGGAGAGGGGTTAATTCAGGGCGATATGGGATGTCGCGCGCCGTGGAAACGATGCTGACCTGAACGACCGAGGAGCGAGAGACCAGATGACGGCACCCGATCGAGACAAGCAAAGCGGTTTGCGGGACGAAGTCCTTGCGGGCGAATATGTGCTGGGTGCCTTGCCGCCGGAAAGCATGGCCGAGCTTGCAAAACGCGTCAAGCGCGACCGCCAGTTCGCGGCCATGGTCAGGCGCTGGCGGGACAATCTGGCGGAAACGGAATATCGCGAAAACGCGACCGTCGCCGCGCTGCTCGAGCGGGACCCCACCCGCTCCGGACTGCCTTTCAGGAGCCAGCCGCTGCGCGGTGGCAGCATGTTTGCCGCCATGCTTTCGGAGGTCTGGCACTCCGTGCGTTTCTGGCGGCTTCTGGCGCTGACGGCGATGCTGTGGACCGCCGTTCTGCTTTTTACCATCGCCTGAGCCCGGTAATTTCCTAGAGCGAGACCGTTCTGACGATTTCCGCGCGCAGCTCGTCCAGCCCGAATGATTTTTCCGATGACGTGGCGAGAACTTCCGGATAGGCGGCGGGCCGCTTGCGGATTTTCTCCAGCGTTTCGCCGATCAGCCGCGGAACGCCGGCATCCTTGATCTTGTCCGTCTTCGTCAGCACGATCTGATAGGACACCGCCGCCTTGTCGAGCAGGCTCAGAACCTCTTCATCGTTCTTTTTCAGGCCATGACGGGAATCGATCAGCACATAGACACGCTTCAGCGTCGCGCGGCCGCGCAGGTAGTCGAACACGAGCTTGGTCCAGGTATCCACCTGGTCCTTCGGGGCCTGCGCATAACCGTAACCGGGCATGTCGACCAGCGCCATCGGCGGCAGGTCGCCCGCTTCGCCGGAATAACCTTCCGGCACGAAGTAGTTCAGTTCCTGCGTGCGGCCGGGCGTGTTGGAGGTGCGGGCAAGCCCCTTGTGGCCCACCAGCGCATTGATGAGCGAGGACTTGCCGACATTCGAACGACCGGCGAAGGCAATCTCCGGCGGGCCTTCGGGCGGCAGGAATTTCATTGCGGGAACGCCGCGAATGAAAATCCAGGGTCGCCCGAACAGGGGCTTTTCGGTTGCCGTGCCGGTCTCACTCATTTCGATTGCACCGGCTTTCGCTTGAACAGCCCCTTGATGTTATCGAACAGCTCGATCTTGGCGCCCTGGCGCTTCATGATGACGGCCTGCTGGGTGATGGAGAGCGTGTTGTTCCATGCCCAGTAGATGACGAGACCAGCCGGGAAGGAAGCCAGCATGAAGGTGAAGATCAGCGGCATCCAGTTGAAGATCATCGCCTGCGTCGGATCGGGCGGCGTCGGGTTCATGCGCATCTGCAGGAACATGGTGATGCCCATGATCAGCGGCCAGACGCCGATCATCAGGAAGTGCGGCACATCATAGGGCAGAAGGCCGAACAGGTTGAACAGCGATGTCGGATCGGGCGCGGAAAGGTCGTGAATCCAGCCGAAGAACGGTGCATGCCGCATTTCGATGGTAACGTAGATGACCTTGTAAAGCGCAAAGAAGACCGGAATCTGCAGCAGCATCGGCCAGCAGCCGGCAACAGGATTGATCTTCTCTTCCTTGTAGAGCTGCATCATCGCCTGCTGCATGGCCATGCGGTCATCGCCATGCTTGGCCTTCAGCTCTTCCATCTTCGGCTGCACGCGCTTCATGTTCGCCATGGAAGCATATTGCTTGCTGGCGAGCGGGAAGAAGAGCGCCTTGACGACGATGGTGGTGAGCAGGATCGCCACGCCGAAATTGCCAAAATAACGGAAGAAGAAATCCATCAGTTTGAACATCGGCTTGGTGATGAAGTAGAACCAGCCCCAGTCGATCAGAAGGTCGAACTTCGGAATGGAGTAGGCGGCCTCGTAACCGTCGATCAGCGGCACTTCCTTGGCGCCGGCGAAGACGAGGCTCTTCAGTTCGATGGACTGGCCGGGCTCGACCGTCATCGGGTCACCCTTGAAATCGGCCTGATAGCTCGGCTGATTACCGGCAATGTGCGAATAGCGGGTTTCGAACGGCGTCGTCTGCGGCGGAACGATGGCCGCGGCCCAATATTTGTCGGTGATGCCGAGCCAGCCGCCTGTCGCCTTCGCAACCGTCACGGGAGCCTCTTCAACATCCTTGTATTTCTCTTCCGTCAGGCTGCCGTCCTTGCCCGAGACGCCGAGGAAACCTTCATGGATGACGAAGACCGGGGGAACTGCCGGCTTGTTATTGCGCGTCACGCGCCCGTAGCTGGCGAGGGAGATTGCAGCCTGTCCCGGGTTCTCGACCTTGTCGGCGACCGAGATCATGTAATGCTCGTCGATCGAAATCGCACGGGAGAAAATAACGCCCTTGGAATTGGTATAGGTGAGGGTGACCGGGGTGGTTTCCGTCAGCTTGTCGCCGCTTGCGAGCGTCCAGACGGTGGTCGGGCCGGGAACGCCGCCGACGTCCTGTGCCGCAACGTAACCGAGTTCGGTGAAGTAGCCGTCCTTGGTGTCGGAGGGCGAGAACAGGGTGATGATCGGGCTCGAGTCATCGACGGTCTCATGGTAATCCTTGAGCCGGATGTCATCGAAGCGGGCGCCGGTGAGGTTGATCGAGCCGGCGATGGCGTTGGTGTCGATTGCCACGCGCTGGGTTCTTGCAATCGACTCTTCGCGGGTCGCCGTGGCGGCGGTCTGCGGCGAAGAAGCAGGCGGTGCGCCTTCGACGGTAGCACCAGGTGCGGCGCCCGGCGCCGGCTGCTGTTGCTGCGTCGTCTGCTGCTGCGCCTGGCGGGCCTCTTCGGCGCGGCGCTGCTGCTCGATACGCGGATTCATGTAAAGGAATTGCCAGGCGAGGACGATGACAACCGAAAGGGCTATCGCGATGAAGTAATTACGGTTCTTTTCCATCATTCTTTCCTGGAGCGGGTCTCCTGGGACCGTTTCGGTTTCGCCGTTCCTTCAATTCGCTCGCCAAGGAGAGACTGAAGTTTCGGGAAGGCCGCATCGAGCACGTCCCTGCGGGCGACAATCACATAGTCATGACCGGGCTTCATTGCGAATCCGGCAGAAAGCCTGACGGCTTCCTTGAGACGGCGGCGCATGCGATTTCGCTCGACCGCGTTGCCTTGTCTTTTCGTTACGGTAAAACCGACGCGAGGCTCGGTTTCCGGGGCTTTCCGGTCAAGCACTTCCAGAAGAAACGTGCTCCCCCGCCGTTTTTCCCCCGCCTGAACGGCAAGGAAATCCGACCGGTTTTTAAGCCGGCCGGGCAGTTTTTTCGTCTCGCTCATGTGCCGGCGACTTTCACCGGGTCACAGAGGCGGCAATTAAGCCGAAAGACGAGCGCGGCCGCGCGCACGGCGGGCTGCGAGAACCTTGCGGCCGCCAGCGGTAGCCATGCGGGCACGGAAGCCATGGCGACGCTTGCGGACAAGCTTGGACGGTTGGTAAGTACGCTTCGACATTTATTTAATACCGCGGTGTGCGGCCCTTCTTGAATTTGCAACTATTTGCAAGAGCGTTTCGTTTTTTGCACGGCGAACCCCGCCTGGGCGAGCTTTCAATGGCCGAGCGTGCGCGGCTTATAAGGGCATAGGCCGAGCAAAGTCAATTGCCGAAGGGGTTTTCGCACTTCACCTTTTGCGGAAAAGCTCATGAAATTCGTTTCTCTGACGGGCGCAGCCGGCGCATTTCCAATCGCAATCGATAAAATCCGAAATTCTTTCTTAATGCGGCATTGATAAATCTTGTTACGCGAAAGTTATGCCAGCTTCCCATTTTCATCGCGCGGCTGGTTTTTGTTGGGGGAACGAAGTTGAGAATTCGCGGTCGTATCAATCTACTTGTCGGGCTGATGAGCCTCGTGGCCTGTACCATAGGCGGGCTGTCCATCTATGCGATCAACGAATTCTGGGTTCGTTCGCATCATTTCGAGGAAACGGCGGAAAGGGCCTACAAGGGTGAGGCGCTCAACCGTCTGGTGACCGCAGTCGTCATGGAGGCGCGCGGGGTCTATGCGGCAGCCGATGTGGCCGCAGCCGCGCCCTTTGCCGACGGTATGGTGAAAAACCTCGATGCCATGGAAAAGCTCATTGCCGACTGGGCGCCGCTCGTGCCTGCGGAGCAACAGGCGAGTTTCGACAAGCTTGTCGGCCGGTCGAAGGAGTTCCGGACCTTCCGTCTGGAAACCGTCCGGCTGGCGAAGGAAAGCGGGCCGCAGGCAGCGAGCCAGCAGGGCAACAACGAGGCGAACCGCGCCAACCGCAAGGCCTATCAGGCCGAGATCGACAGCATCGTGAAAAACGACCTTGCCGAACTGGACGTCGTTAAGACGGGCGTCGATTCTTTCAGTACCGCCATATTCTGGGCGATCGTTGCGGTAACGATTGCAGGCGTCGGCGCGGGAGCCGCGTTCGGCCTCTACATCGGCGCGCGGCAGCTCAGCGCGCCCATCCGCAGGGTTTCGCAAGTGATGAATGCCGTGGCCGATGGAAATCTGGATGCGGAAGTTCCTTATCTCGGACGCAACGATGAGATCGGCGAAATGGCTTCGGCCGTCGAGGTCTTCAAGAAGAACGGCCGCGAGGTGCGCCGCATGAATGCGCAGGAGACCGCCATGCGGGCCAAGAGCGATGACCTGCAGGCCGGCATGGCCGTTGTCGTCGACGCCGCCGCCCAGGGCGATTTCAGCCGCCGCATCAACAAGGATTATGGCGACGATAATCTCAATCGCTTTGCCGCATCCATCAATGCCCTGCTCACCGGGGTCGATAATGGCGTCTCCGAAACCAGCCGCGTTATCGAAGGCCTGGCGCGAGGCGATCTGACGGAGAGGATGGATGGCGAGTTCCGCGGCGTGTTCGCCGAACTTCAGGGGAACGTCAACGAGACGCTGACCAAGCTGCGCGAGACGATGCGCGAGGTGCGCGGCAGCACGGAAGGCATCAGCGGCAACGCCAACGAATTGCGCTCGGCGGCCGACGACCTGTCGAAGCGCACGGAACAGCAGGCGGCGGCGCTGGAGGAAACTTCGGCCGCCCTGGACGAGATCACTGCCGTTGTTCGCAACTCCACCGATCGTGCGCAGGAGGCCAGCGCCATGGTCGCCGAGACCAAGCGGAAGACGGAAGAATCCGCCAGTGTCGTGCGCGACGCCGTCTCCGCCATGGATCGCATCGAACATGCCTCGCGCGAAATCAGTCAGATCATCAATGTCATTGACGAGATCGCCTTCCAGACAAACCTTCTGGCACTGAATGCCGGGGTGGAAGCTGCCCGTGCGGGCGAGGCGGGCAAGGGCTTCGCCGTTGTCGCGCAGGAAGTGCGGGAACTGGCGCAAAGGTCCGCGACCGCTGCCAAGGACATCAAGGCGCTGATTACCAAATCCGGTGAAGAGGTCGGGCGCGGCGTGTCGCTGGTGCAGAGAACAGGTAGTGCATTGGGCGAGATCGAAACCCGTGTTCTCGCCATCAACGAGCACATCCATTCGATCGCCACGGCCGCCAGGGAACAGTCCACCGGCCTGCATGAGGTGAATACCGCCATCAACCAGATGGATCAGGTGACACAGCGCAACGCCGCCATGGTTGAGGAGACCTCGGCCGCGACCCACAAGCTGAGCGGCGAGGCGGACCATCTCGTGACGCTGCTGGGGCGCTTCAATGTCGGCGCCGAGACTGGACAGCGCAGCCATCGTATCGAGCAGCCCCTGAGGCCGATGACGGTCTCCACCGGGCCGGTGGCGGTCTCCGGCAGGACGCCGGCGGTGGCGTCTCCGGCCCGCAAATTGATGAACAGCGTCAGCCGCGCCCTCAATGCCCAGCCCGCCGCCGCATCGGCGCAGGGCGACTGGCAGGAGTTCTAAGCGGCCTCTGGTTCAAACCGGCTTACCTTTTAACGCCGCCCCTGCCGGGCGGCGTTTGTTTTTTCGACGATGAAAACGTTTGTTTTGCAGTGCATTGGAAAAATATCCATTAGGTCCTATTATCGTTATTGCATATAAACCGAGCCGTTTCATGCAAGCGGCGGCACGCATACAGGATCATGGCCCGGTGTTTTCTAAAGGCGTAGACAGCTTGGACCGCACGCAAGACGATCCGGTGCATTGCATGCCGGGATTGACCGCCGGTCTTTCTGGCCGGCTGCTGCTGCTGACCGTCATTTTCGTAATGATCGCGGAAGTGCTGATCTTCGTGCCTTCCGTCGCCAATATGCGTCTTTCATGGCTGCGCGACCGTCTGAATACGGCCGCCGCCGCCGGTGCCGTCATTGACGGTCTGCAGGCCGAACTGCCGCGAAACGTACAGAACGACACGCTGATGGCGACGGGGGCGAAACTTATCGCGCTGCGCAAGGACGGCACCTCGCGCCTGCTCGCCGTGGCGGAAACACCGCCTGGTGTCGATGAGCAATATGATCTTTCCGATGTTTCGCAGCTGGCGGCGGTGCGTGATGCCTTTTCCACCCTGCTGTTCGGCGGCAACCGCGTCATCCGCGTTTTCGATGTGGTCGGAGACAGCGACACCATCATCGAGCTGGTGATCGGCGAAAACAAGCTGCGGGCGGCGATGCTTGCCTATGCCCGCAACGTTTTCCTCATCTCCATCGTCCTGTCGCTGATAACGGCCGGCCTGATCTTCATCTCCATCAACCGCATCATGATCCGGCCGATACGCCGGCTGACGCTCGGCATGCAGAACTTCTCCGAGGATCCTGGCAATCCCGAGCGGATTTTCGTGCCAGAGGAGGGAACCGACGAACTGGCGGTTGCGGGCCGCCACCTCGCCGACATGCAGGCCGAGCTGCAGAAGACCCTGCGTCAGCAGAAGAACCTCGTGGATCTCGGCCTTGCCGTATCGAAGATCAACCATGACATGCGCAACATCCTGTCGTCCGCGCAGCTCATGTCGGACCGGCTTGTGGATGCCAAGGATCCTATGGTCAGGAGTTTCGCGCCGAAACTGCTGCGCACCATCGACCGCGCCGTGGCCTATACGGGCGAGGTTCTGGCCTATGGCCAGGCGACCGAAGGCGCGCCGAAACGCAAGATGGTGCAGTTGAGCCTGCTGGTGCGCGATGTGCGCGATATTCTGGCGCTCGACCCGGACGGCGGCATCGAGTTTCAGGACAGCGTGCCCCCGGAGCTCACGATCGATGCGGATTCCGAACAGCTCTTCCGGGTCATCCACAATCTCTGTCGCAACGCCGTGCAGGCGCTGCAATCCGATACGGTGGGTACCGCGTCCCGGCATCTTTCCATTTCGGCGCAGAGGGCCGGCAGCGTCGTCAGCATCGTCATCGACGACAACGGGCCGGGAATGCCGCGCAAGGCCAGGGAGAACCTGTTTTCCGCCTTCAGGGGATCGGCCCGCTCCGGCGGCACCGGTCTCGGGCTGGCCATTGCCCGCGAACTCGTGCTTGCCCATGGCGGCACGATCGCACTTGTCGAAAAGCCCGGCCCCGGCACGCAGTTCCGCATCGAAATCGCCGACCGCGCCACCCCGGTACAGGCGGCGAGAACCGCCTGAAAAACCCGCGCTGCGGCGCCCCCGCGCAATCATTCTGCGCGCCGGAATGGACACGGTATCAGGCCCGTGGAAAATGACCCTCATGGAATATTTAATATAATCAATATGATACGTGAATTGCTGCGGAAAAATGACAATTTCGGAGCGAAATCGCTTGCATTCGGAATAAGGACGTTTTAGAGGATCGCCACGCCACCGGAAACGACCGGAACGGCACGCACCCGTAGCTCAGCTGGATAGAGCACCAGACTACGAATCTGGGGGTCAGGAGTTCGAATCTCTTCGGGTGCGCCATTTCTCTTCCCCTGAAATCAAGTCCAGAAGTGCTGTTTTCGATCCCGCCTTCCGCAAGTTCGGCGTGACGGTTTTTGGTGATCGCTTGTCGGCCTGCCGTCAGAATTCAGGGACATATGATTCTCATCGCCGGCCAAACCGGCGTTGCCAGCCATATTCTCGGTGCCTGCAAATACGAGCTCCGAATATTTGCAAATGACCCCCAAAATATTAGTGGTTTTGTGTAGAGGCCTGTACCGCAGGGTTTTCCGATAGCCCGAGATTACCGGGCTTTCTTGTGTCATCGAAGTTTCCGCAAACCTTCGTCATATTGTCATACAATATAAGCATATGCGCTCCAGAAAAGGAGCGCAGAATGACGCCACAATCACTTGAACTTTCGGGCATCGGCAAAGGCTTCGGGGCTGACGATGTTTTGAAGGAGATCGATCTCTCCATCCGTCCCGGAGAGTTTTTGTCCCTTGTCGGCATGTCGGGCTGCGGCAAGTCCACACTTTTGCGCATCATCGCGGGGCTGGAAACGCCGGATCGCGGTTCGGTCTCGATCGGCGACCAGGATGTGACCGAGGTTGATCCGAGCGACCGCAATCTGGCGATGGTGTTCCAGTCCTATGCCCTCTATCCGCATATGAGCGTGCGCCAGAACATTGCGACACCGCTCAGAATGCGTCGTCTGCCCCTTGCCGCGCGCCTGCCGCTGGTCGGGCGGTTTGCGGCCCCGGCGGAAACGCTGAGGCAGATCGACGCCGCTGTCGAGCAGGCGGCCGAGACGCTGCAGATCGCGCATCTGCTGGATCGCAAGCCGGCGCAGCTTTCCGGTGGCCAGCGCCAGCGCGTGGCGCTCGCCCGGGCGCTGGTGCGTTCGCCTGCCGCCTTTCTGATGGACGAACCGCTCTCCAACCTCGATGCGAAGCTTCGCGCCCATATGCGTGAGGAACTGGCGGGCCTGCACCGCCGGCTTGGGGCAACCTTCATCTATGTCACCCACGACCAGATCGAAGCCATGACCATGTCCGACCGCATCGCGCTGATGTCGGAAGGCCGCATCGAGCAGCTCGGTACTCCGGACGAGCTTTACCGCAAACCGGCGACACTGACGGTCGCGCGTTTCATCGGCACGCCCTCGATCAACCTGGTGCCGGTCGAAATCGATACGCAGGGCAAGGTCACGGCTTTTGGACGCGATCTCGGCATCGAAGGCGCAGGCCGCGACGCCGGCCCGGCGACGCTCGGCCTTCGTGCCGAGGACCTGCATCCGGGCGAAGAAGGTTTCGCCGTGCGCGTGGTGCGCAGTGAAACCCACGGCGCTGACCGCTTTGTGAGCTGCCGCCTGCTGAGCGACGAGACCGTCGCCATCACCTTGCGTCAAGGTGCCGGCGAGGCGCTGGGCGCGGATGCGGGTGGTGTGATGACCCTTGGCTTTGCGCCGGAACGCGCGCATCTTTTCGCGGCCGATGGGCTGCGCCGCAAGGTGACGACGCGTGAACGGGTGCCGGCATGACGGCGGTCGATTTTTCCACGGCGGCGCGCGCGAAGGCCCGACGGCGACTGTCGAAGGCCGACCGGCGGATGATCTGGCGCGGCCTGATGTTTGCAGCGCCCGCAAGCCTGCTTCTCCTGGCTGTCTATATTGTGCCGATGCTCGTTCTGGCGGTCTTTTCGCTTACCGACTACCAGCTCGGTGGACTATCCGCCGGCTTTGTCGGTCTCGGAAACTTCTTCAAGGCGTTTCAGGATCCGGTTTTTCTACGAGCACTGATGAATACAGTCATCTATGCAGCCATCGTCATTCCCTTCGGCGTGTTTCTGGCGCTCGGCGCGGCTTTGCTCGTCTATCATCGCAAGCGCAGCCGCGCCTTCTGGGAAGTGGCCTATTTCCTTCCTGTCACCGCAACGCTTGTCGCCATGGCGACCGTGTGGCAATTCCTGCTGCACCCGTCGCTCGGACCGGTGAATGCGGCGATCAAATGGCTCGGTTTCGAGCCCGTCGCCTTCCTCTCCAACCCTGTTCTCCTCATTCCCACCATGGCGCTGATCGGCATCTGGCAGGTTCTAGGTTTCAACATGGTGCTGTTTCTCGCCGGCCTCACCGCCATTTCGAAGGATCTGCACGAAGCGGCGCGGCTGGATGGCGCCAAGAACCCGGTTGACCGGTTTCTGACCGTGACATGGCCGATGCTCGGACCGACCACCATGTTCGTCGTGGTCACCACCTCCATCTCGGCCTTCAAGGTGTTCGAGACTGTCGCCGTGCTGACCAAGGGCCGCTTTGGCTCGGAAACATTGCTGTATGTTCTCTATCTTGAAGGTTTTGAATATTCGAATACGGGTTATGCGGCCGCGCTGACCCTGATTTTTCTCGCGATCGTGCTGATCCTGTCGATCGGCCAGACGCTGCATATGGACCGGAAGGTGCACTACTAATGTCCGGGCTTCGCAAATATCTACCGCATCTCGTGCTCTCGCTCGGTGCTTTCGTCATGCTTCTGCCGTTCTACTGGATGGTACTGACATCCATCCGCTCCCCGGCGGAGGTCTTCAGTGTGTCATTCTGGCCGATCCCCGAGAAGTTCGACGCTGTCGAGAATTATTCCCGCGCAGCCGGCCAGGTGCCCATGGCACGTTTCATGCTGAACGGCGTCATCGTATGTTTCGGCATCCTGTTGGTGCAGATCCTGACATCGGTTCCTGCGGCCTATGCACTGGCTAAACTACGTTTTCCGGGGCGCAAGCTCTTGCTGGGTCTTGTCGTCGCCGCGCTTTCCGTGCCCATCCAGGCGCTGGCGCTGCCTCTCTTCGTCGGTCTCGCGGTGACGCAATTGCTCAACACCTATTTTGCGATGATGATGCCCTTTTTCCTGTCGGTTTTCGCCATCTTCCTCTTCAACCAGTCCTTCAGAAGCTATCCGGATGAGATCATCGAAGCGGCGCGCATGGACGGGTTTTCGGAAATGGAGATTTGCTGGGGCCTGGTCCTGCGCGGTTCGCTGCCTTCGCTTGCTGCGTTCTCCGTCTTCTCGCTCGTTGCCCACTGGAACGACCTTTACTGGCCGATGATCGTGATCTCCGACACAAATCTGGCTCCTCCGCCCCTCGGCATGATGTTCTTCGCGGATATCGAATCCGGCGCGAATTACGGTGCGCTGATGGCGGGTGCCACACTGATTACCGCGCCGATGGTGCTGTGCTTCCTCCTCGCACGGCGGCACTTCATCGCCGGTATTACCATGACCGGCGTCAAGTGACGCCGTTCAGACTTCCTCCTCCCAACCTCTCTGGAGACTGACATGAAACTCAACCGACGCGCTGTAATGGGCGGTCTGGCTCTTGGCATGGCTTTTGCGGGCCTCGCACAGCCGGTTCTGGCCGCTGAAGTCACGCTCAACGTTCTCTACAACCTGCCGGGCTTTACGAAGTTCCATCAGCCGCTGGCCGATGAATTCATGAAGAAGAACCCGGATGTGAAGATCAACTTCCTCGCGCCGGCCGCCGGTTACAACGAAGGCCAGCAGCAGGTTCTGCGCTCTGCCGTGACCGGCAATCTGCCTGATGTCTATTTCTCGGGCTACAATCTGACGGCGGAACTCGTTCACACGCTCGCGCCGCGCAACCAGATCACCGATCTCGGCCCGTTCATCCAGGCGGAAGGCGGTCAGGCTTTCCTCGACAAGAACTACAGCCCGAAGATGGCTGCACTCGGCCAGATCGACGGCAAGCAATATGGCCTGCCGGTCAACGCTTCCTCGCCGATCATCTACATCAACTCCGAGCTCGTGACCAAGGCTGGCGGTGATCCCGACAAGATGCCGACGACCTTCCCGGAACTCATCGCTCTCGCAAAGAAGATCAAGGCTCTCGATCCGAAATTGGCTGGCATGAGCTACGACATCAATGGCTGGGGCGACGATTGGCTGTGGCAGGCGCTCATCTTCGAACAGGGCGGAAAGCTCGTCGATGAAAAGACGAAGACCGTTGCTTTTGATAATGAAATCGGCCTCAATGCGCTGAAAATGACCCGCCAGTTCGTCACCGAAGGTGGCCAGAACCTGCTCGACTGGGATCAGTCCCGCCAGCAGTTCGGTGCAGGCCTCACCGGCTTCATCTTCTCGACCCCTGCCCATGTGCAGACGATTCAGGGGCTGGTCGGCGACCGCTTCAAGCTGAAGACGGCGACCTTCCCGCTCGACAACAAGGAAAAGGGCGGCGTTCCGACCGGCGGCAACTCGGCTGTTATCCTGACCCAGGAAAAAGCCAAGCAGGACGCCGCCTGGAAGTACCTGAAGTGGATCACCGGTCCGGAAGCGCAGAACACCATCGTTCGCATCACCGGCTACCTGCCGACCAACAAGCTGGCCACCGGCCCGGACTTCCTGGCGCCCTATTATGTCGAGAACCCGAATGTGAAGACTGCCTCCCTGCAGGCCGACCGTTCTCTGCCCTGGGGCGCTTATCCGGGCGGTGAGTCCGTCCGCATCTGGCGCACCCAGCGCGACATCATCGGCACCGTCATGCGCGGTGAGGTGACGCCGGAAGCCGGTCTCAAGCAGATCGTCGAGCAGACCAACGCCCTGATGAAATAAGCGAACTATCGAAAAGGCTGCGGGGAAATCCGTTCCCGCAGCCATTTTTGTGCGGAAAGATTGACATGAAGATCATCCAGATTACCGACACCCATCTCGTACCGCCGGGCATTGCGGTGAATGGTGTGGATCCCGAAAAACAGCTGCGTGCGGCTGTCGCCGATATTGTCGAAAAACACGCCGACGCCGATCTTCTGGTCATAACCGGCGATCTCTGCAATTACGGCGAGCCGGAGGCCTATGAGCTGCTGCGCGACATTCTCGCGCCCGTTTCGGTGCCAGTGCGGCTGATGCTCGGTAATCACGACCGTCGTCCGGAATTCGTGACGGCTTTTCCGGAGCAGCCGCGTGACGACAACGGCTATATCCAGTCCTTCATCGATACTGAATTCGGCCGCCTGCTGTTTCTCGACAGCCATGAGGCCGATGTCATCGGCGGTATGTATGGCGCGGATCGGCTGTCGTGGTTGGAAAACGCTCTTGAAGGTGCGGGCGACCTGCCGGCAACGATCTTCATTCACCACCCGCCGATGGATTGCGGTATCCGGCATTTCGCACATATCGGCATGCATGACAACGGCGCGGTCATGCGCCGCCTCGCCGCCCATCCGGCCGGTATCCGGCATATTATCTTTGGCCATATCCATGTGCCGATGGCGGGCACCACCGCCGAAGGCATAGCCTACAGCTCCGGTCAGGCCTGCGCGCACCGTTTCATCACCGATATCGATGTTGCCGATCCGCTGTGGACGGGCGGCAATCCCTGTTACAGGGTCATAAGCCTCGGTGTATTCGGGCTGCGTGCCTATGATGCGGAAGTCGGGCAGGTCGTGCTTGGTCAGGCCCCGGTCTGCGAAGGCCCCTGAGGTACGGTCATTCTGGCTGCGATGAGGCCCTTCGCCTCATCGCCTGCTGCCGGTGACGAGGCCTGGCGTCAGTCTTTTGCCGATTGCAAGGCTGCGATGGTGCAAGAGCCCCGCAGCCTGTCGCGTCGATGCGCCACTTGTGGTTTGTTGAACGGGATTTGATGCGTTGAAGCCATGGTTCTGTTCACGCCCTTGATCTATGTCAGTTTGATCGACGAAACTGCACGCCATAGTCACCGAAAGGTGGCCAGCCGAATGACGTGCCATCGTGATGACAGATCATGGAGAATTGCATGCTTGAAAAGCGTATCCGCAACGCATCCCTCTTGAACAGGATTGTCAGCGCCGAAGAGGCCGCCAGTCTCATTCAGGATGGCATGACTATCGGCATGAGCGGCTTTACGCGGGCAGGCGAAGCGAAGGCCGTGCCGCTGGCGCTGGCCGAGCGCGCCAAAACGAACCCCATGAAAATCACCCTGATGACCGGGGCATCGCTTGGCAACGATCTCGACAAGACCATGGTCGAGGCGGGCATGCTGGCGCGTCGCATGCCGTTCCAGTCCGATCCGGCTTTGCGCAAGGCGATCAATGACGGCAAGGTGATGTTCATCGATCAGCATCTTTCCGAAACGGTCGAGCAATTGCGCGGCGGCCAGATCCACGGGGTCGATATCGCCATTGTCGAGGCGGTGGCGATCACGGCGGAAGGCGGCATCGTGCCGACCACCTCTGTCGGCAATTCCGCGAGCTTCGCCATTCTGGCCGATAAGGTCATCGTCGAAATCAACCTGTCGCAGCCTGAGGTACTGGAGGGGTTGCACGACATCTTCATTCCCGCCAAACGCCCGACGCGCATGCCTATTCCGGTGGTGGCGACGGACAGCCGTGTCGGTCTGCCCTTCATTCCGGTGCCGCCGGAAAAAATCGCCGCCATCGTGCTGAGCGACAAGTCCGACAGTTTTTCCACGGTGTTGCCGCCCGACGATGAGACGAAGGCCATTGCCGGCCATCTCACCGAATTCCTGCTGAACGAGGTGCGTCACGGCCGCATGACCCATGAGCTCCAGCCGCTGCAGGCCGGCATCGGCACCATCGCCAATGCCGTGATGCACGGATTTATCGATACGCCGTTCCACGATCTCAAAATGTACTCGGAGGTCTTGCAGGATTCGACTTTCGAACTGTTCGATACGGGCAAGCTGTCTTTCGCTTCGGGATCATCGATCACACTGTCTTCCGCAATGAACGCGAAGGTCATGCCCCGCCTCGCCGACTACAAGAGCAGGTTGATCCTCCGCCCGCAGGAGGTCAGCAACCATCCGGAAGTCATCCGCCGCCTTGGCATCATCGGCATCAACACGGCGCTGGAATTCGATATTTATGGAAACGTCAATTCCACCCATGTGGGCGGAACACACATGATGAATGGTATCGGCGGCTCGGGCGATTTCGCCCGCAACGCCTATATGTCCATCTTCGTCACCAAATCCATCGCCAAGGGCGGGGCCATTTCCAGTGTCGTGCCGATGGTCAGCCATGTCGATCATACCGAACATGATGTCGATATCCTCGTCACCGAGACCGGGCTGGCCGATCTGCGTGGTTTGGCCCCGCGCGAGCGTGCGGCGGTCATCATCGCGAACTGCGTGCATTCCGATTATCGCGATGCGTTGATGGATTATTACCAGCGAGCTGCGGCGCGGGGCGGGCACACGCCGCATCTCATCGAAGAGGCCCTGTCCTGGCATAGTGCGCTGCGCGAAAAGGGCACTATGCTGCCGCATTCATAGGGCCGCCGTTTACGGATGCGTTGCTGAGGGTCTCGCCGATTCACCCGTAATTGGGTCTGTTTGGACACACCGGGGCGGAAATTATCCTGTACTGTGCTCAGGTTGCTGGCGCGGCAGTTCCGCCTCCGGTAGAAAATCCTCTCCCCCCGGCTGCTTTCCGGCTGCCCCTGGGTTGTAGGAGAGTGATGTGATGCCCATTCGCTTCGTGGCCATGATCGCCATTGTCGCCGTGCTTGCCAGCTGCGGGGGGCGGCCTATCGGGGTCATGACGCCAACGGGGCAGACTGTGGCGGGTACAACGCCGGTCAATCTTCTCGTCGCCACCACCCGCGCGCCATCGGAAAATACCGCCGTGCTGTTCGGCGGCGAACGTGGAACGGGTCTGAAGGTGGACGCAGTCACCGTGTCCATTCCTCCCGATGCCAATCGCAAGGTCGGGCAGGTGCAATGGCCGAAAAAACTGCCGCCGAACCCGCTGAAGGATTTCACCACGGTGGCGGTGGAGCCAATTCGGTCCGAGGCGGAGACTAGAAGCTGGATCGGCAGACATATCCAGAAGGACCGCCGTGTGCTGGTTTTCGTGCACGGGTTCAACAACCGCTACGAGGAATCGGTCTATCGCTTTGCCCAGATCGTCCATGATTCCGGCACGGATGTCGTCCCGGTCGTTTTCACCTGGCCGTCCCGGGCGAGCATTTTCGACTATAATTACGACAAGGAAAGCACCAACTACTCCCGTGATGCGCTGGAGGAGATGCTGACGCGTCTCGCCAGGGACAAGTCCATTGGTGAGGTCACCGTCATGGCCCACTCCATGGGCACCTGGCTTGCGGTGGAGGCGCTGCGCCAGATGGCCATTCGCAATGGCCGCGTCGATCCGAAGATCAGCAATGTCATCCTGGCTGCGCCGGATCTCGATGTGGACGTGTTCGGCCGGCAGTTTGCAAGCCTCGGCAAGACGCCGCCAAAATTCACCCTCTTCGTTTCGCAGGACGACCGGGCGCTCAGCCTGTCACGCCGCATTTCCGGCAATGTCGATCGTCTCGGCCAGATCGACCCGTCCGTCGAACCCTATCGCAGCGAGCTGGAAAAGGCCGGCATCACTGTGCTCGATCTCACCAAGCTGCAATCCGGCGACCGCCTGAACCATGGCAAATTTGCCGAAAGCCCGGAAGTCGTCCGGCTTATCGGCGACCGCCTCATCGCCGGGCAGACAGTGACGGATTCCGATGTCGGTCTGGGTGAGGCTCTGGGTGCGGTCAGCATAGGCGCCGCCCAAACCGTCGGAACGGCTGCCAGCGTCGTCGTCAGCGCACCGATTGCGGTGTTTGACCCGCGCACGCGGGAAAATTACGGCCGGCAGATGGAACGGCTCGGCCGCTCCATGGAAAACACCGTCGGATCGGTGGGCGATACGGCTGGTGCGGTTGTTGATGACGAGGCTCTTCAGCCCTCGAAACTGAACTGCAGCGCCGCCGCCAACCGCAACCGCACGGAATGCCGTAATCGCTGACAGATTTGTATACAGCTTGTATTTTTATCTATATGGTTCCGGCGAGCAACCCAATTTCCGGAGTAAGATCCCATGCGTTGGAAACGCACCCTCCAGCTTCTCGATGTTCATTGCGAAGGCGAAATCGGCCGTGTCGTCACCGGCGGCGCGCCGAAAATTCCGGGCAATACGGTGGCCGAGCAGCTTCACTGGATGAATACGGACCGCCAGGGCGAGGCGCTGCGCCGCTTCCTGACGCTGGAGCCGCGTGGCACGCCGATGGGCTCGGTCAATCTTCTCCTGCCGCCGAAGCACCCGGATGCACATGCTGCTTTCGTCATTCTCCAGCCCGATCAGGCGCATGCCAGCTCGGGCTCGAATTCCATCTGCGCCACGACCGCACTTCTGGAAAGCGGCATGGTGGAAATGCAGGAGCCGGAAACAGTTGTCATCCTCGAAACGGCCGCCGGTCTGGTCAGGGCCACGGCCACTTGCCGCGACGGGCGCTGCGAAAAGGTCAAGCTGACCATGGTGCCGTCCTTCGTGCATGAGCTGGATGTCAGCATCGACACGCCCGAATGGGGCAGGGTGACCATGGATATCTCCTACGGCGGCATCTTTTATGCGCTGGTCGATGTCCGCCAGATCGGCCTGACGATCGAAAAGGCCAATGCGGCCAAACTGGTCTCGGCGGGCATGATCCTGAAGTATCTGGTCAACCGTGAAATGACCGTCGTTCATCCGGAAATTCCGGCCATTTCCGGTGTCGCCTATGTCATGTTCCGCGATGTGGATGCGGATGGTTCCATCCGCACCTGCACCACCATGTGGCCGGGCCGGGCGGATCGCTCGCCCTGCGGCACCGGCAATTCGGCCAATCTCGCCACGCTTTATGCGCGCGGCAAGGTAAAGGTCGGAGACGAATATAAATCCCGCTCGATCATCGGTTCGGAATTCGATGTCGGCCTTTCCGCCGTTACCGAAGTGGCAGGCCGCCCGGCCGTCATCCCCACCATTGCCGGGCGCGGCTTCACCTTCGGTCTGCATCAGGTGGGTCTCGATCCCTTCGATCCGCTGGCCGATGGTTTCGCCATGACCGATGTCTGGGGGCCGGAAGCGGGCAACATCTGAAGCGTGCTTCAAAAAAAAGACATTTACAGCCGCCCGATGAACTTTGGCGGCTGTTTTCCCGCGGCAAAAGATGCTAAGCGGGCGCCAATTCCGTCATGCTCCGAGGTATCCCGATGAAGTCGCTCACCCTGCGCCGCCCTGATGACTGGCACCTGCACCTGCGTGATGGGGCAATGCTGGAAGGGGTGATCGGGGATACGAGCCGCCATTTCGCCCGCGCCATCATCATGCCGAACCTGGTGCCGCCGGTCGTCACCACGGCCGATGCCCGCGCCTATCGCGAACGCATCGTCAAGGCAATACCCGCGGGCGATCGCTTCGAGCCGCTGATGACCCTCTATCTGACCGAGGACACGCAGGCCGACGATGTGGAAGAGGGCAAAAAAAGCGGTCTCATCACCGCCGTAAAGCTCTACCCGGCCGGTGCGACCACCAATTCCCATGGCGGTGTGCGCGATTTCAACAAGGCCATGCCGGTTCTGGAGCGCATGGCGAAGATCGGCCTGCCGCTCTGCGTGCATGGTGAGGTGACGACGCCGGAAGTCGATATTTTCGACCGTGAGAAGGTGTTCATCGATACGGTTCTGGACCCTCTGCGCCAGCGCCTGCCGGAACTCAAGGTGACGATGGAGCACATCACCACCCGCGACGGCGTGGACTATATCAAGTCGTCCAAAGCCAACCTCGGCGGCTCCATCACCACCCACCATCTCATCATCAACCGCAACGCCATTCTCGTTGGCGGTATCAAGCCGCATTATTATTGCCTGCCAGTCGCCAAGCGCGAGGAACACCGGCTGGCGCTGCGGGCGGCCGCGACTTCGGGCGATGCACGCTTCTTCCTCGGCACGGATTCCGCCCCGCATGTCGACCCTGCCAAGGAATGCGCCTGCGGCTGCGCTGGCATCTATACCTCGATCAACACCATGAGCTGCCTTGCCCATGTCTTCGAGGATGAAAACGCGCTCGACAGGCTGGAAGCCTTCGCATCGCTCCACGGCCCGGCCTGGTACGGTCTTGCGCCGAACGAGGAGACCATCACGCTGGTCAAGCGCGAGGAAGCGGTGGCCTTTCCTGAAAAAATCGAGACGGGCGCCGGGCCGGTCACCGTATTCGATCCGATGTTCCCGCTCCATTGGGATGTAAGTTGATTTTTTAGTAACCGCCGGCACTGCCGGCGGTTTTGTTATGGTCCCCAGGCATTCGCCTTCGATGCTGCCTGTGGATGCCTGCAATGCTGAACCGAGACGTTGTGCTTTCCGAAAACCGATCCGGGTTTTCGGAGCGATAAACCAGGGCCGAAAAGGAGAACGCCTATGAACCATTTCACATTCACTGACCGCGCCGTCGTTGCGGAACTGGTTGCGAAGATGTTGTGGGAAATCAGGGCGGTCCACTTCAATTCCGAAAGCCCCTATACCTTCGCTTCGGGCATGAAGAGCCCGGTTTACATCGATATGCGCAAGCTCATCTCCTTCCCGCGCATCCGCTCGGCGGCGATGGATTTTGCGGCGGCGGCTGTCATGCGCGAGGCCGGTTTCGAGAAGTTCGACTGTGTGGCGGGCGGTGAGACGGCGGGCATTCCCTTCGCCGCTTTCCTTGCTGAACGTCTCGGCCTGCCGATGATCTATTGCCGCAAGAAGCCGAAAGGCCATGGCCGCAACGCCCAGATCGAAGGCCATATGCCGGAAGGCGCACGCGTTCTCGTCATCGAGGATCTGACGACGGCCGGCGGTTCGATGTTCACCTTCATCGACGCCATCCGTGCGGCGGGCGGCATCGTGGATCACGGTATCGCGCTGTTCTATTACGGCATCTTCGAAGAGGCTGAAGCGCGCTTCGCCAATGGCAATGTCAAGCTGCATTACCTGACCACCTGGCGCGATGTTCTGGCCGTTGCCCGGGCTGAAAAACTGTTCGACGAAAAGACCCTCTCCGAGGTCGAAGCCTTCCTCGATAATCCGCTGCCATGGTCGGCAAAACGCGGCGGTGTCAGCGAATTGCCGCAATCTTAATTTCGGATGCGGCCAGCCCGGTTTTGCGGCTGGCCTTCCGATCGATCTTCGTCTAAATCGATTTAAGTCCATTTGATTTGCTGTTTTGAGGAGGACCGTAATGATCCTGTGTTGTGGTGAAGCCCTGATCGACATGCTGCCCCGGCAGACGACGCTGGGTGAGGCGGGTTTTGCCCCCTATGCAGGCGGAGCGGTCTTCAACACGGCGATTGCGCTGGGACGTCTCGGCGTGCCGGCCGCCTTCTTCACCGGTCTTTCCGATGACATGATGGGCGATATCCTGCGGGAAACCCTGCGCGCGAGCAATGTCGACTTCAGCTATTGCGCGACGCTGTCGCGGCCGACCACCATCGCTTTCGTGAAGCTGGTGGATGGCCATGCGACCTATGCCTTCTATGACGAGAATACCGCCGGCCGAATGATCACCGAGGCGGAACTTCCGGCACTGGGCGCGGATTGCGAGGCGCTGCATTTCGGCGCGATCAGCCTTATTCCTGAACCGTGCGGCAGCACCTATGAGGCGCTGATGACGCGCGAGCATGAAAGCCGTGTCATCTCGCTCGATCCGAATATTCGTCCTGGTTTCATCAAGGACAAGCAGTCCCACATGGCCCGCATCCGCCGCATGGCGGCCATGTCTGATATCGTCAAATTCTCGGATGAGGACCTTGCCTGGTTCGGTCTGGAAGGCGATGAGGATACGCTTGCCCGCCACTGGCTGCATCATGGCGCGAAACTGGTCGTCGTCACCCGCGGCGCCAAGGGTGCCGTGGGTTACACCGCCAATCTCAAGGTGGAAGTGGCCTCCGAGCGGGTCGAAGTGGTCGATACGGTTGGCGCAGGCGATACTTTCGATGCCGGCATCCTCGCTTCGCTGAAGATGCAGGGACTTCTGACCAAGGCGCAGGTTGCGGCGCTGACGGAAGAACAGATCAGGAAAGCATTGGCGCTGGGTGCAAAAGCGGCAGCCGTCACGGTCTCACGCGCCGGGGCAAATCCACCCTTCGCGCATGAAATCGGTTTGTGATGGGTGCGGTTGAACCATCGTGAAAAGGTGGTTCAACACTCTCTCCGGCGTAAAAGCCGTAAAAAACCGTTATTTGGATATTATCAAGCTTGTGTCCGCTGTTTTTTCGCGAAACAAGCATCGCATGAGTGTTCCGAAAACCCATCCTTTCGATTTCGATCCCAGCTATGGCATGCAGCGCGAACAGCTTCTGGCCATCGCCCCGCCCGAAGCGCCGCCGGGCTTCGATGATTTCTGGAAAAAGCGTTATCGCCGCGCCTTCGCCACCGATCCGAGACCGGTGCTGCGCAAGAGCAGGCTCATCCACCCGCGCTGGCATGTCCTCGATATCTGCTACACCTCCACGGGCGGCTTTCGCATCGGCGGCTGGATGCTTCTGCCGCGTGAGGGACAGGTGCGCCGCGGGCTCGTTGTCGGTCATGGTTATGGCGGGCGCGGGGAGCCGGATTTCGATGTGCCGGTGGAAGAAACGGCCGTGCTGTTTCCATGTTTTCGCGGCCTGTCACTCAGCGCCTGTCCGCCGATTTCATCCGATCCGGCGCTTCATGTTCTCTATAATATCGATAGCAAGGACGATTACATCATAGGCGGCTGCGTCGACGATCTGTGGGTCGCCGTTTCCACCCTTGTCGCCCTTTATCCCTGGCTGGAAGGGCAGGTGGGTTATAGCGGCATCAGTTTCGGCGGCGGCATCGGCGCTCTGGCCATCCCTTTCGACAAGCGCATCGACCGCGGTCATCTGGTGGTCCCGACATTCGGACACCGGCCGTTCTGGCTGACGCTACCGACGATTGGCAGTGCGGATGCGGTTCAGACTTACCAGAAGACCCATGCCAATGTGCTTGAGACGCTGCGTCTGTTCGACGCCGCCTGTGCCGCAGCCCGTATAAAAGTGCCGATGCTGGTTGCGCCCGCGCTTTTTGACCCGGCGGTAGCACCGCCCTGCCAGTTCGCGGTGGCCAATGCGCTGCCGCAATCAAAATTTAATGAAATCTTCATCCTCGACGCCGGGCATTTCGAATACGCTGACAGCGCATCGCAAGATGCGGTCCATAAGGACAAGGTCAGACGGTTTTTCAAGGTGCCATGAAACGCGAATATCTCCGCTGGTATAGTCAAAGGCTCCATCGCGACATGGAGCTGTTAATATTCGGTCATTCTGGCGCCAAGGTGCTGATGTTCCCCACCCGCGACGGGCGCTTCTTCGAATATGAGGAGCTGGGCATCGTCGGCAGTCTGGCCGAGAAGCTCGAGGCGGGGCACCTTCAGCTCTATTGCATAGAGGGGCTGGCCAGAGAGACCTTTTATGCCGCCTGGCACCATCCCGCCGACCGCATTCGTCGCCATGCCGCTTTCGAAGAGTATATTCTGAACGAAGTGCTGCCGCTGATGGCTGAGAAGAACCCGAATAGTGACACGATTGTGCAGGGTTGCAGCCTCGGTGCCTTTCAGGCCGCCAGCCTCGTTTTCCGCCATCCGCATCTTTTTACCAAGCTCGTCGCCTTTTCCGGCCGTTATGATCTGACGATGAAGGTTGAATCATTCGGGGATCTGTTCGACGGCTATTATGACGACGAAGTTTATTTCCATATGCCCAGCCACTTTCTGCCGGGCCTTGCCTGCCCATGGCGGCTCGACAGCCTGCGCCGCATCGACATGGTTTTTACCATTGGTGATGCCGATCCGTTTCTGGACAACAATCATCAACTGAGCCGGGTCCTGTCGGACAAGCAGGTGGGGCATCAGATGCATGTCTGGGATGGCCGCGCCCACCGGGCGGGCGCGTGGCGCAAGATGGCGGCGCTGTATATTTGAGGCCGGGGCCGCGTCTCAGGCGAGGAGAAATTCCATCAGTGCATTCTGGGCATGCAGAAGAAACGCCTTCGCTGCCCGGCTTTGGCAGGCCGGGTGCGCCATGGCTTCGGCCGTCACTTCCCGACCGCGTGCGACCGGCGGGCAGGGTAAAAAGATCGCATCGGGTCGCATCCTGCCGAGAAGCGATGCGGATATGCGGTAATCCATCAGATGATGATCCGGGCCGGCGGGCCAGGAATCGGTAATGACCACATCCGCATCCAGCACTTCCGCCATGTCGGCGCTTGCCCGGAAGTTCGGATTGACAAGCGCGGCGTCGGTGACGTGCCATTGCTCGGGGTAAACCTGCGTGACCTGAATGGGCAGGGAAACCGAGGCTTCGACCCATGAGCGCAAAATATTGGCATCCGGCGCCACACCGACGATTTTGAGGCCGTCTATCCGGCCTCTTACGCTTTTGACATAGGCCAAATCGCCAAGCGTTTCGCATGGATGATTGGACTTGGTCCGCGCATTGACGACGGGCGCGCACATCGCGGCTGCAAGCGCCCGCAGGGTCGCGAGTTCTTTCGTGCGGACGATCAGCAGATCGAACCAGTTGTCGAGATAGCCCGCCAGATCGGCAATGTCTTCGCGGCCATTAAAGCTGATCGGTACGGTAACGCAAATGCCGCCCATCGCCTGAATACCGAGATCGAAGGCCGCGGTGTTACGCCAGCCTGTGTCGTCGACGATCAGCCCAACGCGTTTTCCCTTGAGGAGCTGCGGCATCGTAGCCTTTGACCAGTCCTCGGCCAGAGCGCCCGCGCGATCGATGATCGAGAAAACCGCATCCGCAGGCAGATCGTGAAACTCAAGAAAATCCTTGCTTGGCCGGAGCGGCATATGCGCCTCCAAAACGACATTCGATCAACGCTTTATTGAAAAAAGCCGGAAGTTCCCTTCCGGCTTTCGTAAATTGCGGCGTGTGAGGTTTACCCCGCCAGTCCCGCCAGCGCCTTCACCAGCCCCTGCGTCGAGCTGTCATGGCCGGCCGCACTTTCCTTGCCTTCCACGACGGGAAGCAGGCCGGTCGCCAGTTCCTTGCCAAGCTCCACGCCCCATTGGTCGAAGGAGTTGATGCGGAACAGCACGCCTTCGACGAAAACGCGGTGCTCGTAGAGCGCGATCAGGCGACCGAGCGCGAACGGCGTCAGCTTGTCGTAGACGAAGGTGATGGAGGGGCGGTTGCCGGTGAAGACGCGATGCGGCGCGATGAAATCGGCGAGTTTGTCTTCCATGCCCTTGGAGGTGAGCTGGGCTTTCGCTTCGGCGAGCGTGCGGCCCTTCATCAGCGCTTCGGACTGCGCCAGGCAATTGGCGATGAGAAGCTGGTGCTGGTGGCGCAGTTCCGGCTCGAAGCCGTTGGCGGCGATCATGAATTCCGCCGGAATGACGCTCGTGCCCTGGTGGATGAGCTGGTAGAAGGCGTGCTGGCCGTTGGTGCCGGGCTCGCCCCAGACAACCGGGCCGGACTGGCCTTCGACCGGCGTGCCGTCGATGGTCACACCCTTGCCGTTCGATTCCATGTCAAGCTGCTGCAGATAGGCCGGGAAACGCGAGAGCCGCTGGTCATAGGGCAGGATCGCCCGGGTCGGATAATTCAGCACGTTGCGATTATAAAAGCCGATGAGTCCGAGCAGCATCGGCAGGTTTTCGCGGATCGGCGCCTCGCGGAAATGCCTGTCCATGGCATGCGCGCCATCCAGGAACTTGCCGAAATTATCCGGACCGATGGCGATCATCAGCGGCAGGCCGATGGCCGACCAGATCGAATAACGCCCGCCAACCCAGTCCCAGAAACCGAAGATGCGGTCGCTTTCGATACCGAAGGCGGCCACTTTTTCCAGCGCGGTGGAAACGGCGGCGAAGTGATGCTTGACGGCTGCCTCACCCAGCTTTTCGGCGATGAAACGGCGAGCCGTCGCGGCATTCGTCATCGTCTCGATGGTGGTGAAGGTCTTCGAGGCAACGATGAAGAGCGAGGTCTCGGGGTCGATGAGCTTCAGCGTATCGGCAATATGGGCGCCGTCGATATTGGACACGAAATGCGTGCGCGGACCGTCATGGAAAGGCGCAAGCGCCAGCGTCGCCATGACAGGGCCGAGATCGGAGCCGCCAATGCCGATATTGATGACGTCGGTAATCTTCTTGCCGGTCGCACCCTTAAGCGCACCGGACCGGATGGCATCGGCAAACTTGCCCATAGCGGTAAGAACGGCGTTTACGTCAGGCATCACGTCCTTGCCGTCGACGAGGACCGGCGTGTTGGAACGGTTGCGCAGCGCGGTGTGCAGCACGGCGCGGTCTTCGGTGAAGTTGATCGCCTTGCCGGAGAACATCTCCTCGCGCTTGGCTTCGACACCGCCTTCGCGCGCGAGCTGTTCGAGAAGCGCGACAATCTCTTCGTTGACGGCGCATTTGGAGTAATCCATCAGCAGGTCATCGAATTGCGCGCTGAAACGGCTGAATCTCTTGTCGTCGGCCGCAAAGGCGGCGCGAAGATCGGTTGCGGCTGTGCTGCTTGCCGTTGCTTTCAGTTTTTCGATGGTGGCCTGCATCTCGTGCTCCTCGGCTTCCTGGAAGGATGAGGAAACTATTCTTTTTCAGGCGGCCAAATCAAGGCGACTTTGATAAAAGAAAAGAGCCACGACAAAAGAAAAGAGCCGGTCGCCCGGCTCTCCCCATTGTCCGGCGCAATCAGTTCAGATTGCGCAATTCGCGCCGCAAAATCTTGCCGACATTCGACTTCGGCAGCTCGGTGCGGAACTCGATGATCTTCGGCCGTTTGTAGTTGGTCAGGCTCTTGGCGCAGAAGGCCTTGAGCTCCGCTTCCGTCAGCGATTGGTCCTTTTTGACGACGAAAAGCTTGACGGTCTCGCCGGAATGTTCGTCCGGTACGCCGATTGCCGCGCATTCGAGGACACCCGGATGGCTGGCGGCCACTTCTTCCACTTCGTTCGGATAGACGTTGAAACCGGAAACGAGGATCATGTCCTTCTTGCGGTCGACGATCTTGGTGTAACCGCGCTCATCCATGAAACCCATGTCGCCGGAACGGAAGAAGCCGTCGGCGGTCATGGCTTTTGCGGTTTCGTCCGGCCGTTGCCAATAACCGGCCATGACCTGCGGACCGCGGATACAGATCTCGCCGACTTCGCCTGTCGGCAGGCTGTTGCCGTCCTCATCGCGAATATCGATTTCAGTGGAGGAGACCGGCAGGCCGATGGTGCCGCTGAACTCGGTTGAATCGAGACGATTGACGGTGGCAACGGGTGATGTTTCGGAGAGGCCGTAACCCTCGGCAATCGGGCAGCCGACGATGGAAAGCCAGCGTTCCGCAACGGGCCGCTGCACCGCCATGCCGCCGCCGAGGACGAGAATGAGCGACGACAGATCGAGCTTGCGGAAATCCTCATTGTTCATCAGCGCGTTGAAAAGCGTGTTGATGCCAGGGAAAACATGCGGTTGATAATGCGCCAGCTCCTTCACGAAGCCGGGAATATCGCGCGGATTGGCGATCAGCAGATTGTGGCCGCCGAGCGCAATGCCCATCAGCGAATTCACCGTCAGCGCGAAGATGTGGCAGAGCGGCAGGGCGCAGATGAAGTTGAGAACCTCCGGACGGTCCTTTCGCCCATTGAAGGCGGCGTCCAGCCAGAGGCTGATCTGGGCTTTGTTGGCGAGAAGATTGGCATGGGTGAGAACCGCGCCCTTGGATACGCCCGTGGTGCCGCCGGTATATTGCAGGAAGGCGATATCCTGCGCCGTGAGGCTCGCCGGTTTCAGGGAAAATCCCTGGCCTTCCTTCAGCATGGCCTTGAAGCTGATCGAGCCGGGAATGGCATAGGCAGGCACCAGTTTCTTGACCTTGCGGACCACCAGATTGACGATATGTCCCTTCAGGCCGAGGAGATCGCCCATCGCGGCGACGATCACATGCCGCACCGCGGTTTTGGGAACCGCCTGCTGGGCCACATGGGCGAAGTTCTCCAGTACGAAGATCGCCTTTGCGCCGGAATCCTTGAGCTGATGTTCCAGTTCGCGCGGTGTGTAGAGCGGATTGACGTTGACCACGACCATGCCCGCCCGCAGGATCCCGTAAACGGCGACGGGGTTTTGCAGGATGTTCGGCATCATCACGGCAACCCGGTCGCCCTTTTCCAGCCCCCGGGATTGCAGCCAGGCCGCCACGGCGCGGGTTTCAGCGTCCAGTTCCCGATAGGTCAGGGACTTTCCCATACTGGAAAAGGCCTTGCGGTCGGCAAATTGCGCACAGCTCTTTTCGAGAAGTTCGACAAGGGAGGCATGGGCGGATGCGGGAATTTCGGAAGGTACGCCCGGCGGATAGGATGCCAGCCAGCGCTTTTCCGCGCTGGCATTTTCCGGGTGTCCCAGGGACAGTTCACTCATGCTTCTCCTCCCAGAGTCTGTGTCGCGCCGCGCATTCCTTGGAGTGCGTGAAGGGCGCTTTCGGCTGCCTGTTGGTCACGAGGCTCCCGCAATCGACCGGCCCGATCGGCCGGGTTGAGGGAACCACATGTGGCGTCACCGGATCGACCGCTCCTCTTGCTCCCCGGTGACGAATGATAGACGCGTAATCCCTTGACGTCCATCTCGTCAGCAAAACCTATTTAACTCTAACGTAAACGTCAATATTGCTGCCGCACATCTCGCCGACTCGTGAAGGGAAATGCATTTTTCCCGGCTTTTTTGACTTTAATCCTGATTTGAGCGATCAACATAATTCGCAAAGCAGGGCAGGATTGGAAATGGCAGGCAGGGCAGCGCTGGAACTGAAATCGGTCGGGAAAAGATTCGCCGATACGGATGTACTGTCCGATATCGATCTTTCCGTCGAACGCGGCGAAATCATTTGTCTGGTGGGACGCTCCGGCTGTGGAAAGTCGACCCTGCTGCGCATCGTGGCGGGCGTGGAGACGCCGGACCACGGCAGCGTTTCGCTGAATGGCGCTGTCGTTGCCGGTTCCAATGTTTTCGTCGAGCCGGAAAAGCGCAATATCGGTTTTGTCTTTCAGGATTACGCGCTGTTTCCGCATCTGACCGTCGAGCAGAATGTCATGTTCGGTCTCCGGTCTCTGCCGAAGGCGGAGGCCCGCAGCCGCGCTGCCGAAATGATCGAACATGTGCACCTGCAGGAACTGGCGAAACGTTATCCGCATACGCTTTCGGGCGGCGAGCAGCAGCGCGTGGCGCTTGCCCGCGCGCTTGCCCCGCAGCCCGGCCTGTTGTTGATGGACGAGCCCTTTTCCAATCTGGACAGGGGGTTGCGCGACAATGTGCGCGAGGAGACGCTCGGCCTGTTGCGGCAACTGGGCACCACGGCGATCATGGTCACCCATGATCCGGAAGAGGCGCTTTCCGCAGGCGACCGTGTGGTTCTGATGCAGAGCGGGCGCATCGTGCAGAGCGGCACGGGTTATGAAATCCACGACAATCCCAAAACCCGCTATGCCGCCGATTTTTTCTGCGCCTTCAACAAGATCGAAGGCCGGGTAAGGCAGGGTCGCGTCGAAACGCCGCTCGGGCCTCTCGGCGATGCGTCCGATCTGCCTGATGGTCTCGCCGCCATTGCCTATGTTCGCCCCAATGCGATTTCGATCATCGAGGACAACGCCGCGAAAGAGGGGATTGCCGGCGAAATATCGAGCCGTGTCTTCCTCGGAGAGATCGAGCAGCTTGGCATAGCCGTGCCCGGACTGCCGGCCGATCTGCGCGTCAGGACGATGCAGCGCACACCCGCCCGCACCAAGACGGTGCGCTTCGGTATCGATCCCAAGGGCGTGCTTATATTTACCTGAAGTTGAATGAGCGGATTTGCTTATTTATTCCCGCGCCATTTTCAACTCTTGGTGATTAAAATCGCCCGAATTATAGAGAAATAAAACTTGATTTGAGCCGTCATGTATGATGTTTGCTCCCCCTATATTGCCGCTATCGGAGAGGGAGACAGAACATGATGAAATTTACGAGATTTACCCTGCTTGCCAGCACGGTTGCCTTTGCGGCCGGAACGGCCGGCGCTGCGGAACTCAACATCTACACCACCCGCGAACCGGGCCTGATCCAGCCGCTTCTGGAATCCTTCACCGCATCGAGCGGCGTCAAGGTCAACACCGTGTTCCTGAAGGACGGTCTTGCCGAGCGCGTTCTGAGCGAGGGCGCGAGCTCGCCTGCCGACGTTCTGATGACGGTGGATGCCGGCAACCTCGTCGATCTCGCTGAAAAGGGCGTCACCCAGGCAGTTGAATCCGAAACCCTGACGAAGGCTGTTCCCGCTGAACTTCGCGACGCCAAGGGCCATTGGTTCGCGCTCTCCATGCGCGCCCGCGTTCTCTATGCGGCGAAAGACCTCGATCTCGCTTCCTTCAACTATGAAGACCTGGCGGATGCCAAGTGGAAGGGCAAGGTCTGCATTCGCGCCGGCCAGCACCCCTATAACACGGCGCTGTTTGCCGACTACATCGCCCATTACGGCGCTGAAGGCACCGAGAAGTGGCTTGCCGGCGTCAAGGAAAACCTCGCCCGCAAGGCAGGCGGCGGCGACCGTGACGTTGCCAAGGATATCCTCGGCGGCATTTGCGATATCGGCATCGCCAACTCCTATTATGTCGGCCTGATGCGCTCGGGCAAGGGCGGCGAGGAGCAGGTGAAGTGGGGCGACGCCATCAAGGTGGTTCTGCCGACCTTCAAGAACGGCGGCACGCAGGTCAATATCACCGGTGCGGCCGTGGCCAAGAATGCACCGAACAAGGCGGAAGCCGTCAAGCTGCTGGAATATCTCGTCTCGGACGAAGCCCAGAAGATCTATGCCGAAGCCAACTACGAATATCCGGTCAAGCAGGGCGCGGCTCTCAACGAGATCGTCGCTTCCTTCGGTGACCTGAAGATCGACAACAAGCCGCTCACGGAAATCGTTTCGCATCGCAAGCAGGCGAGCGAACTGGTCGACAAGGTCGGTTTCGACAAGTAAGGCCAGTCAACGACAACAAGGTGGAAGGCGTTCGCACCCGCGGGCGCCTTTCCGCGTATTTTCTAAAAGCACATGAACCCAGACGCCATCCAGCCATTGACACCACGTGCGCGCACCAGGTTTTCATCCTCCTTCTGGTGGTTGTGCCTCTCGGTGCTGGCGGTCTGCGGCTCCATGGTGCCGGTTCTGGCGCTTGTCTCGCAGGCCTTGCAGGGTTCCGAAGGTCTGTGGGCGCATCTCGGCTCGACCGTTCTTTTGACGGCGCTGCCGGATACGGCAATCCTCCTCGCCGGTGTCGGGCTGCTGGCCGGTGTCGTCGGAACCTATGCCGCCTGGCTGGTCACCGCCTATGATTTTCCCGGGCGAAGACTGTTGGAATGGGCGCTGCTGCTGCCGCTGGCCATGCCCACCTATATCGTTGCCTATGCCTATCTGGATATCCTGCATCCCATCGGGCCGGTGCAGGGCGCGATCCGCTGGCTGCTTGGCTATTCCAGCCCGCGCGAATTCCGCCTGCCGGACATAAGGTCCATGACAGGCTGCATCGTCCTTCTCGGTTTCGTGCTGTTTCCCTATGTCTATATTCCCGTGCGCGCCATGTTTCTGACGCAGGCGGGCAACCTGCTGGAGGTCGCCCGCACGCTCGGCGTTTCCCGGCGCGCGGCATTCTTCAAGGTCGCAGTGCCGCTCGCGCGCCCGGCGATTGCGGTCGGCATCAGCCTTGCCCTGATGGAAGCGCTGAACGATATAGGCGCATCGGAATTTCTCGGCGTCCGCACGCTCACCGTTTCCGTCTACACCACCTGGGTCACGAAATCCGATCTGCCTGGTGCGGCGCAGATCGCGCTTTCCATGCTGTTCATCGTTGTCGCCCTCGTGGCGCTCGAGCGCTGGGCGCGGCGCAAGCAGCGTTATGCGGTTTCAGCTCAAAAAAGCAGGGAACTGGAGCCGCAGCGGCTCACCGGTCTCAAGGGCTGGTTTGCCTTCGCGCTCGGCAGCCTGCCGGTCCTGATCGGTTTTGTGGCGCCGGCGAGCTATCTCGTCATCGAGGCATGGAAACGGTTCCGTTTCAGCGGCCTCTCTGCCCGCTTTGCCGATGAGGCCTTGAACACCATCGTCTTTGCCGGGCTGGCGACGGTGATCACCCTGATCCTCGGTCTTGCCGTCGCTTACGCGATGCGTCTTGCCCCGGGCCGTCTTTCGCTCTGGTCCTATCGTCTGTCCACCGTGGGCTATGCGGCCCCCGGCACGGTCATCGCCATCGGCGTGCTGATCGCACTCGGCGGTTTCGACAGATTTGTCGATCAGGCCATGCGCGACTGGTTCGGCATCTCCACCGGCCTGATTTTCATCGGCAGCGGCGCCGCGCTGATCTATGCCTATTCGGCACGGTTCCTCACCATTGCTGCAGGCGGTGTCGATGCCGGTCTGAGCCGTATCCCGCAATCCTTCGATCATGCCTCGCGAACGCTCGGGCGATCCGCGACGCAGACATTCCGCCAGATTCATCTGCCGCTTTCGAAAGCGTCGCTTGCGGCGGCGGCGCTGTTGATCTTCGTTGATTGCGTCAAGGAGCTTCCCGCCACGCTTCTGCTGCGGCCACTCAATTTCGAAACTTTCGCAACACATCTTTATGGAGAGGCTGCGCGCGGCACCTATGAAGAGGCGTCTATCGCAGCATTGGCGATTGTCGTCATCGGCGTGCTTCCGGTCATGCAGCTTGCGAGGATCGGCCGGCGCAAAAGCTGACAGTGAGCGCCGCCTGATAAATGAGAGGCGCAAAACTGTGCGAGAAGCCAATAAGCTTCAAATCCGCCCCGAAAACGACAAGCATCCCGCCTTAATCTTGATGTAAACACTCATCTTAATTGAGGTGCGGCGGCCTGTCGGATATGGATATCGGTCGCGATCTGTTCGGGGCATATCTTGAAAAATTTGCATGGGATGTTTTTGAGCCGCCTGGCTTTGGGGACGGCTGCGGTTGTCTTGATGGGGCCTGTTGCAGGTCACGCGCAGGAAACGACCGTTCTGCGGGAAATCACCGTCGAGGGGCAGGGCGCGGAAAACGCGACAGGTCCGGTCCGGGGCTATGCTGCGAAGAAAAGCGCGACCGGTTCGAAAACTGATACTGACACCAGGGATATTCCCCAATCCGTATCGGTTGTCGGCCGCCAGGAAATGGATGATCGCGGCGCGGTGACCAAAATCGATGAGGTGCTGCGTTATACCCCCGGTGTGACGGCGGAACCTTTCGGCACGGACCCGGATACGGACTGGTTTTACATTCGCGGCTTTCAGGCCACCCAGACCGGCGTGTTTCTGGATGGTTTGAACCTGTTCAGCTACGGTTTCGGCGGCTTCCAGATGGATGCCTATGGTCTGGAGCGTGTGGAAATTCTGAAAGGTCCGGCCTCGGTGCTTTACGGCGGCGCCAATCCCGGCGGCATCGTACAGATGGTCCGCAAGCGCACGCAGGATGAGCCGGTGCGCGAAACGGAAATTGGCATCAATAATTTCGGCAATGCCTTTTTCGGCTTCGATCTCGGCGACAAGGTCGATGGTGAAGGCGTGTGGAAGTACCGCGTCACCGGCAAGGTCTCCGGCGGCGACAATTACACCGATTATTCCGAGGATCTTCGCGGCTTCATCATGCCGCAGATCACCTTCGAGCCGGATGCACAGACAAGTGCGACGCTCTACGGCTATTTCTCGGCGCTCGATCAGGTGCATGTCGGCAACGGCTTCCTGCCCTATGTCGGCACCGTGGTCGATGCGCCGTTCGGCAAGCTCGACCGCAAGGCATTTTATGGCGAGCCGGATATCGACAATGGCCGCGTCTACCAGTCGATGGTCGGCTACGAGGTCAGCCATGAATTCGACAATGGCTGGAAGATCAGCCAGAACGCCCGTTATGGCCACCTCTACAAGCACGAGACCGGGCCCTATCCGGGCGGCTGGGCCAATGCCGACACCAATGGCCAGCCGATCCTCGACCCCGCCACCAACGACTATATGCTGACCCGCTTCGGTTATGACGGTGTGTCGAAGGTTGACAGTTTCGGCGTCGATAACCGCGTTGAAGGCCAGTTCGATACAGGCGCGGTCAATCATTCGCTGCTCTTCGGTCTCGACTATAAATATTACCGGCTGGATCAGGTGCAGGCCTGCTGCGGATCGAATGCAATCGGTGCGCTTAACCCGGTCTATGGCTCGACGCAGGGAACGAATTTCGTTTATGCCGACAATATCGTCACCCAGCAGCAGATCGGCATCTACGCCCAGGACCAGCTGCGTTTCGGCGATGGCTGGCTGGTCACGCTGAACGGCCGTTACGATTATGTCGATACGGAGCTGAACAACAGGCTGCCGACGGGCCTCTCCCGCCGCTCCAATGACGATGCGCTGAGCGGCCGCGCCGGTCTCGCCTATGAATTCGACAATGGCCTGACGCCCTATGTCTCGGCGGCCACCTTCTTCAATCCGCTCATCGATACGCTTGCGGATGGCACTCCCGCTTCGCCGGAGGAGGGGCACCAGTTCGAGGCCGGTATCAAATACGAGCCGACCTTCTTCGACGGCAGCATCACGGCCTCCGTCTTCAAGCTGGTCAAGGACAATGCCATCGTGTCCTATACGGCGGGCGGCGTGACCACGAGCGGCCAGTTCGGGCAGGTGGAATCCACCGGCTTCGAGCTGGAGGCCAAGGCCAATCTCACCGACAACTGGAAGGCGCTTGCTTCCTATTCCTATACCGATCTCGAGATTACCCGCGATGCCAACCCCGACCTGATCGGCAAATCGCCATGGATCGTGCCCGCCCACACCGCCTCGCTGTGGCTGGATTACGCCTTTACCACCGATGCGCTGGAAGGCCTCAGCCTCGGCGGCGGCGTGCGGTATCAGGGCAAATCCTGGGCCGATGCCGCAAATACGCTGCGCGTGCCGGATGCCGCCGTCTTCGATGCCGCAATCCGCTACGAGAAGAACGACTGGACCGCATCGATCAACGTCGCCAATGTCTTCGACAAGGAATATGTGAAGAGCTGCGCCGGCGTTTCCGTCTGCGGCTGGGGTGACAGCCGCACCATCACCTTCAAGCTTTCCAAGAAGTGGTGAGGCTTGGCCAAAGGCCGGCAGTTGCGGGAAATATAGTTTGCCACTATAAACATGAATAGATTTATCATGTTTATAGTGGCGCCATGGCGCCCTGCGGGATCGAGAGGCCATGGCTTTCCGCGTGCGGATGGAAAATGAGATTGAGGGCTTTGCCGTCATCGGCGGCCCGCGCTCGCGGGTCTGGAACGGCATCGTCGCCGATCTCTGGGATGTGCGTTGCGCCCCGAAGGCGGGCGGCCGTTATGTCGGCAAGGATCCGCGTTTCGTTTTCCTGCTGGATATGGACGGGACGGATGACGGCCGGTTCATGATGAACCGCTGCCGCCGCGACAATTACGGTTCATCCAGGGCGAATCGCATTTCCTTCGTGCCCGCCGATCTGGATGTGCATGCCGAACTCAGCAACGTTTCCTTCGTGCGCCATCTCGACCTGCATTTCGATGCCGGATTGCTGGGTGCCCGGCTGGTGCAGGGCTTCGATCCGCATGGTCTGCTCGATCCGCACCTGATGTTCGAGGATGAGCGCCTGCTGGCGCTGGCGCGGCTGATTGCGGCCGAATGCGATAATCCCGATCCGCTGCACGACCTCTATGGCGAAAGCCTCGTGCTGGCGCTGCTGACGGACTTCCTCAAGGTGAAGCGGGAGCCGGTCAGGAAACGCAGCAAGCTTGCCGCCTGGCAGTTGAGGGCGGCAACCGACTATATCCGCGAACATTGCCTGCGGTCGATCCGGCTGGAGGAACTGGCGGAACTCACCAACCTGTCGCAATCCCATTTCAGCCATGCCTTCAAGGCCTCCACCGGCGTGCCGCCGCATCAATGGCAGATGCAGGCCCGCATCGATCGCGTCAAGGAACTGATGATGCGGCCCGACATGGCGCTGACCGATATCGCCATCGCCGCCGGTTTTTCCGATCAGGCGCATTTCTCCCGTGTCTTCCGCAAGATGGTCGGCGTTTCTCCCTCGGTCTGGCAGAAAATCCGCCAATAGGCGACTTTCGGGTTCCATGTTCCTTCAAAAAAATACTCGCCGCAGCGCCTGAAACGCCGCGGAACGAATTGTCCGTGCCGGGGTTTACGGAACGTGACATCAACGAGGAAAATCAAGGAGGAAAGGCATATGATGCATCAGGAAACCCGCACCGGACAGGACCCCTATGTCAAGGATACGCCGAGCCTGATCGCCAGTGACAAGGTGGAAGGCACTCGCGTTTATGGCGCTGACAGCAAGCATATCGGTTCGATCCAGCGCATCATTCTGGAAAAACGCGGCGGCCGCGTGGCTTATGCGGTGTTGAGCTTCGGCGGCTTCCTCGGGATTGGCGACGACTATTATCCGCTGCCATGGGAAAAGCTGCACTATGACGAAGAGCTCGATGGTTACCGTATCGATCTTACCAAGGAGCAGATCGAAAACGCGCCGCACTTCACCAACCTTGATGATGACGATCTGCTCTACGCCAAGGACCGGAAGGTCTACGACTATTACGGCGTTGCGCCATATTGGATGTAAGGCCGTCAGAAGGGTGCGCCCGGCCGCTTGATGCCCGGAAGCGCCGCATATAAAGGAACGGCTCCCTTTCAGGAGCCGTTTTCGTTCTAAAAGATCAATGCGGGTTTTTCTGCATCTCGGAAACCGCATCGGTAAAGCACTTGCGCGCTTCCTCCGGCGATTTTCGCCCGTCGAGGGCGGCGCGGCAGGCGCTTCTTGCTCTCACAAAGCTCAGGCCGCCGATCTTCGGCCAGCCTTCGGTCAATAATGCCAAGGCTTCGGAGGGGCCGACGATAACGCTCTTGCCATTCGCCTCAAGATTGACTTCGACAGGTTCTGTCCATTTCTCGTTCTTCATCGTGCACCTCCCAGAGCAACGCGATCCCGAAACACACCCGACAGCGAAGCAACCCATCAACGCAGTCGTGTGTCGCTACCCATTAGGATATGCGCAAGTGATCGAATTGACAACGGTGATCAGCGGAAGCCGAAAAACGACAGGATCGCCAGAACGATGACGACGAGTCCGACGATGTAGATGATCTGGTTCATGATTTTCTCCTTGGCTGGTGTCATCACCATAACGTGAGGAGGAGGGCGAGGTTCCAGCATCCGATGAGAATTTAATCACGTACTAAAATGTTGCAGGCATCCCATCGCCGGACAGGACGCGGATGTTACTTCCGCAGAATCACCCAGATGGCGTGAATAATGCCGGGAACATAGCCGCACAGCGTCAGGAGAATGTTAAGCCAGAATTGCAGGCCGAGCCCGACCTGAAGAAACACGCCGACGGGCGGGAGGATGATGGCGATGAGAATACGAATGACGTCCACGATGAGGGGCTCTCCGGTTGTTTATGAACTGCCGGAGAACGTGTTGCGGGCGGTTTGGTTTCAAAAGTTTTGATTATCGAGGAATTGGTGGAAGCCTAGAGTATCTTCTGACCTTCCACCGCCGCTTTGACAATACAAAGGGACAACACGGACTATCAAAGTCTGTAATGAGGCTGAGATAGCCGATCGCCTTGATCAGTCCGGATAAATTGCCCGACCATTGGGCAATATGACCGGTGCGTTGCGTACATCGCGGCGACCTCCGCTGCTAGGCTCCGTCCGGGGCTGTGGCCGATCGCGCCATTCGTTTGCGCTCCGGTCCGGGCCCCTGTCCCTGTCACGTCGATCCCGCCACTCTCTTCGTTCTCCCCAGTGACGGCGGTCGTAATCCCGGTAGTAGCGGTCACGGTCATAGGATCGATAGTAGACACCGCTCGTATAGTAGCCCCCGCCGCGATAGCCGGGATCATCGACGCATCCGGTCAGAACGCCCAGCGACACCAGACAAATTGCTGTGCTCAATAGTTTCATGATTTCTGCTCCCAATAACCGACTAAAAACGCGTGGCGAAGTCCGCGGTTCCATTGGTGAATATCCTGACGCAAGCGCTCTTAACCGGACCTGAACAGGCAAGCGGCGGTTCAATTCAGCGGCAAGATGGCGATGTCATGTCGAGAGCCATCATGTTGCGGCTACGCTCCGTGTTGCGCAGCTCGCGGCAAGGCTGCCCAAGGCAATGATTGGAAATCTTGAAGTCATTGGGATTTGGGAAAAATGGTGCCGCTTACGTGACTCGAACACGTGACCCCGTCATTACGAATGACGTGCTCTACCAACTGAGCTAAAGCGGCCCGATTGTGATCCGTTTGCTGCGGATCAGCTTCATGGCGGGCTGATACAGGCAATGCCGACGGATTTCAAGCCTTGAATGTGCTGGTTTTGAAATTTCCGTAAAAAGCTTTGCCTGTCCACTGTTTACCCGTGACTTCAGCCTTTGTCGCAGATGCGCGTTCTGGCCGCTTCATATTCGCTTGCCAGCCGATCGACGAGCGATGCCACCGGTTCCACCGCCTTGACGGCGCCGATGCCTTGCCCCGCGCCCCAGATGTCCTTCCAGGCCTTGGCGCCGCCGGTGGCCGTTTCGAAATCCATTTTCGAAGGATCGGCCTCTGGCAGATTGTCAGGGTCCAAACCGGAGGCGGTGATCGAGCTTTTCAGGTAGTTGCCGTGTACGCCGGTGAAATAATTCGAATAAACGATGTCCTTGGCCTGCGCGTCGACGATCGCCTGTTTGTAGCCTCCGGAGGCGCGTGCCTCTTCGGTGGCGATGAAGGGAGAGCCGATATAGGCCATGTCAGCGCCCATGGCCTGCGCCGCGAGGATGGAGCCGCCATTGGCGATGGCGCCGGCCAGAAGCAGCGGGCCGTCGAACCATTCGCGGATTTCCTGAACGAGGGCGAAGGGCGAAAGCGTGCCCGCATGTCCGCCCGCACCGGCCGCCACCGCAATCAGCCCATCCGCGCCCTTGCGAATGGCTGAGCGGGCATGGCGATCGTTGATGACGTCATGCAGCACGATGCCGCCATAGGAATGCACGGCCGCATTGACCTCCGGCACCGCGCCAAGCGAGGAAATCACCACCGGCACCTTGTATTTCACGCAGAGGCCGAGATCGTGTTCCAGCCGCCGGTTGGACATATGCACGATCTGGTTGACCGCAAAGGGTGCGGCCGGGCGCTCGGGGTTGGCCCGGTTGTGTGCGGCAAGCTCTTCGGTAATCATCGCCAGCCACTCGTCGAGCTGGCTTTCAGGCCGTGCATTCAGTGCCGGGAAAGCACCGATGACGCCTGCCTTGCACTGCGCCAGTGTCAGTTGCGGATGTGAAATAATGAATAGCGGTGATGCTATGACCGGAAGACGCAGATTGTCTTTCAGCACGGACGGCAGCATGTCTCCTCCCACGAATTACGTTTACGCGCACGTAAGTCAATATCGCGTTCAGAAGCAGATTGGAAGCGAAAACAGCGTGGCATTCGCCTCTCGAATCTGCGTTCGTAGCGCCACAATGGATTGATTTTCCCCAAGGCAATCCGGTCTTTATCACAAACGATGCTTGCGGAGGGGCGGCATAGCCGTTACCGAATCGTGAAGATATGGCGCAGCGCCGCATATTTTTGCAAAGCGCAACAGGACAAGGATCGGTCGTGAGCGGACTGGAAACGGCAATCAGAAATGCTCTGGAAAAATCGGACAGATCGAACGCCGAAGTTCGTGCACGGATTTACCAATCCTCCCGTCAGGCACTGGAAGCGGGGCTGCGCAAGCAGGGCATAGATGATCCGCAGGTTGTCGCCCAGCAGCGGCAGCGGCTCGAAAGCCTGATCCACCTCATCGAAAATGAAGAGCGCAACCGTCTTCTGGACAGGGTGGAACAGCAATTGCGTCCGCCTGCGCCGGAAGTTCCGGGACGGAACGATCACTCGGTTGATCCTGTTTCGCAGCCGCCCCATCAGGACAATATGGCCGTCGAGCCGGAACTGCGCGGGGAAACGCGCGACATACGCCCCGGCGCTGCCGTTGCATCAGAGCCGCTGAATGCCGGGCGGCGCGGCGGAAAGCCGCCCAGGCGCGGCTCCAGTGCGGCTGATGCGTCGCTTGCTTTCCGTCCGGAAGGCGCGGTTGGCCGCCGCAAGCGGCGCGGGCTTTTTGCCCGGCTTTTCATCTATGTGACACTTCTGGCCTTTATCGGTTTCGGCGCCTGGTGGGTCTATTCCTCCGGCCTCCTCCTGTCGCCCGCGCAGCGCGACACCAGCGTGCCCAATCCCCCGGCGCAGGTGCAGGCGGAGGATTTCAACGGCGCGGAGCCCGCGCCGAGCCTTTCGGCCGGCCGCGGTTTTTCCGATGACTGGGTTGAGGTCTTCAATGCCGAGCGTGGCAATTCCGGTGTTTCCGCCGGCCCGCGCGCCAATGTCGAAAACATCGCCACACCCGCCGGCAAGGCTATAAAGATAACCTCGAGAAGCGTGGCGCAGGATGGCGCCGTCAGCGTCGAGGTTCCGGTAGAGGTCATGCGGGACATGGCGGGCAAGTCGTCCACCATTTCGATCACGCTGCAATCTTCCAGCGACCGACAGACGCAGGTTTCCGTCGCCTGCGATTTCGCAACATTGGGCGATTGCTCCCGTCACCGCTTCACCGCCACGGCCGAGCGTGCCGACATGCTGCTGAATACGACCTTCGAGCGGTCGCTCGCCCCCAACGCGCCGGGCAGGATCTTCATCAACAGCGATATCGACGGCAGCGGCCGGCCGGTCAATCTTTATTCCGTCCGCATTCTGCCGGGCCAATAAGGAAAAACGGGCGCCTCGAACGGCGGCGCCCGTCAGCGTCGGTCCTATTTGAGAAAGTCCGGCCCCGATCCCAAAATCTTGTCGTCGATCTCGCCGATCGCCTTGCTGTCCTTGCCCTCATAGTCGAGCGCGAGAAGAATGTGGCGGATGAGGTTCACCCGCGCCCGGCGCTTGTCATTGGCGCGCACCACCGTCCAGGGCGCGGCATCGGTATGGGTCTTTTCCAGCATCTCGTCGCGCTTTTGCGTGTAGTCGTCCCACTTCGTCAGCGCGGCTATGTCCATATCCGAAAGCTTCCAGCATTTCAGCGGGCTGTGGCGGCGATCATGGAACCGCTCGATCTGCGTTTCTCGGCCGATGTCGAGCCAGAACTTGAAAAGATGAATGTCCTCATGCACCAGCATCTTTTCCAGGCGCGGGGTTTCCTTGAGGAAGCGTTTGTGTTCTTCCGGCGTGCAGAAGCCCATGACCGGCTCGACCCCGGCGCGGTTATACCAGGAACGGTCGAAGAGCACGAATTCGCCGGCCGTCGGAAAATGCGAGATGTAGCGCTGGAAATACCATTGGCCGCGTTCGGTTTCGGTCGGTTTGGTCAGCGCCACCACGCGGGCATAGCGGGGATTGAGATAGGCTCTGGCCGCGAAGATGGCGCCGCCCTTGCCCGCCGCATCGCGGCCTTCGAAAACCGCCATGACCCGTTTTCCCGTGGCCTGCAGCCAGAACTGCACCTTGACCAGCTCCACCTGCAGCGCCTCCAGGTCGGCGTCGTAATCCTCGCGCTTCATTTTCTTGTCGTAGGGAAAATCGCCGGCGGAAAGTTTCTTTTCCTCCACCCAGTCGGGAAGAACCGGATCGTCGATGTCGAAGCTGCGCAGCTTGCCGCCAATGGTGATCTCGACTGTCCGCTTCTTCGTTTCTTCGCCCATGGTTTCCTCCTGATGTTGTTGTGTAAAGGCAACTCGCCGCCAATGAGTTCACATCCATTGCCAGAATTCAAGTGAAACAGGACCGGTTGACCGGGGTGCGGCGGCGGGAACGATTGCGACGTCGATTTTGCGCATATACGTTGTGGAAAATGCGCGACGATGAATCTCTGTCATGAAGCTGGCCTATGAGATTGCGACGCGCTGTCAGACGAGAGTGGAAAGCAGGCTGAAATGGCAGTCATGGAAGGCGATGGTGGATTAAGGCTCTTGGGAAGGAAGCTCGGCCGAAACTGGTTGCCCGTTCTCGTCGTCAGCATGCTTGCCGTCGTGGCCGTCGCGGAGCTCAATACGCCCTATATGCCCGCCGCCCTGTGGCTTTGCGCCGTCATCGCCATCCTCACCGTGCGGGATGGGCCTGCGGCCGTTTCCGCAAAGGATGGAGATGCGGCAGAGGAGACTGATGAACCGGAAGTGCCCGGCGAAAGCGTCATTTCCGGCGTGAGAGCCGGCCTTGCGGTTCTGGATACCCCCGTCTTCATCGTCGATAAGAATGCCAGCGTGCTGTTTCAGAATGGTGCAGCGGAACGCGCCTTCGGCCAGCTTCCGCCCGGCGCGCATATTTCCGCCCGGCTGCGTTCTCCCGGCCTGCTGGATGTCATACGCGAAACGATCACCACCGGTCAGCCCAACCAGGTCGAACATTCGGAGCGTTTCCCCTCCGAGCGGGTCTTCATCGTCCGCATCGCCCGCGCGGATATGGGAGAGGGGGCGGGCCCGCCATTCTACATCCTGTCGTTCCGCGACGTTTCCGAGCTCCGCCGCATCGACCGCATGCGCAGCGATTTCGTCGCCAATGCGAGCCATGAGTTGCGCACGCCGCTCGCCTCCCTGCGCGGCTTCATCGAAACCATGCAGGGGCCGGCGCGCAACGACCCGAAGGCGCAGGAACGTTTTCTTGCCATCATGCTGGACCAGGCGACCCGCATGAGCCGGCTGGTGGACGATCTGATGTCTCTTTCGCGGCTGGAATTACGGGCAAACATCGCGCCGGATCAGAAGGTCGATCTCGTTCCCGTCATCGGCCATGTCCGCGATGCGCTGCTGCCGCTTGCCGACGAGCTGGACGTGACCATCACGCTGCACCTGCCGGACCACCCGGCGGAAGTGCAGGGGGATCGCGACGAGCTGGTGCAGGTATTCCAGAATCTCGTTGAAAACGCTTGCAAATATGGTCAGGAAGGCAAGGTCGTGGATGTCTGGTTGCGGGCCGAGACCGGCAAGCCGGTGGAAGTGAGCGTCGTCGACAAGGGGCCGGGTATTCCGGCCGAACATGTGCCGCGCCTGACCGAGCGTTTTTATCGTGTGAGCGTTGCGGACAGCCGCTCGAAAAAGGGCACGGGCCTGGGGCTTGCCATCGTCAAGCACATCCTTACCCGCCACCGCGCCCGCCTCATTATTAAATCCGAACTCGGCAGCGGCACGGACTTTACCGTCAGATTTTGACATAAAGGACGTGTCGGGTTTTAAAATCGCTAAAATTTATAATTTAAATCAATAATTTAGTTTGTCACAAATCTTTCATCGAAGTGACATAAAAGGATGTGGCTACGGTGGTTAAGAAAAGATCGCCGAGCGCAAGCTAAGAGCGAGTGTCGCTATCGGCTGCGTCCACAACAAAGCCCACGACGGGAGAGACAAATGAACATCGTTAAATTTTCCGCAGCAGCTCTGGTGGCTTCTGTCGCCTTCGCTGGCGCCGCCGCTGCTCGCGACCAGATCCAGGTTGCCGGTTCCTCCACGGTTCTGCCCTACGCCAAGATCGTTGCCGAGACCTTTGCCGAAACCTTCCCGAACTTCAAGGCTCCGGTTGTTGAGTCCGGCGGCACGGGCGGCGGTCTGAAGGCGTTCTGCTCCGGCGTTGGCGAAGGCACCATCGACATCGCCAATGCTTCGCGCAAGATCAAGAGCGACGAACTGGCCGCCTGTAAGGCTGCTGGCGTTGCCGACGTTCAGGAAGTGAAGATCGGTTACGACGGTATCGTCTTCGCGATGGACTCCTCCAACAAGGACATCAAGCTCGAGCCGAAGGATCTTTACCTCGCTCTCGCCGCTGAAATCGTCAAGGACGGCAAGCTCGTTGCCAACCCCTACAAGAAGTGGTCCGAAGTCAACAAGGAACTGCCTGACGTAGCGATCGCCGCTTACATTCCGGGTTCCAAGCACGGCACGCGCGAAGTCTTCGAAGAGAAGATCATGGCTGACGGCTGCAAGGAAGCCGGCGCAACCGACGCCATCAAGACGCTCGTCACCGACGCCAAGCAGGCTGCTGCAAAGTGCATCGCAGTCCGTAAGGACGGCGCTGCTGTCGACATCGACGGCGACTACACCGAAACGCTCGCCCGTATCGACGCCAACAAGACCGGCCTCGGCGTTTTCGGCCTGGCTTTCTATGAAAACAATGCTGACCGTCTGAAGGTCGCGACCGTTTCGGGCGTCGTTCCGTCCACCGAAACCGTTGCCAGCGGCAAGTACCCGGTTTCCCGCCCGTTGTTCTTCTACGTGAAGAAGGCTCACCTGGGCGTTATCCCGGGTCTTAAGGAATATGTCGAGTTCTTCGTCTCCGACGACATGATCGGCCCCGATTCCCCGCTCGCCAACTACGGCCTGGTTGCCGCTCCGGACGCAGAGCGCGAAAAGATCCGCCAGGACTTCGCTGCCGGCGGCACGATGTAATAAAAAGAGGGGTGCGGCCAGCCGCGCCCCTCATCCCGCTCCGGGTCCACTCCGTTTCGGCGATGGTCTCCGGTTGACAGCTCCTATTCATCGCCATCCACATGATTGTCGATGGATGACAGATGGATAGGATGTATCAACCTTGACGCTTGCCAGGCTTTGATACAGTCAGGCGGCAGGCATCTCTGGATGGTCCAGCGGTCTCGTTTTGATGACTTTTTGATTTGCCCATATCGCACCGTGCTTTCGAGGCACGCCGAGGGAACTCTAATGAACACATCGATCCTTTTGCTGATACTGGCGCTGATCGGCATCGGCAGCTATCTGCTCGGCAGCCGCCGCGCCGTTGCCCTGTCCGGTGGGCGTCCCTCCAGCATGCATTCGCGTGCCGGTTACCACGGTACCTACGCTGTCGTCTGGGCGGTGTTGCCCGCGGCTTTCATTCTCTGTGCCTGGCTCATTGCCAGCCCGCTGATCATCACCTCGGCGGTGCGCGGCAATTTCCCTGAAGATGTGCGCGCGCAATCCGAGGCGCAGCAGAGCCTGACCTATGGCATGGTGACCTCGATCGCCCGCGGCCTCCAGCGGCTGACGCCGGAGGAAACGGCGCAGGTCGAGACGGATACGGCGGCTGTCCGGCCGCTTCTGGCAGCGAAAGGTGTGGCAATCGCCGGCGATCCCGAGCGGTTCATGGTCGATGCCGCCCACACACTCAACGCCATGACCTCCACCAGCCGCATCGCGATGATCGCCATCGTGCTGGTCGCTGCACTCGGCGGCGCCGCTTATGCGCTGCGTGCGATTGCACCGCGCTTCCGGGCGCGCAACCAGGTCGAGAAGGTCATTCTCGCAGCCCTGCTCGTCGCCTCGTCCATCGCCATCCTGACGACCATCGGCATTGTCCTTTCGATGCTGACCGAGGCGATCCAGTTCTTCACCATGGTCCCGGCGCACCAGTTCTTCTTCGGAACGGTATGGGATCCGCGGTTTGCGGCGGCCGGCGCCACGGACTCCTCCGGCCAGTTCGGCCTGATCCCGCTGCTTGCCGGCACGCTTTACATCGGCTTCGTCGCCATGCTGGTTGCGGTTCCGGTCGGCCTGTTCTCGGCGGTCTATATGGCGGAATATGCCTCGCCTCGCTTCCGCTCGATGGCAAAGCCGCTGCTCGAAGTGCTCGCCGGCATTCCGACCATCGTCTACGGCTTCTTCGCGCTCACGACGGTCGGTCCTTTCCTCAGAGACATTTCCACGCAGATCAACGGTCTGGCGACGGGCAACTACGCCAACTTCATCCAGGCGCAGAGCGTCATCACCGCCGGCTTCGTCATGGGCATCATGCTGATCCCCTATGTGTCGTCGCTGTCGGACGACATCATCACCGCCGTGCCGCGCTCGCTGCGTGACGGTTCCCTCGGCCTTGGCGCCACGCGCTCCGAGACAATCAAGAGGGTCATTATTCCGGCCGCTCTTCCCGGTATCGTCGGCGCCGTGCTGATGACGGCGTCGCGCGCCATCGGCGAAACCATGATCGTGGTTCTTGCCGCGGGTGTTGCCGCCCGCCTGCAGCTCAACCCCTTCGAGCCCATGACCACCGTGACGGTCAAGATCGTCAGCCAGCTCACCGGCGACCTTGAATTCACCTCGCCGCAGACGCTGGTCGCCTTCGCGCTCGGCATCACGCTTTTCGCCATCACGCTTTGCCTGAATATCTACGCGCTTTACATCGTGCGCAAATACCGGGAGCAATATGAATGACCGACATCGTTTCTCCCGCAGCCGGCGCAAGCGCCGGCAACAAGGCCATACGCCGTGATATCGGCATCAAGCGCCGCTATGCCGCCGAACGCCGCTTCCGTGCTTACGGAATGGCAGCGATTTCCTTCGGCCTGCTTTTCCTCTTCCTTTTGCTCTGGTCGGTCGTTTCCAAGGGTTACACCGCCTTCCAGCAGACGATGATCACCGTTCCGGTCGAGTTTTCCGAACAGATCATCGATCCGAGGAACGAGCGCGCCACCAACCCGGCGAAGCTGATGACGGCCAATTATCCCGTTGTCGCCCGCGATGCGGTCGCCAAGGTTCTCGGCGTCGCGCCGACGGACCGCACCGGTCTTCGTGCCGTCAACCTGCTGATCTCCGACAGCGTGCGCACGCAGCTTCGCGACATCGTCGTCGCCGATCCCGCCGTCATCGGCACCACGCGCACCGTCACGCTCCTGGCGTCGGGCGACGTCGACAGCGCCTTCAAGGGTCAGGTCGATCTGACTGCGGATGAGGCCAATCGCCGTATCTCCAACCAGCAGCTCGGCTGGATGAACCAGCTCGCCGAAAGCGGCCAGCTCGGCAAACACTTCAACACCGGCATTTTCGTCAACGGCGCATCGAGCCGTCCGGAAGCCGCGGGTGTCGGCGTGGCGCTCATCGGCTCCTTCTACATGATGCTGATCGTGCTGGTGCTGTCATTGCCGATCGGTGTCGCGGCCTCCATCTATCTCGAGGAATTCGCCCCGAAGAACCGGTTGACGGATCTGATCGAGGTGAACATCAACAATCTCGCGGCTGTTCCCTCGATCGTTTACGGTCTGCTCGGTCTCTCGGTCTTCATCAACTTCATGGGCTTTCCGCGTTCGGCTTCGCTGGTCGGCGGCCTTGTCCTGACGCTGATGACCCTGCCGACCATCATCATCGCGACCCGCGCTGCCCTGAAAGCCGTGCCGCCGTCGATCCGCGCCGCAGCCCTAGGTCTCGGCGCCTCCAAGATGCAGACGATCTTCCACCACGTGCTGCCGCTCGCCATGCCCGGCATCCTGACCGGCACCATCATCGGCCTTGCCCACGCGCTGGGCGAGACCGCACCGCTGCTCCTGATCGGCATGGTGGCATTCGTCGCGAATTACCCGACAACGCCGATGGACCCGTCCACGGCCCTGCCGGTGCAGATTTACATGTGGGCGAACGAAGCTGAACGCGCCTTTGTCGAAAGAACATCTGGCGCTATCATCATCCTGCTTTTGTTCCTCATCGTCATGAATGTTGGCGCAATCCTGTTGCGTCGCCGCTTCGAGCGGCGCTGGTAGAGGGAGATTGAGCAATGAACATGTTGTCGGAAGCAGCAGTTGAAAAGGCGCTGGACAAGAAAATGAATGAAGTTTCATACAAGATGATCGGCAAGGACGTTTCGGTTTATTACGGCGAAAAGCGCGCGCTTTACGACGTGAACCTCAACGTTCGGGAAAATACGGTGACCGCGCTTATCGGCCCGTCCGGCTGCGGCAAATCCACATTCCTGCGTACCCTGAACCGTATGAACGACACGATCGACGGTTGCCGGGTTACCGGCAAGATCACGCTCGATACCGATGATATCTACGATCAGGCGATCGACGTCGTGGAGTTGCGCGCCCGCGTCGGCATGGTGTTCCAGAAGCCGAACCCCTTTCCGAAGTCGATCTACGAAAACATTTCCTATGGCCCGCGCATCCATGGCCTCGCCCGTAACAAGGCGGATATGGACCAGATCGTTGAGCAGAGCCTGCAGAAGGCGGGTCTCTGGAACGAAGTGAAGGATCGTCTGCACGAATCCGGCACCGGTCTTTCCGGCGGCCAGCAGCAGCGTCTTTGCATTGCGCGCGCCGTTGCCGTCAGCCCGGAAGTGATCCTGATGGACGAACCCTGCTCGGCGCTGGACCCGATCGCGACTGCAAAGGTCGAGGAGCTGATCCACGAACTGCGCACCAATTACACGATCGTCATCGTCACGCACTCCATGCAGCAGGCGGCGCGTGTTTCCCAGCGCACGGCCATGTTCCATCTTGGTCATCTTGTCGAGGAAAACGAAACCGACAAGATGTTCACCAATCCGGACGACCAGCGCACGCAGGACTACATCATGGGCCGCTTCGGCTGATCCCGGCCGACGCTTCATTAAAACTGAACAAGACTGGTGCCTCTGCGTGCCCGCTTCCGGGCACGCGCATGCAGGCCAAGCCGGAGGACTAGACCATGACACAGACAACGACCCATTCGCATATCCTGTCCGTCTATGACGACGAATTGAAGTTTCTGACGCGCCGCATCGCCGAAATGGGCGGCCTTGCGGAACAGATGTGCGCCGATGCCGTGCGCGCGCTCGTCAATTCCGACGCCGCGCTCGCCCAGAAAGTCATTTCCGACGATACGATCCTCGATCATTCCGAGCGGGAAATCGGTGACAAGGCCATCGTCACCATCGCCAGACGGCAGCCGGTCGCATCCGACCTTCGCGAGATTATCGGCACCCTGCGAATTGCCGGCGATCTCGAGCGTGTCGGCGATCTCGGCAAGAATACCGCCAAGCGTGTCATCGCGGTTGCCGGAACGGGCGTTCCGCGCAAGCTGGCCCGCGGTATCGAGCACCTGTCCGAATTGGCGCTGGTGCAGCTCAAGGAAGTGCTCGACGTTTATTCCACGCGTTCCGCCGAGAAGGCCAACGCCATTCGCGAGCGCGACGAAGAAATCGACGCCATGTATACGTCGCTCTTCCGTGAGCTTCTGACCTACATGATGGAAGACCCGCGCAACATCACCACCTGCACGCATCTTCTGTTCTGCGCCAAGAACATCGAGCGTATCGGCGACCACGCCACCAATATCGCCGAGACGATCTATTACATGACCACCGGCAGTCAGCCGGAAGGCGAGCGTCCGAAGGACGACAGTTCCAACACGCTCGGTTCGGTGACCGAGTAACAGACAGGCGAAGGCTTGCGGAGTTAGCATATGGTGCCCAAGATTGCAGTTGTGGAAGACGAGGAAGCGCTGAGCGTCCTGCTTCGTTACAATCTCGAGGCTGAGGGATACGACGTCGACACGATACCGCGTGGAGACGAGGCGGAAATCAGGCTGCAGGAACGCATTCCGGATCTTCTCATCCTGGATTGGATGCTACCCGGCGTTTCCGGTATCGAACTGTGCCGTCGGCTCAGAATGCGGCCGGAAACCGAACGCCTGCCCATCATCATGCTGACGGCGCGCGGCGAGGAAAGCGAAAGGGTTCGCGGTCTTGCCACCGGCGCCGACGATTATGTCGTCAAGCCGTTCTCGACACCGGAACTCATGGCCCGCGTCAAGGCGATGCTGCGCCGCGCCCGCCCCGAGGTTTTGTCTTCGGTGCTGAAATGCGGCGATATCGAACTGGATCGCGAGACCCATCGCGTTCACCGCAAGAGCCGCGAAGTGCGCCTCGGGCCGACGGAGTTCCGCCTGCTGGAATTCCTGATGACCTCTCCGGGCCGGGTATTCTCTCGTTCGCAACTGCTGGATGGCGTCTGGGGTCACGATATCTATGTGGATGAGCGCACCGTCGACGTGCATGTCGGACGCCTGCGCAAGGCGCTCAATTTTTCGCATATGCAGGATGTCATCCGCACCGTTCGCGGCGCCGGATATTCGATGGAAGCCTGAGCCGGGCCAAACTGACGGTTCCGCTCTGGACCACATTCCACCAAAAACCGAAAGGCCCGACACCGGAATGGCGTCGGGCCTTTCGTTTTTTGGGTTTTCCCCACATGTGGCAGCTTGGTCTTTGTCTCAAGGGACGACCAAGCACCCGCAGGAATCCGGCAATGAAATCCGGATTGCGGGTCAGGTGGAGCAGTGATGCAGGATAGGCTCAGCGTTTCGCTGATGGGCTGACGCAGGAACTGCCTCGAGTTCTGTCACAAAAAAAAACGGGCCCGAAGGCCCGTAGTTTTTGAGTGTCGAATGCGTGCCGCAACACTCAAGCCTTGCGGCGCTCGCTTACCGGCTGGTAGGCAAGCTTCGCATGGAACTTGCAATAGGGCGAAGATTCCAGCGCTTCACAACCGCAGAAATGGAAGTCGTCTTTCAACGGGTCGCCGACCGGCCACTTGCAGGTGCGCTCCGTCAGTTCCGTCAGCGTCAGGCGACGGGAAATCGGCGTCACGACATTTCTCGAAGGAGCGTAATCGAGGACCTCAGCGGTCTCGATGTCGATCTCCTCGTGCAGCGCCGTTGCCGCGTTCGAACGGTTCAGGGCGCGTGCCGGTGCTGCGCTGACGCGGGTCGCGAAATTCGTCGCGCGTGGGGCAGGAGCCGCGGTACGCTTGGGCGCGGAGCGCGCCGAAGTGACCGGACCGCCGGCCTTGACGCGTCCCGGCAGATTGAGGCGATGGACCTTGCCGATGACGGCATTGCGGCTGACACCGCCCAGCTGTGCTGCTATCTGGCTGGCGCTCAGTCCCTCGGCCCACAATTTCTTGAGTTTCTCGACCCGCTCGTCTGTCCAGTTCATGCCGCTTCTCCGCTTGTCGCGTATAATTTCGGCAGAATCCCTCTCCGTCTCGTGGACATGCCGCGAGCGTGGTTTCCGCCGGATTTTTGGTGACTAGTTCCGCCGCAATGCAGTCTAGTAATTAGCGATTAACCTAGTGCCAGCCCGACTCCGTGGCAAGAGTCGCGGGAATCATCTGGAATCGATTTTCCGGTTTTCCCCAACTTGCTGGCGAGTTGAGTCTGAAAGGCAACACCTTGGGGCTGGCTGGCCTGCACCTACTAGTGCTTGAGAAGGCCGGGAAATGCGGACTTTTGTTGACATCGGCAGGCGAAGTGACAATAGTGCCCCTGCCGCCGCAAGGCGGCATTTTTGATTTTCAGGCGAGGGATAACCCCGAGAGCCTATTGACAACCGTCTGACAGCGCATCCGCGCAAGGAGTGATACAGCCATGGCCGAAGCCGCCGCGCCATTGTTCGATACGTTTGCAAGAGCCCCCCTGCGCTTCGAGCGAGGCGAGGGCGTCTGGCTGTTCACGGAAAGCGGCGAACGATATCTGGATTTTGCGGCGGGCGTCGCGGTCAACTCGCTGGGCCATGCCCATCCGCACCTCGTGGATGCGATCAAGACCCAGGCCGAGAAGGTCTGGCACGTCTCGAACCTCTATGAAGTTCCCGGCCAGGAAAAGCTGGCAAAACGCCTGACGGAAGCGACATTCGCGGACAAGGTCTTCTTTACCAATTCCGGCGCGGAAGCACTGGAATGCGCGATCAAGACCGCGCGTCGTTACCACTATTCCAAGGGCCATCCGGAAAAGTTCCGGATTATCACCTTTGAAGGCGCCTTCCATGGTCGCACGCTGGCGACGATCGCCGCCGGCGGGCAGCAGAAATATCTCGAAGGTTTCGGCCCCAAGGTCGAAGGTTTCGACCAGGTGCCGTTCGCTGATGTCGATGCGCTGAAGGCCGCCATCACGGCCGAGACGGCCGCACTTCTGATCGAACCCATTCAGGGCGAGGGCGGTATCCGCGCACCCAGCAAGGAGTTCCTGCAGCTCCTGCGGGCGCTGTGCGATGAGCATGGCCTGCTCTTGATCTTCGACGAAGTCCAGACCGGCGTCGGCCGCACGGGCAAGCTGTTCGCCTATGAACAGACGGGCGTTGCGCCCGACATCATGGCGGTTGCCAAGGGTATCGGCGGCGGTTTCCCGCTCGGCGCGTGCCTCGCCACGGCGGATGCTGCGTCCGGCATGACGGCAGGCGTACACGGCACCACCTATGGCGGCAACCCGCTGGCCATGGCGGTGGGCAATGCCGTGCTCGACGTCGTTCTCTCCGAAGGCTTTCTGGAAAAGGTCCGTGATGTCGCACTGGTCTTCCGCCAGGGCCTTGCCTCGCTGAAGGATCGTTATCCTGACGTCATCGAGGAAATCCGTGGCGAAGGCCTGCTGCTGGGCATCAAGGCCAGGGTTCCTTCGGGCGAACTGCTGCAGGCCATGCGGGCGGAACATCTGCTGGGCGTGCCCGCGGGCGACAACGTCATCCGCCTTCTGCCGCCCCTCGTCACCACGGCGGAAGAGGCTCGCGAGGGTCTGGCACGTGTGGAGGCGGCGGCTGCTTCCCTGACCGCGAAACAGGCAAAGATCGCCTGAGGAAACAATAAAGGGCGGGCCTCTCCCGGAGGCTCGCGAGCATGGGACTGTTTGAAATGGCTTCACCTAAACATTTTCTCGACCTGTCGGCCATGGGCTCGCAGGACCTGCGGGCAATTCTCGACGATGCGCGTGCGCGCAAGGTCGCCACGAAGGCCGGAACGGCGGAAAAGCCGCTTGCCGGCAAGATGCTGGCAATGATCTTCGAAAAGCCTTCCACCCGCACCCGCGTGTCTTTCGATGTCGGCATGCGCCAGCTTGGCGGCGAGACCCTTTTTCTGTCGGGCACGGAAATGCAGCTCGGCCGTGCGGAAACGATTGGCGATACGGCCAAGGTGCTGTCGCGTTATGTGGACGCCATCATGATCCGCACGACGGATCATTCGCGCCTCCTCGAACTTGCCGAACACGCCACCGTGCCGGTCATCAACGGCCTGACGGACGATACGCATCCGTGCCAGATCATGGCTGACATCATGACATTCGAAGAACATCGCGGACCTGTCAAAGGCAAGACCATTGCCTGGACGGGGGATGGCAACAACGTCCTGCATTCCTTCGTCGAAGGCTCGGCCCGCTTCGGGTACCGCATGACGATGGCGGTGCCGATGGGGTCTGAACCACATGACAAGTTCCTGAACTGGGCCCGCAACAATGGCGGCGAGATCATGCTGTGCCACGATGCCGACAAGGCCGTTGCGGGTGCGGATTGCGTCGTCACCGATACCTGGGTGTCCATGAACCAGGAACACAAGGCGCGCGGCCACAACATCTTCCAGCCCTATCAGGTGAATGAAGCCCTGATGGCCAAGGCGGAAAAAGATGCGCTGTTCATGCATTGCCTGCCGGCGCACCGCGGTGAAGAAGTGACGGACGCCGTGATCGACGGCCCGCAGTCGGTGGTCTTCGACGAGGCGGAAAACCGTCTCCACGCGCAGAAGTCCATCATCGCCTGGTGCATGGGCGTCATCTGAGCGGGATCACCCGGTCTGACGCGTGTCATGCCGGGTGCTTGAACTTGGCCATATAGATTACCATCTGTGGGACTTCGAAGGGGCTCGTCGGTTTGCTGGCGGGTCTGCTCCACGATTTGCACGTTTTTCTCCGGAAGCGGTTTCGCTTCCCGGGTCTCTGTGCGACAAGCAAAAAACTACATTTTAAAAGCCGGACTTTTGGACGGTAGCGGCGCCACGGCTGCGCCAGGGAGTATGACATGGCAGATGTAACGGTTGAACTCGACGATCTCGATTTTGCTGGCGACGACAAGGTTGTGCCTTTTCAGGTCGAAGGTCTGGATGTACGCGGCCGCGCGGTGCAGGTCGGGCCGCTGCTGAATGCCATCCTCGAGCGGCATGATTATCCCGCAGCGGTCGCGCGCCTGCTGGCGGAAGCGACGGTCCTGACCGCGCTGATCGGCACATCGCTGAAGTTTTCCGGAAAGCTGACCGTCCAGACCAAGGGTGACGGCCCGGTCGACCTGCTGGTCGCGGATTTCACTGCGCCGGAAAGCATGCGCGCTTATGCCCGTTTCGACGAGGAGCGGCTGGCGGCGGCGATTGCGGAAGGCGCAACCTCGCCGGAGCAATTGCTGGGCACCGGCATTCTGGCCTTCACGATCGATCAGGGCGCGGGCATGCAGCCCTATCAGGGCATCGTGCCGCTCGATGGCTCATCGCTGGAAGACATTGCGGGGGTGTATTTCCGCCAGTCGGAACAGCTTCCCACCCGCGTGCGCCTTGGCGTTGCCGAATTTTTCGACCGCGACGGCGAAGGTAAGCCGCGCCATGGCTGGCGTGCGGGCGGCGTTATAGCGCAGTTCCTGCCGCAGGCGCCCGAGCGGCTGCGCATGCGCGACCTGCATGGCGGCGACGGCGATGAGGGCGGTCACGAGGTGCAGGAGGACGATGCCTGGACTGAGGCGGTAACGCTGCTGAACACGGTGGATACCGACGAGCTGACCGATCCGCAGGTGCCGGTGGAACGCCTTCTCTTCAGGCTGTTCCACGAGAGCGGTGTGCGTATCTATGATCCGCAGGCCATTTTCGACCGCTGCAGCTGCTCGCGGGACAAGATCAAGGGGGTGCTCTCCGGCTTCACCGCCGAGGAGATCAAGGCGAGCGAGGAAGACGGCGCCATTGCCGTGACCTGCGAGTTCTGCTCCACCACCTATCGCTACGATGTCAGCGAATTTGAAACTGCCTGAGCAAGAGCCGCGCCATTCAGGGCGCGGCTTTTTCATTGCCGGGGAATGTCAGTTCAGGACCCGCATCAGGCCGGGTGAATCCAGCGAAAAGGCTGGTATGGTGACGTTGAATACCTCGCCACTTTCCGTTTCCATTTCATAATGGCCGAACATCAGGCCGGAAGGCGTATCCAGCGGACAGCCGGAGGAATATTCGTAGCTGTCTCCCGGCTTGAGATGCGGCTGCTCACCCACGACGCCGGGGCCGTAGACCTCGTCCACCTGTCCGTTCTGATCGGTAATGTGCCAATAGCGATTGACGAGGGTAACAGGAATATCGGAGTTATTTGCAATCACGACCTTGTAGCCCCAGACATAACGATCGTCATCCGGGTCGGATTGTTCCTCGAGATAATACGGATCGACCGTTACCTCGATATCCCTTGTCAGAGCACGATACATACGCGCCACACCTCGATATTATGCCTGCCGCCGCATCCTACACTATAGGTTCTGGCTATCGTCAAGAAAATGAATGACTTGACGGGCAGGGGGCGTCTCCCGTTGCGCTGTTTTCCACCGTTAGGGATAACGGGAAAGGTAAATATTGGTTGCCTGATACGGCCTTTTCGGGCCGCACGGACGAACCATGGCCCGACACGCGGTCAGGCCATGGCGATTTGCCGATTGAATTTTCAGGCCGAAACGGCCGCCAGACCCTTCGCCAGATCTTCCAGCAGATCGTCGGTATCCTCGATGCCACAGGAGAGGCGCAGGGTGCCGCCGGAAATGCCGAGTTCGGCACGCGCCTCGTCGGTGAGGTTCTTGTGCGTCGTCGTGCCGGGGTGGGTGATGAGGCTCTTGGCGTCGCCGAGATTGTTTGAAATCTTCACGATCTCAAGCGCGTTCTGCAGCTTGAAGGCCGCCTCCTTGCCGCCCTTCAGTTCGAACGCCACCAGCGTCGAGCCGCCGGACATCTGCCGGGCGATAATGTCCGCCTGCGGGTGATCGGCGCGGCCGGGATAGATGACCTTGGCGACCTTGCCGCTATCAGCAAGAAAATCGGCGATTTTGCCAGCATTGGCCGTCTGCTGTTTGACGCGCAGCGGCAGGGTCTCGATGCCTTTCAGAAGCGTCCATGCATTGAAAGGCGACATGGCCGGGCCAGTATGGCGGAAATAATCCTGCAGCTCTTCCTCGATCCACTTCTTGTCGGAAAGGATCACGCCGCCAAGGCAGCGGCCCTGGCCGTCAATATGTTTGGTGGCCGAATAAACGACGATATGGGCGCCGAGTTCGAGCGGCTTCTGGAAAAGCGGCGTCGCAAAGACGTTGTCGACCACCACCTTCGCGCCGATCTGGTTGGCGAGCTTCGCCACGCCGGCAATATCCACCACTTCGAGCGTCGGGTTGGTCGGGCTTTCGAGGAAGAACAGTCTGGTGTTCGGCTGAATCGCCTTTTCCCAGTTGCCGAGATCGCGTCCGTCGATCAGCGTGCATTCGATGCCATATTTCGGCGCAAGTGTTTCGACCACCCAGCGGCAGGAGCCGAAGAGGGCGCGGGCCGCAACGATATGGTCGCCAGCGCGCAGCTGGCACATGATGGCGGCGGTGACGGCGGCCATGCCCGAGGCGAGCGCACGGGCGTCTTCCGCGCCTTCCAGCAGGCACATGCGCTTTTCGAACATGTCATTGGTGGGGCTCGCATAGCGGGCATAGATGAAGCCGTCCGTTTCGCCCTTGAAGCGCGCTTCGGCGGCTTCGGAGTTTTCGTAGACGAAACCCTGGGTCAGATAGATCGCTTCCGACGTTTCACCGTAAGGTGAGCGTAGCGTACCGCCGTGAACCAGCTGGGTTGCCGGGCGCCATTTATTGCTCATGTGATCCCCTTCAAAACAAAAAAACCGGCCGCAAAAGCAGACCGGTTTCAATCACCCGGTCTTTTTAGCCACTTGTTTAACGTGGCTGCAAGCCGACCGGCCAAATCACCACGGGATAAGCTTGCCATACTGCCGTTACCGGCTTGCGTCAATGCTTTCCTTTTGGTTTTGTCGCCGTAAAAAGGAATGATGACGATGACGAGAACCACGGGCATTTTGGCGGATGGCGCGATCAAGGCGCTGTTTGCGGGCGGCAAGCTGAAGAGCGAGGCCGATCTCGATACTGATCAGGTGCAGCCCGCCAGCCTCGATCTCAGGCTCGGCTCGAAGGCCTATCGCGTGCGCGCCAGTTTCATGCCCGGCCCCGGAAACCGCGTCATCGACAAGCTCAATCGTCTCAGCCTGCACGAGATCGACCTTACCCAGGGCGCGGTGCTGGAAACCGGTTGTGTCTATATCGTTCCCTTGATGGAGAGCCTTGCGCTGCCGGCGGACATGTCGGCCTCGGCCAATCCGAAAAGCTCGACCGGCCGTCTCGATATCTTCACCCGCGTCATGACTGACGGCGCGCAGGAATTCGACAAGATACCGGCGGGTTATGCCGGCCCGCTCTATCTGGAAATCAGCCCGCGCACCTTCCCCATCGTGGTGCGACGCGGCTCGCGCCTGTCGCAGATCCGCTTCCGCATCGGCCATTCGCTGCTCAATGAAAGTGAACTGCTGAAGCTGCACGAGATGGAAACGCTGGTTGCCAGCGACACGCCCAACGTGACCGGCGGCGGCATCGCGCTTTCCATCGACCTCAAGGGTTTCGGCGAAAACGGCCTGATCGGCTACCGTGGCAAACACCACACGGCTGTGGTGGATGTCGACAGGAAGGCCCAGCACGACGTTCTCGATTTCTGGGAGCCGCTCTATGCGCGCGGCCGCGCCGAACTGATCCTCGATCCGGATGAATTCTATATTCTCGTCTCGCGCGAAGCCGTCCACGTTCCGCCGCTCTATGCGGCCGAAATGACACCCTTCGACCCGCTGGTGGGCGAATTCCGCGTGCACTACGCCGGCTTCTTCGATCCCGGCTTCGGCCATGCGCAGGCGGGCGGTACCGGCAGCCGCGCCGTGCTCGAAGTCCGCAGCCACGAGGTCCCCTTCATCCTCGAACACGGCCAGATCGTCGGTCGGCTGGTTTACGAGCATATGTTGCAGAAACCGGAAGGCCTCTATGGCACCGGCCTCGGCTCCAATTATCAGGCGCAGGGGCTGAAGCTCTCCAAGCATTTTCGCGCCGAATAACCAACCCGGCGGGTGCTTGACACCCGCTGCGAACTATCCGATGTCTTATGCGCGGCGCGGGTGTAGCTCAATGGTAGAGCAGCAGCTTCCCAAGCTGAATACGAGGGTTCGATTCCCTTCTCCCGCTCCAGCGATGCCGCGATCCACGTGCCGGATATTGCGTCACAAGCCGAATGTGATCGGCATTGAGCTTGACGCTGAAGGGTGGGTAAATATCGAGGACCTGCTAGCAAGGTCCATATTCCCCTGATACCCGAACTTTTGCTTGAAGTTGTTGAGACCAGCGACAAGAAGCGCTTCGCCATTTCTGCGGATGGGCAATTTATCATCTGAGAGTCAACTGACGCAAAAATAGTAATAAATTAGATAACTTTATTATAAAGAGAATTTCTATCTTCAAAACATTGATGTTCAAAAAATATTAGAAATAATGATGTATTATTCATAGTGACGAGTTTAATATTTGATTTTTTCTAGTGTATGGATCGATATTATGATCGAGAATATTATTTTAGGAGTATTTTATATATCTGTGACGGCGTATTTTTGGGTGTCTATGGCAATATCAGAAGTTCGAGATATTATGTTTTATAAAAACAACAACTGGAACTTTGAGCTTGATAGTCACCCGAAATGGAAGTCGTATGAAGGGGATTCAGATAAGCAGATTTCAAACAGATCAAGGGTAATATTTTGCATGCCAACTGCGATTCTATTTTTGTCTTTGCAGATGGTTGCAATAGTTTACGCAAGTATAATAAATTATATGTGAATAATATTTTGTTCGAGGAGAATATCTTATAATAACTTGAAATATTTTTAAATTAGAATTTAAGTCTGCATTTTTACTTGGGGTTATCGGTTTGATGGCGTGATATGTGACCTTTGAAGGAACGACGCGGCAGAACACCGCGTTGGGCTATTTGAAGTGTAATATCTGCAAAAATCTCGGTTCGACGGCCATCCGATGCCGTTCGGGTTGTGGATGGCATAACGCTTCGGAAGTAAGAGCGTTACCATAAAAGAATAGTACACAATTTTGCTTGACTACGATTAAATTGCACGTAACAGTTGATGCAGTCGTAACATAGGGGAAGTGTTATGAGTCGCAAGCTTCTTTCGGAATTTCTGGGTACCTTTTGGCTCGTGTTCGGAGGCTGCGGCAGTGCTGTTTTTGCCGCCGGCTTTCCTGAGCTCGGCATTGGCTTCCTTGGTGTGGCCTTCGCTTTCGGTCTGACGGTGCTGACCATGGCCTATGCGGTTGGCGGCATTTCGGGCGGGCATTTCAATCCGGCGGTTTCCGTTGGCCTTTCCGTTGCCGGTAAATTCCCGGCGTCGAACCTCCTGCCCTACATCGTGGCGCAGGTTCTGGGGGCGATTGTCGCGGCCGCGGCGCTTTATGTCATCCTTACGGGCAAGGCGGGGGCGGAGATTGGCGGTTTTGCAGCCAATGGTTATGGTGAACATTCGCCGGGCGGATATTCTCTCGTTTCGGCGCTGCTGATCGAGGTCATTCTGACGGCGTTTTTCCTGATCGTCATTCTCGGGTCGACACATGGCAGGGTTCCGGCTGGTTTCGCGCCGATCGCCATTGGTCTCGCCTTAACCCTTATTCATCTGATTTCCATCCCGGTCACCAACACATCGGTCAATCCGGCCCGCTCGACGGGGCAGGCCCTGTTTGTCGGCGGATGGGCGCTGCAGCAGCTTTGGCTGTTCTGGCTCGCGCCGATCCTCGGCGGCGCCATTGGCGCCGTGATCTGGAAGATTTTCGGCGAGGAAGAGAAGGCCGGCCATGCCGGTTCTGCCCAGCCTGCGCAGACTTGAATAAGAGGCTTTTGTTTCTCCGAATGGTCGGAGAAACAAGTGAGGAGGATGACATGGATCTTGCTTCTATATTGGCCCAGATCGTCGGCGGTGCGGTGGGCGGCACGGCTGGCGGAAAGATAGTGAAGGATTCCGATCTCGGCTCGCTCGGTAACCTGATCGCGGGCGCCATTGGCGGCATCGGCGGCGGAACCGTGCTCGGATCGCTGCTCGGCGCGGCGGGAGATGCGGCAGCCGGCGGCGTGGATATCGGCGCTCTCGCCGGTCAGCTCGTTGGCGGCGGTGTCGGCGGCCTGATCGTGCAGATCATCGTCGGCCTGATCAAGAACAGGCTTGTCGCCAAATAGAGTTATCAGGCCACTTCGGTGGCGACGTGAAACGCCTTGCCGTGGAGAAGGCCCGTTCGGCAAGGCATCTTGAATATTGATGCTTCGATAGCCCATCGTCATCGAAGCCGGAGCCGTCTTGCGAATTTCAGAAGTACCGTCTGGAATAGCAGGGCCTGTTCCGCGTATCGTGAAAAACCGCTCTCTGGTTCTGTCCCGTCAGGCCGGATTTTTGACGACTGGCACATGCGGTGTCTTGTTCCAGACGAAGGGCCTGGTTTTCAACTCCACCACGGCGCGCCAGGCCGCAACGGACATCATCAGCCAGTAGAGCGGGATTGCCGTCCAGCGGCGTCCGACCTGTTTTTTCTCGTAGGATATCATCCTGTTTCGGCCCATCAGCATGAAGATGGCGTAGCTTCCGAGGATATTCAGCGTATCGATGGTGAATAGAATGCCCTGCCAGGACAGCAGCATATCCCCGCCATTTTCGCGGATCGCCATGACCATGAAGGCGAAGGAAACGTACAGAAAGGGATGCGTCAGTGATGACAGGAGCATCCCGCCGATCAGCAGTTGAAAGACCAGATAGGCGCGCCATCCCATGTTGCGGGCGGTTGCAAAGGGTGCGCGTGTCATCACCAGCCAGCTTTGCAGCCATCCCTTGTACCACCGTGCACGCTGGCTCAACCAGACGGGAAGCGATGTCGGCGCATCCTCCAGCGTTTGCCGCCGGATGACGCCGCAACGATAACCGAGCCTGTGCAGCCTCAGGCCGATATCGGCATCTTCCGTCACATTATAGGGGTCCCATGCACCCGCCCGGCGCAACGCGGCGGTCCGGAAATGGTTGGAGGTGCCGCCAAGCGGTATTGGCAGCTTCTGCGCAGCGAGAACGGGCAACAGGCAACGGAACAGGCCTGAATATTCCAATGCAAAACATGCGCTGAGCCAGGAGGATTGCGCATTGCTGATGATAAGCGGCGCCTGCAGGCATGCCACCTCGTCCGGCTGCTCGCGGAAGCTGGCATGGGCTTCGCGCAATTGCTGCGGATGCGGTCGGTCCTCGGCGTCGTAGACGGCAATGAATGTGCCGCGCGCGCCGGAAAGCGCATAGGTCAACGCCTTGGGTTTGGTACGCGGCAGGGAGGGAGGCACCCTTACAAGCTCGATATGTGGACCGGGATCTATCCGCTGGATGGCTTCGATCGTTGCGTCGTCGTCCGCCTCGCAGACGAGCTTGATGTCGAGCCGGGATTTCGGCCAGTCCAGCCGTTCCAGCGCGCCGACAAGCTGTCCAACGACCGCTTCTTCTCGATAAAGCGCCACGAGCACGGTATAGACCGGCAGTTCTCCGTCATGCTGGAACGGCAGAACGGCTCCCGCCTCGCTTTCCCCGGGAGCGTGGATGAGCGCAAACAGCCTGAAAAGCAGTGTGGAGAGATAAAGCAGCGTCAGGGTGATGTGAATAAAGGCCAGCGCTGCCTGCGTATAAAACAGCAGCGAAAGAATGAGCAGGGTCACGAATACGCCGCTCACGAAACCCTGCTGGCCGTGCAGCGTGATCCTGGCGGAATGCTGTGGCGCCGCGTTGAAAAGCTGATGACGCGTCTCAAGGCAGCGGCGTGTTTCACCGGCCTTCCAGATTGCGCTGCGCATGGCCTGCGGCGTGGTCACGGCTAGTTCGCCGAAAAGATGCGGGTGCTGATCGAGTATGCTTCTCAGCATTTCCATGCGTCCCAGTTCGGGCACGATCAGCAGCACTGCTTTGCCATTCAGCGGCGTCAGCCGTAGCAATCGCGGTTCGGCAAGTTGCAGGTCCAGATGAGTGACATCCGTTACCCGGCCGGGATCGATTTCTGAAAGAAACGGCAATCGCAAAAATCTGGCAAAGGCACCGTAATACGCATTCGTATCGACGAGACCGCTCGCCAGGAGTTCATCCTCGACGGTTGAGCCGTTTTTCAGGGCCTGTTCTTTGAAAGTGCTGATATAGGGCTTTCCAAATCCAAGCGAGGTGAGGAAGCGCGTTGGTCCGGGTGTATCCGGCTCGATGGCGGACCGGAGTGGATTGCCGTCGATGGACGAAAATACAATTTTTCGCCCCGCTGGCGTCGTGCGAAACGATTCTCGTGTATATTGCCTAAAATGATCCATGCATCGCCGCCGCCGTCATGGTAATGCCCCACTTCCTGATATGGACAGTATAGATGAGAATGACGAATGTAACGCGGAATGTAGTTCTTGTTTTTACTTTAGTTTTTGCTTTACAATTTGTCGGTTTTTTAAGGGAAATTCATGCCGAGGGCCTCTCGGATGGAAACCGCATGCCGGTGCTTTTCGATGCGCAGGAGCGGTTTCCGGGAGGCGATCTTTCGTCCATTCCGCGGATCAGATTTCTGATGTCGGTTGATTTTCCGCCCTTCAATTTTACCGATCAGGAGGGCCGGCTGGCGGGTTTCCATGTCGATCTGGTCCGCGAAATCTGTGCTCAGCTGAAGGTGGAAAGCAAGTGCCAGGTGCAGGCCCTGCCATTTGACGAGCTGGAGGCGGCACTGGAAATGGGAGAGGGGGAAGCGGTGATTTCCGGCATCGCCACCACCGCCGACCTGCGCAAGAGTTTCACCTTCTCGCGCCCCTATCTGCTGTTGCCGGCCCGTCTTGCTGTCAACAAGGCCGCGAAATTTTCCGGATCCGGTGCCGACGCCCTGTCGGGAAAGAAGGTGGGTGTCGTTACGGGCTCGCGGCACGAACAGATGCTCAAGGCATTTTTTCCCAAAGCCATGGCTGAAGGTTTCGAGGGCTACGACCCCATGTATGAAGCCCTGAAGACGGGCAAGGTGGACGCCATTTTTGCCGACGGCCTGCGCCTGCCCTTCTGGGTTTCGGGCAGCGCCTCCGAGGGTTGCTGCGCTCTCTTCGGCGGGCCTTACATGTCGGACAGGTTTCTTGGTGAGGGCCTTTCCATCATGGCTGTCGATCCGGACAATGTGCTTGTGCCGGCCTTTGACCAGGCGCTTGCCGCGCTTTCCCGCAATGGCCGGCTGGAGGAAATCTACCGCCGTTATTTCCCCTACGGACTTTATTAGAACAGTGACTGGCCGGATTGGGCTCCGGCCAGTGCGTTATTTGGCGGGTGCAAAAGCCTCGCCATCGCGGCGCAATCGCAGAAGCGCGATCCAAACGGCGGCGGCGATGGCGGTTTCCACGATGAAGTAGCTGCCGATCGTTCCTGAAATGCTGAAGGACCAGGTGAAGAGGGCGACTACGACGGAGCCGATGAGATTGCCGCTGTTCCATATCTTGGCGCGAATATCCTGTCGCCCGGAAGCGCCGAGTGCCTCAAGCGCCGTTGCGGCAACCGCCATCGGCAGCACCGCCCAGCAGAGAACACGGGTTATGACGGGCAGCGAGACATATTCGTCTCCAAACAGCAGGGGCAGGAAGGGTGCGATGATGAAGATCGCCAACGCGCTGCCGGCCGCGATGAAAAGAGCGGCCTTCAGGACATTATAGGCGCGTTCTATGGTCTTGCCGATGCCCTGCAGGGCGGCGGAGGCCGAACCCGGATAGATCAGGCGGTTGAGAGCTTCTACGGAGAGGTAGGAACTGTCGAGAATACGACGGGCGATGGAGTAGCTGCCCAGAACCTCGGCGCTGGCGATGGCGCCGAGAACGAGAATATCGGCATTGCCACGCACGGCCTTGAACAGGAACTGGGTGGAAAACAGGACGCCGATGCGGATTTCTTCGCGAACGATCCGAAACACCGGCCGGCCGAGCCTGCCGATCGCCTTGACCGAGATAACGGCGGCAATCGTGTGTGCGGCAAGGTTCCACAGGGCCCAGGCCTCGACTGTTTCCACCTTGAAGACAAGGCATGCGACCACGGCGGCAATCGTGCGGGCCACGGCAAACATGACTTCCAGCTTGTTGGCGGAGGCAAAATCGGAATGGGCGATGAAGCTCTGCGTGGAAAGCGAAATGACCTTCAGAAGAACGAGGTTCGTCACCAGGATCAGGAAAGTGGTAATGAGCGTGTGCAGCAGGGTTTCCGAGGTGGGGAAAAACACCGGGATCGTTATCATGCCGACGATGGTCAGCACCACACCGGTGGCGGCGCTCAGGAGATAGCTGTGGCCGAGCATGACAGGAAACATGCTGCGATCCTGCGCCACGCGGCGGATGAGCGATTCCTGCGAGCCGATGCCGCAGATCTGCACACCGAGATTGGTGACGGCCGTGATGGAGGCGTAAAGCGCGAATTGTTCGACGCCGAGATGGCGGGCAAGCAGGGCAAATGTCAAAAGCTGGGCGGCGCTCGACATCAGCAGCGCCCCCCCGGATGCCATGTAGTTCAATCCCAGTCTCACCAGATGGCCGAACCGCGGCGTATTCAATGACACCTCATTCTCCATGTTTTTTCGACATTGCCGGGCAAATTCAAAGATAACCGCCCTGCCTTGCAATAGTTTGCGAACTGAAAAGGCCGGTGACCGGCCAGTAAACTGAATGCCAGTAATCCGAATGAATGACAGTTTCTCCTGTCTTAGCCGTCTTGAGGTAAGAGAGGGTTAAAGCAATTGCACAATAATGATGATAATCACCATTTATGGTTATTTGGACATGGCCCGGTTTCCAAGGGTTTTGTTATTCATCACAGGGCAGGCCGATGATCCGATTTTCCGTTCCCGATGCAGGCGACCATGCCGCGTTTTGCTGACACGCAGTCGGTTTCTGCGGGAGGTAACGCCATGTCACTTTCGGGTAGCCGTCGCGACGCGATTTTTTTCGTCGTCACGATGCTCTATATCTGGATTTCAGTCGCACCTTTCGAAAGTCTTGCGGTTCCAGCGGTGCCGCGCGCCGCCGCAAACCAGCTGACCGGTCTGGTGATCGCGCTGCTCCTGGGAGTATTTGCCCTGCGGCACCGGCTGACCGGGCTGCTGCTGCGACCGCGTCTGCCCATTTTGCTGCTGTTTTCCTGGCTGTTGATCTGCTCGGTGCTCGGTGAACAGTCCGGCACCTCGCTGCAACGCCTGATCTTCACGGCGCTTCTGTGCTTCATCACCAGCGTCCTGGTGGTCATGCCAAGGGACCGACGGCAATTCGACCGGATGATGGCTGTTTTCGCCATCATCCTGCTCGCGCTTTGTTATTTCGGGGTGATCTTCCTGCGTTCGCGCTCAATCCATCAACCTTTCGATCTCGATGAAAAAGCCCTTGCGGGCGACTGGCGCGGCATTTTCAACCACAAGAACGCCGCAGCGCCTGCCATGATCATCCTTTTCATGGTCGGGCTTTATCTGCGTAACGCCTGGTCTACGGTCGGCGGCATTGCAATCGCGCTGCTGGCGGGGTTCTTTCTCTGGAAAACCAACGGAAAAACCGCCGCCATGCTGTTACCCGTCACCATTGCGCTGGTCTGGCTCATGGAGAGACAGGCGGGACGCACATTGCTGATGATCGGCGGGCTTCTCACCTTCCTCAACATTGTCGCAGTCGGTTCCACCTATTTTCCAAGCATCCAGAATCTGGTCGAAAGTCTGGGGATCGATTCCACCTTCACCGGCCGGACCGACATATGGCGCCTGTCCTTCGACACCTTTGCGCAGTCGCCGATCTTCGGGCAGGGTTTCCAGGCGTTCTGGACAAGCGACCGGCTTTTATCGCAGGCCGATATTGCCGGAACCTGGGCAGTCACGGCTTTCCATGCCCATAATGGTTATGTCGAAAGCCTGCTGAATGGCGGCCTGCCGGCCTTTATCCTCACCATCATATGGCTCGTCATCATCCCCGCAAATGATTTCCGCACGGCGGTGGACAGGGGAACGGATCCGGGTCTGACTCGACTTTTCGGACGAATCTGGGTGTATGCCCTGCTTTCTTCGTGTCTTGAGAGTAATTTCTTTACCGGAACCGGGCCTATCTGGTCTTCTCTTCTGATCGCAATCTATTGTTTGAGGCATCAGGCTTACGACATACTTGAACAGGGGCAGTAACTTGTTGACAGGCCGGGGGGCTATGTATGACGCAGAAAATCGGGACGATCGCAGACCGGGTCAATAACCGGCTCGTGCGATATTTTCCGGGACCGGCGGTGCGGATCGAAACCTCCGGGCCGATCGTTTCCTTCACATTCGATGATGTGCCGGCGACTGCCTGGACAAATGGAGCCCGCATTCTCGAGGATGAGGGCGTTCGCGGGACATTTTACATTGCAGGCACTTTTATCGACGGGCACAACGAACAGCAGGAAATGATTTCCGCGAAAGGCTGCTCGGAGCTTGCCGCGGCTGGCCACGAGCTTGCCTGCCACACCTATTCCCATCGCAAGCTTTCGAGTTTTTCACGGCGCGGGCTTGCGGAAGACCTCGATCGCAATGACAGCGTGCTCGGCTCTTTCGACGGAAAACGCCACAGGCAGAATTTTTCCGTTCCTTTCGGCATGGCCTCGCCGATCATGCAGCCGCTGTTGCGGCGTAGGTTCAGAACCGCGCGCGGCATCATGCCCGGCATTAACCGGGGCGGCATCGATCCGCATAATCTTGCCGCCGTGGAACTGCGCTCGGATCGAAATTATCTCGATGCCGCCGATCGCTGGCTCGATGAGGCTTTGCAAAATGGCGGCTGGCTTGTCATTTTTACCCATGATGTTTCGGCGACACCGAGCTTTTACGGTTGCCCGGAAGAGAGATTCCGGGGTCTTGTTCGCCGGGCGACATCCGGAGGGGCGAAAGTCATGACGGTGGACGCCGCCGCAAGCGCGCTCGGACTCTGAGCATGTTGCGGCAGATTACGGCAGCTTTTCAAAGGGCTTATTGGCTGGCCCAGATGATGCGGGCGATCCATTCCACATCGGCCATGTCGAAGCTGCGGTTCGGATGCTCGGGGTTGAGTGAAAGAAGCTCGATATTCTTGGGGCTCTGCCGCGCCAGCACCTTGGCCATCACTTCACCGTCGCGGCTTTTCAGCACCACGCGGTCCCCGCGCCGCACCTGCGCGCCGGGCTCCACGATGAGGATGTCGCCGTCGCGGTAAAGCGGCATCATGCTCTCGCCCTGCACTTCGAGCGCGTAGACGCCCTGCTTGCGTTCGGGAGATGAGGGGAACTCCACCACATCCCAGCCCTGACCTGCCGGGAAACCGCCATCGTCGAAAAAGCCGCCGGAACCCGCCTGCGCGAAACCGAGCAGGGGAATGGCATTGTCCGCGCCGGAAGGCTGCATCGTCTGCGCCCTGCCGAAAGCATAACCGAAAAACTGGTCGACGCTTGCTCCCGTCGCCTCCAGCACCTTGGAGACGGATTCCGTCGAGGGCCAGCGCTTGCGGCCATCCGGGCCGAAGCGTTTCGATTTATTGAAGGATGTGGGGTCGAGACCGGCGCGTTTCGCCAAGGCCGAAGGCGTCAGCTGATGGCGTTCGGCAAGCGTATCGATGGCGCTCCAGATCGTCTCGTGTGAAAGCATGATAGAAAGCCCGCAAGTGGAGCCGATAGCGGAAAGCTCCTGTCGTTTACTGACCGGAATCTAGACCATATCCGGTCAGGAGTAAAGGAAGGAAAGGAATAAAATCCTTGCCTATGCCACCATGGCCGAGGTATTTATCTTGGCGAGCTGGATCACCGCCTGCGTGCGGCTATCGACCTTGAGCTTCAGCAGGATGGCGGAGACATGCGCCTTGATGGTGGCTTCGGAAACATTGAGCTCATAAGCGATCTGCTTGTTCAGCAGCCCCTCCGCCAGCATGCCCAGAACCCGGCTCTGCTGCGGTGTCAGCGTTCTGAGCCGGCCGATGAGATCGGCCACATCAGGGTCCTGTTCCTTTTCACCCTGATGTCCCGCCGGTATCCAGACATCACCTTCCAGAACCGCGCGAATGCCGTCTCTGATATCGTCGATACCCGAGGATTTCGAGATGAAACCGGAAGCGCCAAGTTCGATCGAACGGCGAACGGTGGTCGCATCGTCCGTGGCCGAAACGATGACGATCGGCAGGCTGGAAAACTCCGCTCGCAGCGCCATCAGGCCGGAAAATCCGCTGACCCCCGGCATGGCGAGATCGAGAAGCATGAGATCGGCGTCGTTGCGCGCTGCGGCCGCACTTCGGGCAGCCTCGAAATCCCCGGCTTCAATGATCGTCTGCTGTCCGTCTAGGCCGGATACGGCCTGTTTCAGGGCGCCGCGAAAAAGCGGGTGATCGTCTGCAATGATAATGACAAGTTCCGACATTCTGGCCCCCTCCCAAGGGCGTTATGCGGTTCTTTCCAAGGTACTGGTACACTCCCTATGCCGGTGGTCGAAACACGCCCGGCTTCTCCGCCAGAGGTTGCGCCAATCGGTTCCGCATTACAAGGAAAAGCTTGTGGACAGGCGGCCTTTCAGGCCAGCCACAATAAAAATGCCGTGGAAACTGTGGACAATCTGCAAGCTTTGCGGCAAATCCCGCTGAGTGGAAAGCCTTGGAGAGCCCTATGCAGGAAACGCCCGCGATCATCTATAAAATCGTGCCGGAGACGTTATGGAATGCGGCCAAGGCGAAGGGCGTGTTCGAGGGCGCCGCCATCGACCTGACCGACGGCTTCATTCATTTCTCGACGGCAAAACAGGCGGCCGAGACCGCCGCGCGGCATTTCTCCGGCCAGGTCGACCTGCTTCTGATCGCGGTTGACGGCGCCGCCCTTGGCGACAAGCTGGTCTATGAACCGTCCAGGGGCGGCGACCTGTTCCCGCATCTCTATGCCCCGCTTCCCCTAAGCGCCGTGCTCTGGGAAACGCCGCTCTCGCTCGATCATGATGGCCAGCACCAGTTTCCGGAGATTTTGTGATGAGCGGATTATTTTCCTCTGTCGGCCGCAGGGGCCTGTTTCTGGTCGATCCGGAAAAGGCGCATGGGCTGTCCATCGCGGCGCTGAAAAGCGGCTTTCTGCCCACCTGCATGGTGCCGCACGATCCGCGGCTGCAGCAGACGGTTGCCGGTCTCGTTTTCCCCAATCCGCTCGGCATGGCGGCGGGTTACGACAAGAATGCGGAAGTGCCGGGACCGCTTCTCCGTCTCGGTTTCGGTTTTACCGAAATCGGCACCGTCACGCCCAAGGCGCAAGCGGGCAATCCCAAGCCGCGCATCTTTCGCCTGGTCGAAGACGAGGGCGTCATCAATCGCCTCGGGTTCAACAATGAAGGCCATGCCGCGGCACTGGAGCGCCTGAAGCAGGCAAAGCTGCGCGGCATTGTCGGTGTCAATATCGGCGCCAACAAGGATAGCGAGGACCGCATCGCCGACTATGTGCAGGGCATAGAGGCGTTTTATGCGGTCGCATCCTATTTCACCGTCAATATTTCCTCGCCCAATACGCCCGGCCTGCGTGACCTGCAGGCGCGTGAAAGCCTCGCCGCCCTTCTTGCCGCGGTGCTGGAACGCCGCAAGGCGGAAGCCGAACGTTTCGGCAAACGCATCCCGGTCTTCCTCAAGATCGCGCCCGATCTGACCGAAGAGGGGCTGGACGACGTTGCCGAAGAGGCGCTCGCCCATGACCTCGATGGCCTGATCGTCTCGAACACCACACTTTCCCGCGAAGGCCTGCGGCCCGGTCCGCAAAGGGCAGAGGCGGGTGGGCTGTCGGGCAAGCCGCTGTTCGAGCTTTCCACAACGGTTCTCGCCAAGATGCGCCGGCGCGTCGGCGACAACCTGCCGATCATCGGCGTCGGCGGTGTTTCATCCGCGGAAACGGCGCTGGAAAAGGTGAGGGCAGGGGCTGATCTCGTGCAGCTTTATTCCTGCATGGTCTATGAAGGCCCCGGCCTGCCGTCGGCCATCGTCAAGGGCCTGTCGAAGCTGGTTGCCCGCGAGGGCGTAGAGTCCATTCGCGACCTGCGTGACAGCGCGCTGGACCGCTGGGCCGACCGCAAACTCGACTGAGCGCGACCTGGACGGTCGAGGCAGCGCTTCTTCTCTACCCTCATCCCTGTGCTTGTCACAGGGATCCGGCCAGCCCAAGTCCTCGGGCTGAAAAGAAGAGTCCTCTCGTCGAGTCGACGCATGTCGGCTGGTTTCCTGTGACGAGCACAGGAATGAGGAAAGAGGGTGGTTTCCCCGCTTTACCTCAGGCGCAGAGCACCATCGCCCAATAGGGCCGGTTGCGGCTGGCGGCGTCATAAGCGACCGCGACGCCTAGGCCATTATAGGGCCCGAGCATGTTTTCGAGATGGTTTTTCGAGCCGATCCAGGCCTTCACCACCCGTTCGACGCTGTCCTGCCCGGCGGCCACGTTTTCCGCGGCCGGAAGCGGCACATTGCCGTCCTTCATGCGGATAAGGAAACTGTCGGTGAGGCCGATCAGATGCGCCATCTTCTGCGCCTTGACCATGCGGCCGGCCTGATAGGCGGCAGCACCGCTGGCCGCACCATTGATGGAAAGCGGCGAAAGCCCCTTCGAGCGGCGCAGATCGTTGACCATGGGAAGTGCGGCCGCCGTCTCATCGCGGGTGCCTGACGGCATGCCCTTGTTGGTGGGCATCGAAACGCAGGCGGAAAGAACGGAACCGGCGGAAATCAGCACGAAGCCGCGCCGTGAAAGCGTTTGAAAGGTGGAATCGGTCATGTCAGCGGCGATAGCTCAGAAGGCGCAGGATGATGAAAACGGGAATGACGATCGTGGCCCCGAGGATCAGATAGTCACCGATTGCGCCCAGCGCATGAAAGCCGCTGCGCCACAGGTCGACCACGAAATCGCGCGCGCCGTAAATGATGTTCCACGGCGTCAAGCCGAAGATCGCCATCAGAAAGCCGACGAGCAATGAAACGACGAGCAGTTTCACCACGGTGCGGGCCACCGTATCACCCAGCATTTTGTTGACCTCACCGGCCATCAGCAAGTCTCCTGTTTTGTCCTGACATATGGGGCGCACCGCTTCGATGCAAGTTTTCGCGCATTATATCGCGCCATATCAGTCAATTCCACGCAGGGGCCATGAATTAGGACTTGAGTTTTTTTATGGCTTGATAAATGACAACCGGCATCTTCTCAGGAATCATTGATGGCCCCAAACCAGTTTTCTTCCGGTGACGTCATTGCCGACCGCCGGGCGGACTATGCCCGCATGTTGGCGGAAGGCGGCGATTATCCCGCCGCCGCCGAACTTATGGAGCAGGCGCTCGAACTTGCGCCGCGGTGGACGGCGGGATGGTTTCGCTTCGGGGAATATCACGAAAAGGCGGGGGAGACCGCAAAAGCCGTGGTGGCTTACGAGAAAGTCGCCGCACTTGATTTGGAAGGGCTGTTTGCAGCCGAACTGAAACTTGCGGTTCTTGGCGCCGCCGAAACACCCGAACAGCCGCCAAGCCGTTATGTGGAAGGGCTGTTCGACGATTATGCCGACCGTTTCGAAACCTCGCTTGTCGAGAAGCTGGATTACAGCGTGCCGCAAAAACTGGCGGAACTGATCGGCAAGGAAGCGAAAGACAGCGCCTTTGACACTGTCGTCGATATTGGCTGCGGTACCGGTCTCCTTGGTGTTGAAATCCGCTCCCTCGCAAAACGGCTCGAGGGTTTCGACATTTCCCAGAACATGCTGGCCAAGGCGGAGGAAAAGGCTCTTTACGATCATCTCGGCCAGGCCGATCTTTCATTGGACGAAGAGAGTTCGGGACTGTTCATCCCGACACTTGCGCAGCGCCGCGCCGATCTCGTCGCCGCCGCCGACGTGATGATGTATCTCGGCAGTCTCGAAACCGTCATGCCGCTTGTTTCCGCCCTGCTCAAGCCATCGGGCCTTTTTGCCTTCTCGGTGGAGGATGCGGGGGATGAGGAAGGTTTTATCCTGCGGGAATCCCTTCGTTACGCCCATTCCAAAAGCTACGTAACCGAGCTTCTTGAGCGCACGGGCTTTTCCCTCATTGAAATCCGCAAAACCACCATTCGCAAGGATGCCGGAAAACCGCTTTCCGGCATTCTTTTTCTTGCCCGCGCCAAAGCCTGAACATTCCGTTTCTTGCCTTTTTCGCGATAGGTCAGGCTTGCTTACTTATCCATCTTGATCGGCGATTTTTTGCAGTGCAAAATATGTCGGAAAGCTGAGGGAAAAGCGTGAGCATAACGAGAAGCGTTTACGGCATGTGGAGTTCCGATCCAGCCAAGCATGCGCCGGTGGAAGACGTTCAGGGCATCGTCACCGGTGCCATCGTCTCGGCGCTCGGCTTTTATCTCCTGAACAAGGTCGGCCTTCTGACCGGCGGCACCGCCGGCGTTGCCTTCCTGCTTCATTATGCCTTCGGCATCAGCTTCGGTCTGCTGTTCTTCCTCGTCAATCTGCCATTTTATTACCTGTCCTTCCGCCGCCTTGGGCTCGCATTCTCCTTCAAGACATTCATCGCCATCGGCCTTGTTTCGGTACTGACGGAAGTGGAGGCGCGCTGGATGGTGATCGACAGCATCAATCCGCTCTGGGCGGCGCTGCTTGGCGGCCTGCTTCTGGGCTATGGTCTGCTGGCGCTTTATCGTCACCGCGCCAGCCTCGGCGGCATTGGCATTCTCGCCATCTATATTCAGGACCGTTTCGGCATCCGCGCCGGTCTGATCCAGCTCGCCTTCGATGCCTTCGTGATGCTCTGCGCCTTCCTCGTCATCGATCCGGCGACCGTCGTTTATTCGATCGTGGGTGCCTTCGTTCTCAACATGTTTCTGGCCATCAACCACCGCTCGGACAGATACATCGTCGTGCGCTGAGCAAAGGTGGTTGAAATCCGTCGCGCTTCGGCGCAATAGCTCGGCAGGGTCCGAAAGACAGGGGGATGGGCATGGATGATACGACTGCGCGCAGGCGTCTGAACCTTTGGGCCTCCGCGCCGGATCGTCATTCATTGCTGGAGGATGCGCAGGGCGTTCTCGCGGGCAGCATGCTGGTTTCGCTCGGTGTCACGCTGTTTTCCGCAGCGGGCCTTTTGACGGGCGGCACTGTCGGCCTCGCTTTTCTCGTGCATTACGGCACGGAGCTGAGCTTCGGCACAGTCTTCTTCCTCGTCAACCTGCCGTTTTATTATCTCGCCTTCCGCCGCCTCGGCCTCGCCTTCACGGTCAAGACCTTCTGCGCCATCGCCATGACGGCGCTGCTGTCGGAATATATGCCCGGCTTCTTTGCCTTCCAGAGCATCAATCCGGTTGCTGCGGCACTTTTCGGCGGGCTGACGGTTGCGGCCGGCATGCTGGCGCTGTTCCGTCATCGCACCAGTCTCGGCGGTTTTGGTATCCTCGCGCTTTATTTGCAGGATCGTTTCGGCTGGCGCGCGGGCCTCGTGCAGCTCGCCTTTGACGGCATGGTGCTGGCCTGCTCGTTTTTCGTGGCCACACCTTTCGTCATCATCTGCTCTGTCCTCGGCGCGCTGGTCATGAACCTTACGCTCGCCATCAATCACAGGAACGACCGCTACATCGCCATGTAGCGGCCGCCCGTTTCGGGTTTAACAGGTCACGCCGCCTTCGCAGCCGCATCGACCGGATGCTGGGAGCGGAAACCGACGGCGATGCGGTTCCAGGTGTTGATCGCGCCGATGGCGACGGTAATCTTCACGATCTCCTCATCGGAAAAATGCGCCTTAAGCATCTCGAAGGCGTCATCCGGGGCGCCGGTTTCGGCAATCTTCGTCACCGCGTCCACCCAGCCGAGCAGCGCCCTTTCCTGCTGGGTATAAACGGGGGATTCCCGCCACACGCTCATCAGGTTGATCCATTGTTCGGAAAGCCCGTCATGGCGGCTTTCCTTCACATGCATGTCCACACAAAAGGCACAGCCGTTGATGATTGAGGCACGCAGCTTGATGAGATGAACGAAGCGGCGCTCCAGCCCGCTGCCCTGGACATAATTCTCCAGAGCCATGACTGCCTTGAAGGCTTCGGGGGATGCTTTGGCATAGTTGATACGGGTTTTCATGGGTCTCTCCATTGGTTGGGTCTGTTTGAGGACATGCGTTATCGATCCGGAAAGCCGTGAGGCTTCCGGTATTTCGGTGATCCTGTCTTTTCGGGTCTCAGCGCGCCATCGTCTTGCGCTCGTTCAGCGCCAGAAAGGCGCAGCCTCGCGCGGCAATCCCGCCATCATCATTGGCGGCGAGATCGCCCAGAATGTCGGCGATGGTGGTCTTGGCGAGCTCGGCCCGATAGGCTTTCTCCGCTTTCAGCATTGCGGCATTGATGCCGCAGGGCTTGGTGAAATAACGCCCCGGCAAAGGGTTCGGCCCGCGCTGGCGGATTTCTGCGCAGCGGAAGGCGGGCTGCGGCCCTTCGACAGCCAGCACGATATCGAGCAGGGTGATCCTGTCGGTCGCCCTGGCCAGACGGTAACCGCCCTTCGGCCCCGGCACGGTGGCGACTATTCCGGCGTTGGACAGCGACTGAAGATGCTTCAACAGATAGCTTGTGGAAACGCCGTGAAATTCCGCCAGCGCCGCCGCCGACAGCACGCCGCCTTCGGAAAGTCCCGCCAGCATGCCCACGCTGTGAATGGCCTGTTCCACGCCGTCGCCGAGTTTCATCCGACTTGTCCCTGTGCGGTTTGTTTCAGTATCATGGATAAAATTTATCCGCGATTATGCTTTCTGTCAAGCGGTGCCGTTCCGCCCTTCTTTTTTGCAGCTTTTTCACTACCTTGAAGACGTGAAACACACCGAGTCTCCCATTTCCGGCACGCATGTCGGCTCCTTGCCCCTTCCATTCCAGAAATGGTTTGCCGAAAAGGGGTGGTCTCCGCGCGCGCATCAATTGGAGCTGATGGCCCGAGCACGCGGCGGCGAGAACATGCTGCTGATCGCGCCCACGGGCGCCGGCAAGACGCTGGGCGGCTTCATGGCCTCGCTCACCGCTCTGGCGGAACGCGGCAAGGTGCCGCCGGGCTCTGGCTTCGTCGGCGTGCACACGCTCTATATCTCACCGCTCAAGGCGTTGGCGGTGGATATCGAACGCAACCTCACCAGACCCGTCTCTGAAATGGGCCTGCCGATCTCCATTGAGACACGCACCGGCGATACGCCGCAGGGCAAACGCCAGCGCCAGAAGGTCAAGCCGCCGGATATTCTGCTGACGACGCCGGAGCAGGTCTCGCTGCTGCTCGCCAACAAGGAGGCCGAGCGCTTCTTCCGTGACCTGAAATATGTGGTGCTGGACGAGCTGCATTCGCTCGTCACCTCCAAACGCGGCCATCTGCTGGCGCTGGCGCTCGCCCGGGTGCGCCGGCACGCACCCGATGTGCGCTTCATCGGCCTCTCGGCCACGGTGGCGGAGCCGATGGATTTGCGCCGTTATCTCGCGCCGCAGGGGCAGGACGAGCCGCCCGCCGGCCTCATCACCGTCGAAGGCGGCGCAAAGCCGGATATCTCCATCCTGAGCACGGAAGAGCGCATCCCATGGTCCGGCCATTCGGCGCGTTACGCCATGAAGGATTTGTACGCCGCGCTGAAGGACCATCAGACGACGCTGATCTTCGTCAACACGCGCTCGCAGGCCGAGCTGATCTTCCAGGAACTCTGGACCATCAACGACGATAATCTGCCGATTGCACTCCATCACGGCTCACTGGATGCCGGCCAGCGCCGCAGGGTGGAAGCGGCCATGGCGGAAAACAAATTGCGCGCCGTGGTCGCCACCTCCACGCTCGATCTCGGCATAGACTGGGGCGATGTCGACCTTGTCGTGCATGTCGGCGCACCGAAGGGCGCAAGCCGCCTGGCCCAGCGCATCGGCCGCGCCAATCATCGCATGGATGAGCCGTCAAAGGCGATCCTCGTTCCCGCCAACCGTTTTGAGGTGATGGAGTGCCGCGCAGCTTTGGATGCCAATTATATCGGCGCGCAGGATACGCCGCCGATTGCCGAGGGCGCGCTTGATGTTCTCGCCCAGCATATACTCGGCATGGCCTGCGCCGAACCCTTCGATGCGGATGATCTCTATTGCGAAGTGGCCAGCGCTTCTCCTTATGCCGATCTGTCGCGCGCTACATTTGACCGGGTGGTGGATTTCACCGCCACCGGCGGTTATGCGCTGCGCACCTATGAGCGTTACGCCCGCATCCGCCAGATGAAGGACGGTCGCTGGCGCGTCTCCAATCCGGCGGTCGCCCAGCAATATCGGCTGAACCTCGGCACCATCGTCGAGGCGGCGGAATTGAACGTCCGCATGGTCAAGCGCAATGCCAAAGGCACCGTCGGGCGCGGCGGCATGTCGCTCGGCAAGGTCGAGGAATATTTCCTCGAGCAGCTGGTGCAGGGCGATACCTTCCTGTTCGCCGGCAAGGTGCTGCGCTTCGAAGGCATTAGGGAGAATGAATGTCTGGTGTCGCAGGCATTTTCCATGGACCCGAAGATACCCTCCTATGCCGGCGGCAAGTTCCCGCTTTCCACCTATCTCGCCGATCAGGTGCGCTCCATGCTGGCAGACCCGACGCGCTGGCACGCTTTGCCGGATCAGGTGCGTGACTGGCTGGCGATCCAGAAGGAAAAGTCGATCATTCCCAAGCGCGAGGAGCTGCTGGTCGAGACCTTCCCCTTCCGCAAGCGCTTCTTCATGGTCATGTATCCCTTCGAAGGGCGCTTGGCGCACCAGACGCTCGGCATGCTTTTGACGCGACGGCTGGAGCGTGCCGGCGCAAAGCCCATGGGTTTCGTCGCCACCGATTATTCGCTCGCCATCTGGGCCATGGAGGATATCGGCAGACGGCTGAAATCCCGCCGCCTGTCGCTTGCAGACCTGCTGGACGAGGACATGCTGGGCGACGATCTGGAGGCGTGGCTGGACGAATCCTTCATGCTGAAGCGCACTTTCCGCAATTGCGCCGTCATTTCCGGGCTGATCGAACGCCGCCATCCCGGCAAGGAAAAAACCGGCAGACAGGTCACGGTCTCCGCCGATCTTATTTATGACGTTCTTCGCAGCCATGAGCCGGACCATATCCTGCTGGAAGCGACACGGCGCGATGCCGCGGCGGGACTTTTGGATATTGGCCGTCTTGGCGATATGCTGAAGCGAATCAAGGGTCACACCACCCATCGCGCGCTGGAACATGTCTCGCCGCTCGCCGTTCCTGTCATGCTGGAAATCGGCCGCGAGACGGTGGCGGGTGAGGCGATGGACGATGTGCTGGCCGAGGCCGCCGACGAGCTGATCGCCGAGGCCATGTCCTGACATACGCGATGAAGGAACAACGACAAAAGTGCTGAGCCGGCTGACATTGAGCGACAGGTTTTCCAATGGCTTCGAATGCCTTGGCAGCGAAACCGCCATCAACGGCGTCGCCGCCTGGTGCGATCCCCTGGGCGGGCTCTACCTGCCGGACCTGTCGCTGCTCGTTGTTTCCGACCTGCATCTGGAAAAGGGCGCGGCCTTCGCCCGGCGCGGACGCATGCTGCCGCCATACGATACCATCGCCACCCTCAAAATACTGTCCTCCCTCGTCAGCCGTTACGATCCGAAGATCGTCGTCAGCCTTGGCGATAATTTCCACGACCGCGTCGGTTCCGAGCATCTGCCGCTGCCGTTGCGCGAACTCATCCGCGACATGGCCCGAGGCCGCGAATGGATATGGATCAACGGTAACCACGACCCTGACGGCACGGTCGACCTGCCGGGCTCTTCGGTGGACGAGATGTTCTACGGCAGCCTCGTCTTCCGCCATGAGCCAAAGCCGGGCGATGCCGCCGGCGAAATCGCCGGGCACCTGCATCCCTCCGCCACGGTTCGCCGCCGCGAAAAGACGGTGCGGCGGCCCTGTTTCGCCACCGACGGGTCGCGTCTGTTGATGCCGGCTTTCGGGGTGATGAGCGGCGGGCTGGATCTGCGCCACAAGGCCATGCGCGGCCTGTTCGATCATGCCGCTCTCGTCGCGCATCTGATGGGGCGGGACCGCATCTATTCGGTGCGGTTTTCAAATCTCATCGGCTGAGCGCATCGCGCCAGCTACCTATTGCCGGTAGACCAGCACCGGTATCTTCGAGTTCTTCAACACCTTGGCCGTGACACTGCCGAGCAGCATCTCGACAAAACTCCTGCGCCGGTGCGACGCCATGGCGATGAGGTCGCAGCCGGTCTTGTCGGCGATTTCGATGATCGCCTCGTCCGGCCGCCCCGCGCGCGCCAGCAGGGCCTCGCAATCGAGCCCCATGGCAGCAGCGTGCGCCTGCGTATCGCGCAGCAGATGCTCCGCCTCCTCACAACGGTGAAATTCCTCTTCGGCAATGGCGGCAATGTCCTCGACATCGCTGGCAATCACATGAAAGGGTTCCGATACCGTCACCACGGTCACCTTTGCGCCTGCCTCCTTGGCGAGAGCGAACCCTTGGTCGATTGCGATCTGCGCCAGCGGCGAGCCATCGGTGGGAATGAGAATGTGCTTGAACATGACATTTCTCCTTTTCATCCCCGTCACAACCGCGCATACCGCCACGAGCTCCGTGCGTGATTGTAACGCCTTGAATTTTACCGCAAACCGTTGGCGGAAGCGAATGCTATCTTTGCCCCCTTGCGGGTGGCAGGGCGCTCTTTCGGGTGATGAAAGCGATCAGTCCTTGCGGAAGATGATGCTGGCGCCCCAGCCGGTCACGACGGCGAGCAGAACGCAGAGCGCGCCATAGGCAAGCGGCGTCTGATGCGCGGCGTCGGTGATCGCCTGCTCCATGCCGGTCTTGACGACACGCAGCTTCAATTCGCGCTGGGCGATGAATTTGCCGCTCTTGAAGAGATAGGCGCGGGCGGTGTGCACGCCGTTCGGCACGTTGGCCGGCAGGCGCAAGGTCGCCCAGAACAGGCCGGTGCGTTCCAGCCGCACCCCGGTCGTGTCGTTGCGATAGATGCCGCTCGAAAGCTTCAGCCGCCGATAGGCCTCCTGAAAATCGAAGACATTGTCGGGCACGCCGGAGAAGACCGCGCTCTTGAGCGAAAGATGGTCGACACCGAGCCCCATGGCGCGGAGCATTCCGGGCGAGGCGACATCGCTGATATTGCGCGTGCTGGCCATGGAATAGGATTCCGGCAGCGGCGTGAAGGTGATGGCGCTGGTATTGATCCAGATGCCCGCCACGCGCTCCTTCTTGCGCACGGTCATATAGTCGCTCGGCCCTTCCAGCGTCACGACGATATCATATTGCCCGATGGCGAGCAGCAGCTGGTCGGTATTGTTGAGCGCGCCGAAAAGCGTGAAATCCGCGCCGCGAAAATCCGACGCGATGGGAATTTCGGTCGTCGATGCGCCGATTTCGATATTTTCCTGTAGCGGCCGCTGCTGCGGGCCGGGCGGCAGGGCAAGTGGCGGCGTCTGCGCCGAAGCGGTTTGCCCGAGGGCAAGACATGAGAGCAGGGCAAGGGCGGCAAGCAGCAAATGGCGGGTCAATAACCTAACCCCCCGACGGCCACCGAAAACAGGTCTTCGGGCCGCACCACCAGTGAAACGGCAAGGCGAAGCGCGACCGCGAGGACGAGCAGGGCGAGCAGGGCGCGCAGCTGTTCGCCGCGCAATTTCTGGCCGACGCGCACGCCATATTGCGCGCCGATGACGCCCGCCACCATCAGGATGAAGGCAAGCACCACATCGACGGAATAGTTGGTCGCCGCCTGAACCACGGTCGTATAGGCGGTGACGAAAATGATCTGGAACAGCGAGGTGCCGACAACCACGCTGGTGGGGATGCGTAAGAGATAGATCATCGCCGGCACCATGATGAAGCCGCCGCCCACACCCATGATCGAGGTGAGGATGCCTATGCCGAAACCCAGCGTGACGATGGGAATGATGCTGAGATAAATCTTCGATTTCTTGAACCGCATTTTCAGCGGCAGGCGGTGCACCCAATTGTGATGACCCGGACGGCGCAGCGTCACGGTCTCGTTGCGGGCGGCGCGCCGCAGCGCCGAAATGCTTTCCTTCAGCATCAGCACACCGACGGTGCCGAGCAGGATGACGTAAAGCAGCGAGACGATGAGATCGAGCTGGCCGATGCTGCGCAGGAAGGAGAATATCCACACGCCGACCGTCGCCCCCACCAGACCGCCCACAAGCAGCACGCTGCCGAGCTTGACGTCGAGCGTTCCACGTCGGAAATGCGTGATCGAGCCTGATACGGAGGAGGCGACCACCTGGTTTGCACCCGTCGCCACGGCCACCACAGGCGGAATATTGTAGAAAATCAGAAGCGGGGTAATCAGAAAGCCGCCGCCCACGCCGAACATGCCGGAAAGAAAACCGACGGCCGCGCCCATGCCGAGAATGATGAAAATATTCACCGACAGTTCTGCGATCGGCAGATAGACAGTCACGGCTCGGACCTCGGGCAAATGGTTCCGGGCGGCAGGGCTTGTCCGGGTGAGGGGGCCGCGCCGCGATTTATACTTTCTGTCTGAAAAGACCGGGCATGCCCGGCCTTCTTCCGTCATGCCCCTGAGGGCCTGACCTGTCAACATTCAACGGTAAATACGTTGATAATTTGGAAAGATAGCGGCCGTGTGTCGGCGGCCGGTCACATTCCTGCGCCGGACTGCGGGGAAGCGGCCGGGGGGGCCGCTTCATTCGTTCCGGAAGACTTATTTGTTGCGGGCAAGCAACGCGGTCACGAGCTCGTTGGTGATGCGTCCGTCAGGTGTCTGGCCCACGGATTTCTGGAAGTCCTTGATGGCGGTCACGGTGTTCTTGCCGAGCTTGCCGTCCGGCTGGCCGGCATCAAAACCGTTCTTGTTCAGGATCGCCTGAATGTTGCGGATCGCCTTCTCCATATCCACGGAGGCGGTCTTCACGCCTTCCTTGCCGGCCCATTCCTCGGGCGGGTTGACGCTGTTGGCATCTTCCGAAAGCGGCTTCACCTTCCAGGCATCCACCTTGGCCTTGGCGCTCTGAAGCTGCTGCGGGTTCAGCGCGCCCGCAACCTCATCGCGTTTCTGGGCGGCGTCAGCGTCGCCATCCTTGGCGGCGATGGCGAACCACTTGTAGGATTCCTCGATGTCCTGCTTCACGCCGCTGCCGCGGGCGTAAAGAATGGCAAGGTTGAACTGGCTGTCACGGACGCCGAGGTCGGATGCCTTGATGAACCATTGTGCCGCGGCGGTGAAATCAGGTTGGCCGGCGGCGTCGGAAGCGAGCAGAACGGCGAGATTGTGCATGGCGCCGGCATTGCCCTGCTCTGCGGCCAGCGTGTAGTAGCGCTTCGCCTCCGAAAGGTTGCGCTCCACGCCATTCGCCTTCTCGTAAAGATTGGCGAGACGATATTGCGCCGGTGCCAGGCCGCGATCCGCGGCCAGCTTGTACCACTTCGCCGCTTCCGCACGGTCAGCGGCAACACCGCGACCGTCGGTATAACGTGCAGCGATCTCGAACAGCGCCTGTGTATCACCCTTGGCCGCCGCTTCCGCAAGCGATGCGGGCTCAATGCCGGTGGGAACCGCGATGGCCTCCTGGGCAGGGGCAGCCGGGGCGGCGGTCTCAGTCGGTTCCGGCGCTTCGGCCTGCGCGACGGTGCCGGAATTTGCGGGGTCCACGACGGGGGCATCGGCGACCGGCGGCTCGTCCGGCAGCGGCGCGCCGCCCACGGAGCGGGGATCGATGGTATTTTGCGCCGGCGCATTGTTTTCGATGCTGTCGGCGGATGCCGCCTGCTCGGGATCGATGGCGAGATCGGACGGGATGGTCACGGCCTTGTCGCCGGCTTCGGGAAGCGCGGAAACCGGGCCAGTATCCATCTTCTGCTCGATGACCGGTGCGGGGGCTTCCGCACCGCCGATCAGCGTCTTGACGAGCGGCATCGCCATCATCGCCAGGAGAATGGCGCCAATGCCGAGCAGCAGCGGCCGGCGATAACGCGAAAGCGCCGAGCTGTCAGCCTTGCGGGACTTCTTGCCGGTTTCGAGCTTCTCCGGCGATGTTTCCATGGCGGCAGCCTGCGCCGCGCGCCGGGCGGCGGCGATGAAGTCCGTGCGTCCTTCGGCATCCGCAGCCTTGCCGCTGGCGGCGACCTGGCTGGCGCGCACCCGCTCCAGTATCTTCTTGATGTCAGGCGCGCCCGAACCCGGCTCCAGAAGTTCATTCTCCTGGCCTGCGGGGAGAACGTCGATCGGATCGAGCGACGGGGCGGGCTCCACCTGTGTGCGGGTGGAGGCGGACGATACGGGTTCTTCCGCAGATTTGGCGGGTTTTGCCGCGCCTGCCTTGAAACGTTTCGTCAGGCCGGCCAGCAGGCTCTTCTTTTCCGCCTTTGCAGGCTTCGCAGCCGCAGGCGGCACAATTGCAGTCTCATCGTTTTCGCGGGTGTCGTCGAGAATGGCCTGTTCTTCGGCGATATAGCCTTCTTCCGGGAAGACGGCGGCCGGCATGGCCACATCTTCGCGGGCGGAGGAAACCATGGGCTGCGCAATATTGCGGGGAGCCTCGTCACGATAGGCGGGACCATGGTCGAGATTGTCCAGCCGGCCGGCAATCTGCACCAGCGTCTCGTGCAGCGCCTCGAAGGTGCGGTGCGTGCGCTCTTCGGTGTTGCGGCTCAGGGCCTCGAGGCTGCGCAGGTCGGTCGCAAGATCGGTCAGCATCGTCATGTCGGCGAGGTTTGCACCGGCCGACAGATTGTTGCGTGTATAGGCGTCCAGAACAGCCTCGGCCGCCTGCCGGGCCGCTTCGATGATATATTCATCGTTGGACGCCATGTAGTCTTCGATCGCCGCCATACGGGCGTCGAGTTCCGGTGACATGCCTGCGGCCTGCATCTGCGCCGGCTGGCTGATCAGCGTCGACAGATGGGCGATCTGGTTTTCGAGGCTCGCCAGCGCGTGGCTGTCGGCGGGGGCGGCATGGGCGGTCTCGTCGAGACGGGCGGCGATATTGCCAAGCCGCTCCTCCAGGCGCGAAAAGGCGCTTTCGCTGAGGCCCGATGTCGGCTGCGGCTGGCTGTAGCGATAATCGAGATCCTCGATCCGCCGCGAGAGCGTGTCGAGCCGTTCGGCGAGACCGTCATTGACGGCGCCGTGATCCAGCGCGTCGATCTTGCGGGAAATGTCGCTGAGGAAGGAGGTCAGTTCCGCCTGCTGCGAAGGGCGCTGCGAGCGCTCCAGAAGCAGCGAAAGCTGGTCCAGCCGCTCGTGCAGCTGCGCGGCATCGCGGGCGGTGCTGAGTTCGTCGATCTTGCCGGCCAGCGCTTCGAGACGGGCCGTGAGATCGAGCGCGGGTTCAGGCTTGGCGGCGGCGAGGCGGTTGATATCGCCCAGCTGTTCGGCAAGGCCGTTCAGTCGGCTTTCCAGCCGCTGCGCCAGCGCATTGTCGGCGGCCTGCGCATTGGCGCGCGTGCCGGTCGCGGCAATGGCGCGGCTGATTTCGTCGAGGCGCTGGTCGAGGCCGGAAAACTGCTCGGTAAAAGCGGCCTCGTTCGGCTGCATATGCTTGCCGAGCTGCTCCACGGCGCTGGCAATGGCGATCAGCTTTTCCTCGAGCACGCGTACGGCGGGATTGTTGCTCATGCCGCCGAGCTGCGTCTTGATGTCATCGAGACGATAGGCGAGCGAAACGATTTCATCCTGCAGCGCGCCGGCATCGAAACCGCGCAGCGTGTCTTCGACATTGTTCCAGCGGCTTTCGATCCGGTGCACGCTGTCTTCGCGCGCTAGCTGGTCGATGGTGAGACGCAGGTCCTCGAATTCGTTGCGCAGCCCGTAAGCGTCCGGAGACGCCAGATTGCCGAGCTGGTCGATGCTGCCGGCCAGCCGCGCAATGTCGTCACGCAGGTCGCCGATGAATTGCTGGTCTTCCGCCACCGCGCGAATATTGCGAATCTCGGCGCGCAGCCCCTGCGCTTCGCGGGCAACGCCCTCGGTTATATCGTGCTTCAGCTCGTGCCGGAGATTGACGAGCGCCTGTGCGATTTCCTGCAGGGCCGCGTCATTGCGCTGCTGATCCTGATAGGGCGGAATGGCGCGGGCCCGCGGTGCGGGAGCGGTGGCCTGCTGGGCGTCCCTCGCCCGGTATTCCGGCGCAAGCGGGCGGGTAATCGTCCGTTCCGGACGGGCAGCGGGTTCCTGCGGGCGCTGGAAGCTCGCTTCGAGAAGGCGCTGGCGCTGGCGAATTTCGTTGACGGGATCAAGCTGCGGCGGGGTAACGCTGGCGCGCGGTTCTCGCGATGCGGCGTAAGCCTCGTTTTTGGGCTCGGCTTGCGCGCTCACGGGCCGCGGATCGCGCGGAAATTTCTGGCTCATCAGCCCTTCGATACGGGCTTCAAGGCCTTCAATGGTGCGATTGAGAGCATCAAGAGACGATCTGTCGCCTGGCTGTTGGGTTTTCGATCGCAATCCGTTCATCTTCTCGCTCGCTTCGCTTCCGCCCGCCGTGCCCGGTTATCTGCTGCGGCGTTGCCTGCCTGGACGCATTGTCTCCGCAACATGCAGCAATTCCAGAGCCGGTTTTGCCCCCTTGGAGGAAAATGCGCCGGAGTACGAAGCAGTTACCTCTGTCGGGAGAATTCACGAAACGTGGTAAAGAAGTGGTTAACTATGGTGGGAATTTTTTAACTTTTGCGGCGCATGGCGCGCTGACGCCGGGCTCTGCCTGCATTCCAGGAAAAACGGAGGGTGATATTCCGAGGAAATTTGTTTGACGTTTACGCGCACGTCAAATATTGTCATCCCATATCGGCCGGATTTTCGCCGGCGCTCACGATGCGGAGGAACATCGGTAATGCCTGTTTACAAGGCCCCAGTCAAAGACACGCTTTTTATTCTGAACGACGTTCTCGGCCTGGAGCGGTATAACAACCTGCCCGGCTTCGAGGATGCAACCCCTGACATGATCGAAGCGATTACCGGTGAAGCGGCGAAGCTTGCCGAAGAGCGGCTTTTCCCGCTCAACCTTTCCGGCGACCAGCAGGGCTGCAAGCGCGCCGATGACGGTTCGGTCTCCGTGCCCGATGGTTTCAAGGACGCTTACGACGCCTATTGCGAGGGCGGCTGGATCGGCCTTGCCGTTCCCCAGGAATTTGGCGGGCAGGGCCTGCCCTATACGCTGCATGCGGCGATCGGCGAATATATGTCGTCGGCCAACCTGTCGCTGATGATGTATCCCGGCCTGACGCAGGGTGCGATTGCCGCAATCCTCGTGCATGGCAGTCAGGAGCAGAAGGACACCTATCTGCCGAAGATGGTGGAGGGCACCTGGTCCGGCACCATGAACCTCACCGAGCCCCATTGCGGCACCGATCTCGGCCTTCTGCGCACCAAGGCGGTGCCGCAGGGTGACGGCAGCTACAAGATTTCCGGCCAGAAGATATTCATCTCGGCCGGCGAGCATTCCATGACTAATAATATCGTCCATCTGGTGATTGCCCGTATCGAAGGCGCGCCTGAGGGCACCAAGGGTATTTCGCTGTTCATCGTGCCGAAATTCCTCGTGAAGGAAGACGGTACGCTCGGCGAGCGTAATGGCGTCACGTGCGGTGCGATCGAGCACAAGATGGGCATCCACGGCAATTCCACCTGCGTCATGAACTATGACGATGCGACGGGATATCTGCTCGGTGCGGAGAACAAGGGCCTTTCGGCCATGTTCGTGATGATGAACGAAGCCCGCTTGGGTGTCGGCCTGCAGGGTCTTTCGGTCGGCGAGATCGCCTATCAGAATGCCGTCGAATATGCCCGTGACCGCATTCAGGGCCGCTCGCTTTCCGGCGCGAAATTCCCCGACAGGAAAGCCGATCCGATCATTGTGCATCCCGATATCCGCCGCACATTGATGACCATCAAGGCCTATAACGAGGCCGGCCGCGCTTTCCTTCTGTGGACAGCGCTGCAATCCGACATCGCCCATCGTTCCACCGACGAAAAAGCGCGTCAGGCGGCGGACGACCTGCTCGGTCTCGTCACCCCGATCCTGAAAGGCGTGCTGACCGACAAGGGCTTCGACCATGCGGTGATGGCGCAGCAGGTCTTCGGCGGCCATGGCTATATCGAGGAACATGGCATGAGCCAATATGTCCGCGATGCGCGTATCACCATGATCTATGAGGGTGCGAACGGCATTCAGGCGCTCGATCTCGTCGGCCGCAAGATCGGCATGAATGGCGGCCGCGCCGTGATGGCGCTGTTCAAGGAAATCGGCGATTTCTGCGAGGAAAACCGCGCCGACGAAAAGCTCAGCCTTTACACCAAAGGCCTGAAGAAGGGCTTGAACGACCTGCAGGCCGCAACCATGTGGTTCATGCAGAACGCCATGGCCAAGCCCGACAATGCCGGTGCCGGCTCGACCGACTATATGCATCTCTTCGGCATCGTGGTGCTGGGCTACATGCAGGCGCGCATGGCGAAAGCCGCCAGCGAAGCGCTTGCGGCAGGCAGCGCTTCGGACGAGGATTACCTCAGGACCAAGCTTGTCACGGCGAAGTTTTACATGGAGCGCATCATGCCGGAAACGGCGCTGCGCAAGGCCCGCATCGAAACCGGCGCGGACACCATGATGGAACTGGCTGCGGAAGCATTCTGAGAACGAGGGTTTCGATGGTTACGAAGGCAGATTTAACAGATTGGGTAGTCGAGGCGCTTAAGGCGAACAAAGGCGAAGGATCAATTCTGTACGTAGCCCAGTATATTTGGGACCATCATGAAAAGGACCTGCGCGGGCACGATCTTTTTTATTCGTGGCAATATGACATGCGATGGGCAGCGACGGAGTTGAGAAAAAAGGGCCGTCTCGTTGCCGCTGATGACGATCGCCGCGGAAAATGGACGCTTAAATGAGTTTGGTGCACTGAGAATACGGTGCAAGGGAGAGAGTTATGACCGACGTTTTTATCTATGACCATGTCCGCACCCCGCGCGGACGCGGCAAGAAGGATGGCAGCCTGCATGAGGTGCCTTCCGTTCGCCTTGCTGCCAAGACACTGGAAGCCATCCGCGACCGCAATGGGCTGGACACATCCGCTGTCGATGACATCATCATGGGCTGCGTCGATCCTGTCATGGATGCCGGTGCGGTGATCCCGAAGGCCGCCGCCTTCGAGGCCGGTTATTCCAACAGGGCGCCGGGCATGCAGATCTCGCGCTTCTGCGCCTCGGGTCTCGATGCCATCAACTTTGCGGCCGGCAAGGTCAAGGCCGGTTCGGACGATATCGTCATTGCCGGTGGCGTCGAAAGCATGTCGCGTGTCGGCATGGGCATGTCCGGCGGCGCCTGGTACATGGACCCTTCGGTCAACTTCCCGGCCTTCTTCATGCCGCAGGGCGTGTCGGCCGATCTCATCGCCACAAAGTATGGTTTCTCCCGTGACGATGTCGACGCCTATGCCGTCGAAAGCCAGAAGCGTGCGGCGCATGCCTGGGAAAAGGGCTATTTCAACAAGTCAGTCATTCCGGTGAAGGATTCAAACGGCCTGACGATCCTCGACCGTGACGAGCATATGCGCCCCGGCACGGACATGCAGGCGCTGGCCTCGCTCAACCCTTCCTTCCAGATGCCCGGCGAAATGGGCGGTTTCGAAGCCGTCGGCATCATGGCGCATCCGGAAGTGGAGCGGATCAATTACGTGCACCACGCCGGCAATTCGTCCGGCATCGTCGATGGCGCTGCCGCCGTGCTGGTTGGCTCGAAGGCGGGCGGCGAGGCAATGGGCATTAAGCCCCGCGCCCGCATCAAGGCATTCGCCAATATCGGCTCCGATCCGGCGCTGATGCTCACCGGCCCGGTGGATGTGACCGAAAAGCTCCTGAAAAAGACCGGCATGTCGCTTGCCGATATCGATCTTTTCGAACTCAACGAAGCCTTCGCCGCCGTGGTCCTGCGTTACATGCAGGCCTTCGACATCGACCACGACCGGATGAACGTCAATGGCGGCGCCATCGCCATGGGCCATCCGCTCGGTGCAACCGGCGCGATGATCCTCGGCACGGTGCTGGATGAGCTGGAGCGGCGCGATCTGAACACTGCGCTCGTCACGCTCTGCATCGGCGCTGGCATGGGCACGGCGACGGTTATCGAGCGGGTTTAAGGCAGCGGTAACAACCCCGCTTCCGTCATCCTCGGGCTTGACCCGAGGATCTACGCCGAGGTGCTGGATGGTCGGGTCAAGCCCGACCATGACGGGAAGGAGGAGTTAGACGCGTCAGGAAATTCAGGGAAGAGGAATCCCAAATGAGCACTTACACCAATTTCACCATCGAGACGGACGCAGACGGCATTGCCCTCGTCACCTGGGACATGCCGGAAAAATCCATGAACGTCTTCACGTCAGAAGTGATGGACGAGCTGAACGCGATTGTTGATGCCACCGTCGCCAACAGCGCCGTCAAGGGCGTCGTCTTCACGTCAGGCAAGAGCACCTTTTCCGGCGGCGCCGATCTTTCGATGATCAAGTCGATGTTCTCCTTCTACAATGACGAGAAGACGAAGAACCCGGATCAGGCCGCTGCAAGGCTGTTCGAACTGGTTGGCCGCATGACGGGCCTGTTCCGCAAGATCGAGACCAACGGCAAGCCCTGGGTTTCCGCCATCAACGGCACCTGCATGGGCGGCGCGTTTGAGTTGTCGCTTGCCTGCCACGGCCGGGTTGCGTCCAGCGCCAAGAACCTCAAGATCGCCCTGCCGGAAGTCAAGGTCGGCATCTTCCCCGGCGCCGGCGGCACCCAGCGTGTGCCGCGCCTGACGGATGCGCAATCGGCATTGCAGATGATGACAACCGGCCAGTCGCTGACCGGCGCGCGCGCCAAGGCCATGGGGCTGGTGCATCAGGTGGTGGAGCCGGATCAGCTGGTCGCAACCGCAAAGCAGATGATCAAGGACGGCCTGAAACCGGTCGCCCCCTGGGATGAAAAGGGCTTCAAGGCCCCCGGCGGCGGCATCTGGACGCCGGCCGCTGCCCAGCTGTGGCCGGCCGCTCCCGCCATCCTGCGCCGTGAAAGCGCCGGCAATTATCCGGCCGCCCTCGCCATCCTCAAATGCGTTTATGAAGGCCTGCAATTGCCCTTCGATACCGCATTGAAGGTGGAGCAGCGTTATTTCACCGAAATCCTTCGCTCGAAGGAAGCCTTCGGCATGATCCGCTCGCTGTTCATTTCCATGCAGGAACTGGGCAAGGGTGCGCGCCGCCCGGTCGGCCAGCCGAAGACCGAGTTCAAGAAGGTTGGTGTCGTCGGCGCGGGCTTCATGGGCGCAGCCGTCGCTTATGTCACCGCTGCCGCCGGCATCCCCGTCGTGCTGGTGGATCGCGATCAGGAAGCCGCCGACAAGGGCAAGGGCCATTGCGAGGAAAGCGTCAAGGCCGCTATCGGCAAGGGCAAGCTGACGCAGGACGAGGGCAAGGCCCTGCTCGACCTCGTCACCCCGACAGCGGATTACAAGGCGCTCTCCGACGCCGATCTCGTCATCGAAGCCGTCTTCGAGGACCGCGACGTGAAGAAGGCCGTCATCGAGGCGGTGGAAGCCGTCTTGCCGCAGGGCGCGATCTTCGCTTCCAACACCTCCACTTTGCCGATCACCGGCCTTGCGAAGAACTCCAAGCGCCCGGCGGATTTCATCGGCATCCACTTCTTCTCGCCGGTCGAGAAGATGATGCTGACGGAAGTGATCCTCGGCAAGGAAACCGGCGACAAGGCGCTCGCCGTCGCGCTGGATTATGTGGCCAAGATCAAGAAGACCCCGATTGTGGTCAACGATACGCGCGGCTTCTTCGTCAATCGCTGCGTGCTGCGCTACATGGCGGAAAGCTACGATATGCTGATCGAAGGCGTACCCGCCGCCATGATCGAAAATGCCGCGAAATTCGCCGGCATGCCGGTCGGCCCGCTGGCGCTGAACGATGAGGTGGCGATTGACCTTTCCTACAAGATCCTGAAAGCCACCGTCGCCGATCTCGGCGAAAAGGCCGTCGATCCGCGCCATATGGAGCTGGTGAAGAAGTTGGTGGAAGGCGAGGGCCGTTTTGGCCGCAAGAACGCCAAGGGCTTTTACGACTATCCGCAAAAGCCCGCCAAGAAGTCCCTTTGGCCCGGCCTGAAGGACCTCTATCCGCAGCAGAAGCCTGAAGCGGTGGATATGGAGGTGTTGAAACAGCGCTTCCTCGTCACCGTGGCGCTGGAAGCCGCCCGCACGGTGGAAGAAGGCATCGTCACCGATCCGCGTGAGGCGGATGTCGGCTCCATCCTCGGTTTCGGTTTCGCGCCCTATACCGGCGGTGCGCTGTCCTACATCGACGGCATGGGCGTGAAGAACTTCGTGGCGCTCGCCGAGAAACTCAGCGAGACCTACGGCCCGCGCTTCAAGCCGACACCGCTGCTGAAGGACATGGCCGCTAAGGGCGAAACCTTCTACGGACGGTTCGATCCCTATGCCAGCGCCGCCAAGGCGGCGTAAGCCTTCAAGGCACATCAGCGAACGGGCCCTTCCAGGTTCCAGTTTACCTCTCTCCAAACTCAACGTCATCCTCGGGCTCGACCCGAGGATCCATTCTTCCAACGGGTTATGGATCCTCGCCTCAAGGGCGAGGATGACGTTGGAGAGGATTCACACCTTTGCCATCAGTCTGAGGCCCTCCGGGGGCCTTTTTTATGGGCCGATTGCGTCGGTGCCGTCGCTTTCCGTGCATCCTTTGCCGGGCTGAGGCGTTGAAAAGGCTGACCGGGCAAAAGCACCCGCCGCCGCAATTCAGCACGCCTCAGGAGACAGCGATGAAAGCACCACTGCGATCCCACGGTTTCGACAAGCCCTCGGACCTTGACGACCATCTGGCCGAACTGGACGAAGAGGCCGTGGAGAAGAAGGCTGCAAAACCCGCTGCTGCCCGAAGGGCGCGTGCCTCCGCCCCGGCGGAATCATCCTTGCGGGCGGAACTGGATGATCTGCGCAAACAGCTCGAAAAGATTCGCCGCGACGTCAAACGGCTGGAAGCCGCCTCCAGCCCGTCGCATCATAAATCCGCCAACGCCCGGCATGAGCGCGACCGCGAGAATTCGCGCCTGATGACGGTGGTGCGCTCCGTTGCCGTCACCTCGCTGGCAAGCCGCATCTTCGCCTCCTCGCCCGTCATGGCGGCGCTGGTGGCCGTTGTGCCAATCGCGCTTGGCCTTGCCGCACGGCGTAGTGAGGGAGCATAAGCCGCCACCTGCCGCGCCGGCACCCGCTGGCCCGGCGGATGTCCAAGAGCGGTTTTCCGCCGCAATCCCGCCTTCGCCGGGCATAGATTTCAACCATCCACAGGCGCCGTGAAAAAACTGTCAAAAAACTTCGCGATGGCGCTTGCCATGTCCGAACAAGATGTTATAACCCCGCTCACTTTCGGGGCACCAAACAGCCCCGCCCGCCAAAAGCGGAGGTTCTTCAAGGACCTGAAGTGCCCGGATAGCTCAGTTGGTAGAGCAGCGGATTGAAAATCCGCGTGTCGGTGGTTCAAATCCGCCTCCGGGCACCATTTATCTCAACCTCATTTTTGATGAATTGCGTGCTTGGTGACTTGTCCATTTGCAAGCGAATTTCGATGAGTGGCTACCGCCATCATATGCTTTTGACGGGCCCGGTGTAGCCATGGGCCAACCCTGTTTGTTGCAGGCAGTTGGAAAGCAGCCCGCAAATGGATCGTGTCACAAGCCTACCTCTTCTACCGCCCGGCATTGTCTATTTTGACGGCTTTCTCTCTCCAGAGGAGGAGGCCGCCGTCGCCCACAGACTGGATGCGGGTGTGTGGAGCACGGAGCTGAAACGTCGCGTGCAGCATTTCGGTTATCGGTACGACTATAAGGCGCGCGCTGTTACCGCAGATGCGTATATCGGGCCGTTACCGCCATGGCTTGGCGTGTTCGCGGAGCGGTTAGTTGCCGCAGGTTATTGTCGGGATTTGTCCGATCAGGTTATCGCGAACGAATATATTCCGGGGCAGGGCATCAGTGCGCATGTCGATTGTGTGCCCTGTTTTGACGATGGGATCGTATCGATAAGCCTTTTATCCACATGCGAGATGGTTTTCCGCGAATTGCGTGGACCAGCCATATGCGGCGTCTTGCTTCAACCTCGCTCCGGCGTCTTGCTGAGAGACGCTGGCCGCTACGGGTGGACCCATGAAATTCCGGCTCGCAAATCGGATATCGTGAATGGAGTTAGGACAGCCCGAAGCAGACGAATTTCCCTGACCTTCAGGAAGGTGACCGCCGCCAAAAAAGCGCGATGAATATTCACCTCATTCATCCCATCGGACTTCAAGGTGACCACCGAGTGCCCTCACTCCTCGATTAATAGCTTTGAAGTTAGGATATTTGCTTCGGTAACCGCGTGTCTGAAAATAACGTCCTGTTCCCGCGTCTTCGTCCACGTCCCGCATGGTCAAATTTGCATCGTAGCAATGATTTCGAAGCTGATCGAGCGCCAGAACACCAGTAATTTTATAAGGTTTTTTCTTGCGACGATATCCGTAATAGCGGGCCGCCGACTGAATTTTCTGCCATTCTACCCCGGGGAAAAATTTGCAAATATCTTCCCGGCTGGCTTCTGGATAGAGTTTCCGCAACTTCTGTCTTGCTGACCACTCCCAAGATTGCTTGCGTGGAACCAAGCCGAGCTTTTGACAGCGTGTCTGGATCGCCTTTTTTGATCGTTTATCCAGAACTTGACATAAGGCAAAGTAGTCAGGGTAGAATATTTTGCAAACCAAGTCTTCTTTGTCTGCCCAAACTTTGTGGCCGCTAACCGTAAAACCGGAACGCAGAATTCTTGACCGAGCACGTTCTGCTGAAGCGGCATTTCTTGCCAGATATGCCAAATCCATGGCCAATCTCATAACCCGGAAGTTAAGCTTTTTTCACGTTCATAACACGGAACGGATTAAACGTTCCCGCCTTGTCGGTGAAGTTTTCCGCTATGCCTTTGGGTAATCCGTTCAGCTCTCGAAGTTTGTAAGCGAGAGTGGCAAACTCCAGTTTCAAGCGATCAATTTCTTGCGCTCTGACCTCAACGATCCGCGCTTCAATCTCGGCTTTCTGACGAAGGAGTTCATCCAGTTCAGACATTACAGCGCTCCTAATATAATCGAATTGATTCCGGCTATTGGAAGCTGCTGCCGTAAATAAGAGCCTACAAACCGATTTTCGTTGAAGCGTTTATTAAGTCGCTTTTTTTGCAGATATATGAAGATATCTTGCAATATTGCGATGCACATGAAGTAAATGGATGATCGGTTGTCGAATTCTAACTTTTGTTGAGGGCGGCACCACTTATCCGTGACCTAAAGATGCTCCCGATTATCCGTATTCTGCTCCGCCCGGTCCCGATAAAGCGCGGCGCGTCCCAGCAGCATCAGGGAAACCGGGGTCGTCACCGTCATGAAGATGCCGATGAAGATTTCGTGGAAGGCGAAGCGGTCGCCGGAGACGGAGAAATAGATGATCGAGGCCATGACGATGCCGCCGGTGCCCCAGCTGGTGCCGAGCGTTGGTGCATGCAGGCGCTCATAGAAGCTGTTGAGCCTGGCAAAACCAATGGTGCCGATCAGCGTCAGCGAGGCGCCCAGCAGCACGAAGAAGGCCACGGCAATGGCGGCCCAGAGGGGAAATTCGTGCGCCTCGCTCATTCGATCACCTCGCCACGCATCAGGAATTTGGAAAGGGCGACGGTGGAGACGAAGCCGAGGATGGCGATCAGCAGCGATGCCTCAAAATAGATGTCGTTGCCGGTGCGCAGGCCGAAGGTCAGGAGAAGCAGCATGGCGTTGACATAGAGCGTATCGACGCCCAGCACGCGGTCCTGCGCGCGCGGGCCGATGGCGATACGATAGACCGAGATCGCCATGGCGATGGCGAGCATGAACTGCGCCAGCGAGAAGGACCAGAAAAGGATAATCGAACTCATTCGAATATCTCCATCAGCAGTTTTTCATAACGGTTCTTGATGAGGCTTATCCACGCTGCCTCATCCACATCGTCGAGAACATGAAGCAGCAGCGTGCCCTGGCTGGAATTATATTCGAGCCATGCGCTTCCCGGCGTCGAGGTCAGGATCGTCGCCAGAACCGCAAGCGCCATCGGATCGCGAATGTCGAGCGGTACGGCCAGGAAGCCGGATTTGCGGTCCCTCTCGCGCTTGAACAGGATGATCCTCACAACCGCGATATTGGACCTGACGATATCGTAGAGCACGATCAGGATCAGCTGCACCAGCCTGTGCCAGTTGCGGATGCGCGGCTTGGCGGGCCTGAGCGACGCCATCGCCCAGGAGGCGACAAGCGCAACACCGGTACCGAGCAGCAGATGCCCCGGCGAAAAGCTGTTGATCGTCATCCAGAAGAAGATCAGTGAGATCGTCAGCAGCGGGTAAGGCAGGAGACGGCTCATCATGGCTCCGCCTCCGGGTTGCTTCCCGCCCTCGGCGCGGAAATGACACCCTGAATATAGCTTGCCGGCAGGTCGAGGATACGCGCCGTTTCCTGCATGTAACGCATCACCGGTCCCGCCTGCACGGTCATGGCAAGCGTTAGGCCGAGCAGCAGCATCACGGGGGCGATTTCGATGACGAGCACGCGCGGCACAGTGCCTTCGATGGAAGCCCAGAAGGTGCGGATGCCGGCGCGCGTCATCGAAATCAGCGAGGCGAAACCGGCAAAGACGATCAGGAAGACCAGCCACCAGGACAGCGTGGAAACGCTGTCATTGGCGCCAAGCCCGGAAGGGTTGAGAATGGCGGTCAGCATCGAGAATTTGGCGATGAAACCCGAAAGCGGCGGCAGGCCGGCCAGAAGAATGCCGCAGGCGGTAAAACAGGCGCCGAGCACCGCCATGGTGGCGGGCATGGTCACGCCGACCTCCTCTTCCTCCTCTTCCTCGTCGCCCTCGCCATAGGCCTCCATGGTCACGGCAAGAACGTTCGCGCCGGCATCCTGTCCGCGTTCCACAAGCTCGATCAGCATGAAGAAGGCGCTGATGGTGAGGGTGGAGCTGACCATGTAATAAAGCGCGCCGGCCGCAACCGTCGGATTGCCGGTGCCCATGGCGGCAAGCAGCGTTCCCGACGAGACGAGAACCGAAAAGCCGGCAAGCCGACCCAGCGCCTGCGACGCCAGAACGCCGATGGCCCCGAAGATGATGGTGGCGATGCCGCCGACCAGCAGCGCGTCATGGCCGAAACCGGCCGATTCCCCCGCCGTCTGCCCGAAAAGCAGGAAGGACAGGCGGGCGATGACATAAATGCCGACCTTGCTCATGATGGCGAAGAGCCCGCCCACCGGGGCCGACGCCGCGCCATAGGCGGAAGGCAGCCAGAAATTCAGCGGCCACATGCCGGCCTTGACCAGAAAGGCGACGCCAAGAACTGCCGCCCCGGTTTCCAGAAGCATGCGCTGGTCCGGGTTGAGCCCCTCGATGCGGTGGGCGAGGTCGCCCATGTTCAGCGTGCCTGTCACGCCATAGATGAGGCTGACGCCGATCAGGAAGAACAGGGCGGCGACGAGGTTGATGGCGATATAATGCAGCCCGGCCTTGACGCGCTGCTGGCCGGAGCCGTGCAGCAACAGGCCGTAGGAGGCGGCCAGCATCACTTCGAAGAAGACGAAGAGATTGAAGAGATCGCCGGTCAGGAACGCACCGTTGACGCCCATCAGCATCATCTGGAACAGCGAATGGAAATGCGCGCCCGACCTGTGCCACTTCGCCATCGAATAGATCAAGGACGGAATGGCGAGCAGCGCCGTGAGCAACACCATCAGGCCCGAAAGACGGTCGGCGACGAGCACGATGCCGAAAGGCGCCGGCCAGTTGCCAAGCAGATAGACGCCGCTCGATACCACGGCGGCGATCTCGGTATTGACCGTCGAGTTCACCTCGCGGAACAGCAATATGGCGACCACCAGCAACAGCACGGTCGAGGCAAGGCTGATGGCGGCTTTCGCCACGCGCTGGCGCTCGTCGAAGAACAGCAGCAGGGCTGCGGTAATCAGCGGCAGCAGAATGGGCGCGATGACGATGTGGAAGGGGAACGACATCATTTCGTCTCCCTCCCGTCCACATGGTCGGTGCCGGTGAGGCCGCGGGCGGCAAGCAGCACGACGAGGAACAATGCGGTGGTGGCAAAGCCGATGACGATGGCCGTCAGCACCAGCGCCTGCGGCACGGGGTCGGCGAGCGTCGAACTGTCGACGCCGTTGACCAGCACCGGCGGCGCATTGGTCTTGATGCCGCCGACGCCGAAGATGAAGAGGTTGACGGCGTAAGACAGCAGCGAAAGCCCGACGATGACCTGATAGGTGCGCGGGCGCAGCACCAGCCACACGCCGGAGCCGGTCATGATGCCGATGCCGATTGCAAGAATGAGTTCCATTACACGTCCTCCGCTTTTGCGGCTTCAGGCGTGCGAACGCGGTAGTTACGCAACGATTGGTGTGCCAGTGCTATCAGCATAAGAACGGTGGAGCCGACGACCGTCGAAAAGACGCCGAGATCGAACAGCAGGGCGGATGCCGTCGGCATTTTGCCGATATAGGGTATCTCCGTATACTGGAAATAGGACGTCAGGAACGGGTAGCCGAAATACCAGGAGCCGATACCCGTCGCCGTCGCCATCAAGAGGCCAAAGCCCATCCAGCGCAGCGGCAGGATGCGGATGCGGTCTTCCGCCCAGCGCGCCCCGCCGGCGAGATATTGCAGCAGGAAGGCGATCGCCATGGTGATGCCGGCCGCAAAACCGCCGCCCGGCAGGTCGTGCCCGCGCATGAACAGGAAGATCGAGAAGGTGATGATAACAGGGAACATCCATTGCATGACGATGGACGGCACATAGAGATAGTCGCGCACCGTATCGCCCTTGCTGCGGTCCGGCCGTTCGGCATCGAAGGCGTTCTGCATCTGCTGCTGTTCCGGCACCCCGATGCTTTCATGGGCGGGGCGGAAACGGCGCAGCAGCGCAAAGACGGTGAGGGCAACGATGGCCAGCACCGCGATTTCGCCGAAGGTGTCGAAGCCGCGGAAGTCGACGAGGATGACATTGACGACATTGGTGCCGCCGCCTTCGGTATAGGCGCGTTCCAGGAAATAGGTCGCAATGGCGTTCGGCACCGGCAGCGTCATCACGGCATAGGCGATGACGGACATGCCGATACCGCTGCCTGCGGCCAGCAAAAAGTCACGGGCGCGGCGAAGCTGCGCCGGCAGCTCATCGCTGCTGTCGACCTTCTCGACGCGTTTCGGCAGCCATCTGAGGCCGAGCAGGATGAGAACCGTGGTGACGATCTCCACCAGCAGCTGGGTGATGGCGAGATCCGGCGCGGAAAGCCAGACGAAGGTGAGGCAGGTGACGAGGCCCGAGACGCCGAGCATGACCAGCGCGGCAAGGCGGTGATATTTCGCCTGCCAGGCCGCACCCATGGCCGCGATCATGCCTATCAGCCAGAGGATGGCGAAGATCGGGTCGAAGGTCGTCACGCGCGGCAGCGAGAGGGAAAATTCCGAAAGGAAGAGAGGCGAGAAACCGGCAAGAAGCGCCACGAGGATGAGAAGTCTCAGCTGCGGCTGCAGACGCCGCGTGCCGAGCGTGCTTTCCAGCCACCGCGCCCACTTCCAGGACACGGTGACAAGAATGCGCTCGAAGATGCGCTGTCCCCGCAAATGCCGGAAGACCGGCGGGCCATCGTCGCAGCGTGAGAAATAACCGCCGAGCAGGGCATAGATCGTGACGCCGCCGATCAGCGCCGCGATACTCATGATCAGCGGCAGGTTGAAACCATGCCAGATCGACAGGCTGTAAACCGGCGTTTGCGCACCGAGAACGGAAAGCACGGCCGAATGCAGGAACGGGCCGATGGAGAGGCTCGGAACGATGCCGACGATCAGGCAGGCGAAAACGAGGAATTCGATGGGGAAACGCATCCAGCGCGGCGGCTCGTGCGGATGCGGGTTCGGCAGATCGACAGGTTTGGGGCCGAAGAACACCGTATGGATGAAACGCAGCGAATAGGCGACGGCGAATGCGCCCGACAGCGTCGCGACATAGGGTAGCGCCCGGTCCAGCAGCGAGTCGGCATGGGTTTCGACTGCCTCGGCGAAGAACATTTCCTTGGAAAGGAAGCCGTTGAACAGCGGCACCCCGGCCATGGCCGCACTCGCCGCCATGGCGAGCGTCGCGGTTGCGGGCATATAGGTGTAAAGCCCGCTTAAGCGTCGCATGTCGCGCGTGCCGGTTTCATGGTCGATGATGCCGGCCGCCATGAAGAGCGACGCCTTGAAGGTGGCGTGGTTGACCATGTGGAAGATGGCCGCCACCGCCGCAAGCGGGCTGCCGAGGCTCAGAAGCGTGGTGATGAGGCCGAGATGGCTGATGGTGGAATAGGCAAGCAGCCCCTTCAGATCCTGCTGGAACATGGCGAAATAGGCGCCGAGCAGCAGGGTGATGATGCCGGCCGCGCCCACCAGCCAGAACCATTCCGGCGTGCCCGCCAGCACCGGCCAGAACCGCGCCAGCAGGAAAACCCCGGCCTTCACCATGGTGGCCGAATGCAGATAGGCGGAAACCGGCGTTGGCGCCGCCATGGCGTTGGGCAGCCAGAAATGGAACGGAAACTGCGCGCTCTTGGTCAGCGCGCCGCCAAGGATGAGAATGAGCGCCGGTACATACAGCGGATGGGCGCGAATGGCGGCGCCGGCCTCGATGATTTTGTCGAGATCGTAACTTCCGGCCATATGGCCGAGGATCAGCAGGCCCGCCAACAGACTGAAACCGCCTATCCCGGTCACGGTCAGCGCCATGCGCGCGCCATCGCGCGCACCGGCGTTCTGATGCCAGTAGCCGATCAGCAGGAACGAGAAGATGCTGGTCATTTCCCAGAAGATCGACAGCAGGATGACGTTGCCGGAGAGCACCACGCCGAGCATCGAGCCCATGAAGGCGAGCAGGAAGGCGAAGAAGCGCGGTATCGGGTCTTCCGCCGACATGTAATAACGGGCGTAGAGCACCACGAGCAGGCCGATGCCGGTAATGAGCATCGTGAAGATCCAGGCAAACCCATCGAGCCGCAGGGTGAAATTCAGGCCGAGTTGCGGCAGCCATTCCACATCATATTTCAGCACGCCGCCGCCGCTGACATTCGTATAAAGAAAGATGCTGCTGACAAGGCCGAATAGGGCGACTGCGCCCGCAACGGAGGCGGGGCCTGCCGCCGCACCCTCGCGCGGCATGAAAGCCGTCAGAAGCGCGCCGACGAAGGGCAATGCGACAATGAATGGAAGAATGGTTGCAAGTGTCATATGCGGCGGCGGTTTTCTCTCTGGAATGGGAGTCTGCGGCGGGTTTCCGACGACTCCGATCCCTCAGGGTTCCCAAAGAACCCGATGATGATGACCGCCGGAATGACTAATACATAATATGCGGAGGCGCGCGTGGAACCACGCTGGCAAAGTCTCGGAAAGCTTGTGGCACGATGGCAACAGCAACGATCGAGGCTTTGGCGTTGTCGGTGATGTCGGGAGCGGGTGAAAGAAACTCGTGGTACGGGAACCCTAAGCCGGCCTTGCCGGCGTTACAGCCATAATCATTGCCGCTGTCGCAATCCTTCTCCCGAAGAGAAAGGGAACGGCTGAGATCGACGGTCTGCAATCGTTCGAGCCGGTTGGTCTTGGAAAGGGTCTTGACGCCGGCCGGCGCCTGAAAGCCGATCATGACGAGCAGGCTCGCGACCACGAGGCCGATCAGCACTTGCGGATGGCGGCTTGAACTGCGGCCTTTCTCCATCCATGGCAAGTTGGCATCTCCTTGATCGAAAAGGTCTCTTTAAAGCATCACCGTTGAGCGAATATCCTGTTGATTTGTTTTAGGGGAAGCCGGACATGCTTGTCCAGCGCGCATGCGGGAAAAACCGCCGGCAGCACCCGATTCCTTTTCGTTTTTGCCCGTTTGCGGCAAAGTAAGGGCGGCTTTCGCTAAAAGCTTTTGCAAATTTTACCGTTTGACGCCGGAGCTGACGTTTCTTAACTTTCAAGCAAGGAATTAACCATAAAGATTGGTGGTATTTCCACGGCGGAATGGGGCTCTCTCCCCTTCCAGGCATGACGCCGCACTGCCGTACCGGGGCCGATCCGGTATTTTCGTTTCTTGGTTCAAGAAGGTCTGGCAAGCGTCGATGCCGCATCGTCCGCGATGGGTATGTTCGTTCAAAAATCCCCTCAGGGTGCTGGCGTTCTGAACCTTGGCCAAATTGGCCGGGTTTGACCGGCCGTCATGTTGTTGGGGACGTCGGTTGGGGCAGGACTTGCCATCAGATCAAGCGCGCAGATCGGCAGGCGGAAGCCTGGCGGGACGGCTGCGCTTTGCCGGCCTCGATGAGACGCAATCCGATTTCCTGCGTAGTTATCGCGGCATGCTGGAGCCTTACGTCAAGGCCGGCCTGCGCGATGTGATGACCCGCTTCCAGTCCATGCCGGACTGCTCGCCGTCCTTCGAAAGCGAAAACCAGCTCGACCGTCTGCACGATCTGCAGTCCTCGCACTGGAGCGTGCTGACGGATGCGCGTTTCGATGCGCTTTATGCCGAGCGGGTGAAGGTTCTTTCCGACAATGCCAGCCGCATGGGTCTCGATCCGCGCTGGCAGATCGCCAGCCACGCGGTGGTTCTGGAGCATCTGCTGGGCGGCCTTGTGGCCGAACATGCGCCCCGCTCCATCCTGCCCGGTAGCCGCAAAAAGAACCGTGAGCTTGCGGACGCGGTAAAGAATGTCGTCCGTCTGGTGATGGTCGATACCGAGATTGCCGTGTCGCTGCGCTTTAATGAACTGCGCCTGCGCCATGGCCGCGAACTCCAGGAACAGCGCGACAATGACCGCTCGGAAGCGGCCAAGCTGCTGGGCACGGCACTGACGGCCTTTGCCGCAGGCGATTTGCAGGCCCGCATCGGCGACGATGTGCCCGACGCCTATCGGGACGTGGCGGAAACCTTCAATGCGGCGCTCGCGACGATCGGCGCGTCGCTGATATCGGCCCAGAACGGTGTCGGCGAGGCGGAGGCGTTGAGCGCGCGTTTTGCCGGTATCGGCCGTTCCATTGCGGAGCGTTCGCACAAGCAGGCCGAAGCCCTTGCCGAGACCTCCCGTGCGCTTCAGGCGATGATTGCGCATGTCGCCGAAAACGGCGCCCGCATGTCGGCGACGGAAAAGGCGGTTTCCAGCGCCCGCGACGCGGCCGTCGAAAGCGGCAGGGCGATCGGCGAGGCAATCGACGCCATGGCGGATATCGAACAATCGGCCGAGCAGATCGGCAGGATCATCGGCACCATCGACGAGATTGCCTTCCAGACCAACCTTCTTGCCCTCAATGCCGGCATCGAGGCGGCGCGCGCGGGAGAAAGCGGTCGTGGTTTTGCGGTCGTGGCGCAGGAGGTCCGGGCGCTCGCCCAGCGTTCCGCTGATGCCGCAAGGGAGATCAAGAGCCTTGTCGGTTCCACGAAAACGCAGGTCGAAGGCGGCGTACGCATGGTCAACCGCACGCAGGAGGCAATCGGCGGGGTCGTCCGGCAGGTGTCCGGCATCAACGACATGATCGCCGAAGTTTCCCGGCACACCGCCGAGCATGCCGGGGAACTGCAGTCGGTCGCCGCCGATATCGACGAACAGCAACGGCAGGCCGGCCGTAGCGCCGCCGATCTGGGCGCGGGCGCCGCCGAAGCCGATGCGCTGCACACCGTCATTCTGGAACTCGGCCGCACCGTCCGCGAGTTCCGTATTGCCCGCCAGGAACATTTCGCTGCCGCCGCCAGCGCGGATCGGCAGCACTCATCATTTATGGCCCGTGGGGATAACCGCACGGATTACCGCCAGGATTACCAACAATTCAGACGCCAGGGAGTCATGTAATGACAGCCAGAAAAGCAGCTGAGGCGACGCTGAAACTGTCACCGGTGCTGGATCTCAACGAAGCATCGGCCCTGCACGGCAAGCTGATGACGCTGAGAGGAGCACCGTTGTCGGTCGACGCGTCCGAGGTGGAACGCATCGGTGCACTTTGCGCCCAGGTCCTGATGGCCGGTGCGAAGTCCTGGGAAGAGGATGGCAAGCCTTTCGGTTTCGCCAGGGTTTCCGATGCATTCGACAAGACCATGAAACTGATAGGCGTCGATATTGACCATTTGCTCCCCAAGGAGATGCAAAAGTGAAGAAAAAAGTTCTCACCGTGGATGATTCCCGGACGATCAGGAACATGCTCCTGGTCACGCTCAACAATGCCGGTTTTGAAACCATTCAGGCCGAAGACGGCATCGAGGGCCTCGAAGTGCTCGAGCAGAGCAACCCCGATGTCATCGTGACCGATATCAACATGCCCCGTCTCGACGGTTTCGGCTTCATCGAGGGTGTAAGGCGCAACGAAAAGTACCGCGCGATCCCGATCCTCGTTCTGACGACCGAAAGCGATGCAGAGAAGAAGAACCGCGCCCGTCAGGCCGGTGCAACCGGCTGGATCGTCAAGCCGTTCGATCCTGCAAAACTCATCGATGCCATTGAACGCGTAACCGCCTGATACGGGACATTTCACGATGGATATGAACGAAATCAAGGAAATCTTTTTCCAGGAGTGCGAGGAGCAGCTCGCTGAACTGGAATCGGGGCTTCTTAAATTGAATGACGGCGACCGCGATCCGGAAACCGTCAACGCCGTTTTCCGCGCCGTTCATTCCATCAAGGGCGGGGCCGGTGCCTTCGGTCTCGATGACCTCGTGGCCTTCGCCCACGTTTTTGAAACGACACTCGACTGCGTCCGCTCCAACAAGCTGGAGCCGACCCAGGATGTTCTGAAAGTCATGCTGCGTTCCGCCGATGTGCTGGCGGACCTCACCAATGCCGCGAGAGACGGCGGCAGCGTCGATGAAAGCCGCACCCGCGGCCTCGTCAAGGAACTGGAAGCGCTGGCAAACGGCGAAACCGTGCAGGTTTCCGCCCCGGCGCCAGCGCCAGCTGCCGTCAAGGCGCCGCAATCCGTCGCACCCAAGCCGACGGACGAGAGCGGCTTCGAGCCGATCCCGTTCTCCTTCACGGACTTCGCCGACGAAACCACGCCGCTGATGGAAGCGCCGTCCTTCCAGATCACCTTCAAGCCGCACGCATCGCTTTATTCGAAGGGCAACGAGGCTGCCCTTCTCCTGCGCGATCTTTCGCGCATCGGTGAAATGAGCATCAATTGCGACATGTCGGAGCTGCCTTCGCTCGACAAGCTCGATCCTGAAGCGTCCTATCTCTCCTGGACGGTTTCGATCACCACCGAAAAGGGTGAAGAGGGTATCCGCAGCGTCTTCGAATTCGCAGAATGGGATTGCGATCTCGAAATCACCCCCGTTCTGTCGGATGCTGCTGCGGATGAGGAAGAACTTCCGATGATCCCGGTTCCGTTCGATCTCTCGGCTCTCGATAGCGGACCGGAAGAGGAACCCGCCGTCGAAGCCATCGCAGCGGAAGCGTCCTACGTTGCCGCAGCCGTCGAAACGGCCGTCGCGACGACGCAGATCGCCCAGAGCGTCAATGCCGCCATCGAAAAGCGTGAAGCGGCAGCAGCGCCTGCCGCAGCCCAGGCGAACGCCAACGCAGCCGCCAATGCCAGCGCCGGCCAGACCATCCGCGTCGATCTCGACCGTGTCGACCGCCTGATCAACCTCGTCGGCGAGCTCGTCATCAATCAGGCGATGCTGTCGCAGAGCGTCATCGAAAACGACGCCAGCGGCACCTCCGCCGTCAATATGGGCCTCGACGAGCTGCAGCAGCTGACGCGCGAAATCCAGGACAGCGTCATGGCGATCCGCGCGCAGCCGGTGAAGCCGGTCTTCCAGCGCATGTCGCGTATTGTCCGCGAAGTCGCCGACATGATCGGCAAGCAGATCCGCCTCGTTACCGAAGGCGAGAACACCGAAGTCGACAAGACGGTCATCGACAAGCTGGCCGAGCCGCTGACCCATATGATCCGCAATGCCGTCGACCACGGCATCGAAACGCCGGAAAAACGCGAAGCGGCGGGCAAGAACCCGGAAGGCACCATCAAGCTTTCGGCCAAGCACCGCTCGGGCCGTATCCTGATCGAGCTTCAGGACGACGGCGCAGGCATCAACCGTGAGCGCGTTCGTCAGAAGGCAATCGACAACGATCTCATCGCCGCCGATGCGAACCTGACGGATGAAGAAATCGACAATCTGATCTTCGCCCCGGGCTTCTCCACCGCCGACAAGATTTCCGATATTTCCGGCCGCGGCGTCGGCATGGATGTGGTCAAGCGCTCCATCCAGGCGCTTGGCGGACGCATCAGCATCTCCTCGCGCCCCGGCCTCGGCTCGACCTTCACCATGAGCCTGCCGCTGACGCTTGCCGTTCTCGACGGCATGGTGGTGACCGTTGCCGGCCAGACGCTGGTGGTGCCACTGACGGCGATCGTCGAAACCCTGCAGCCGGAAGCGAAGAACATTCATTCCTTCGGCGCGAACCAGCGGCTGATCTCCATCCGCAACTCCTTCTGCCCGCTGGTCGATGTCGGCCGTGTGCTGAACTTCCGTCCGACCCAGGCCGATCCGGTCGAAGGTGTCGCTCTTCTGGTGGAATCGGAAGGCGGCGGCCAGCGTGCACTGATGGTCGACGCGATCCAGGGCCAGCGTCAGGTTGTCATCAAGTCGTTGGAAGCCAACTATACCCATGTTCCGGGCATTGCCGCCGCCACTATCCTCGGTGACGGACGTGTTGCGCTCATCCTGGATGTCGACGCCATCGTCAGCGCCTCGCGCGGACAGCCCCTGAAGCAGGAAATGTCGCTTGCGGCGACAGGTTGAAAGCGGATCGTTCATGGCAGCACTTAATCTCAGCGACCAGCGCCAGTCTTCCGACGACGTTCTTGCCAGCGGCGAATACCCGCTGACGAGACGGGACCTGTCGGAAATCGCGGCGATGATCTACGCCGATGCGGGCATCTATCTCAACGACACCAAGGCGTCGCTGGTCTATTCCCGCCTGTCGAAACATATCCGCAATCTCGGCCTGTCAGGTTTCCGCGAATATTGCTTACTGGTGTCTTCGCCCGAGGGTGCGCAGGCGCGGCGCGAAATGCTGTCGCACCTGACGACGAATTTCACCCGCTTCTTCCGCGAGAACCATCATTTCGAACATCTGCGTGACGAGGTCCTGCCGGGCCTCATCGCCAGGGCGAAGAGCGGCGGGCGTGTCCGCATCTGGTCTGCCGCCTGTTCCGATGGGCAGGAACCCTATTCCATCGCGCTCACCGTGCTCGCCATGTTTCCGAATGCGGCGGATTATGATTTCAAGATCCTCGCGACGGATATCGACCCGAAGATTTTGGCGCAGGCCCGGGCAGGGGTTTATGATGACAATGCGCTGGAAACCGTGTCTCCCGCCATGCGCAAGCAATGGTTCACGGAAGTCGATGCCGGCGGTCGCCGCAAGTTCCGCATCGACGACAAGGTCAAGCGGCTCATCACCTTCAACGAATTGAACCTGATGACGCAATGGCCCTTCAAGGGCAATTTCGACGTGATCTTCTGCCGCAACGTCGTCATCTATTTCGACGAGCCGACGCAGATGCGCATCTGGTCGCGTTTTGCCGGGCTGCTGCCGGAAGGCGGTCATCTTTATATCGGCCATTCCGAGCGCGTGTCCGGCGACGCCAAGAACCTGTTCGACAATACGGGCATCACCACCTACCGCTACATCGGTCACGCTTCGGGGAGGAAGGCATGAGCGCACTCGCACGGGTCCTCGTCGTTGACGATTCCCCCACCATGCGCGGCCTGATTTCGGCCGTCCTGAAGGCCGATCCGGAAGTTGAGGTGGTCGGGCAGGCCGGCAACGCCATGGAAGCGCGCGCCGCCATCAAGCAGCTCAATCCGGATGTCGTGACGCTCGACATCGAGATGCCGGAGATGAACGGGCTGGAATTTCTCGAAAAGATCATGCGCCTGCGGCCCATGCCGGTCATCATGGTCTCGTCGCTGACCCATCGCGGCGCGGATGCTTCGCTGGCGGCGCTTGAAATCGGCGCCTTCGATTGCGTCGGCAAGCCGGCGCCCGGCGATGCCCGCCCCTTCGGCGATCTCGCCGACAAGGTGAAGGCCGCTGCCCGCTCGCAACACGCCGCTTACCGTGCGGCGCGCCCGGAAGCCGCAGCCGCGCCGCAGCCGGTGCCGGTCAGCGAATATCGGGCGGGTCGCAAGGTCGTGGCCATCGGCTCCTCCACCGGCGGCGTCGAAGCGCTGATCGCCGTGCTGCAGAAATTCCCGGCCAATTGCCCGCCGACCGTCATCACCCAGCACATGCCGCCGACCTTCACCAAGAGCTTCGCGGAACGGCTGAACCGCATCTGCGCCCCCGTCGTGGAAGAGGCGACGGATGGTGCGCGCCTGCAGACCGGCAAGATCTATCTTGCGCCAGGCGGCGAACGCCATCTGCAGATCGCCAACCGGTCCGCACCCTGCTGCCGGCTCGTCGAGCGCGATCCCGTCAACGGCCACCGCCCCTCCGTCGATGTGCTGTTCGATTCGGTGGCCGAACTTGCCGGCCGTAACGCCGTCGGTGTCATTCTCACCGGCATGGGCCGCGATGGTGCGGCCGGGCTGTTGAAAATGCGCCATGCCGGTGCGCGTACCGTCGGCCAGAACGAAAAAACCTGTGTCGTCTACGGCATGCCCCGCGTGGCCTATGAGCTCGGCGCCGTGGAACAGCAACTCCCGCTGGCCTCCATCGGCGAAGAAATCCTGAAACTAACCACTGCCCGCAAAGAAGGTGCTGACTAATGTCTCTCGCAGAAAAGATCAAAGTTCTGATCGTCGACGATCAGGTGACCAGCCGGCTGCTCCTCAGCGATGCGCTGACACAGCTGGGCTTCAAGCAGATCACCGCCGCCGGCGACGGCGAGCAGGGAATGAAGATCATGGAGCAGCAGCCCCATCATCTCGTCATCTCCGATTTCAACATGCCGAAGATGGACGGTCTCGGTTTCCTGCACGCCGTCAGGGCCAACCCGACGACCAAGAAGGCCGCCTTCATCATCCTCACCGCGCAGGGCGACCGCGCGCTGGTGCAGAAGGCCGCCCAGCTCGGCGCCAACAACGTGCTGGCCAAGCCCTTCACGATTGACAAGATGCGCGCTGCCATCGAGGCGGTTTTCGGATCGTTGAAATGATTGAAGCTGCGGCCAAGCGCGTACATATCATTCAGGGCGAGTATAAGGTCGTCAGCGATCCCGACGTGGTCATGACGACGATACTCGGTTCGTGCGTGGCTGCCTGTCTGCGAGACCCCGTTGCCGGCCTGGGAGGCATGAACCACTTCCTGCTGCCGGGAACGGGAAATGTGACCGGCGGGGATGCGACGCGTTACGGTGTGCATCTCATGGAGCTTCTGATCAACGGCCTCCTGAAGCAGGGGGCGCGGCGCGACCGTCTGGAAGCCAAGGTTTTCGGCGGTGCGAAGACGATTGCCAGCTTTTCCAATGTCGGCGAGCAGAATGCCATCTTCGCCATGCAGTTTCTGAAGGATGAAGGCATTCCGGTCATAAGCTCCTCCACGGGCGGGGAACACGGTCGCAAGATCGAATTCTGGCCGGTCTCCGGGCGCGCGCGTCAGCATCCGCTCAGCGGCGCGGAAACCCAGAAGACGGTTGCCATGGAAACGCGTCCGGTGCCGGCACCCAAGCCCGTCGCCAACGACATCGAATTTTTCTAGTCACGGAGTTTTCAATGCAGCTTGCAGAGCACACCGCCAACGCTCCGTTCGAAGAAGCCCTGCCGGACGTCCTGATGCGCGTGGTATCGGAACTGCACGATGTCGCCTATCTCATCGAGCGCATCGAGCCGCAATTGCTGGAGGTAACCAGCGGTCAACTGTCGAGCGATGGCGTCAAGCTGTTGCAGGGCATCGACCTTGCCGTGCAGAAAACCCGCGGTCTTGCCGAATTCATCGATACCGTTACCGGCTCCATCCCGGGACACTGGATCGTGGACGTCAGCACCGCGCTCAGCCTCGTCAAGCTTGCCGAAATGCAGAAGGCGCTCGGCGCGGCCTTCCGTCACGGTCATTCCCAGCCGCTCGACAAGGCCTCCGGCGACTTCGACCTGTTCTAGACATTCCGCAGCTTTCCCTGCTTCGCGGAATGCGGAGAAAGGCAACGCTCGCGCAAGCTTCGCACCCTATTGTCACCACGGGGCCAAAAGGTCTCGGACTCTATGAATGACGGTGCGGAACAGAATGAATCTGTTAAATCAAATCCCTCAGGTCTTGAAGAATGTCGCGGCGCTGGGGCAGACGCGGCTGCTGATGCTGGGCGGCGTGGGCGTTGTCTCCATGGCCATTATCCTCGCGGCGGCGCTCTATGTGAACCGTCCTACCTACGAGACCCTTTATGTGGGACTTGAAAAGAGCGACCTCAACAAGATCAGCATTGCGCTCGCCGAATCGGGGCTGGATTTCCAGGTTGGAACCGATGGTTCCAGCCTTCAGGTCCCTGTCGGCCTCACCAGCAAGGCAAGGCTGCTTCTGGCCGAGCGCGGCCTGCCAGACAGCGCCAATGCCGGTTATGAGCTTTTCGACAATGTCGGTTCTCTCGGCCTGACCTCATTCATGCAGGAAGTGACCCGCGTTCGCGCCCTTGAGGGCGAGATCAGCCGCTCCATCCAGCAGATCGACGGCATTGCGGCCGCACGCGTCCATATCGTCATGCCCGACGTCGGCAATTTCCGTCGCGGCGAACAGAAGCCCACCGCATCGGTCATGATCCGCGCAAGCGCGTCTGCCGGCCGCAAGGCGTCCGCTTCCATCCGCCATCTCGTCGCCTCGGCCGTTCCTGGCCTTGAAGTCGACGATGTGACGCTGCTCGATTCGACCGGCCAGCTTCTCGCCTCCGGCGACGATGTCACCAATGCCGCCATGAACCGCTCGCTGACGCTGGCGCAGAACGTGCAGCAGGAAATCGAAACCAATATCGACAAGGCGCTGGCGCCCTTCCTCGGCATGGACAATTTCCGCTCCAGCGTCACGGCCCAGCTCAATACCGACAGCCGCCAGATCCAGGAAACCGTCTACGATCCGGAATCGCGCGTCGAGCGTTCCGTGCGCACGGTAAAGGAAGACCAGAAGTCCCAGGAAACGCAGCCGGACACGGCCGCGACGGTGGAACAGAACGTACCGCAGGCCGCGCCCCAGGGCGGCGGCGGCGGCCCGCAGTCCTCCGACCAGTCGGCCAAGAAGGAAGAGCAGACCAATTACGAGATCAACTCCAAGACGGTCGCCACGGTCAAGAACGGCTATACCGTCGAGAAGATTTCGGTTGCGGTCGTCGTCAACAAGGGCCGGATCGCCAAGATGGTCGGCGAACCCGCCGATCAGGCGAAGATCGACGCCTATCTTGCCGAAATGCAGAAGATCGTCACTTCGGCGGCGGGCATTTCTTCCGACCGTGGCGACATCGTCTCACTGACGGCGATGGACTTCCTCGAAACGCAGCTGCTTGACGAGGCCGCGACCGGGCCGGGCATCATGGAAGTGCTGAGCCGCAATTCCGCCGGCATCATCAACTCGCTCGCCTTTGTCGCCGTCGCCTTCCTCGTCATCTGGCTTGGCGTACGCCCGCTGGTCCGCACGGTGACCGGCAATGGTGCAGCCGCAGGCCAGCTCAGCCAGGAGGCTGCCGGTCTCGAACTGCCGGACTTCTCTCCCGGGATGGATGCGGGTGCAGGTGGTCTCATGGAAGGTTTCGGCGCGGATTTCGGCTTCGACAGCACCGACGATCTGCTGGCGGGCGGCGATGGCGAGGGCACATTCAACCGCCGGGTTCGCGAAGGGCCCGAACGCAGGCTCTCCCGCATGGTGGAAATCAGCGAGGAAAGAGCCGCCAAGATCCTGCGCAAATGGGCAGTGGAAAAAGCAGCGTGATTTTAAAAAAAAGGCCGGGGGAACCCGGCCTTTTTCGCATTTTCGGCCTTTTTGCTATCCTTGGCCGCCCGTCCGTGGCAATCTCGTTTCAGGACAGTGTTTACAAAAAATTCAGCAACGATACAGTTTGCTGGGAATTGGTTGAGAATGCCGTTTATGGATTGAACAGCTTTTCAGTATGTTTTTTTAGCAATAGACGAATAGGGAAATACGTGGAAAGGCTGGTGTCAGGTAATGGCAAATCCCAGTCCGTTCCATAAAATGAAGTGATTCGGTCTCCGGGGGCTTGCCGTCCCATTTTGGTAAGCTTCTCGAATGGAATGATTCCATCCCGAGGTATAATCTCCCACTGGGAGCAAGAGGGCGTAGGCGATTGAAAGTCGATGTTGATATCCGCAGGCTGTCTGCCAAGCCTATGGAAGGCATGGGTAAGCCTTTGCCGCGCGATCAGCTTGCTAAAAACGTCGCAGCCACGGCTGCTGCCGGTAACGTTGCAGGCGCACTGGATCTGCTCGTAACCTATGCTGGCGCCTCGCATTATCTGCTGGCGCGGGATGACCTTCTCGAAGAAACCGGGTTGAAATTCATCGTCACCTCCGATTGGCCTTTCGATCTGGTCCGCAGGCTCGGCGTCGAATTGACCAACAGCCAGAACCGGTCGAGCGAAATGGAGAAATGCCTTTCGCTCCTGCAGCCGCGGTTGCTTTTCCTTCCAGACGACGTTTCGGTGCCCTACGGCATAGACCGGCAATATTCGGCACTGTCCTTCTGCGTGGGCCGCATCCGCCTTTCTCTGCTTTTGTTGTTTCCCGAAGAAGCGGTGCCTTCGCCGGAAAGGCTGCGCGAAATCGCGCTTCTGACAGGCTATTGCGTCAGTTTCGGCATTGCCAGCGAAGCAAAGACGGTGCGCGATATCGATCTTACCGAGCGCGAACTCGAATGCCTGTTCTGGATCGCTGAAGGCAAAACAAGCGATGAAATTGCGATGATCCTTGGCATTTCGCGCAATACGATCAATAATTACATCACCAGCGTGATGCGTAAAACCGCGACGAAAACCCGCTCGGAGGCAATTGCCTACGCCGTGCGCAACAACCTCGTATAATGGTCGGACGGATGGTACAGACGAAAGACAATGAGGGTACAGGTCAAACGGGCATGTTTTACCGCAGCCCTGTCGTGACGAGCCGGTCGGATCTGTTTCCGAAGCTTGTCGCCATGCAGAAGCTTGTGGGCGCGCGTAATTTCGTGGTGACGAAGGCCGCCGCTTCGGGCTTCCCCAACAAGAAGAAGCTGACCTGCGAGCTGGAAAACTGGGGCATGAATGCCGCAGAGCAGAGCGCGCAGTTCATCCGCGCCGTCGGCGATATTCTTCTCGATCATATCGAGACGTCGCTCCTGCCGGTCATCTGGCGCAACAAGAATGCCGGCGGCTTTGCCGATCTTCCCGATGTGCCCGCGCTTCTGCGCCGTATCGAGAACGATACATTGCCTTATGCCGGCCTCGCCCTGCCGGTGCGGCTAGGCACCATCGGCAACGGTTATATCGTCTTCTGCGGCACCAACCTCGTTCTCGACAATGAGGTAGTGATCGAACAGCACATCAAATGCTGCGAGATCATGGTGGATATGCTGGCGCTGGACGAGCGCAAGGCGGCCCCCTCGGAGGCCTTGAGCGAAAGGGAAATCGCCTGCCTGCAGCTGGCGGGGGACGGCCGTATCAGTGAAGAGATCGCGGTCAAGCTCGGGCTTTCCGTGCACACCGTCAACGCCTATCTCGGTTCGGCAACGATCAAGCTCGATTCCGTCAACCGTATTCAGGCGATCGCGAAAGCGATCCGGCTCGGTTATATCCATTGACGGCGGGCGGGGTCCTCCCGCCCCATGCACATGCGGCCGGCTGCGGCATCCCGCCGCAAAGCCATTCCAGTATTTCGCGTTTTTTAACAGTTGCCCACTAGAACTATCACAGGTTTGGCTCTGGGGAACTGTTTCATGCACAACCGGCTCTTTAAGTCCGTTGCGGGCAAGGTCGTCGCGCTGACGATCGGCCTGATCATGCTCAGCGTGGCGGCAGTTGGTTTTTCGACCTACATTCGCTTGAAAGACAACATCATCACCACCGCGCTGCGCGATACGCACAGTGCAATGCGTGGCATGGCCATCCTTTACGAGATGAAGGTCGGCGGCGTTGCCCTCGAAATGGTGGATGGCGAGTTGAAGAGCGTGGGTCGCGCCTCCATCGGGACGATGCGCGACAACGATCTCGTTGATCGCACGGCTGCCGGCAACGGCGGTATCGCCACGGTTTTCGAAACCAAGGGCGGCGAATTCATTCGCATGACCACCAATCTGAAGAATGAGAAGGGTGAAAGGGCAGCGGGCACCAAGCTTGCTACCGATCATCCCGCTTTCGAAAAGGTCTCCAAGGGTGAGTCCTATTTTGGCACTGCCACCCTTTTCGGCGTTGACTACATGACCGGTTATATGCCGGTCCTGAACAAGGCCGGCGCCACCGTTGGCATCCTGTTCGTGGGTGTTCCCATGGATGTCTACAATGCGCAGATTTACAGCCTGCGGGATCTGATGCTGATCTGCGGCGCGCTTGCCATGGTCGGCGTGGGCCTGCTCGCCTATTTCGTCATCAAGCGCACCCTGCAGCCGCTCGGCAAGCTGACCGATGCGGTAAAGTCGCTTTCGGACGGCAATCTCGACACGCCGATCCCCTATGCCACCAACACCAATGAATTCGGTAACATTGCCCGTGCACTGGTGATTTTCCGCGAAAACGCGCTTGAGAAGCTGGCGATTGAGGGCAAAAGCGCGGACGAACGCTCGGCGGCGGAATCAGAGCGTCACCGTAACGATGCCGAGAAACAGGAACTCGACAGCCAGATCGAATTTGCAGTGGGTGAGATTGCCTCCGGCCTCGGCAGGCTTTCGCGCGGCGATCTGAGCCGCACGATCGAGACACCTTTCGCGGGCCGTCTCGACCGCCTGCGCACGGATTTCAACGAATCCCTTCTCAACCTGCGCGACGCGCTTGGGCAGATTCGTGAGCGTACGCTCATCATCCAGCATAGCGGCTTTGAAATCGAGCAGTCGTCGGTCGATCTGTCGAAGCGCACGGAAAATCAGGCCGCCTCGCTGGAGGAGACCGCTGCCGCCGTGGACGAAATCACCGTCACCGTCAGATCCTCGGCCGAGCGGGCGCGGGAGGCCAATGAGGCCGTGCGCATCACCAAGCAGAGCGCCGACAGTTCGGGTTCGGTCGTCAGCAACGCCGTCGACGCCATGGGCCGCATCGAAGACGCATCGCGCAAGATCGAGCAGATCATCGAGGTTATCGACGACATCGCCTTCCAGACCAATCTTCTTGCGCTCAATGCCGGCATCGAGGCGGCGCGCGCGGGCGAGGCGGGTAAGGGTTTTGCCGTCGTGGCGCAGGAAGTGCGCGAGCTTGCCCAGCGCTCCGCCGACGCGGCCCGCGAGATCAAGCAGCTCATCAACCAGTCGACGCATGAGGTCAGCTCCGGCTCGAAGCTGGTGCAGGAGGCGGGCACGGTTCTTTCCGCCATCAGCCAGCAGATCGTTACCGTCAGCCAGCATGTCGAAACCATCGCGACGGCGACGCAGGACCAGTCCTCCGCGCTTCATAACGTCAACAGCTCCGTCAACCAGATGGACCAGATGACGCAGCAGAATGCGGCGCTTGCCGAACAGTCGAGCGCGGCCAGCCGGGTACTGTCAGGCGAGGTGGAAGCGCTGCTCGATCTCGTCCAGCGGTTCCAGATGGAACAGGGTTCGGCGACCGGCAGGGATCGCTACAATCAGGCGGCCTGATAGGTCTGTTTTTTGAAGGTCAAAACCGCTCCCGGATCGCAAGGTCCGGGAGTTTTTATTCGGCCGCTGCCCGCACGGTGCTGGATATCTGATTGATATAGGCACGCAGCGCCGCTGGTTTCACGGGCTTGTGCTGCACGGAAATCCCGTATTTTTCGGCGTCGCTGCGCACTTCCGGGCTGCGATCCGCCGTCACCAGCAGGGCAGGGATCGTCTTGCCGTAAAATGCCCTGATGAGGCGGATGGCGCTGATGCCGTCGCCATCGTCCAGATGGTAGTCGGCGACGATGACATCAGGGGCTGCGGCCAAGGTGAGGAAGGGTTCCTCCAGCGTCGCCACGGAACCTGCGGGTAAAACCTCGCAGCCCCATCCCGTCAAAAGCAGCGTCATGCCCTCGAGGATTTTCGGCTCGTTGTCGATGCACAGGACCCGGACACCCTGAAGGCGGTCGCTGGCTGCCGGGCTGGTTATTCCGCCATCGGCTTTGGCCGGGACGAGGCGATCCGCCTCGCGCGGCAGATGGATGCGGAAGGTCGTGCCTTTTCCGGGGGTGGAAATCAGCTGTACCGGATGGTGCAGCATGCGCGACAGTCGGTCGACGATGGAAAGGCCGAGCCCGAGGCCGGATGCCGTCTTCGCCCCTTCGTCCAGCCGGGCGAATTCCTTGAAGACCGTGCGGAATTTGGATGAAGGAATGCCGATACCGGAATCCGTCACCTGAATGACGACCTCGCCGCCCCGGCGGCGCGCACCGACGACCACCTTGCCCTTCAATGTATATTTGATGGCGTTGGAAACGAGATTCTGTATCAGACGCCGCAGGAGATTGGGGTCGGAACGGACCGTGAGCGAAGTCGGCAAGACCACGAGGTCGAGGCTCTTCTCCTGCGCCATCGGTGCGAAATCGGTTTCGATGCGTTTCAGCAGCTCGTTCAGCGGCACGGATGTCATGCGCGCCTTCATCGAGCCGGTGTCGAGACGGGAGATGTCGAGAACCGCGCCGAGAATGGTTTCGACCGATTCCAGCGCCGAATCGATATTATGGACGAGATCGCTCTCCCCCGAAGCGCCAAGTCGTTCGACCAGCGAGGAAGAATAGAGGCGGGCGGCGTTCAGCGGCTGGAGAATATCGTGGCCGGCAGCGGCGAAAAAACGCGTCTTGCCGATATTCGCCTCATCGGCCGCCGCCCGCGCTTCCCCCAGTTCGCGGTTGACGCGGGTAAGCTCCACGGTTCGCTCCGCCACGCGTTGCTCCAGCGTTTCGTTTGCCTGTTTCAGCGCCTGATCGCTCGCCACACGCTGGGTAATATCGGTGAAGGTGGCGACGATGCCCTTGTCCGGCATGGTGTTGGAGCGCACCTCGATGATGCGCTCGCCACCCGCCAGCACCAGCGAGAAGGGCAGGTCCATGGTCAGGAAGCTGGTAATCAGCTCGTTCGTGTCGCCATCGGGCATATCGCCGCGTTCCTGCAGCATGGAAACGATATCCGTCAGCGGTACGCCGACCTGTCCGAACTGTTCCGGCAAATCCAGAAGGGTGCGAAAGCGTCGGTTCCAGATGGTCAGCTGCTGTGAACTGTCGAACACGGCAATGCCCTGGTCCATCTGGGCCAGCGCCGTCTGCAGCATGTCCTGATTATATTGCAGGGCCTCGCTCGCCTGATCGAGCAGCCATGCCGTGTCCGCGCTGGTATCTTCCGCCTTCTGGAGAATGATCGACAGCACCAGACGGGCCGAGGAGGAGCCGATGGCGCTGCCGAGCAACTGTTCGGAGAAATGAATCAGCGCCATATCCGCCGGCTGGTCGTCATTGAGTTTCCTGCCAGCCGTCTTTTCATAGGTCGCCAGCGAGCGCAGCATGCGCTCTTCACCGAGATAACGGGCAATCGCGCTTTTGAGGTCACCGACGCTGACACGGGTTTTCCAGCCGCGCGTGGCGAATTGCGATTTCGAATGGCGCTTGACGAAGATGCCGGACTGGATGCGCTCCACCGGACGCGGATTGCGCGAGAGCGAGCCGAGCACGAAGGCAAGGCTGTTGACGAGCAGACTGAGAATGACCGCATTCACGAACGGATCGGCCTCGGGGCCGTTGAACACCGTGCTGCCGGAAAACAGGAAACCGAGAATATTCGCCGCCACCTCGGAATTGTCAGGCCCGCCGAAACTTGGCAGGAACAGCAGATAGGCCCAGACAAAAAAGCCGGAACTGAGACCGGCGATTGCGCCGCGCGCATTGGCGCGTCGCCAGAACAGCCCGCCGAACAGGGCAGGGGCCATCTGGGCGATGGCCGCAAATGCCAGAAGGCCGATTGAGGCAAGCCCCGTGGCGCTGTCGGCGGCGCGGTAATAGCCGTAACCCAGAAGCAGCACCGCAAAGATCGCCGTCCGGCGGATGTTGAGCAGCGTCTTGGCGAAGTCGTCCCGGTGCGGCGAACGGTTCAGAAGCTTCTGCCGCAGGAAGATCGGCATGACGATGTCGTTGGAAATCATGATCGACAGCGCCACCGAAGCGACGATCACCATCGCGGTCGCTGCCGAAAAGCCGCCGATGAAGGTGATCAGCGATACGACCGGCATCTGGTGATTGAGCGGCAATTGCAGCACGTAGAGATCGGCATCGCCATTGGCGCCGAGCGTCAGAATGCCGGCAAGCGCAATCGGCAGCACGAAGATATTGATGGCGACGAGATAAAGCGGCAGCAGGAACCCCGCCATGCGCAATTCTTCCGGCGTGCGGTTTTCCACCACGGTGACGTGGAACTGGCGCGGCAGCAGGATGATGGCGAAGCCGGACAGCAGCGTCATCACGATCCAGCGGCTGACGGGCGTGTGATAGGACATGGCCTGCATGGCCTGCTGGTTCTCGGAGGCGAGCTGCCAAAGATGCACGGGGCCGTCGAAGAGGACGAAAAGCACGTAAAAGCCGACGGTGCACATGGCAACGAGCTTGACCAGCGATTCCATCGAAATCGCCAGGATCAGCCCGTCCTGATGTTCGGTGGCGTCGGTGTGGCGAGTGCCGAACATGACGGCGAAGCCGGCCATGACGATGGTGACGACCAGCGGCAGGTCGAGGAAATAGAGGTTTCCACTGCCAATGCCGTAATCGCCGGGATCGACCATCGTCGCCACCGAGCTGGAAACGGCTTTCAGTTGCAGCGCTATATAGGGAATGGCGCCGACGAGCGCGATGATGGCGACGATCATCGCCACGGTGGAGTTCTTGCCGTAACGGGCGGCGATGAAATCTGCAACCGAGGTCAGTTTTTCGGTTTTGGCGAGGTCGACGATACGGCGGATGATCGGCATGCCGATGGTAAAGGCAAGGATCGGTCCGGTGTAGATGCCGAGGAATTCAAGGCCCCTGTCCGCCGCAAGCCCGACGCCGCCGAAATAGGTCCAGGAGGTGCAGTAGATCGCCAGGCTCAGCGCATAAACGAACGGACGCCCCTTTTTCGGTGCGTTTCTTTGACGGCTTTTCCTGTCCCCGTAGCTTGCAACCGCAAACAGCAGCAGGACATAAGCGAAGGCCGAGCCGAATATGATCCACCCAGGAAGCACGCATCCTCCCCATGCAGGAATTCCCTGATATCAGCATAGGCGAATTCCGCGCCGTTGAGAATGAGTGCGGTCTGATCATAAAGTTCAAGACGGGCGTGCAAAAAAGCCAATAAATGCAATCTTGACGAATTCCAAATGGGGAGGCGAATCTGTATGGTCGAGGGCGTAGGGACAGTCACATAGCTTCAGCTCGCGAAGCAGGAGAGAGGGACAATCTGAATGCTTAACGAATTTAAAACCTTCATTGCCCGCGGCAATGTCATGGATCTGGCCGTGGGTGTGATTATCGGCGCGGCTTTCAGCAAGATCGTCGATTCCGTTGTCAACGATCTCATCATGCCGATCGTGGGTGCGATCTTCGGCGGGTTCGACTTCTCGAACTACTTCCTGCCGCTGAGCTCCAGCGTCAATGCCACGTCGCTCGCCGCCGCCCGCGATCAGGGCGCCGTCTTCGCTTACGGCAACTTTCTGACGGTTCTCATCAACTTCCTTATCCTGGCCTGGATCATTTTCCTGATGGTCAAGGGCGTCAACAAGCTTCGTGATTCCGTGGAGCGCAAGAAGGTCGAGGAAAAGCCGGAAGCAGCACCGCCGCCGGAAGACGTCAAGCTGCTCACCGAAATCCGCGATCTGCTGAAGACGCGTTGATTATCGCCATCGTCCCCGGCCTGATGTGCCGGCCCATGCGGCCGGCGATCTCCTGCCGGGGATGACCCATAAAGAAAATCCATGATCGCCTCACGGAATATCATGCACAGGGCTGGTTCGATGCGATAAGAAGGCACTAAACGGAGTGTCTTTAATGTCCATTTTGAACAGTCTGAGTGCACGCTCTCTGGCGGCTCCCGAGAGCGGCATCGTTGAAGTCGTGAATTATGCCCGGGGGCGGGACAATCTCCTGCCGCTGTGGGTTGGCGAAGGCGACCTGCCGAGCCCTGACTTCATCAATCAGGCCGCCATCGATGGGCTGAACAATGGCGAAACCTTCTATACCTGGCAGCGCGGCATTCCAGAACTGCGCCAGGCGCTCAGCCGTTATTACCAACGCCATTTCGCGGCATCGCTGCCGCCGGAGCATTTTTACGCCACCGGTTCCGGCATGCAGGCGATCGCGCTTGCCGTGCAGGCGCTGACCTCGCCGGGCGATGAGATGGTCTATCTGTCGCCCACATGGCCGAACATCGTCGCCGCTATCGGCGTGGCGGGCGCGAAGGCGGTTCCGGTCGGTATCGATTTCCGCGACGGTCGCTGGGATCTCGATATCGGCAAGCTGGAAAGCGCCATCACCGGCAAGACCAGGGCGCTTTTCATCAACACGCCCTCCAACCCCACCGGCTGGACGGCGACGCGCGACAATCTCCGCGATGTTCTGGCTCTCGCCCGCAAACACGATCTCTGGATCGTCGCCGACGAGATTTATGCACTTTATCATTATTCCGGCAGCCGCGCGCCGTCCTTCCTCGATGTCATGGAGCCGGACGACAAGATCATCTTCGCCAACTCCTTTTCGAAGAACTGGTCGATGACCGGCTGGCGTGTCGGCTGGCTTGTCGCTCCGCCGGCCATCGGTCAGGTCATCGAGAATCTTATCCAATATTCCACCTCGGGCGTGGCGCAATTCATGCAGCGCGGCGCTGTCGCCGCCCTCGATCACGGTGACGGTTTTGTGCGCGAGAATTACGAACGCGCTCTGACCTCCCGCGACATTCTCTGCAATGCGCTCATCGCGACAAACCGTGTGGAAACCCTGAAGCCGGATGGCGCCCTTTATGCCTTCCTCAAGATCGACGGTGTGACGGACAGCCGGGCCACGGCGCTTGATATCGTTGACAAGACCGGGGTGGGCCTCGCGCCCGGCACGGCTTTCGGCCCGGGAGGAGAACTGTTTCTGCGCGCCTGCTTCCTGCGCAACCCAAGGCAGATAGAAGACGCCGCCGATCGGCTGGCGTCCTACATTCTCGGCAGATAAGCCGCGAACGTCCGGTCAATCTTCGCCCTGTCGTGCCGGTTATCCGCTGCGGCAGGCGCATTTGCCCAAAAATCACAGCGGGCCGGTAAAACTGCAACCCCACGGCGTAACCATCGACGTGGGGGATTTTCTGTGATATGCGCTGCTTGTTCCATTTATGAGAACATTTTCATCTAATCAATAAAAAGCACTTCATTGCGCTAACCAATCGTAAGCCACCTTTTTAATGGGGTGGGGGATCGGTGGCGTATTCGCTGTGCAAGTAATCAATGATGAAGAATTATTGGCTTTGATGGGCTCAAGAAAAACAAACAGGGAAGTAGTGTCATGGCGGTTCTGGTCACCGGTGGGGCCGGTTATATAGGAAGCCACATGGTGTGGGCTTTGCTCGATGCCGGGGAAGAGGTCGTTGTTGTCGACCGGCTTTCCACGGGGTCGCGCTGGGCGGTCGCGCCGGCAGCACGTTTTTATCTGGGAGATGCGGCGGACCGCACCTTGCTCGACCAGATCTTCGAAGAAAACCAGATCGAGACCATTTTCCACTTCGCCGGTTCGGTCAGCGTTCCTGAATCGATCAGCAAGCCGCTCGAATATTACGAAAACAATACCGGCACGACCCGCGCCCTTGTTGCGGCGGCGGTCCGCCACGGCATCCGCAATTTCATCTTCTCATCGACAGCCGCCGTCTATGGAAACCAGCCCTTTGATGGCCCGGTTCCCGAAACGGCGATTCTCAGCCCGGAAAATCCCTACGGCCTGTCGAAGCTCGCCTCCGAAATCATGCTGCGCGATGTCGTGCAGGCGCATGACTTCAACTATGTGGCGCTGCGTTATTTCAACGTTGCCGGCGCCGATCCGCAGGGTCGCGCCGGGCCTTCCCCCACGGGTGTGGCGAACCTCATCAAAGTGGCCTGCGAAGCCGCAACCGGCAGGCGCGACCGGGTGGAAGTCTACGGAACGGATTACCCGACCGCGGACGGAACCGGTGTGCGTGACTATATTCATGTCAGCGACCTGATCGACGCCCATATGCTCGCCATGGCGCATCTGCGCGCTGGCGGCGGCACACGCACGCTGAATTGCGGTTATGGCGTCGGTTATTCGGTTCTGGACGTCCTGCAGGCCGTGCAGCGGGAATCGGGACGCGATTTTCCGATCATCCATTGTCCGCGCCGCCCGGGCGATATTGCGGCCATGGTGGCGGACTCGGCGCGTATCCAGTCGGAACTGGGCTGGCGTCCGCGTTTCAACGATCTGGCGACCATCGTTCGCACCGCGCTTCAGTGGGAAGCCAAACGTCAGGCCCAGCAAAGCGACAGGCTTCCGCCGGTCCGGCGCAGACTGGCCGCGATAGGCTGAGCTGCTTTTGCGTTACGGGGCGCGGTCTTTCCTGACGGAAGGATAAAGCGCCGGCCGATCCGGCAGGTTCGCGGGGCGAAGCCAGCGATCCCTGTCGAAAAAGCTGCGTGTCAGCTTCAGTCCCGGCGATTGCTCGCTTGCGAGTAAAATCACGTTCAGGCGGTGCGGCGCGGTCGGTTCCGGTTTTATGGAAACCGAAATGCCGAAATGCTGCGCCTGATAAGGTTGCATCCGGCGTGCCGGCTCGAGCATGTTGGACAGATCGGCAAAGCGGGTCTGTTCGACGATCATGGTGAGCGCGTCATCGAGCTTTGTCAGAATAACGGTCCCGTCCGGCGTCCTGGGTGCAACAGCCTTCATCCTGATGGAGCGAACTTCGCCGGACGCTTCGCCGCGGATTTCGAGGAAGAGCGATGCCCGCTCTGCCGGGTCTGTCGCGTTTCCCGCCGCAAGATCGGCCGTACATTCGAAACTACGGATATTGACCGGGCTGGAGTGCCAGCCCTGCGGGTTGGAGAAACCCGTGGCCGTGAAGCGGTCACAAAGCTCCTTGCCTGAAAGAACGAAGTCACGGGCAAAAGACGCCCTGTCGCCGGCCTGCTCGAATTTCAGCAGCTGCGGCGGCAGATAAACCTTTCTGGTAGCCAGCTTTTGCCGCTTGACGGGCTTCATCCTGGGCGGCTCGGCGGATTGTATGGCGGGCGTCAGATTGAGATAGGTCAGCAGGTTTTTGAGATGCTTCTTGTCATTGGCCAAAAGCACCGTCGCGCCTATGGCAAGGCAGACGGCCACCACCGCAAACAGCAGCGCGCCATGGCTCACTCTTTTCTGCAAGCCTGCGTCCATCGCAAGACCCTAAGGGGCTGGCGGGGAATTGCGTCAGCCGGTTCCGATATGGCTTTTCGGGCTGCCGGCAGCCCGGTGAATATATGGTGCGAGCGAAAGCTCAGAAAAATCTCTTGGTAATTCACCGCCGAAATTTCCGGCGGTGCGGGTTTTATTCGGAGTTATTCTTGCCTGTATCCTGTCCGCCGGCGCTGCTTTCATCGTCAGCGACCGGAATGGCGTAGGAGCCGTTCAGCCAACGGGCGAGATCGAGCGAACGGCAGCGATCCGAACAGAAGGGATAATCTTCCCGTGTCGAGGGTCGGCCGCATTCCGGGCAGGGCTGCGATTTGCGAAGCGGGGTGACGTTTCCAGTGCCATCGGTGGAGGATTTTGCCATGGGGTCTATCCTTCGAGCCAGCCCGAAGTCACCTCAAATCCTTCTCCGGAAAGAAGCGACATGGTTTCATAAAGCGGCAGGCCGACGACATTGGTATAGGAGCCGGTCAGCTTCTGCACGAATGCGCCGGCAATGCCCTGGATGCCATAGGCTCCCGCCTTGCCGCGCCATTGCCCCGACGCAATGTAGGCCTCGATCTCGCGCGTCGAGAGGCGCTTGAAGCGCACCTTGGTCTCCGCCACCTTCTGGCGGATCTTGCCGCCGGGGGTCACGAGGCAGATGCCGGTATAGACCCAATGGCTGCGTCCCGAAAGAAGATGCAGCGCGGCCGAGGCCTCTTCCGTATATTCGGCCTTGCCCACGATGCGGCGGCCAACGGCGACCACCGTATCGGACCCCAGAACATAGGCGTCTTTCCACAGTTGCTCACCCTTGAGGGCGGCCTGTGCGGCCTCCGCCTTCTGCAGCGACAGGCGACGGCAGAGCGTGCGCGGATGTTCAAGCTTCGCAGGCGTCTCGTCGATATCCATCGGCATCAGGCGTGCCGGCTCGATACCGATCTGATGCAGCAGTTCCAGACGCCGCGGCGAGCCGGATGCCAGAACGAGCTTTTGTTTTGAATTGGTCATTGCGCGGCCCGGGCGTCCGATGCGGAAGGTGGATTACTTGAAGCGATAGGTAATGCGGCCCTTGGTGAGGTCGTAAGGCGTCATTTCGACCAGCACCTTGTCGCCCGCCAGAACGCGGATACGGTTCTTGCGCATGCGGCCCGCCGTGTGGGCGATGATTTCGTGGTCGTTCTCAAGCTTCACGCGGAATGTTGCGTTCGGCAGCAATTCGGTTACGATGCCCGGGAATTCAAGGACTTCTTCTTTTGTCATGTAAGGGTTTTCTTCCTGTTGATAGTGCCGGACATGGCCTGTCCGGGAAAATTGCGCGGAAACTACACAATCCCGGCACATTTGTGAACCTCTAAAGCATCGGCTTGAAAATCAGTACCGATTTTCATGAGGCGGGGGCAGTTTTCAATCTTTTGAAAGCGCATCCGCCACCGGTTGCTGCCGCCTCGGCAGGCGCTCCGAGATCAGCTTTGCCAGATGATCCCGCACTTCGCGATAGGCGTCGAGGATCTGTTCGCGCGTGCCTGTGATCACCGTCGGGTCCATGGTCGGCCAATAGACCACATCAAGCGAATTCGAGCGCGTCAGTTCCAGTGCGGCGTGATGGGCTTCCGGTGTCAATGTAATGATCAGATCGAAAAAATCATCCTCGATCTCGTCCAGAGTGCGCGGTTTGTGCTTGCCGAGCGAAAACCCCTGTTCTTCCAGCACCGCATCCACGAACGGGTCCCGTTCGCCCGCCCGCACGCCGGCTGACTGTATATAGATGCCGGGCGCCACCAACCGTTTGGCGATGACCTCCGCCATGGGGGAACGGATGGAGTTCATGCCGCACATGAAGAGGACCGATTTGGGCGCTCGTCCCTCGTTTGGCGCTGCGGCAGGATCGATCATCTCTAACCCCGCCAGTAAAGCACGCAGACAAGGGTGAAGAGGCGGCGCGCCGTATCGAAATCCACCTTGATCTTGCCGGAGAGCCGGTCCATCAGCGTCTGCGAGCCATCATTGTGAATGCCGCGCCTGCCCATGTCGATCGCCTCGATCTGGCTCGGCGTGGAGGAGCGTATCGCCTCGTAATAGCTTTCGCAGATCAGGAAATAATCCTTGATGATGCGTCGGAAAGGCGTCAGCGACAAGATATGGGTCGCGACATCCTTCTCGTCTTCGGTGCGGATCGAGAAAACCAGCTTGGCGTCGACCAGCGATATATGCAGCCGATAGGGGCCGCCATCATGGCCGAAGGGTTCGAAGCTGTTTTCTTCGATCAGATCGAAAATGGCGACGGCGCGTTCATGCTCCACATCGGGCGTGGACCGGCCGATGCTGTCGTCCAGTACCACGTCGCAAAGCCGGAAATCGCCTGAAGCCATCGCTTAACTTTCCGGATTGAGGCGAATGGAGACGGAGCGCGCATGCGCGTCCAGCCCCTCGGAGCGGGCAAGGGTGATGGCCGCCGGCGCAAGCTGGCGCAGCTGCTCGGGACCGAGGCGCAGGATCGAGGTGCGCTTGACGAAATCCAGCACCGAAAGGCCGGAGGAGAAGCGTGCCGACCGCGCCGTCGGCAGCACGTGGTTGGAGCCGCCGACATAATCGCCGATCACCTCTGGCGTATGGCGTCCGACGAAGATCGCACCCGCATTGCGGATATGGGCCATCAGCGCATCCGGATCGTCGACGGCAAGTTCCAGATGCTCGGCGGCGATGCGGTTGGCGAGCGGGATGGCGTCGGTGAGATTTTCGATCAGAATGATTGCGCCGAAATCGGCCCAGCTTGCTGCCGCCGTCTCGGAACGAGACAGGCGCTTCAGCTGCCGCTCGACAGCGGTTTCAACGGCCTTGCCGAGTTCGGCATTGTCGGTGATGAGGATGGATTGCGCGCCGCGATCGTGCTCCGCCTGCGCCAGAAGATCGGCGGCGAGCCAGTCGGGATCATTGTCCCTGTCGGCAATGACAAGCACTTCGGAGGGGCCGGCGATCATGTCGATGCCGACGGTGCCGAAGACCTGGCGTTTTGCGGCCGCCACATAGGCATTGCCGGGGCCGACGATCTTGGCGACGGGCGCGATGGTTTCCGTGCCATAGGCAAGTGCGGCGACGGCCTGCGCGCCGCCGATGCGATAGATTTCCTCGACGCCCGCAATACGCGCCGCAGCCAGCACCGCCGGATTGACCGCGCCGCCATTGGCCGGCACGACCATGACGATGCGCTCCACACCGGCAACCCTGGCAGGAACGGCATTCATCAGCACCGAGCTTGGATAGCTGGCCGTTCCGCCGGGCACATAAAGGCCGACGGCCTCGATGGCGGTCCAGCGCGAACCGAGGCCCACGCCGATATCGTCCTCGTAAATATCGTCCTTCGGCATCTGCCGCGCATGGTGTTTTTCGATGCGCCGGGCAGCGAGTTCGAGAGCCTCGATCACGCTTTTATCGACGACGGCAAAGGCCGCATCGATCTCATCCGCCGTGACACGCATGGGGACCTTGGCGAAATCGATGCCGTCGAATTTCTGGGAATAATGGGCAAGGGCCGCATCGCCGCGATGGCGGACATCGTTGATGATGTCGCGAACGGTCGCGTTGACGTCTTCGGAAACTTCTCTCTTGGTTGTCAGGAAGGCTGCGAATTTCTGTTCGAAATCAGCCGATGCCTGCTCCAGCCAAATTGCCACGCCATTGCCCTTTCATTGTCCCCGCGGGCAATGCCGCGAGGTGCACGAACTTACCGCAGAAAAATTGCGGCTCCGGTTATGTGGCATAAATCGAAACGGTGACCAAAGGCAACCGTTGCAGTGGCGCGGTGTGCTTATTCGCTGTCTGGATGATGCGGTTTGGCTGCCGTTTCCCAGGCGCCGCTCACGTCGGTCAATTGCGCCTCGATGCATTCGACATCGAGCGCAATGGCGCCGCCGCCCGAAAGCGTCAATTCCACGGCTCCATCAGGCCCTTCGCCATTCTGCACGAAGCGGATGGCGAGCAGCGACAGCACCTGCTCCTTATCGGTGCGGTTGATGCCGTGCGAACGAACGGCGGAGACCCGTTTCAGGAAAACGACGCTGCGGCAGCGCTCCGGCGGCAGGTTCTTTTTGTCAGTGCTTTCCCAGACGAAACGGTTGGCGGAAAGCGTGAACTGGCCGTGTTTCGGCTCGAAGGCAACATCCTTCAGCTTGAAGACGCTGTCCTGCATATGCGTCGAGATGACGGAGAGATCTTCAGTATCCAGCGCGAGCAATTTCAGGCCGCTCATCTTTTTCTTCCTTCTTCTGCGGTGCGGACCGCTATTTCCATGACTTACACTGGAAATAGGCAGTCCGGGCCCACTCTGCAACGGGTAGAAAAGCGATGAGCGGCTATGAAAGGATCAATCGCTGACGCGTTCGACCAGCGCACCGCAGCGGGTGAGCTTTTCCTCAAGGCGTTCGAAGCCGCGATCGAGGTGATAGACGCGCGAAACCATGGTCTCGCCTTCCGCCACGAGGCCGGCAATGACCAGCGACACGGAGGCGCGCAGATCGGTCGCCATGACCGGGGCGCCCTTCAGGCGGGCAACACCTTCGATGCGGGCCATCTGGCCGGAGAGCGAAATCTTCGCGCCGAGACGGGCCAGTTCCTGCACATGCATGAAACGGTTTTCGAAGATGGTTTCGGTGATGTGGGAGACACCCTGCGAACGGGTCATCAGCGCCATGAACTGCGCCTGCAGGTCGGTGGGGAAGCCGGGGAAGGGCTCGGTGACAACATCGACCGGCTGGATGCCATTGCCGTTGCGTACGACGCGAAGGCCGGTCTCCGTCTCGCTGATCGTGGCGCCCGCAAGGCGCAGCGTGTCGAGCGCATTGTCGAGCAGCGATGCGCGCGTGCCTTCCAGCACCACGTCACCGCCGGCCATGGCAACCGCCATGGCATAGGTGCCGGTTTCGATACGGTCAGGCAGAACCCGGTGGCGTGCGCCCGAAAGCGAGGTGACGCCTTCGATGGTGATGGTGGAGGTGCCGGCGCCCTCGATCTTGGCACCCATGGCGGTCAGGCACTGCGCCAGATCGACCACTTCCGGCTCGCGGGCGGCGTTGTGAATGACGGTGGTGCCGCGGGCAAGGCTTGCGGCCATCAGCATCACATGCGTCGCGCCGACGGACACTTTCGGGAAGGTGTAGACGGCGCCGATCAGGCCGCCCTTGGGAGCGGTGGCGTTGATGTAACCGCCGTCGATCTCCATCGTCGCGCCGAGCGCCTCGAGGCCCTCGATGAACAGGTCGACCGGGCGCGTGCCGATGGCGCAGCCGCCGGGCAGCGAAACGCGGGCGCGGCCTTCGCGCGCCAGAAGCGGGCCGATGACCCAGAAGCTTGCGCGCATCTTGGACACCAGCTCGTAAGGTGCCGTGGTATCGACAATGGTGCGGCAGGTGAAATGCACGGTGCGGGAATAGGCCTCGCCCTGGCTCTCGCGGCGGCCATTGACGGAAATATCGACGCCGTGATTGCCGAGAATGCGGATGAGCTGCTCCACGTCAGCCAGGTGCGGCACGTTTTCAAGCGTCAGCGTGTCGCTGGTCAAAAGCGATGCGATCATCAACGGCAGGGCGGCGTTTTTGGCGCCGGAGATGGGAATGATGCCGTTTAGCTTGTTGCCACCCGTAATTCTGATGCGATCCATGCGTCCCTACGGGCCTGTGCCCGCCTTTCTTTATCGTGCCTTGCGGAAAGGCGCGTCCTTAGACGAATTTCCGCGGCGTTTCAATTTTATGCTGGTGAATTCTCTATGAGGATGATTCGTCCGTTTTTGCGGCAGGCAGGCCAATCGTCTCGTCCTCTTCGCCGGCGCGGCGCGCACGAACCTGCTGTTTGCGCTTCAAAAGATTTTCACGAAGCTTCTTGGCCGCCCGCGCCTTGCGCTCCGCCTCGCGCTGCCGCGCCTTTTCGCCGGGCCCTGCCTGCGGCTTGCCATCGGCTGCCGGGGCGGATGTCTCTGCCGAAGCGCCGGCGGAAACTGCTGTCTTCGCCTGTTTGTCATGATGTTCGTTCATAGATTCAGCAATATCTGAAAAATGTATTTTTCAACAGGGGGCACGCTTTTTTGCCCCGCTTGATGAAGAATATCGTTTTGCGACTTGCGCTCGTCAAAAACCTATGGCAATAGGCCGCCACGCTTGATGCTGAAGCAAACGCTTCGGCACCGGATGCTGCTATAGCTCAGGGGTAGAGCACTCCCTTGGTAAGGGAGAGGCCGAGAGTTCAAATCTCTCTAGCAGCACCATTCTCTCCAAAACTTCAAATGTTTACGCTGGTTGTTGAGCCGATTACCTGTGGCGGTTGACGCATGTGCGCGTTGCGCAATCGTCAACAAATGGAAAACCGCGCCCCTTGCGAGGCGCGGTTTCCATATCCGAATATTCTGTTGCTGCCAGAGCGGGACGAAACCGCCCGTAGCCATCGGGCGCCGCTTACTGACGGAATAGCGACAGGATATTTTCGGAACTGGTATTGGCGATGGAGAGCGACTGGATGCCCAGCTGCTGCTGTGTCTGCAATGCCTTGAGACGCGTTGATTCTTCGTTCATGTCCGCATCCACCAGGCGGCCGATGCCGCTGTCGATGGAGTCGGTGAGCTTGGAGATGAAGTCTTCCTGCAGGCCGATGCGCATCTTGATGGAGCCCAAGGCGGAAGATGCGCTGCTGAGCGACTGAAACGCGGTTTCGACATCGGTGAGAAGATTGCCGATCGTGTAGGATGGCGGCGTCGCGCTGTCGAAAAGCTTGAGGTCGATATCCCATACGGAAATGCTCGAGGCCGTGCCGGGCTGCCCGATGATGCCCTTTGTCGTATCGACCGTCGCCGGTGTGCCGGTCAGGCCGAAAATCACGTTGGCCGTCTCGGTGGCGGTCGTCGTGTCAACCAGAGTGTAATCGGTCTTTGTCACGCTGACCGTGCCGCTGCCGTCACGGACAAAGCCTGAGACGACCGTCTTGTCGCCGGTGCCCAGCAGCCAGTTTTCTCCACTGAAAGATGCGCCCTGCGCAATCGATTCCAGTTGCTTTTTCAGCTGATCGATTTCTTCCTGGATTTTCGTCTTGTCGACACCCTCTTCGGTTGCGGCGACGATTTTCGATTTGATTTCCTTGACGACTTCGACGGCGCTTTCCATTGCGGAATAAGCCACATCGATCTTCGCCGCACCGAGTCCCAGTGCATCCTGAACCGCGGAAAGCGCCATGTTGTCCGAACGCATGGTGGTCGCGATCGACCAGTAGGCGGCGTTGTCGGAAGCCGTCTTCACGCGCAGTCCGGAAGAAACTCTGGATTGTGTGTCTTCGAGCTGGCCGCTGATTGCACGCAGTGTCTGAAGCGCCGACATGGCGGCGGTGTTTGTCAGAATACTTGTCATAATTGCCCCTTTTGAGCTGGCTAAATGGGAAGGGACATTCCGGGATCGCCGGAAACGACAGCGCGGCGTGATGCCTGTTAACCTCTTTTTCGTCTTGGTTAACGAGTCGTTTCGATGGCTTGATTTAGCGGTGATTTGGTTAATGAAGTCTTAATCGAAAAGTTTATGAATTTTGCAGTCACTCGCACAAACAAAAACCGCGCCTTTCGGCGCGGTTGATTTTTTCGGCTGACGCTTTCGATTAACGGAAGAGCGACAGGATGCTTTCGGAGTTGCTGTTGGCGATCGAGAGAGCCTGAACGCCGAGCTGCTGCTGGGTCTGCAGGGCCTTGAGGCGGGTGGACTCTTCGTTCATGTCAGCGTCCACGAGGCGGCCGATGCCCTTGTCGATGGAGTCGGACAGCTTGGAAGCGAAGTCTTCCTGCAGGCCGATGCGCATGGAGAGCGAGCCGAGCTTCGCTGCGGCGCTGGTCATCGCCTTCAGGGCGTTTTCAACCAGCGTCAGTGCTTCGGCCATGTTGGTGGCGCGGTCTGCGGCTGCATACTGGGTGATATCAAGCGTGTAGACGGACTGAGCGGTGACAGTCGTGAACGTTCCGGTCGTGCCGAGAATGCCGGTCGTGTCGGGGGCGCCCGTGGCGTCAACCGAACCGAAAAGAGTGTTGCCGGTAGCGGTGTTGTCGAGGGCATATTTCGTGGTCGTGACGTTGACGGCGCCACCGGTGGAGCGAACGAAGCCGGCAACGACCGACTTGTCCGGATCCGTGCCAGGGGTTGCCGCGCCGAGCGTCGAAACGCCAACGAGCCAGTTTTCGCCGTAGAAGGAAGCGCCCTGCGCGATCGAAGCGAGCTGCTTCTGGAGCTGGCCGATTTCTTCCTGAACCTTGGTGCGGTCGACGCCTTCTTCGGTGGCGGTAACCAGCTTTGCCTTGATTTCCTTAACGACTTCGATAGCCGATTCCATGCCGGCAGAAGCGGTGTCTACCTTGGCGGCGCCGAGGCCGAGAGCGTCGGAAACGGAGGAGAGCGCCATGTTGTCGGAGCGCATGGTGGTCGCGATCGACCAGTAAGCAGCATTGTCAGCAGCTTCGCCAACGCGAAGGCCGGAGGAAACGCGTGCCTGGGTGGATTCCATGTTCTGGCCGATGGAGCGCAGGGTCTGGAGCGCAGACATTGCTGCGACATTGGTGATAATGCTCGTCATAGTAGTGTGCCCCTTGAATGGCTGATTAAAGAAGGGACATTCCGGTTTCACCGGGAACGGCGCACAGCATCATGCCTGCTAACTGGCTGATTTTTAACGTTAGCTCGCCGTTTCGATGAGCTTAAGTAACGCGACTTTGGTTAATGAATTGATAAGCGCGGGGAGAAAATCAGCACTATGAAAAATGAAAAATGCAACTCTCGCGCGCACGCGCGCGTATCGTTAAAAGTTTAAAAAAAAGATAAGGCCGCATCCTTATTCGGGATGCGGCCTATCTGATGCACTCGGTTCGATTCAGCCTTTCGAACCTGTATGCTTTTCATCCGTCCATGCATTTGGTCAGCCCCCGAATGCATATGGGAAGAAAATGGGTCCCCCAGCCCCGAAGGGCTATGAGAAGCTCAACTCTTAACGGAAGAGCGACAGGATGTTCTGCGAGTCGCTGTTGGCGATCGACAGAGCCTGGATTGCCAGCTGCTGCTGCGTCTGCAGAGCCTTCAGCTTGGTGGACTCTTCGTTCATGTCGGCGTCGACGAGACGGCCAACACCCTTTTCGATGGTGTCGGACAGCTTGTCGGCGAAGTCGCTCTGCAGGTCGATACGTGCAGACAGCGAACCGAGCTTGGCGCCGGCGCTGGTCATCTTCGTCAGAGCGGTTTCAACAGAGTAGAGCGCGTTGTCGAGATCGTCAGAGCTGACGTTCAGGTCGAGAACGGAGATCTGGGTGTAGGTCTTGGCGCCGACGGTGGTGGTTGCACCGGTTGCGTTCAGGATACCGGAGTTCGCATCGATCGTGCCCGGTGTCGCTTCGGTGTAGAGCAGCGAGCTGGCGTCCAGTGCGTAGTCCGTCGTCTTGACGCTGACCGTGCCGCCAGCGTCACGGACGAAGCCGGATACGACGGTCTTGGTGGCGTTGGCGCTGGAAACGAGCCAGTTTTCGCCGTTGAACGAAGCGCTCGTGCCGATCGACTTCAGCTGGTCGAGAAGCTGGGTCACTTCTTCCTGGATCTTGGCCTTGTCGACGCCCTGTTCCTTGGCGGCAACGACCTTTGCCTTGATGTCGGTGACAACCTTGATGGCGGCGTCCATACCGGCGGATGCGGTGTCAACCTTGGCAGCGCCCATGCCCAGTGCGTCGGATACGGCGCCGAGAGCCTTGTTGTCGGAACGCATGGTGGTTGCGATCGACCAGTAAGCGGCGTTGTCCGAAGCCGAACCAACCTTCAGGCCGGAAGAGATGCGGTCCTGCGTGGTCGACAGATCGGAAGCGATGGAACGCAGGGTCGAAAGAGCGGCCATTGCGTTGGTGTTGGTGAGAATGCTTGCCATAATAAATGTGTCCCTTGTTTTTACGAGATACTGGAGTGGGGACATACCGGGTTTGATAATACCGGTCGCAACGTTTCGGCTTCATGCCACTCGGTTCGGAAATGCTTAGTTTCAGAAACCAAACCCGCTGCGTGTGGAAAGAAATTCGCAGCGAAAAATTGCCCAATTATTAATTTGAGCGTTAAGAAATATTGGAAAATACTTATGGTTACTTTTTGACTTAGTTAAATGGTAATTTTTTTATTTATGAAGATAGTTACCCGGTCGATAGTAAAAATGGTAACCGAAGCATTAAAATGCGAAAACCCCGCTGCCTCTGGCGCGCGGGGTTAAAAAACTGGGTTAACGGATGTCGATCCGGCACAGCGGCCGTCAGTTGAACGATCTGACGAGGCTGCCGACGAGCAGGTTCCAGCCGTCGATCAGCACGAAGAACAGGATCTTGAACGGCAGGGAAATCGAAGTGGGCGGCAGCATCATCATGCCCATGGCCATGGTGATGGTCGCAACGATCAGATCGATGACGAGGAACGGCAGGATGATCAGGAAACCGATCTCGAAACCGCGCCGGATTTCCGAGAGCATGAAGGCCGGAACCAGCACGCGGTAGTCGACGACATTGTCGGTCATCACTTCCTGGCCGCGCTCGCGGGCGATGTCGACGAAAAGTTTCAGATCCTTGTCACGCGTATTGGCGTTCATGAAGGTGCGGAAGGGCTCGGCGATGCGCTGCACGGCCTGCTGTTCGTTGATCTGGTTCTGCAACAGCGGCTGCACGCCGTCCGTCCAGGCTTTGTCGAAGGTGGGCGACATGACGTAGAAGGTCATGAACATCGCCATCGACAGCAGGATCATGTTGGATGGCGTCGAGGCGAGCCCCATGCCGGATCTGAGGATCGAAAAGGCGATCACGAAGCGCGGAAAGCTCGTGACCATGATCAGGATGCCCGGCGCGACGGAGAGGACCGTCAAGAGGCCGAAGGTGCGGATGATCCATGCCGCGACGGAGCCGTCTATCTGCGTGTTGAACAGATCGGACGGAAATTGCTGGGCACTGGCAAGGCCCGGCAAGACGAGGAGGACGGCGATGGTTACAAGAAATCGAATCATTCGATGACAAAGGTCCGGAACATGACCTTGGATACGCGCCCTTGAGAGCGCAGGTCAACTCGTTCCTGAATGTCATCCTTAAGATATTGAAAGCCGCGCGGCCCTTCCAGCTGCTGAAGGGAAACGGTGCGCACATAGGCCATGATATCCTGGTGGATATCTTCCGCCAGACCCACCTCGACCGGTCCCTTGAACATCAGCGCCACTTCCAGTCGCACCCAGTTCGTCGAGGGATAGGCGAGGTTGGTGGTGATGGGATCGAGCTGGACGATGCCGTTCGCCTCGGCGGAGATTTTCTCGATGGCTTCGCCGCCCTTGCCACCCTTTTCACCGGCGGCTTCCGGCGCCTTCGCGGCCGTCTCGCCGCCAGCACCCTTGGGGGCGATCATGCCGCCCACCATCCAGCCGCCGCCCGCGCCGAGCAGGGTGAGGATAACAACGCCCGCGATGGTCATGACCAGAGGGGAGGATTTTTTCGTGCCCTCTGCCTGTTCGTTTTCCATGGGTCAGTCCCGTTCCCGTATGCCGGCTTCAGATCGGCGAGAACAGGTCGACGACCTGCTGACCGACCGGGGGTTGCTGCACTTCCGTCAGGCGGCCGCGGCCGCCATAGGAGATACGCGCCTCGGCGATGCGCTCGTAGGAGATCATGTTCTGCGCGTCGACATCCTGCGGCCTGACGATACCCGCGACATTGAGGATGCGGATTTCGTGATTGACGCGCACTTCCTGCGAACCGCTGATGATGAGGTTGCCGTTTTCGAGAATGCCGGTCACCACGGCGGCCACGAGCAGCGTCAGCTTTTCGGAACGCTTGGTCTTACCCTTGCTCTGGGTGTCGGTGTCGGAACCGTAATTGATGCTGGAATCGGCCTTCGGGTTCCAGCCGAATATCTGCGCATCGGCTTTCCAGTTCAGGCCGCTGGCATTGGTGCGGTTGCGCTCGGTCTCGTTGTCGAAATCGGCCTTGTCGTTGATCTGGATATTGACGGTCAGGATGTCGCCGATGTTGAGCGCCCGCAGATCCTTGAACAGGGCGCCCTGACTGTCGCTCCACAGGGAATAACCGCTCGCCATATGTTTCGGCTGCTTGGGATACATGCCCATCTGCGGCGTCTGGCTGAATTGCAGGCCGCTGCCGATCGGGCTCATCGCGGGTGCATTGCCGATTTCCTTCAGGGTCTGGTTGTTCTGGCAGCCGGCAAGCAAAGCGAGCGGCAGGAGGAGGGCCGGAAGGCGACGCGTGCTCATGAAGGATCCTTCGAAGTGTTTTTATCGGTTGCCTGCGACATGATGCCGGCGACGGTGGCGGCCTTCTGGGCGTCCATCTCGCTGAGAATGAGACCCGACTGGCGCGGCGGCAGCTGCATGATGATGGCGGCCGCGATTTCCACATGCATCTTTTCGAGCTGAGGGGCGGCGGCATCGGCCTTCATCGTCTTATAGATGTCGACGAGGTTGCTTTTCGCCTGATTGAGGAAATGCTCGCGGCGCGCCAGCCAGTCCTCATATTCCGCCTTGCGGTCCTCCAGCACGGCGATGCGCTCGTTGACATCGGCCTGAAGCTTTTCGAGTTCCTGTTTCTGCATCAGGTAACGCTGATCGCGGGCCGCATCGGCGATGTTGGTGCAGAATTTCTGGATTTCATCCTGCGTGCTGAGCTCGGAGACCACGTTCTGCTGGCTTTCCGCGCCGGCGGCCGGCAGCAGGAACAGCAGCGAGGCGACGGCCGTTAAGCGGATGAGGCCATTCGGGAAAGCGTCGTTCTTCTGATTTTTCATCATTGCAGCACAAGCTCCGCCTGAAGGGCGCCGGCGGATTTGATGCCTTGCAGGATGGCGATGATGCCGTCCGCCTTGAGCCCGATGCTGTTGAGACCGGCAACCAGCGTGCGAAGGTCGGGACCTTCGACGATGGCGACCTTGCTGCCTTCCTGCAGCGCCATGATATCCGTCTGCGGCTGTACGGCCGTCTGGCCGCGCGAGAACGGCTCCGGCTGGATGACCTGCGGCGATTCGGTTACCTGGACGGTCAGCGTGCCGTAGCTGACGGCGACGCGTGAGATGCGCACATCCGCGCCGATGACGATGGTGCCGGTGCGTTCGTTGATGACGACCTTGGCCGGCGTATCCGTTTCTACGGTCAGGTTCTCGATTTCCGCCATCAGCCGGGTGAGATCGGCGACGCGGGGTTTCTGCACCGCGATTTCCTGCGAATCGCGCGCCTCGGCGATCGGATCGCCATAACGGGCGCGGGCAAAGGCGTTGACGACGTCGGCAACGCGCACCGCCGTCGAAAAGTCGGGGTTGCGCAGTTGAAGGACGAGATTGACCGAATCCTTGAACTTCGACGGCAGTTCGCGCTCGATGATCGCGCCGTTCGGCACACGGGCGGAGGTGGTGACACCCTGCGTCAGCGTCGCGGCGTCACCCTGGGCGGAAAAGCCGTTGACGATCAGCGCGCCCTGCGCGACCGCGTAAATCTGGCCGTCCGCGCCGGAAAGCGAGGTCATGATGAGGGTACCGCCGCGCAGCGACGAGGCGTCGCCAAGCGAACTGACCGTCACGTCGACACGGCTGCCGGGGCTGGCGAAGGGCGGCAGGTTGGCCGTCACCATGACGGCGGCGATGTTCTTGGCATTCGACTGGCCGCCCTGCGTGGTGATGCCGAGATTCTGCAGCATGGCGCGCATGGATTGCTCGGTAAACGGCGAGGAGCGCAGGCTGTCGCCCGTGCCCTGCAGGCCGACCACGAGACCGTAACCGATCAGCTGGTTGTCACGCCCCGCCTGCAGCGATGCGATGTCCTTGATCCGCGACGTATCCGCATGGGCTGCGGGCGAAAGGAAAGGCTGGGCCGAAAACAGGATGGCCGCTGCTATGATACGAAGCACTCTCATTTCGCCATCACCTGAATGGTTCCGTCCTTCATGACCGTGCCGTTGACGATGACGCCGGAATCGATATTACGCACCCGCACGACCTCGCCGACCGAGCCGTCGGTCATCGGCGTTCCCGAGGCCATCAGCGTCATGTTGCCGATGGTGAAGACGAGCTTGACGCTGGTGCCGCGCACCACCAGCGAGGGCTCGCGCAGGGCGGCAACGGGGATGGTGCGTCCGGGAAGCAGGGTCTGCTTGGAGATCATGCCTTCCACTTCGCTGATATCGCTTGCATAACCCGCGGAAATATTGGGATTGGTCACTTCCACCGGCTTCACCTGTTCGGGCGTGATCGTCTCGCCCGGATAGATCGTGCGCACGGGAACCAGCGCCATCGGCGCCTGAGCCAGAGCGGGCATCGATGCGGGCGCAAGCGCACCCAGTGAAAAGGCAGACGCCAGGCACAAACGGACGAGCGCCGTTCTGTAGCTGCTATTGTTCCGGCCAAACCTCATGTTCGCCTGCCTTTCCGTTCTTACTTCAGGTTCTTGCTGACAATCGACGCCATTTCGTCAGCGGTGGTGATGACCTTGGAATTCATCTCGTAAGCGCGCTGCGCCGTGATCAGGTCGGTGATTTCCTTGACGGCGTCGACGTTCGAGCCTTCGAGGTAGGACTGCTTGATGTAGCCGTAGCTCGGATCGTCAGGCACACCGATGACGGCGTCGCCGGAAGCCGGTGTCTGGGCAAAGAGGTTGTCGCCGAGCGGCTTCAGGCCGGCCTCGTTCGCGAAATTCGCGATGGTCAGCTGGCCGAGCTCGGTGAAATCAGCGGCGTTGCCGATACGGGCCGTCACCTGACCCGTACGGGTTACGGTGATGTCCTGCGCATCCGTCGGAATATTGATGTTGGGAATGACGTTGTAGCCATCGACCGTCACCAGATTGCCGTCGGCATTCTTGTTGAAGGCGCCGGCGCGGCTGTAGAGCGTCGAACCGTCGGCCGCCTCGATCTGGAACCAGCCCTGGCCAATGATCGCGACGTCGAGCTTGTTGCCGGTCTCGATCAGGTTGCCCTGGGTGTGGATGTTGCGCACGGCCGAGGTCTGCACGCCGAGGCCGATATTGGCGCCTTCGGGCACAATTGCCTGGTTGGCGCGGTTCGGTACGCCCTGCATGCGCTCGGTTTGGTAAAGAAGGTCGGTGAACTCCGCACGCGCACGCTTGTAACCGGTGGTGTTGATGTTGGCGATGTTGTTGGCGATGACTTCCAGATTGGTCTGCTGGGCGTCCATACCGGTGGCAGCGATGGCAAGAGCTCTCATGTCAATATTCCTGCTGGGCTAGATCTGCATCTTGGTAATGTCGAGATAGGCCGACACGATCTTGTCTCGGAGCGCGATGGCGGTCTGCAGCGACTGTTCGGCCGAAAGCATGGCGTCGACCACTTCACGCGTATTCGCCTTGCCCTGAATGCCTTCGAAGGAAGCCACTTCCGCCTTCTTCAGATTGTTCATCGCATCCACCGACATATTGCCGAGAATGCTGGCGAAGCTTGCGCCCGTCTGCTGGGCAGGCGTTGTCTGCTCGTTGCCGAAAACGCTTTCCGTCAGCGAGGAGATGCCGCTTGCGCCACGGGTGAGCGAAAGGGAACTGACTTGCTTGATACCGTCGATCATTGCGATGCCTTCAGAAGGTCGATTGTGGAGGCGACGAGGTCGCGTGTCTGGCGGATGACCTGAAGATTGGCGTCGTAGCTGCGGTTGGCTTCGCGCATATCGGCCATTTCGATCAGGATGTTGACGTTCGGCATCTTCACCATGCCGTTGCTGTCGGCGGCCGGATTGCCGGGATCGTATTCGTTGACGAAGTCACCGCGGTCGACGCCGAGCTTCTTCACCGTCACGCGCTCAACGCCGCTGACGCGGTCGAGCTCGGAACCGAAGGTGACCGTCTTGCGGCGATAAGGGTCGGCGCCGGGCGTGTCGCCGGTTGATCTGGCGTTGGCGATGTTTTCGGAGACGATGCGCAGTCGCGTGGACTGCACTTCCAGGCCGCTGCCGGCAATCTTGCTTGCCGCACTCAAGGGATCCATGGTTTACCTCTTAACCGTCATCAGCATCATGCGATGGAAGGATTTGACGAGATTGGCGTTCAGTTCGTACTGTCGCTTGATCTCGCCGGTCTTGGTCATTTCTTCCGCAAGCGCGACCGAATTGCCCGATTCCTGCATACCGATCTCGTTGTTGACCGGGTTGTCGCGCACCGCGATATTGTCGCTGAGGGCGCTCTCGCCGAAGTGTGCGGGATTGGTCCTCGCCATGCCGACCTGCTGGCTGGTGGCCTGCATGACCGCTTCGAAAGGGCTGACATCCTTGGCGCGGAACTTGGGTGTGTTGGCGTTGGCGATGTTGGTCGCCACGACTTCCTGCCGCACGCTCAGCCATTCCGCTTGGCGGGATGCCAGATCGAACAGTTGAATCGGTTGCATAGACTTCTCCATCTCGTATGGCCCGAACCTACGGGGCTAATCTTGCGTCAGACTTGCGGAGAGGGGAGAAGGCGCGGAACGGCGGGGAAAGGGGCATGCGCACGCGGCACGCACAAAACAAAAAAGGCGCGCCGGCAGATGCGGCGCGCCTTTCCGTTGAGAGAAAAATCGTTATTTTTCGGGGTAATAGGTTTTCCCGGAGGACGTCTCAATCAGCCACTCGCCGTTGCGCTGCTCGATCTTCGTCAGCATCGCATTATCCGGCAGGGTCGAACCCACTCTCACCATATACATGCCCGAACCGTCCTCGATCAGGGCGCGGCCGTTGGAAACATGCAGCAGGCGGAAAGAAGTCTGACCGGGGAAGGGCTGGTCCTCGATCCCGGCCGCCAGATCGTTCTGTTTTTCCTTGCCGCTCGCATTGACGGTCGCCGTCGTCAGCATGTCGGGTAGCTCCGCCGGCGGTGGCGTGTCTTCCTTGTTGCGGTTGGTCATGGCCATGGGCGAAACGCTGAAGACTTCCCGCGGGCCGGTATGGGGCAGATCGCGGGTGCGGTCGCCGCCCGCCACCCTTATCCCGAACTTGTCCTCGTTGAAGAAGACGTACCAGGGGAAAAAGGCGGCCGCGGCGGCAAGCCCGATGCCCGTCCATGCGAGAATACGGTCGGGCGTAAAGAAGATGGGCCTGGGTAGCGCCTCTTCGCCCTGACTGTTGTCGTTCCGCTTCTTTGTCACGGGGTCAGCCTCTCATTCTCGGGTTCACTTGCGGCTGGCCATTCTGCGCCCCGCCGCGCAACGCGGTCGCCAGATCGGCATAGGCGTCCTGCGCCGCCGGTTCGCTCGGCAGCTGTTTCAGCGTTTCGTAGATGATCGGGACCTGTTTCACCGCCATGTCGAGATCGGGGTCGGTGCCGGGCCGGTAACCGCCAATGAGGCGAAGGTCCCGCGTTTCCTCGAAGCGATGCACCAGCGCCTTCAGGCGCGAGACCAGCTTTTCCTGATCCGGCGTCCAGGCCTTCTTGGCGAGACGCGAGATCGAGGCGAGCGGATTGATCGGCGGGTAACGGCCTTCTTCGGCAAGGCTGCGGTCCAGCACGATATGGCCATCGAGAATACCGCGGGTCGAATCCGCAATCGGATCGTTGTGATTGTCGCCATCCACCAGAATGGAGACGATGGCGGTGATGGTGCCGGTGCCTTCCGCGCCCGGCCCCGCCCGCTCCAGAAGGCGCGGCAGTTCGGTGAAGACCGAGGCGGGGTAGCCGCGCGCCACCGGCGGTTCGCCCGAAGCGACCGCCACTTCGCGGATGGCATGGGCAAAGCGCGTCACGCTGTCGATGATGAGGAGGACATTGTCGCCCTGATCGCGAAAATATTCGGCGATGGTGACGGCGGAAAGCGGCGCCATCTTGCGCAACATCGGGCTTTCATCGCTCGTCGCGACGACGGCGATGGACTTGCTCATATTCTCGCCCATCGTGTCTTCGATGAATTCGCGCACTTCACGGCCGCGTTCGCCGACCAGCGCAATCACCACCTTGTCGAAGGCGTCGGCCTTGGCGAGCATCGACAGCAGCGTGGATTTGCCCACACCGGAACCGGCGAAAATGCCGAGGCGCTGGCCGAGGCAAAGCGGCGAGAAGATATCGATTGCCCGGACACCCGTCTTGAAAGGGGTCTCCACGCGCTTGCGCGTCATCGATGGCGGCGCATTGTTGGAAATCGAACGGCGCTCGATGCCGGAGGCAAGCGGCCCCTGGCCGTCGATAGGCTCGCCCAGCGCATTGATGGTGCGCCCGCACCAGCTGTCGTTGGGCGAGACGCGGAAAGCGCCCTTGCGAATGACGGTGTCGTGGATGCCGATCGGTTCGCCCGGTTCGATCGGGCAGACATAGCAGATATCCGGCTCCACGCGCACGACTTCGCCGAGATGAATGCCGGTCGCGCTGCGATGGGCGACGAATTCTCCGAGCCGCACATGCCGTGACAGGCCGGAAACCGTATAGTGCCCGGCGGCGATGGTTCGGACATGGCCGCCATGCGCCACCGAAAATTCCGGATCGGCATAATGCCCGGCAAGGCTCGCCAGTTGTGCGAGCTTCGGTGAAATGGCGTCAGCCGAGAGCATGGATTCCGGCATTGTCATTACTCAGTTCCTCAACGCGCGCCGCCAAGCGTCTTGATGCCTTCGCCGAAGGTCGATTCGGTGTCGCGCATCAGCGAGGAAATGCTCTCAAAGGCGCGATTGACCTGGATGAGCTGCGTCATCTGGGAAATGCCGTTGACGTTCGACTGTTCGAGATAACCCTGAACGACGCCGACCTCATGATTGTTGACCACCGGAACCGGCTGGGCCACCGGCTTCACGCCGCTATTGGGATGACGCAGGAAACCCTGCGAGAAATCGGCCTGATAGATGCCGAGCGTAGCGACGATGTTTTCGTTCTGCCTGATGGCGCCATCGAGACCGACGGTGATCGGACCGCCATTCGGATTGAGCTGGATCGGCCCGCCGCCGGCATCGAGAACGGGATAACCGTTCGAGGAGATAAGCGCGCCGTCCGGGCGCATGGTGAAACGGCCGTCGCGGGTCAATATCTGGCCGTCGGGCGTATCCAGCGAGAACCAGGCATCGCCCTTGATGGCGAAATCGAAGGAATTGCCGGTCTGCTCGAAGGCGCCCTGGCGGGTGGAGAGATAGTCATTGCCCTGCGACACGAAAGCCACCTTGGCATTCATGTCATTGTGGTTCTTGGCGACCATTTCGTCGAATTTCACTTCGGAGCCGCGGAAGCCGACCGTGTTCACATTCGCCATATTGTCGGAAATGGTGGTGAGACGGCGCTCCAGCGCGATCTGCGAGGACAGGGCGACGTATAGTCCGGATTGCATATCATTTGCCTCCGAGTTTCAGGGAGTTGATGGAGATCAGCAGGTCGGGGGAAATGCCGTAGCCGCTGGAGGAGCCGAAAACGGCGAGGGGGTCATAGGTCGTCGAGGGATTTTGCATTTCCCACATGATGGTGAAACGCTCGAGCAGCTTGCCGACCTTTTCGGGATCCTGCAGATCCTTGATGTCGATGGTTTTTTCAATGAGCGCCGCCTGCTTGTCGACATCGGCCGCGGCAAATGCGTCAGGCAGGTTGAACGTTGTGCGGAACACCTGCGCAAGCGCGTCGTCGGCGAGGAAATCGAGGCCGGATTTGATTGTCGACGCCTTGCGCTCGAAATAAAGGGCGAGCCGGACGCCGTTATTGTCGTCGCCCGCTTCCTGCTCCAGCGTCTGGCGTGTGTATTTACTGACGACACCTGATTTGGCTGCTTCGGCGGAGGTCGCTGCTTCTCCCAGTCCCGCAAAATCCAGGGACTTTGCAAGTTCGGCATATCGGCTGTCGGAGAGCTTGTTGGCGAAGGCGTTCTTGTCCTCGGTGCCTTCCGTCAGCACCTTGCGGATGAAGGCCTTCGCATAGGCCATGTCCTCGAGCCCGTGGGCTTTCAGGGCGTAATTATAAAGGCGCGTATCGGCCATGAAGTCGTCGATGGACTTCACCTCGCCGATCTTTGCCTTGTAATATTCGGTCTCGCGCGTCACGTCGGGCTGCTTCGACACCCGCTCAAGCGATTTGCCGATATCCTGACTGATCAGTCTGTAGCTGGTGTAGGTGGAAGTCACTGAACCGCCGCTCTCGTTTGATCCCGATCTCTAGGCGCACGTCCGCCTTTGCCGGCATAGTGCCGCAGCTTGCTTGTGCGAAACTGGCTGGAGGCGGGGGCACGGCAGAGGCTTTGCGGACAGGTTCACGCAAGCCACATTTTCTAGACATGGCGGCATGGAACACTGTTCGGGCGTGGTCGATCAATGAATATTGTAATTGGACTTATAATCACCTTCGGCTGCATCATCGGCGGCTATATGGCGATGGGCGGTCATCTGGACGTGCTGGTTCAGCCGTTCGAATTGATGATCATCGGCGGCGCCGGTCTCGGCGGCTTCATCATGGCGAACCCCATGAAGGTCGTGAAGGATTCGGGCAAGGCGCTCGGCGAGGCCTTCAAACATTCGGTCCCCAAGGAGCGCAACTATCTCGACGTGCTCGGCGTGCTTTATTCGCTGATGCGCGATCTGCGCACGAAATCGCGCAACGAGATTGAGGCCCATATCGACAATCCCGAGGAATCCTCGATCTTCCAGAGCGCCCCTTCGGTGCTGAAGAACAAGGAACTGACCTCGTTCATCTGCGACTATGTCCGCCTCATCATCATCGGCAATGCTCGCAGCCACGAGATCGAGGCGCTGATGGATGAGGAAATCGAGACCATCCTCAACGACAAGCTGAAGCCCTACCACGCGATCACCACCATGGGCGATTCCTTCCCCGCCATCGGTATCGTCGCGGCGGTTCTCGGCGTCATCAAGGCCATGGGCAAGATCAACGAATCGCCTGAGGTTCTCGGCGGCCTGATCGGCGCCGCACTCGTCGGCACCATGCTCGGCATCATCCTGTCCTATTCGATCTGCAATCCGCTCGCGTCGCAGGTCAAGATCGTCCGCACCAAGCAGCACCGCCTCTACATCATCGTCAAGCAGACGCTGATCGCCTACATGAACGGCTCGGTGCCGCAGGTCGCGCTCGAATACGGCCGCAAGACCATCTCCAACTACGAGCGGCCGTCGATTGACGCCGTCGAGCAGGAGATGATGAACCCCGGCGGCGAAAACAAGGCGGCATGACAATGGCAAAAGCTGCAGCGCAAAAAGCACCCGCCATCGATACCGCCCTGCTTGCAAAGCTGACGGGAGGGCTGTCCGACCGCAAGACGATCGCCAAGATCGGTTCCGATATCGGCCATCTCTACAGCGAATTCCTGCCTGATATCTTCCACAGCGAGACCGGCATCGCGATCGATGTCGAATATGTCGGTTCCGAATCGGGACTGATGACCGATCTCATCGCCAATGTCGGGCAGAATGTCGCGGTTGCCGATTGTTCCCTGCGCAACTGGTGCCCCAATTTCATGATGACGGTCGGCAACGGCTTCGTCATCGCGCTCATGGAGCGCATGCTGGGCGCGTCGCCTGACATGATCGGCGAACCGGACGAGCGCAACCTGTCCCATATCGAACTCGACCTCGCGGCCATGGTTCTCGGCCGTATCGGCGGCGTCCTGCGTTCCGGTGTCAACGCACCGGGCGGTTTCGAGGCGACCATTGAGCCACCGTTCAACGCCAATGGCAAAAGCGCCTTCGACGAGATGATTGCCGGCCTCTACGGCGTGACCATCCGCATGAAGATCGATATAGGCAAGGTCTCCTCGGAGTTTTCTCTCATCGTGCCGCAGCGGCCGCTGCTCAAGACCTCCATCGTTGCCCCCAGGGCCTCAGCCCAGGCGCTGAAGAAGCAGGAGGAATGGATGGAGATGATCTCGCAGCAGGTGAAGCGGTCGCAGGTCACTCTTGAGGCGCGCATCAAGCTTGAAACGCTGACGCTCAGGACAATTTCCAGATTGGTGGCCGGTGACGTCATTCCGTTCCAGGCTCTGAAGCAGGACGATATCGGCGTCGAGGTCAGCGCTAACGGTTCCAAGCTCTACAATTGCGAATTCGGCAAGTCCGGCGACCGCTACATGGTTCGGGTGAAGAACAATGTCAGCACGGACGACGAGATCTTACGACATTTGATGGGTTAAAATCCTGCCCGGCCTTCGGGGATTTGGGCAGGCTGACGCAAGTTTCAAAGGGAATAATCAGCGCATGGCTACGAAGAAAACACCTGTGACCGATGATGCGGCGTTGCCGTCGTTTGAAGACGGCGGCGACCTCGACCAGGCTATCGGCGATCTGCGTGGCGTCCTCAAGACGGATGCGGAAGGTTCGCTGTCCGATTTTGGCGACTTCGGCGATTTCGGAAGCACGGACGAGACTTCGACGGACAACGACCTTTCCGCCTTCGCTGGCGGAACGACCGATTTTGCAATGGACGATTTTGCCGCCGCCCCGCAGGCTGCGGGCGTGAAAGCGCCGCTCGGCAGCGGACTGTCCGAGAACATGGAAATGATCATGGACATCCCGATCGATGTCCAGATCGTGCTCGGCACCAGCCGGATGCTCGTTTCGGGGCTGATGAGCCTCGAAGAGGGCGCAACGATCGCGCTTGATCGCAAGATCGGCGAGCCGGTCGAGATCATGGTGAATGGCCGCCGTATTGCGCGCGGTGAAATAACGGTTCTGGAAGACGACGATACACGCTTCGGCGTAAAATTGATTGAAGTACTGAGTACGCGAAAAGCCTGATCCCTGTGGGGACGGAGAGGAAAGACCATGATGGACTTCGAGGATTTCGGTAACCCCCTGGCAGGGAAACCGTTGTCTCAGGCCGACAAGGCGGCCGCGGTGCTGCTTGCCATGGGCAAGGGCGTCGCCGGCAAGCTGCTCAAATTTTTCACGCAGCACGAATTACAGATGATCATTTCCTCGGCCCAGACCCTGCGTGTCATTCCCCCGGATGAACTCGCGCAGATCGTGGCGGAGTTTGAAGACCTGTTCACTGAAGGAACGGGTCTGATGGACAACGCCAAGGCAATCGAAAGCATTCTCGAAGAGGGCCTGACCCCTGAAGAGGTGGACAGCCTTCTCGGCCGCCGCGCGGCCTTCCAGGCCTATGAAGCATCGATCTGGGACCGCCTGCAGGAAGCCGAGCCGGAATTCGTCGGCAAGTTCCTGCTGCGCGAACATCCGCAGACCATCGCCTATATCCTCTCCATGCTGCCCTCGTCCTTCGGTGCGAAGGTTCTCCTGACCATTCCGGAAGAGCAGCGCGCCGATATCATGAACCGCACCGTCAATATGAAGGAAGTCAGCCCCACGGCTGCCCAGATCATCGAGAAGCGTGTGGTCAACCTCATCAACGAAATCGAAGCCGAGCGCAATGCCGGCGGTTCCACGAAGGTTGCCGATCTGATGAACGAACTGGACAAGCCGCAGGTCGATACGCTGCTCAGCTCGCTCGAAACGCTCAGCAAGGAAGCCGCAAACAAGGTCAAGCCGAAGATCTTCCTCTTCGACGACCTCATGTTCATGCCGCAGCGCAGCCGTGTCCTGCTGCTCAACGATGTTTCGGCCGATGTTCTGACCATGGCGCTGCGCGGCGCCACGATGGAAATCAAGGAATGTGTGCTCTCCAGCATCAGCCCGCGCCAGCGCCGCATGATCGAATCGGACCTTGCGGTGCCGCAGGCCTCGATCAACACGCGCGAAGTGGCGATCGCGCGCCGCGCGGTGGCGCAGGAGGCGATCCGGCTCGCCAATTCCGGCCAGATCCAGCTGAAGGACGCAGCGACGGACGAGCAATCGGCCGCAGCTTAAGCGGAAGCCGGTTGATAACCCGTCCCCGCCGCAGAACCGGCCATTGCGATGGCCGGTCATGGACGCTAGTTTCGGGATAACGGCCTGCCGGGAGCGGCGGGCCTTTTTTATTTCGGGAACGTGCCTTGGCAGACGATCAGGACAAGGACAGTAAAACAGAAGCCCCGACGGAGAAAAAACTCCGCGATGCGGCGGAAAAGGGCAATCTTCCCTTTTCGCGCGAAGTGCCGATCTTTGCCTCGTCGCTTGCCTTTTACTGTTATCTGGTTTTCTTTCTGCCCGATGGTGCCGGTCGTCTCGGTGTCACGTTGAAGGACCTGTTCGGCCAGCCCGAACAGTGGAACCTCAGCACCCGGCCGGATGCCCTGTCGCTGCTCTATTTTCTCGGAACGTCCATCGCTTACCTGCTCATGCCGGCGATGATCATGTTCATCGTCTTCGGGCTTGCCTCGTCGTTTTTCCAGAACCTGCCGTCGCCGGTGCTCGAGAGGGTGCGCCCGCAATGGTCACGGGTCTCGCCGGCAAAGGGCTTCTCGCGCATCTACAGCAAGCAGGGTTTCGTGGAATTCGGCAAATCCGTGTTCAAGATCATGATCGTCTCGGTCATCATGTTCTTTGCGCTTCGCGGCGACTTCTACAGCCTGATCGATCTGATGTTTTCCGATCCGCAGGTGATTTTCGTCCGGGTGGTCGAGATCGTCAAAAAAATGATGGTCGTGATCCTGCTTTCGACCGCCCTGCTTGCCGCCGTCGACCTTCTGTGGACTCGCCATCACTGGTTCACCCAGCTGAAAATGACGAAGCATGAGGTGAAGGAAGAATACAAGCAGTCGCAGGGCGACCCGGTGGTCAAATCCCGCCAGCGCTCCATCGCCCGTGACCGCGCCCGCCGCCGCATGATCAACAACGTGCCGCGTGCGACGCTGGTCATCGCCAACCCGACACACTTTGCGGTGGCGTTGCGTTACGTTCGTGAAGAAGGCGACGCACCTGTTGTCGTCGCCAAGGGCCAGGACCTTATCGCATTGAAAATCCGCGAGATTGCGGAAGAGAACAATATCCCCGTTTTTGAGGACCCTCCGCTTGCACGCTCCATGTTTGCGCAAGTCTCGGTAGATAGTGTGATTCCACCAGTCTTTTACAAGGCTGTGGCTGAGCTCGTTCATCGGGTTTACGCCATGAAGTCATCGAAAATACGGGTTCAATAAAACCAATGAAAAAATCCGCCTATTCCGAACAGCGGGAAATGATCGTCGCAGAGGCGATCAACCCGATCGCCACCGAACTTCGATTGTTAGACCCGGCCGACCTGATTTCGCTGCTCAGATTCGAGTGCTATGGCAGTATCGCCGATCTCGTTTCGTCGGCGGCGGAGCTTTATTATCATCCCGGGACGATCAATTTCGGCGCCGGCGGCGAATATAAGCTCGAATGGGAAGGCGCGCCGGAGGTCGTTCTCGATCTCGAGCTCAAGCCGAAGGGCGCCACGGTCTATGCACGATTGATTCTTGCCGACAAACATGCGGCGATTGAAATCAATCATGTCTCGTTTCAGAACCCTTCCGAAGACCCGGACGAAAATACCGAATTTCTCCGTCAGAGCCTGACGGCGGCGCGATTCGTGCCCACCCGCCAGGGCGAAGCGGCCTGACCGGATCAACCGTCATTTCTGTCCAGCATCTCCGTTGCGCCCGCCGAAAATCACGGGCGCAACGGTTCCGTTCCGGTGTGTCTTAACCCGAGCTTGCCTGAAGCCTGCCGGTTTATGCAAAACCCGGCCGTAAAAGCGAGGAACGCCTTGCAAATCAGTCTCGTTGTTTGTTACCTATCGCATTAACGATTTGTTAACGAACGGCAGGTCGCGATGGCCGGTTCAGGTCATTGCCGATGCGCATGATGCCCCTGCTCGTTGTCGGCACCGCGCCGGATTTTTTCTGAAATTTTGAGTTGGGTGGACCCCATGACCAGCATTTTGACCAATGCGGCGGCGATGGCCGCGCTGCAGACATTGCGCATGATCGACAAGAATCTGGAAACCACGCAGGCGCGTGTCTCGTCCGGTTATCGTGTCGAGACCGCGGCGGACAATGCGGCCTACTGGTCCATCTCGACAACAATGCGCTCCGACAACAATGCGCTTTCCGCCGTGCAGGATGCCCTGGGTCTGGGCGCCGCCAAGGTCGATACCGCCTATGACGCGCTTGAAAGTACGATCGAGGTCGTCAAGCAGATCAAGGCCAAGCTTGTCGCCGCTTATGGAGTCGGCGCCGACCGCGGCAAGATTCAGGATGAAATCAAGCAGCTTCAGGAGCAGCTGAAGAGCATCTCCGAATCGGCCTCGTTCTCGGGTGAAAACTGGCTGCAGGCCAGCATCAGCAATGGCGGCACGCCGCCGGTCGAAGAGCCGATCACGAAAAAGGTGGTTGCATCCTTTACCCGCACCGGCTCGGGCAATGTCGGTGTCACCACCGTTGACTACAAGCTCGACAGCAGCACGGTCCTTTTCGATCTCAGCGGCGGAAAGCTCGGCATTCTCGACAAGAACGCCGTTTTTGTCTCCAAGACCGAACATGAGGTCACCCAGACTTCGACGACCGCAGGCAAGGCGACGGAAGCGGGCTATGTCGTCGAAAAGCTTAGCGATGCACAGATCGGCGCGCTGAACGCCACGACGACGGATACGAATGCGGATCCGAATATCTATAGCAACGGAACCGACAATTATCTGCGACTTGCCGAAAATGTCTGGGTCAAGGTGACGGGAACAGATCCGTCGAGCGGTGGAACGACGGTTTCCCCGGCCTACCGCGATACCAGCAGCAATGACTGGTTTTACGATGTCAGCGCCGGTGCGGCTTCCGCCGATCGTTCCCTCGGTTTTTCCGTCTCCACGCTCGATCTCGGCAATCTCGATATCGTCGCTGCGGCCATGGGCGGTTTTGCCGGCGGCGGCACGACCTATACCGATGCGGACGCCATCGACATGATGATGTCCTTTGTGGACGGGCAGCTCGAGGCGATGACCAGCACGGCCTCCAGCCTCGGTTCTCTGCAAAGCCGCATCAACATGCAGGAAAACTTCGTTTCCAGCCTGATGGATGTGATCGACAAGGGCATCGGCCGTCTCGTCGATGCCGATATGAACGAGGAATCGACCAGGCTGAAAGCCTTGCAGACGCAGCAACAGCTCGGCATCCAGGCGCTCTCCATCGCCAACGCCAATGCGGAAAATATCCTCCAGCTCTTCAAGTAACGGGTTTCGGCCGGCGTCGGCGGGCGGGGATGAATGGGCGCAGGCTTGCTGATCGAGCCCGCCTTCATCCTCGCACAAGTTTGAACACCTAACGTCGGGTCAATATGGGGCGGGATCGCATGGCGTGATCCGGCCGGGAAACGTGGAAGAGACGGGCAGGGTAGCAAGGATGACGGTGGTGCCGCCAAACGGCTTAGAGCATTTCCAGGAAAAGCGGAGCCCGGTTTTCCATCCGGAAATGCGACAGGACGCTCCAGTTAGCGGGCAGCGAAACATGTCCCGCCTCTTTGGCCTCTTTCGCCGGGGGCAGGCATGAGCGCGTCCATTGCACGATATCTCAAGGATTTTGGTGACACCCAGCCGGCCGGGCTCGCCTTTGGCGATCCGTTGGCGGATGCAGATGCCGCTTCTCCTTTTGCCGACGTCGCAACCGGTTTCGATGACCTCGAAACCGTCGATGTTGAAGGTGAGAAGCAGGCGGCCTATGCCCGTGGCCGCGAAGACGCCACGCGTGAGATTACCGAGAAGCTGCAGGCGGAGCGGGAAGAGCTGATCGCGGCCCATGCGGCGGAGCTGGAGAGCCTGCGTTCATCCCATCTCGAGGAAATTGCGGCTTCCCTGTCCCGGGGTCTGCGCGAGGGTATCGACGCGATCGCGGCCAATCTCAGCGAACAGACAGCCAATATTCTCGCTCCGGTCCTGACGGAGAAGCTGTCGCTCAAGGCGGTCTCGGCGCTGGCGGATGTGGTGCGTAGCGCCATGCCGGATGGCGATGGGGTCACGCTTGTCGTGAAAGGCCCGAAGGATCTGTTCGAGCGGCTGAAGACGCAGCCGGGCTTTGAAGAAGAAACGATGAAATTTACCGAGACCACCGATATCGATCTTTCCGTCGAGTTGGGTGAAAGCGTGTTCGTGACGCGCATGTCCGCCTGGGCATCCAGTCTTCGCAAGGTGATGAAATGAGTGAAGGCGAAAATCACCACCACGGCAAGAACGAGATCATCATCGTCAAGCGCCACAAGGGCGGGCACGACGGCGCGCATGGCGGCGCGTGGAAGATCGCCTATGCCGACTTCATGACGGCGATGATGGCGTTCTTCCTCGTCATGTGGCTGGTCAATGCCGCCAATGAGGAGACCAAGGCCTCGGTCGCCAGCTATTTCAACCCGATCAAGCTTTCCGATGAGAAACCCTCGTCCAAGGGGCTGGAAAAGCCAGTCGACAAGGAAGAGGGCGTCCAGAAAAAGGACCAGTCCAATATCCAGGCGGAAAAGGTCACCAAGGGGTCCGCCGCGGCGACGGGCGAGGACCTGACCTCCCAGACCGGTGAGCAGTCGAACTTCTCCGAAGCGGATTTTTTCGAAAATCCCTATTCCGTTCTTGCGGAAATCGCCCAGCAGGTCGGGCAGCAGGCCAATGTCAGCGCCAAGGGCGAGGGCGGCGCCGCCGATTCCGGCCCGGCGACGGGTGCAAGCGGCGGTGAAGCCTATCGCGATCCGTTCGATCCCGATTTCTGGACCCAGCAGGTGAAAATCACCCGCGCCGATCAGCCGCAGAAACCGGTTGAACAGCAGCAGGTCGCCGAGAGCAAACAGGAGGATGCGGCCGAAAACGCCCAGGCGGTCGCGCTCAAGGCGTCCGAGACACCGGCCGACAAGGCGGAAGACGGCAAACCGATGGAAGTCGCCGCCGTTGTGCCGCAGCAGCGACCGGATGCGGCCGAGCAGGCAGCGCTCGCGCAGCCAAAGCCGGATGAGCCGCGACAGGCGATCGATGCACAGCAAAAGGCCAGCGATGCCGACTGGGAAAAGGCCGACACGCTGCGCGAGGAGATTGAGAAGCAGATATCCGGCATTACCGGCAAGCTTTCCGAAGGTCTGGTGGTGACGCCGGCCGAAGGCGGATTGCTGCTCACCATTTCCGACCAGACGGAAACGCCGATGTTCAATATCGGATCGGCCGTTCCCCGGCGTGAAATGGTTCTGGCCATGGAAAAAATCGGCAAACTGCTTCAGGAGCGCGGTGGCAGCGTCGTGATCCGCGGCCATACCGACGGGCGGCAGTTCAAGGGTGAGGCCAATGACAACTGGCGGCTCTCCATGGACCGTGCGCACAGCGCCTATTACATGCTGGTGCGCGGCGGCCTGTCGGAAGAGCGGGTAAAGCAGGTGTCGGGATTTGCGGACCGCAGATTGCAGGTGCCGGCGGATCCTCTGGCGGACGCCAACCGTCGCATCGAAATCCTGCTTGAGGCCGATCGGGGGTGAGTGTGACGAAAACCTCGAAACGCTGGCTTCTTCTTGCGGCGACGCTCTGCGGCCTCGGCTCCGAGCCGGGCAGGGCGTTTTCGCAGTCGCAAGACAATCTCATGCCCTATGCCATGCTGCGCTCCTTGCAATTCGTGCAGGATTCAGTCGCCATGGGAGACCATTCCGCCTCGGAAATGCAGCGGTTTCTGCTCCAGACGATCGATGAGCGGCTGAAGAGCGCGCCTTCGGCGATCTTCAAGGATCCGCGCAATGTCGACGCGGCGCTTATCTATGCGATGAGCGGCGGCAATCCCGCCACGCTGGAACTGCTGGTCGCACGCGATGTCGATGGCAATTTCGACAGCCGTGTCGCCGATATCCTGCGCAAATATCTCTCCGGCAAGGGAACGCTGGTCGCCCAGAGCATTGCCGCCATGGTGCCCGAATATCGCGGCAAACGTATCGGCGCCTATCTGGCGCTGATCGGTGGCAATGTGACGATCCCCCGCGATCCGGTCGCTGCGCTTGGTTTCTACGATATTGCCCGGCTCGAAGCGCCCGGCACCATCGTCGAGGAGGCCGCCCTGCGCCGTTCGCTCGCCATCGCGGTCGAGGACGGCGATGCGGCGCGCGGCGTCGACTATGCGCAGCGTTATGCGCGGCGGTTCCTGCATTCGCCCTATGCCAGCCAGTTCGCGGACCTTCTGGTCTCGCTGGTGGTCAAGCGCGCCGATTCCATCAACGAGGAGGCGATACAGGAAACCTTCGCCATGATGGATATGGAGAGGCAGAAGGAAGCCTATCTGCGCCTTTCCCGCCTGGCGGCGATCAGCGGCAGGGATTCGCTGGCGCGTATGGCGGCGCTGAAGGCGAAGGCGTTGTCTCCCGCCCTGCCGGGCGAGCCGGAAGTGCAGGCAAATCTCTATGAAAGCCTTTCCAACATCGGCACGCCCGATGTGGTGAGCGCAATCGAAACAATCGGGCAAATCCCCGAAGCGCAGCTTTCGGATCGGGACAGGGCCCTGCGTGAGGCGGCAAGGGCGATTGCGGAGCAGGTGGTTCGTCCTCCTTCCCTGCAGCCCGGTGTCGAAGCAGAGACGGCCACGAAGGACACGGGGCGGAATGCGCCCGAAAACGAGACGACCGCTGCCGATGCAAAAAGCATATGGCGGGTCGAAACCCAGAAGGTTGACGATGAGGGCGAGAACGTCCGGCAACTCGTGACGAGCGGCCGCAGCAAGCTCGATGAAATCGACAGCCTGTTGAAGAAAGGCGAGGGGGCACCATGATCGACGCAACCATCAACGCGATAGTGAGTGCACCGCCCTCCGATCCGCGCGCCGGCGGCGCCAGCGTCAAGGACGACGCCAAGGGCGGCAGTTTCGGCGATGCCCTTTCCACGGTCAGGGAGGAGCGCCCGCCGCAGGCGGCGCATTCGCGTCATCAGCAGCAGGACGTTGACTCGGCTGAAGAACAGCATGCACAGCCTGAAGGCGAGGCGGAAAAGATGGATGTTCCGGTCAAGCGGCCCGCAACCTTTCTGAATGTAATCGTTAACGAGCACGCCGGCGAAGGCCGTGCCCACGAGGCGATGGCCGAGTTCCAGAACGCCGTAAAAACCGTCCGCACGACACCCGAAAATGGCAAGCCCGGCAAGAAGCTCAAGGACGATGCCGACAGGGACGCTGAGAAGACGGTCGATACGGTCGATCCGAAGCTGGCGGAATTGCAGCTGGCGGCGGCCAATGCCGGCGAGTTGGCGACGGCCAAGACGCCGCTTGAGGAAATTGCGCAGGCGATTGCCGGCAAGGCAGATACGGTGAAACCAGACCGGGCCGAACCTGTCCGGGGCAAGGCCGAGCATCTGGTCAAGGACATGCCGACAGGGATCGCACCTGCCGGTAACGAGGCGGGTTCGGCTTCGGAAAACGAGGGCGACGCCTCCGCATTCCGTTTCTCGTCCCCGCGCTCGGGCGCAGCCCGCGGGCTCGATATGAGCACGGTTCAGCGTGACGGTCGTGTCGAGTTCGACGCGCGGGAAAGCACTGGCAAGGCGGCCGATACCATCACGGTTCTCGATTCGCGGCGCTTCATCGGCCTGGCGCCTTCGACCAACGCTTCGGCCCTGACCGGCCTGATCGTCAACGATCCGGAATGGGTGAGCGCCATGCAGCCGGGTTCGTCGCTCTCCAATGCGGCGGCCCAGAGCAGCACCGGCAAGGTCGTGCATACGCTGAAGCTGCATATGACGCCGATCGAGCTCGGATCGGTGACGATGTCGTTGCGCCTTGCGGGTGACGAGCTTGCCGTTCACATGACGGTGGAGAGCGTGGCGGCCTATAAAAAGCTTCAGGAAGACAGCAAGAGCATCCTTGATGGCCTCAAGGCGCAGGGTCTGACGGTCGACAACATCACCATCAGCATCGCTTCTTCCGACAAGAGTGACCAAACGGGCACACAAGGCAACAATCAGCAAAATCAGCAGGCGCAGCAGCAGGGCCAGCAGGCCGCCGCAGGGCGCAACCGTGACGAGTCCGGCGCACGGGACGGCCGGCAGGGCAATGGCGATAATTTGGGGGTGCAAAATGAAGGCATGGATGGCGCTCTTGGCTCTGCCCGCTCTTCTGCTGACAATGGCGTCTACCTCTGAGAAGGCGTCGGCTTCGGCAACGTCGGGCGTGTGTGAAAGGGAGATCCAGTCGGCCGCCCGCAAATATGGCGTGCCGGAGGGAATTCTCTATTCCGTCGGCCTGACTGAGACGGGCCGCAAGGGGCGGCTCGACCCGAATGCCATGAATATTGAGGGAAAACCGGTATTTGCCTCCTCCACCGAAGAGGCTTTGACCACTTTTGAGGCGGCGAAGCGCAACGGCGCCAAGCTGATCGACCTCGGATGCATGCAGATAAATCATTATTTCCACGGTGAAAATTTCGCATCTGCGCGGGAAATGTTCGATCCGCGCCGCAATGTCGAATATGCCGCCATGTTTCTGCGCAACCTTCACAACAGGCATGAAACCTGGACCATGGCGGTCGCCCGTTATCATGCCGGCCCGAACAATGACCCGGCCCAGAAGAAATATGTCTGCCGTGTCATCGCCAATCTCGTGGCGACGGGCTACGGAAAATGGACTCCCAACGCGAAAAGTTTCTGCGACGGTTGACAACCTTTGATTGCTTTCGGGCGGCCTGGGACTCGCAATTTGAAATGTGGCGAGAGAAAGCCTGAAAAAAGGCAATTCAAGCGATTTTTCTTGATTTTCAAAATTTTTACACAAAAATTTTGTGCCATATATGGTTAATAACCACTATATGTAGATCAAATCGGCACAAAATGGTTAATCAATTATTAATAACTATCGATGATTTCCTACAGTTGTCCCTGAATCCTCCGATTCGTACCAATGCCACATTGGAAAACACCACACTGATTCGGAGGCGGACGAATGATCGTAGTGGTTGATGAGCGCGAGCTCGTTAAAGACGGCTATACATCTCTATTTGGGCGCGAGGGCATTCCCTCGACCGGGTTCGATCCGGTCGAATTCGGGGAATGGGTCTCGACGGCGGCGGAAAGCGATCTTGCGGCTGTGGAAGCCTTCCTGATCGGCCAGGGCGACCGGAGCTTTTCCTTGCCGAAGGCGATCAGGGATCGCACGACGGCCCCGGTCATCGCGGTCAGTGACCAGCCTTCGCTGGAAGCGACGCTGGCGCTCTTCGACAGCGGCGTCGACGATGTCGTGCGCAAGCCGGTTCATCCCCGCGAAATCCTTGCGCGTGCGGCGGCCATCCGTCGCCGGCTGCAGGTTATCTCGAATTTCACCGATGCCGGGCCGATCCGGGTTTTCTCCGACGGTCGCGACCCGGAGGTGGGTGGCGAGGTGTTCCCCTTGCCGCGCCGTGAGCGCCGCATCCTCGAATATTTGATCGCCAACCGCGGACGCCGCGTTTCCAAGGCGCAGATTTTCAATGCCATCTACGGCATCTTCGATGACGACGTCGAAGAAAATGTCGTCGAAAGCCACATCAGCAAGCTGCGCAAGAAGCTGCGCAAGAAGCTTGGCTACGACCCGGTCGATTCCAAGCGGTTCCTTGGCTACAGCATTGATTGGCAATGATTTTCATTGGCCCGCGTGGTCTTTTTCAAACGCGGTATTTCCGACAGCTTCACGCAAGCCAAACGCTTTACCTTCTCCCTGAAAGATGACCACGAGGGTTTTTGAATGAGTATTTTCGGCACTATGCGAACCGGTGTGTCCGGCATGAATGCACAGGCGAACAAGCTGGGGACCGTGGGCGACAACATCGCCAATGCGAGCACCACCGGCTACAAGCGCGCATCGACGTCGTTCTCCTCGCTCGTTCTGCCCTCTTCGTCGGGCAGCTACGCCTCCGGCGGCGTGCAGTCCAATGTCCGTTACAGCATTTCGGAGCAGGGCAACCTCTCCTACACCACCTCGAGCACCGACCTTGCCGTTCAGGGCAACGGCTTTTTCGTGGTTCAGGACGGTGCAGGCACGCCCTATCTTACGCGTGCCGGCTCCTTCCAGAAGAACTCGGAAGGTTATCTGGAAAATGCGGCGGGCTTCCTGCTGATGGGCTACCCCTACGGCGCCAACCCGCCGGCTGCGGTCGTCAACGGCTTTACCGGTCTCGAAGCGATCAACATCAATGACTTCGGTCTGACGGCATCGCCTTCCACCCAGGGCAGCTTCCCGGCCAACCTCAATCGCGACGAGGCAATCGTCGCCGCAGGATCGCGTCCGAGCGACAACGTCGCAACGTCGACGGTTGGCGCCAAGACGTCGCTGACAGCCTTTGACAGCGGCGGCGCCAAGGTTCTCTATGACTTCTATTACACGCGGATCGACAATGACGCTTCCGGCAACCCCCAGTGGGAAGTCAGTGTATATCGTCAGGACCAGTCGACGGATGGCGGCTTCCCGTATACGGCGACGGCTCCGGCCACGCTTGTCAAGGAAACGGTAACTCTGACTTTCGATCCGGCCACCAACAAGCTGACGACCGCTTCGCCGAAGGCCATTACGATCAATGACGATAACAGCGGCGTGGCGCAGGCGATTGAGATCGACCTTTCGCAGATGACGCAATTCTCCTCCAAGTTCACGCCCGGTACCGCCGTTCTGAACGGTAACGGTCCGAGCCAGATCAAGGACGTCGAAATCGGCAAGGACGGCCTGGTGACGGCGGTCTATCAGGATGGCGGTCGCCGCAATATCTACCAGCTGGCGCTTGCCACCGTACCGAGCGTCGACAATCTCAGCCCGCAGAACGGCAACGTCTATCTGCCGAGCAACGAGTCGGGCGTGGTCACCATCGGTTTCCCGCAGTCGGGCAGCTTCGGTTACATCCAGAAGGGCGCGCTGGAAGGCTCGAATGTCGATATCGCCAGCGAACTCACCGACATGATTGAATCCCAACGTATCTACACAGCGAATTCGAAAGTCTTTCAGACTGGGTCGGATTTGATGGACGTCCTGATCAATCTGAAGAGATAATACTTCTCACGAGGACAGATGAATGTCGCTCACGTCAGCAATGAATACTGCGCAGTCGATTTTCAATAATACAGGTAAGCAGACGGACGTTACCTCGAAAAACATTGCCAATGTCGGCAATGCGAACTACGTCAAGCGAACCGCCATTCTCGGCACGACCATGGCTGGAGCGAGTATCGTCTCCAACGGCCGTGCCCAGAATGAAAGTCTTCTCAGGCAGACGATCTCCAGCTCTTCTCTTGCTTCCGGCCAGAGCACGGTTCTGAGCGGTCTCGAGGAAATGAAGAGCATTTTCGGCGGCAACGATTATGAGAGTTCGCCGGCCAACTATATGAAGGAACTGCTCAAGAGCCTGGACGGTTATGCGGCCAAGCCCAGCGATGCCGCTCTGGCCGCGACGGCCGTCACCTCGGCGACGGATGTCGCCAGTTCCCTGAACAGGGCGTCGAGCGAGTTGCAGGCGATGCGCCTGCGCGCCGACAAGGAAATCTCCCTCCAGGTAGACAAGCTGAACGGGCTGCTCGCGAAGTTCGAGGAAGCCAATAACGAGGTCAAGGCGCAGACGGCGATCGGCGGCGATCCCAGTGACGCTCTCGATCAGCGCGAGACGCTTCTGAAGGATATTTCCTCCATCATCGGCATCAATGTCGTCAATCGTCCGAACAATGACGTGGCGCTTTATACCACTGACGGCGCGACGCTGTTCGAAATCGTGCCGCGCAGCGTCACCTTCAAGACCCAGCCCGGTTATGATGCGACGACCACGGGCAACGCGATCTATGTCGATGGCGTGGCGCTGAAGGCCGGCAATGGCAGCAACACAACCGCGGAAGGGTCGCTTCAGGGCCTGATGCAGGTTCGTGACGACCTGGCGCCGACCATGCAGAGCCAGCTTGACGAAATCGCACGCGGCCTCATCACCATGTTTGCGGAAAAGCCGGCGGATGCGACGAGCGGTTTGCCGGACATGCCTGGTCTCTTCACCTACGGCTCGCCGGCGGCGACGACCATTCCGCCGGACGGGATTGTCTCTCCCGGGCTCGCAGCCAGCATTACCGTCAACCCGGCGTTAATTATTTCCAAAGGTGGCAATCCGGAATTGTTGCGTGACGGCGGTATCAACGGTACCGATTACGTGATCAATACCGCAACGTCGGGGGGGACCGGTTTCTCCGACCTGATCCGCAGCTATGTTACTGCCTTTGACGCGCCCATGAACTTTGCCGCGTCGACACGTATCGATACGAATACCAGCATTCTGAAATACGGCACCAACTCGATGGGGTGGCTCGAACAGGAGCGTTCCGGCGCGACTTCGGCAAACGAAGCCAAAAGCGCGCTTTATGAGCGCTCCGCCACCTCCTATTCGAACAATACGGCAGTCAGCCTGGACGAGGAACTGTCGCTGCTCATGGATATCGAGCAATCCTACAAGGCCGCGACCAAGCTGGTGACGACCGTTGACGAAATGCTCAAGTCCCTGATGGACATGGTGAGGTAAACGATGAAAACGTCCTTCATTTCATCGCTGGCGATGCAGAACAGCATGCGCAGCACCATCCTCAAGGCTCAGCTTGAGATGACCAATCTCAATACCGAGCTGACGACGGGCAAGCATGCCGATCTCGGCCTGACGCTGGGCGCCAATACCGCCCGCAGCCTCGATCTCAACCGCGATATCGACCGCATCACTTCGCTGGTCAGCGTCAATTCGATTGCGACGCAACGCCTGAAATCGTCGCAGACGGCGCTGGACGGCATGGCAAAGGCTGCCCAGGAAATCCAGAAGGTTCTCGTACCGAATACCAGCAGCGAAGCACCGACACTGACGACGGTCGCCAAGACGATCTCGAATGCATTCAACAATTTCACCAGCTTCGCCAATACGGCGGTCAACGGCGAGTTTCTGTTTTCCGGCATCAATACGGATGTGAAGCCTGTCGATGACTATTTCGCGGAAGGTTCTCCGCTGAAAGAGGCCTATGAGACGGAGCTGAATGCATTCATGGCGGCGCAGACGCCGCCGGTGGGTGACATCACCGGCCTGTCCAAGACCCAGGCCGAAGCGTTCATGACCCATATCGAAGGCGTGTTCAACGGCACGACCACGGTTACGAACCCGCCTCACAGCAGCCTGACGGCCGGCCAGAACTATGATTTCTGGACGTCCTTCGGTTCGAAGGCGAGCGACACCAACATGACGAGCCGTATCAGCCAGAACGAGGTCGTGGAAACCTCCAGCAACAGCAATTCGCAGGGCATGCGGTATTTCGCGCTGACGGCGATGACGGCAATGACCTTCCTCGACGAAAAGGTGGATAGCGGCATCCGCGAGATGGTGGCGACCAAGTCGGTCACCAACATCGGCACCGCCATCAACGGCCTGAACCAGCAGCAGAGCCAGCTCGGTCTTTCCGAAAGCCGTGTTTCGAAAGCCAATGATTCGCTGGAGGCCCAGAAGAAGATCATCGAAACGCATCTGCTGGATATTGAGGGGATCGATACCTACGAGGCGAAGACCCGCCTCGACCTGCTGCAGCAGCAGATTGAAATCGCATACAGCCTCACATCGCGTCTGCAAAAAATGAGTCTGGTGAACTACCTCTGATGAACAGAGGTGGCGGCAGATAAAGGATACATGAATGTACCAGTTTTCCTACGCCGAAATCATGGAGGATGGTGTCGCCAACGCGAAGGATCGCGAGCGGCAGGCGTTGACAAAATCGATCGACCTTCTGGTGGAGGCAAGGGACTCCTCTTCGCAGCGGCACACGATCGAAGCGCTTTTTTACACTCGACGGGTCTGGATCCGCTTCATTGAGGATCTCAAACAGCCCGACAACCAGCTTGCCATGGAATTGAGAGCCAATCTGATTTCCATCGCGATCTGGATTTTGAAAGAGTGCGAACTGATCCGGAAACGTCAGTCGACGAATTTCCAGGGCATAATTGACGTGACAACCATCATCAGGGATGGACTGAAATGAAAAGTACACTTCGGATTTCGCTGAAATCGGGCGAAAAGATTTTCATCAACGGCGCGGTTCTGCGTGTGGACCGCAAGGTCGCGCTCGAATTCCTGAACGATGTCACGTTTCTGCTTGAAAACCACGTTCTGCAGCCCGAGCAGGCGACGAGCCCGCTCCGGCAGCTTTATTTCATCGCGCAGATGATCCTCATCAACCCGGAAGGGCGCGAGCAATCCACCAACATGTTCCGCAAATCCGTGAGCATGCTGCTGAACTGCTTCCAGCATGACGAGGTTCTGGCGGAACTCAAGCGGATCGACGGGCTGGTTGCCTCTGGCAAGGCTTTCGAAGCGCTGAAGGCCATTCGCGGTCTTTACCCGATTGAGGAAAAAATCCTCAACAATCAGGAAATGACCCCGGCAACAATCGAACAGATTCGCAAGGAGATCGCACCATGGCGGTAGATGCAGTCACCTCGGCAGCGTCAAATCCCTGGGCCAATGCCGGGGCAAGCAGTTCCGACAGCAGCGCTGCCTCGCTCAACTACGACAGCTTCCTGAAGCTCCTCATCGCCCAGATGAAGAACCAGGATCCGACCAGTCCGATGGATGCCGGCGAGCAGATGTCGCAGCTTGCGAGCTTCTCGCAGGTCGAGCAGACCATCAAGACCAACACCCATCTGAAGAGCATGCTTCAGGCCGAGGCCTTGACGCGCGCATCCGACCTTGTCGGCAAGACGGTCAAGAGCGCCGACGACAAGGTTACGGGCGTGGTGAAGGAAGTCGAGGTCTATTCGGACGGCGTTATCGCCATCACCGAAGCTGGTGACAAGGTGCTGCTGCAGGCCGGCGTGACCTTCTCGAACGGTCCGATCGCGAGTACACCTGATGAAGGGACCGATTCGGATACACCGGCCGGTTCCTGACATTGAAGGGGCGGCATGACGCCGCCCTTCCGGAATGAGGATGCGACGATGAACGAGGCCGATGCGCTTGACATCATGCAGGCAGCAGTCTGGACGGTTCTCGTCGCGGCCGGCCCGGCCGTTCTGGCCGCCATGATCGTCGGTGTCGTCATTGCCTTCATTCAGGCCCTGACTCAGGTTCAGGAAATGACGCTGACCTTCGTCCCCAAGATCGTTACGATCATGATCGTTCTCGGCGTTGCCGCCCCCTTTGTTGGCGCGCAGATCGTGCTTTTTTCCAATCTCGTCTTTTCCCGCATTCAGTCCGGCTTCTGACGCCCATCCGCCATGGATGCCACCCTCGCGCAAGCTTCAGCGGCTAGGGATAGGCGGAAAGCATCGGCCCGAATTGCGTGCGCTTTTCGAAAACCGGTGCCGCGGAACCGTGCGACGGCTTTTCCGTCGCCCTTCTCATGAAGAGACAGGACGAATTCATGGCGCAGCCACCAGTCATTTCCTTGCCCAAGGTCAGTCCGAGCACGCGTGACATTGGTTTCGCGCTGGGCATTGTGGCGATCCTTTGCGTCCTCTTCCTGCCCATTCCGGTCATGCTGGTGGACATCGGCCTTGCCTTTTCCATCGCGCTTTCGGTCCTCATCCTCATGGTGGCGCTCTGGATCCAGCGGCCGCTGGATTTCTCGTCTTTCCCGACCGTGCTGCTGATCGCGACCATGATCCGCCTGTCGCTGAACATCGCGACGACGCGCGTCATTCTTTCGCATGGCAACGAGGGGCCAACGGCGGCGGGCGGCGTGATCGCCGGTTTCTCCAGCCTCGTCATGTCCGGTGATTTCGTCATCGGTCTGATCGTCTTCCTGATCCTGATCACCGTCAACTTCATCGTCATCACCAAGGGTGCGACGCGTATCGCCGAAGTCGGTGCGCGCTTCACCCTCGACGCCATTCCCGGCAAGCAGATGTCGATCGATGCGGATCTGTCCGCCGGCATCATCGACGAAAAGGAAGCGCAGCGCCGCCGCCGCGAACTCGAGGAGGAAAGCTCCTTCTTCGGTTCGATGGACGGCGCCTCGAAATTCGTGCGCGGCGATGCCATTGCAGGCCTCATCATCACCGCCATCAACGTCTTTGGCGGCATCATCATCGGTTATTTCCGCCACGGCATGCCCATCGGCGAAGCGGCCGACGTTTTCGTCAAGCTTTCGGTCGGTGACGGTATCGTCTCGCAGATCCCGGCTCTGATCGTATCGCTTGCCGCCGGCCTTCTGGTATCGCGCGGCGGCACGGCCGGATCGACGGATCAGGCGGTCGTCAACCAGCTGAGCGGCTATCCGCGCGCGCTGATGGTTTCGGCCATGCTGATGGGCCTGCTCGCCATCATTCCGGGACTTCCTTTCCTGCCCTTCATCTTCCTCGGCGGCATCATGGCCTTCGGCAGCTGGTATATTCCGCGCCAGGCGGAAGCCGAAAGCGCGCTGCGGCGTCAGGAAGAGGAGAACAAGGTTCTCCAGACCAGCGAGGCGGAAAAGGATTCGGTCAAGCAGGTGCTGAAGACGGCCGAGATCGAACTGGCGCTCGGCAAGCAGGTTTCCACCCGCCTTCTCGGCGCGCATCAGGAACTGGCGTTCCGCGTCGGCAAGATGCGCAAGAAATTCGCGACCCAATACGGTTTCGTCGTGCCGGAGATCAAGGTCTCCGACGATATCATGATCCCGGAAAAGGCCTATCAGATCCGGGTTCACGGCACGACCATCGCATCCAGCAACCTGCGCGTCGGCGATGTTCTCGTCGTGACGGGGGCAGGGCGCAAGCCAAGCATCCCGGGCGATGAAATCCGCGAACCCGCTTTCGGCATGCCAGCCGTTTCGATCCTCGAAACCTTCACCGAGGATCTGAAGCGTGAGGGCTTCCATCCGATCGACAATGTTTCGGTGGTGCTGACGCATCTGAGCGAGGTCATCCGCAACAACCTGCCGCAGCTTCTGTCCTACAAGGACGTCAAGATCCTCATCGACAGGCTCGATCCTGAATACAAGAAACTGGCCGACGAGATTTGTTCGTCGCACATGTCCTATTCCGGCCTGCAGGCGGTGCTGAAACTGCTGCTCGCCGAGCGCGTATCGATCCGCAACCTGCATCTCATTCTCGAGGCGGTGGCCGAACTCGCGCCGCATGTGCGCAAGACGGAACAGATCGTCGAACATGTGCGGGTGCGCATGTCGCAGCAGCTTTGCGGCGATCTGGCCGACAATGGCGTGTTGCGCGTGCTCCGCCTTGGCAACAAGTGGGACATGGTCTTCCATCAGGCGCTCAAGCGCGACCAGAAGGGCGAAATCGTCGAATTCGACATCGATCCCCGCCATCTCGAGGAGTTTTCCGAGCAGGCGTCAAAAGTTATCCGTGAATTCATGGACCGCGGCCTGCCCTTTGTCCTTGTAACCTCGCCGGAAACGCGGTCCTATGTGCGCATGATTATCGAGCGACTCTTTGCGACCCTGCCGGTTCTCTCGCATGTGGAACTTGCCAAGGGTCTCGAGATCAAGATTCTGGGCGCCATTTCATGATAACCGACCCGCAAGGGACAATTATCGCATTGTTCCTTGCCATCTGCCGCATCGGCGCCTGTTTCATGACCATGCCGGGCTTTTCCAGCTCACGCATTTCACCGCAGATCCGCATGCTGCTCTGCGTCGCCGTGTCCATGGCGCTTCTGCCGGTCCTGTGGGACACGATCTATCCGAAGGTTTCCGGCGCCAGCCAGGCTGCGGTCGTCGGCCTCATCTTCACCGAACTCCTTATCGGCGCGATGTATGGGCTGATCGCGCGGTTCTACACGCTCGGTTTCCAGTTCACCGGCGCGCTGATCGGCGCTTCCATCGGCCTCAGTGCGCCGGGCGGTGCCGATCCCATCGAAGACGTGCAGGAAAACCAGATCGCCAACTTCATCACCTTCGGTGGCCTGCTGGTGCTGTTCATGCTGGATTTTCACCATATCGTCCTGAAAGCGCTGGTGGATTCCTATACCGCCATGCCGGTCGGAGCGCTCATCAGCGGACAGAAGATGCTGATTACGCTCACCGATACGCTCAGGGCCTCCTTCTCGATCATGCTGCGGCTGGCAAGCCCCTTCGTGATTTATGGTCTGATGTTCAACGTCGCGGTTGGCCTCATCAACAAGCTGGCGCCGCAGATTCCGGTGTTTTTCATATCGACGCCTTTCATTCTGGCAGGCGGTCTTTTCATGCTCTACCTGTCGGTCGCGGCCCTCATCCGGCAATTCGTGGATGGTTTCGGCCCGGTCTTTATCGGCTTTTGATCGGGAGAAAACGCCATGGCTTCGGACAAGCGCTCGGAAAAGCTCAAACGCCTGGTAACGGTGCAGCGGCACATGGAAAAAATGGCCGAGGTGGAACTGGCCGACACCACCCGCACCCGCACCGAAGTGGCGCAATCCATGGAAAACGTGCTGGAAGCCATGAGTTCCATGGAGCCGGTGCACCAGACATTCTCCAGGCACTATTCGGACCGCTACGGCCGTCTCGTCGTTCAGGACCGCCAGCTCGCCGGCATGCAGCAATTGCAGGAAAACAAGGTGTTGAAGGAAAAGACCAAGGCCGACAGGCTGGAGGACAGGATGCACGTCGCCCGCGATCTCGAGGATCGCGAGGCGGATGATAATGCAATCTATGATTTGTTGGAAATTACGAATGCGTCCCACACACCAGCCTCCAGCAAGGTTGGCGATCCATAGTCTATCCCATTGTTGCATCGCGGGTGTTTTGAAGACGCCTCCGGCGATGTTTCTTGATTGAGCGAACGCGCCGGTTTTGGTCCGGCACGTTCGTCAGCTCGGGAGATCGGGACGTGGCGATATCGATTATAAGCGATCTGGTGATGGATGTGGTTCGTGCGGCGGACCCCCAGGAAGTTCAGGTCGCCCAGGAAAAACTGAAGGCGAACAAGGCGGCCTTTGCCGCGACCAGCCTCGCCGATGCCGGCAAGGGTTTTGGCGCCGCCGTCGATATGCTGGATGGCGCCTCCTCGAAGGCCGGTCTTGGCGACACCAATATTCGCTCGGCCCGCACCGAAATTCCGGAAACATACCGCAAATATGAAGCCTCCGTGCTCCAGACCTTCGTCGCCAACATGCTGCCGAAAGACAGCGAGGAGGTTTACGGCAAGGGTAATGCCGGCGAAATCTGGAAGAGCATGATGGCGGAACAGTTTGCCGACACGATTTCCAGAAATGGCGGCGTCGGCATTGCCGAACAGGCATACAAGGATGCGTTGCGGAAAGCCGAAAGCAAAGGCATCACCGACGTATCGATGAATGAAAAAGACCACAATGCTGCAATTCGGATGGTGGCGGAGTTCGAGCGGCAGGTCCTCGGCGTTTCCAATGATAAAACGGACGAGGCTTGATAATGAAAAACCCTAACGAGGAGACAAGCATGGACCTTATGTCGAACGACCACCGTATCCAATCCGTTCTCGGCCGCCTTGAGATGATCATCGACAACGAGAACGACAATATCGGTAAGGACCCGCAGTTCGACTTCAAGGTCTCCAACGCCCATAAGAGCCGTTGCCTCTATGAGCTGACGATGCTGTTCCGCGATACGCCGCGTGAGGAAATCGCTGCCGGTTACATGGAGCAGGTCAAGGGCATCAAGTCCAAGCTCGCAACCAATGCCAGCCGTGTCGAGGCGCATCTGAATGCGGTTCGCGCTGTCGCGGATCTGCTCAAGAACGCGATCCAGGAGGCCGATACGGACGGCACCTATTCGCAGGAACAGTTCATGTACGGCGCAGCCTCCTGATGTTGAAGCTTCTTCTCACCGGCGTCTGGGTTTGCGCCGTCACGCTCGGCGCGGTGTATTTCTCCGTCCAGATGGCGACGGCGCCCGCGCCGGATGAGGCGGGGGCGAAAAAGGCCAATCTGCAACTGGTCAAGGGTGAAAGCATCACAATCCCTGTCATCAATGACGGCGGGGTGAACGGCTATTTCCTCAGCCGGATTTCGCTGCGTGTCGACAAGGCCAAGATGGCGAAGATCGAGCTGCCGGCAACGCAGCTGATGACCGATGAACTGTTCACGCTGCTCGCCGGCTCTTCCATGGTCAATATCGCCAATATTTCCACCTTCGATCCCGAAGCCTTCAAGCAGCGCATCCGCGAGGGGCTGAACAAGCGGCTCGATGACGAGGTGGTCGAGGACGTGCTGATCGAACAGCTCGATTACCTGTCGAAGGCCGACATTCGCGAGCAGAACGGCAATGGCACACCCCGCTCGGTCAAGCTCGTCGAGGGCGAGAAGGCCGAGAAGGCCGAGGCTGGAAAAGAAGCGGCGGCAGCGCCAGGCGGCTGACGGCGAGACCTTTGGCGGGCACGGACCTGTGTCGCCTTTCTGGTTAATCATCCCTTGCCCTGTCCGTGAGCATTCGAGAGATTGCTTTCAAGCTAAATTCAACCTGCACCTGTATAACAAATCCATCAACCACCGTCCCGCAGGCCATGCGTCGGATCGGTGGCGACGGGATTGGTTTTTGGGGGTCGGCAATGAGTTTCGCGTCAGGTCTCGCGCGGCGGGAATCGCAACGGAATATCCACGGACTGCGCGTCTGTGATCTCGATTGGAACGCGGCGCTGGAATTGGTCAGCGGCAGGGCTTCGGCCGGTGAAGGGCACACGATGCTCTCCTTTCTCACCATCGAGAAGGCAAAGCTCTCACTCAGGGATGGCGCTTACCGGCAGATTCTGGAAAGCTGCCTGCTTCTGCCGCAGGGCGAGAAGATGAAAGCGGCGGCGCGCAGAGAACATGGTGAGCCTCTGCCCGTCGTCATCGATGGCGTCGCCTTCGTCATGGCGCTTCTGACCTATATGGCCGTGCCGAAACGGATCGGTGTTGCGGGAGACGATACGGCGCAGATCGGCGACGTTCTCGCCAGGCTGCGCGCGCATGCGCCCTGGCACGACTTCGTCATGCTGAACAGGGATGCATCCGGTGTTAAGGTGGATGTTCTCCTGGCGGGAATGTTGAAGGAAAATCAGGAGACATGGCTGCATCGCACCGTCAGCCGCGAGGATGCGCGCGTCACCATCGCAGTCGGCCCGCTGTTCAAGGTGCTGTCGTTGGAAGTGGCCGGCATGCCGGAAATCTTCCGCAAGCTGCATATGAGCTGGCTTTACAGCCTTTGCGCGGAACCCTGGCATATCGCGCTCGGCAAGAGCTGAGGCGGGTCTCGCAGGCCCCGCGTTAACCATTTGTTTGCCACGATCCTTTAACCTCTCGTAAGGTTTTGACAGTTGCCCATCGCGGGCGGCACCGAGGGCGGCAGACGGCTTCAGATGGTTGATGACAATCCGGATATGATGGCGGTACGCCCTGACGGGGACGATATCGCCGCGCCCGTATCGCAGTGGCGCAGGCATTGTCTGCGGCTTCTGACGGCCGGCTGCATCGCGGCCGCCACCGTTACCGGCGCTGCCCTCCCGCTTCTCATCGTCGATTCCGGCTTTCGCGGTTATGTTTCGCAGGCCCGGATCGAGGTCACCCAGACGGCTTATGACGCCCCCGATGCAGCCCGCTTTCTGGCGATGGCGCGACGCACCCTGCTTTCCCCATCCGGGCTCGACCGGGTGACCGCCGATCTCAAGCTGAAACCCGCCGATATGGTCGGCGTCCGCAATCAGGGCGAGTTGGGCCTGCTTTTTGATCTTTTGACCGGTGCGGATGCACGTGCGCTCTCCCCGCGTGAGGCGCTGAACGGCGCCGTGGGCGAGGCGATCCGGCTGGAGCTGACCCCGGATGAAAATACGCTGATCGTGACCGGCAAGGCCGCGACGCCCGAAACCGCCATGCGTCTGACGGACTATCTGTCGATGCGGGTCATGGCGGATGGCAAGGCCGGCACCATGACACCCGCCATGCGCGAGATGGAGAGGGCGCGGACAAGGCTGGACGAGACGGAAGCGGCGCTGAACGGTTTCCAGATGCGCCACGGCGATGCCGTGATGTCGGAGGCCCAGCAGCTCGAGCAGCAATTGCGTGACGTCAACGACAGTCTGGCGCGGATCAACCAGCAGCAGCAGTCGCTTCAGGCTGACCTTACGGCGGCTTTGGCCCTGAAGCCGAACGACGTGTTTTCCAGGCCTCTCCCGGTCGGCATGGCGTTTTCGGCGCTGGAGGATGTCAGGCAGAAACAGGCGAGTGCCAGCATGGCGCTTTCCGCCGTCTCGGTGGATTACGGCCCGAAACATCCGCGCCGCATCGCCGCGCAGAACGCCGTGGATGCCGCGCAGGCACTTGCCGCTCCCGCATTGCGCCAGGTGGTCGAAGGTCTGCGGGCGGATGAAAAGCGGGTCGCCCAGGAACTCGCCGCGGCCAATAGCGAGCAAAAGACATATCTCGACCGTCTGAACAGCCTTGGTGTTGCCCCCGGTGAATTTTCCAGACTGCAAAGTGAGCTGGAAACGGCACGAAACACCTATCTGGAAGCGAGCGAACGCCGGGATCTGTCCGTCTCCGCAACGCCTGCCATCGAAACCCGCCTGACGAAAAAGGCCGCACCGGGAGAATTGTCCCGCGACCGGACGCAGGCGGCCATCTTGGCGGGCGGCGGGGCGCTGATCGGCCTGCTTGGCAGCCTCTATCTCCTCAGTTACCATCGTCACGACGGCGAAGAGGAGGGCGCACCGGCCACCGAAAACGGCGAAGACATGGCGTCCTCCGTCGTAGCGCCGGAATTTTCGGAATTCGAGCCGATCGAGCCGGCCGTGTTCGACGATCTGCCGCCTCTCGCCGCTGCGGCGAATGTTGAGCAAGAAGAAGACAGCTTCGCCGACTATTACGGCGAGGCCGCAAATGACGCTGACGATGAGGCCGACGATATGCCGCTGGACGAGCGCGTGCGGCAGGTGCTGATGGGCAATCGCACCGTGAGAACTGCGGATTCTGCTCCGTCCGGGCTTCCGCCATTGCTGGCCGAGGCCCTCGCCGGGCGCTTCGATCATGCGGAGGCCGAAGCCGAGGAACTGATGGAATTGCGACGCGAATTGGCGTTCCTGAGAGAGCGTCTCGCAGATTACGCCGACCGTCGCGAGGACTACCGCAAAACGGCCTGAAAACGCCGCATTTTCGCTTGCATTCCTGCGAAGGGGGCACCATACGGAGCCTACGTAACCCAGCAGGAGCAGGACGCATGGCAGTTGTGATTGACGGGAAGGCGAAGGCGGCTTCGGTAACGGAGGCAGTCCGCAAATCGGCGGAAGCGCTCGAGGCGGAAAAGCGCGTGAAGCCCGGCCTTGCGGTTGTCATCGTCGGAAATGATCCGGCCAGCCACGCTTACGTGAACTCCAAAAGCAAGATGGCCAAGCAATGCGGCTTCAACTCCGTCCAGCACACGCTGCCGGAGGAAACGACGCAGGCCGATCTCCTGAAGCTGGTCCGCGAATTGAACGCCGATGCCTCCATCCACGGCATTCTGGTGCAGCTGCCGCTGCCGAAACACTTCAATTCCGATGAGATCATCCAGTCGATCCTGCCCGAGAAGGATGTGGATGGCCTGAGCGTGCTGAATGCCGGCAAGCTCGCGACCGGCGATCTCGCCACCGGCCTCATTTCCTGCACGCCCGCCGGCGCCATGCTTCTGGTGCGCGGCATTCATGGCGACGACCTTTCCGGTCTGAACGCCGTGGTCATCGGCCGCTCCAACCTGTTCGGCAAGCCCATGGGCCAGCTCCTGTTGAACGCCAACGCCACGGTGACGATGGCGCATTCACGCACGAAGGATCTCGCCGCGGTCTGCAAGACGGCGGATATTCTGGTGGCGGCGGTCGGTCGCGCGGCGATGGTTAAGGGCGACTGGGTGAAATCGGGCGCGACCGTCATCGATGTCGGCATCAATCGTATTCCCGCGCCGGAAAAGGGCGAGGGCAAGTCGAAGCTGGTGGGCGATGTCGCCTTTGATGAGGCAAGCGCCGTGGCTGCCGCCATCACGCCCGTCCCCGGCGGTGTCGGCCCGATGACGATCGCCATGCTGATGGCCAATACCGTCATCGCCGCCCATCGCGCGCTGGGTCTGGTTGCGCCGAAGTTCTAAGCGGTTGGAAACGGCCAGTTACGCTTTCGGCGCCGGCCCCGTCGAAGCGCGTACCACAAGTTCCGCCTTCCAGAGTTCCTGATAGGGTTCCGTCTGGTTGAGCTTGATGCGGTTGATCAGGCGCTGACCCACGCGCACCCCTGCGGCCCTGAGCGACGAGCGGGTGGTGGTGAGCGGCACGGAAAAATTATCGGGCTTCAGCAACGGCAGCACGTCGTCATGGGCGATCAGCGAAACATCCCTGCCAGGTTTTAATCCCCGCTGGTTGAGCGAGCGGATTGCCCCGAGCGCGAGCGCGGTACTGGCGCAGAGAATGGCGGTCGGCCTTTCCGGGCGTGAAAGCAGGGCTTCCATGCCGAGATAACCTTCCTCGTCGGTCATGCTGCTGTGCCGCTTATTGTCCGGGTGTAGGGAAAGGCCATCGGCCGCCAGCGCCTTTTCCACTCCGAGACAGCGCCGGTAGGTGAAGTCATAGCCTTCCGGGCCATTCAGCAGCCCGATCCGTGTATGGCCAAGCTGGAGAAGAAGCTGCGTCGCATCACGGAAGGCGCCCTCATTGTCCACATCGAGATAGGGATAATCTTCTGCCACGCCGACGGAACGGCCATGCACGAGGAAGGGCAGGGAGAGCGATTGCATCATGGCGATGCGTGGGTCGTTCTTCTTCATATAGGCGAGATAGATGCCGTCGACGCTGCCGCTTGCCGCCAGACCCCGCAGGGCTTCGCGCTCCTTTTCCGGCTCCGTCGGCATGATGACGAGATGAAAGCCGCTGCGCGACGCTTCCTCACCGAGGCCGCTCAGGAACTCGCCGAAATGCACATCCGAGCGGTGATGCTCGCCGATCGGCATGACAAGGCCGATGGAACCGACCTTGCCGGTTGCCAGCCGCTGGGCTGCGGCATTGGGGCGATAGCCCGTCTTTTCGGCGGCTTCCATGACGCGCCGGCGGGTCTCGGCGCTCACCTCCGGATAGCCGTTGAGCGCCCTGCTGATGGTCGTCTGCGAAATGCCCAGCAGCTGCGACAGCTGTTTCAGGTTCATGTCTCTCATTTCCTCCATGCGCGCGCCTCTGGAGCATGGCAAAGCCTCTCCTCAACTCCCAAAGCGCTTTAGATTTTTATCAGCCCAGACCGGATTTCTCAATCGAAAAGGATAGCCGCCTTCTTAAATAAATACGACTATTCGTAAGGAGCTGCAACGTTTCCGCAGAAAGAGCCTCTTGACTCCATCTTGATGACAATGAGATGAATAGGCAGCCAAAGCGCTTTGATTGAGAGGGGCGCTTTGAGCCTTTTATGTGATGGGAGGTAAATCACATGCGGAAGACTCTTTTGGCGACGGCTGCCGTCATGGCGTTGCTGTCCGGTGCGGCCTTTGCCGCCGACCTGAAATTCGCACCCGGCCAAGATGCCAAATTCAACTGGAAAAGCTATGAGGACTTCAAGGCGGCCCATGCCGACCTGAAAGGCCAGACGCTGACGATTTTCGGCCCCTGGCGTGGTGAGGATGAGGCGCTGTTCCAGTCGGTGCTTGCCTATTTCGCCGATGCGACCGGCGTGAATGTCCGTTATTCCTCGTCGGAAAATTACGAGCAGCAGATCGTCATCGATACGCAGGCGGGTTCGCCGCCCAATATCGCCATCCTGCCGCAACCCGGCCTTCTGGCCGATCTCGCCGCCAAGGGCTTCCTCGTGCCGCTCGGCGATGCGACCGCGAACTGGGTCAAGGAAAATTACGGCGCGGGCCAATCCTGGGTCGATCTCGGCAGCTACAAGGGCAAGGACGGCGCCAAGGCCTATTTCGCTTTCCCCTTCAAGGCGGACGTGAAGTCGCTCGTCTGGTACGTGCCGGAGAATTTCGAGGAAGCGGGCTATGAGGTTCCGCAGTCCATGGAGGACCTGTTCAAGCTCACGGACCAGATCGTCGCCGATGGCGGTACGCCCTGGTGCATCGGCCTCGGCTCTGGCGGCGCCACCGGCTGGCCGGCCACCGACTGGGTGGAAGACCTGATGCTGCGCACGCAGCCGCTCGACGTCTACCAGAAGTGGACGACCAACGAGGTGAAGTTCACCGATCCGGCCGTGGTCGAGGCGATCAACGAGTTCGGCAAATTCGCCAAGAACGAAAAATATGTCAGCGGCGGCGTTGCGGCCGTGGCCTCCACCGACTTCCGCGACAGCCCCAAGGGCCTCTTCGACATTCCGCCGAAGTGCTACCTGCACCATCAGGCGTCGTTCATTCCGTCCTTCTTCCCTGAGGGCACCAAGGTGGGGACGGATGCGGATTTCTTCTACATGCCGACTTATGCGTCCAAGCCTGATCTCGGCAAGCCGGTTCTCGGCGCCGGCACGCTCGTCACCATCACCAAGGAAGCGCCGGCCGCCAAGGCATTCGTCGAATTCCTGCAGACCCCCATCGCCCACGAGGTATGGATGGCGCAGTCCAGCTTCCTGACGCCCTATAAGGGCGTGAATGTCGACACCTATGCCAATGAGCAGATGAAGCGCCAGGGTGAAATCCTGACGACCGCGACAAGCTTCGGTTTCGATGGTTCCGACCTGATGCCCGGCAAGATCGGTGCCGGCGCGTTCTGGACCGGCATGATCGATTTCGTCGGCGGCAAGTCCGCCGATCAGGTCGGGAGCGATATCCAGAAGGCCTGGGACGGCCTGAAGTAAAGATATCGGATCAGGCCCGGCGGTTTGCTGCCGGGCCCTTACCAACGGCGCTGCCCCGACGACCGCATAAATCAGCGCGGCGCGGAGAGGATCAAGGGAGGGAACATGGCTCAACAACTCGTTTCGGCCATCGGCGTGATGGTGGCGGGGGTCTTTGCCTGCGCTGCTTATTACTGGCTATCCGATAAAGTGCTTCAGGCGATCTTTCCGGTCCGCTCGGGAGACGTGCTGCAGGCATCCCGCAACCTCAATCGCCGCGCGGCGGTCCGGCCCTGGCTGTTCATCGGCCCGGCTTTGATCCTTCTGCTGGTCTATCTGGTCTACCCCGTCATCGCCACGCTGATCCTGTCTTTCTATGACCGGACCGGCAGCGAAGTCGTCGGTCTCGCCAATTATCGCTGGGCGTTTTTCGATGCCGGTTTCCGGCAGTCGATCTTCAACAATATTCTCTGGCTCGCCGTCGTGCCGGCCGCCTGCACCTTCTTCGGCCTCGTCATCGCCGTCATGACCGATCGCATCTGGTGGGGCAACATCGCCAAATCCATCGTCTTCATGCCGATGGCGATTTCCTTCGTCGGCGCCTCCGTCATCTGGAAGTTCATCTATGAATACCGTGCCGAAGGGCAGGTGCAGATCGGCCTCTTGAACGCCATCGTCGAGTTTTTCGGCGGCAATCCCGAGGTCTGGATTTCCATGCCCTTCTGGAACAATTTCTTCCTGATGATCATCCTCATCTGGATCCAGACCGGTTTTGCCATGGTCATCCTGTCGGCAGCGCTGCGCGGCATCCCGGAAGAGACCATCGAAGCGGCCGTCATCGATGGCGCCAATGGCTGGCAGATCTTCTGGAAGATCATGGTTCCGCAGATCTGGGGCACCATCGCCGTCGTCTGGACGACGATCACCATCCTCGTGCTCAAGGTCTTCGATATCGTGCTGACCATGACCAACGGCCAATGGAACACTATGGTTCTCGCCAATCTCATGTTCGACTGGATGTTCCGCGGTGGCGGCGACAGCGGCCGAAGTGCTGTTATCGCGCTCATCATCATGGCGGCCGTCACCCCCATCATGGTCTGGAACATCCGCCAGGCGAACCGCGAGATGGAGGGCCGCTGAGATGAATATTTTCAAACGCCTTCGCCGCGTCGGCCTGCCGCGCCTCATCGTCCATGCCAGCGTTCTGGTCGTCGTGCTGCTCTGGCTCCTGCCAACACTCGGCATTCTCGTCAGCTCGCTGCGCGACAAGGACCAGATCACGGTCTCCGGCTGGTGGACGGCCTTCTCCAGTTCCGAACAGACCTCGGCGGTGCGCCTCGCCGATGCTTCCATGCAGAAGCAGGATGGCAGCCGCTATGTCATATCAGGCAATGTTTTCGAAAACGGGCAGGGCGGCAAGGTTGCGGCCTTTGGCGTTCGCGTACAGGAGCCCACGGCGTTCAAAGCCGGCGAGGCGGCCGATATCGGTGACGGCGAAACATTGCTCGTCAATACGGACGGTACCTATGAATACAGCAAGGCCTTGAGCTTTGAAGGCTCTCGCGGCAAACGCGTCTATATCTCCGTCGCGACGCCGCCCGTCTTCACGCTCGATAATTATCGCACGGTTCTGACCTCGGAAGGCATCGGCCAGTCCTTCGTCAACTCACTCACCGTCGCCGTGCCGGCAACCGTCATCCCGATCCTCATTGCCGCCTTCGCCGCTTATGCGCTGTCATGGATGAGCTTCTCCGGCCGCAATCTGCTGATTGCCATGGTGGTGGGCCTGATCGTCGTGCCGTTGCAGATGTCGCTGATCCCGCTTCTCAGGCTCTATAATGAAATCGGCACCATCTTCGGCGTGCCGTCCAAGACCTATGCCGGCATCTGGCTGGCGCACACCGCCTTCGGCCTGCCGCTCGCCATCTATCTGCTGCGCAACTATATTTCCGGCCTGCCGAAGGAGATCATCGAAAGCGCCCGCGTCGATGGCGCGAGCGATTTCGAAATCTTCGTCAAGATCATCCTGCCGCTCTCTTTCCCGGCGCTCGCTTCCTTCGCCATCTTCCAGTTCCTGTGGACCTGGAACGACCTGCTCGTCGCCATGGTCTTCCTCGGCACGCAGAAGGACGAGCTGGTGCTGACCGGGGCCTTGAATGCGCTGCTCGGTTCGCGCGGCGGCAACTGGGAAATCCTCACCGCCTCGGCCTTCGTCACCATCGTTGTGCCGCTCTGCGTCTTCTTCGCCCTTCAACGTTATCTCGTGCGTGGCCTGCTCGCAGGCTCCGTCAAGGGAGGCTGATCATTCCATGAACGCCCATACCAGACAGGACACTTCCATGACCGCTTCGGTGACTTCCGCTTTGACGCCCAACAAGGACTGGTGGCGCGGCGCTGTTATCTATCAGATTTACCCGCGCTCCTATCAGGACTCCAATGGCGACGGCATCGGCGACCTCAAGGGCATCACCGACCGGCTGGCGCATATCGCCAATCTGGGTGCCGACGCCATCTGGATTTCGCCCTTCTTCACCTCGCCGATGAAGGATTTCGGTTACGACGTCTCGAACTATGTCGATGTCGATCCGATGTTCGGCACACTTGCCGATTTCGACGGGCTGATCGCGGAGGCCCATCGCCTCGGCATCCGTGTCATGATCGATCTCGTCATGTCGCATACCTCGGACCAGCACCCGTGGTTCGTGGAAAGCCGCGCCAGCCGCAGCAATCCGAAATCGAACTGGTATGTCTGGTCGGACAGCAAGCCGGACGGCACGCCGCCCAATAACTGGCTGTCGATCTTCGGCGGTTCCGCCTGGCAGTGGGATCCGACCCGCATGCAATATTACATGCACAACTTCCTGACCTCGCAGCCGGACCTCAACCTGCATAATCCGGAAGTTCAGGAGGAGCTGCTTGATATCACCCGCTTCTGGCTGAAGCGCGGCGTCGATGGTTTCCGCCTCGATACCATCAACTTCTATTTCCACGACCTCGAGCTGCGCGACAACCCGGCGCTGGCGCCGGAGCGCCGCAATGCCTCCACCGCCCCGGCGGTCAATCCCTATAACTTCCAGGAGCATCTCTACGACAAGAACCGCCCGGAAAATATCGCCTTCCTGAAGCGCTTCCGTGCGGTGCTGGACGAGTTCCCTGACATCGCCGCCGTCGGCGAAGTGGGCGACAGCCAGCGCGGTCTCGAAATCGTCGGCGAATATACCTCCGGCGATGACAAGATGCAGATGTGCTACGCCTTCGAATTCCTCGCACCCGACGCGCTGACCCCGCAGCGCGTTGCCGATGTGCAGGCGGATTTTGCGAGAGCCGCCCCGGAAGGCTGGGCCTGCTGGGCTTTCTCCAACCATGATGTTGTGCGCCACGTCAGCCGCTGGGGCGAGCATGTCGAGGATAAGGACGCTTTCGCCAAGGTTCTATCGGCACTGCTTATGACGCAGCGCGGCTCCGTCTGCATCTATGAGGGCGAAGAACTCGGCCTTACCGAAGCCGATATCGCCTTTGAGGATTTGCAGGATCCATACGGCATCCAGTTCTGGCCGGAATTCAAGGGCCGCGACGGTTGCCGCACGCCGATGGTGTGGGATGCCGGACATGCGCAGGCGGGCTTCTCGACGTCGGAAAAGACGTGGCTGCCCATTCCGGCCGAGCACAAGCAGCGCGCCGTCAACGCCCAGCAGGGCAACGAGGCCTCGGTGCTGGAACATTACCGCCGTTTCCTGAGCTTCCGCAAAAAGCATCCCGCTTTTGCCAAGGGCGGCATCGAATTCCAGCCGGTTGAGGGCGAAGTGCTGAGCTACACCCGCACGCTCGGCAATGAAACCGTTCTGTGCCTCTTCAATCTGTCTGCAACGCCGGCAAAGGCGACGCTGCCGGAAGGGAACTGGGAGGTTCTCGAAGGCCACGGCTTTGCAGGCGGTCTTGAAGGCAGAAGCGTAGAACTTCCGGCATGGGGCGCATTCTTCGCCCGTTACGCCTGACAGATGAGGGAGGAACACCCATGACAAGTCTCGTTCTCAAGGATATCCGCAAATCATACGGGCAGGTGAAGGTCCTGCACGGCATCGATCTGCAGATCGAACAGGGCGAATTCATCGTTTTCGTCGGCCCCTCGGGCTGCGGAAAATCGACGCTGCTCCGCATGATCGCCGGTCTGGAGGAAATCACCGGTGGCGAGATGTATATTGACGGCCAGCTCGTCAATGAAATCCCGCCCTCGCGGCGGGGTATTGCCATGGTGTTCCAGTCCTATGCGCTTTATCCGCATATGACGGTTTACGACAACATGGCCTTCGGCATGAAGATCGCGAAAGAGAACAAGCAGGAGATCGACCGCCGCGTGCGCGCCGCCGCCGAAATCCTGCAACTGACGCAATATCTGGAGCGACTGCCCAAGGCGCTCTCCGGCGGCCAGCGCCAGCGTGTCGCCATCGGCCGCGCCATCTGCCGCAATCCCAAGGTCTTCCTGTTCGATGAGCCCTTGTCCAACCTCGATGCGGCGCTGCGTGTCGCCACCCGCATCGAGATTGCCAAGCTCAACGAGCAGATGGCCGATACGACGATGATCTACGTTACCCACGACCAGGTGGAGGCGATGACGCTGGCGGACCGTATCGTCGTTCTGAATGCCGGTCGTGTGGAGCAGGTGGGTGCGCCGCTCGAACTTTACGAAAGGCCGGCCAATCTCTTCGTGGCGCGCTTTATCGGCTCGCCGGCCATGAACATCATCGCCGCCAAGATTACCGGAACCGGCGAAAAGACCTCGATCGAACTTGCCGGCGGCAAGACGCTCGCCGTTTATGTTCCCACGCCCGCAACCGAAAAGGGCAAGGCGGCAAGCTTCGGTGTGCGGCCGGAAGATCTGAGCATCGTTACCGGTGACGACTATCTTTTCGAGGGGAAGGTCTCGATCGTCGAGGCGCTGGGTGAAGTGACCCTGCTTTATCTCGAAGCGCCCAAGGGGCAGGAGCCGATCATCGTCAAGGTGCCGGGCATCGTTTCCGTCGGCAAGGGTGAAACACTGCGTTTTGCCGCGCCGCAGGAAAAGCTCCATCTTTTCGATGCGGACGGCAAGACCTATCGTAAATAATTGCCATGAACACTGAAAAACATGCCCGGAGCATCGCTGTTCCGGGCAGTTTTGCGCGGTTTATACCCCTGTGGAAAAATCGCGGAAATGTCCCGCTTCCGGTCTGTTTAAGGCTGCGCTGATATGAATTGTTAAAGACTATGGCATAGTCTCGATCCATTGATTGAGCATGGGGGTCTCGGCGTGCAGAGCGGTGCGGGTGTCATCAGGAATCATTACCTGAGCAAGGAAGAATCCTTCATGTATGACCGCGAAAGCCGGTTTCGCATGGAAGATACCATGAACGCCGCTCGCATCGAATATACCGAAAAGGCCGTGATGCACATGGCGGCGCGGCGCTGCGACGTCATCCGCATCTCCCAGACCGAAGCGGTGCTGGCGCTGCTCACCAAATATAACCTGCCGCACCAGTTCTATCTCGATATTCCCGATGCCCGCATCACCAAGATCGGCTGTGTGATGTTGCGCGTCAACGCCAACAACACCATCCACGTCCGCTTCCTGCGCATGCTGACACAGAAGGAACTGGACCGCATTTTCGTGTTCAGCACGCATCCGGCGCATAAGGACCGGAAGCTCGATATCCGGTCGTTCTGAAGTCCTCTCGACCATTGACGAAAATGGTCTGACCGGTTGTTTTAACGGTTTGCGTTGTTGTGGCCGTCACCTGTCGTTGCTAACTATTATCATCGGATGGTATAGGTGGAGGCAGAGAGGATATCGGCATGGCAAGCAGTGCAAATCTCGGCCGTCACCTTGAAAGCTATGTTTCCGATCTTGTGAAGTCGGGACGCTACAACTCGCGCAGTGAAGTACTGCGGGAGGGCGTTCGGTTGGTTGAAGAGCGTGAAAAAAGGCTGGCGGCTCTCGATTTGGCGATTGCGCGCGGTATCGCCGATGCAGATGCCGGACGGACTACACCAGTAGACGATGTTGCCTCTCAACTTAGCGCCAAATACCGGAAGATGGCGGAAGAACGTGGACTGTGATCGTTGTTCTGACCAACGAAGCCAAGGCAGACCTGGAGCGTATCGGCGATTTTATTGCTGTCGATAATCCGCGGCGGGCGGAAACATTCATCGCCGAACTGCTGGACCGCTGTCTAAGACTGGCGGAAATGCCGCAAGCCTATCCCTTGGTACCCCGTTATGAGCAAAGCGGCATTCGCCGTCGTCCCTATGAAAACTATCTTGTTTTCTATCGCGTCACCCAAACGCGTGTGGAGATTTTGCACATTCTGAATGGTGCTCAGGATTACGAATCCATTCTCTTCCCGCAGTCCTAATTCGTGCCGTACCCTCAAATCGTGGCACAATTGCGCGGCAATGAATCAGTCGTCTGTGGAACAGTGAGGAGGACTGTCACCGCCTGCGGCATATGCGACCTTAAGAAAGCCCGCCCAGAACCGTCTGCTTCAGCTTCACATCGGGCACTTCGGTAAAGGTGAGGTCGCTGCGGCCGAAATAGGATTTCTGGTTGGTGGCGGACCAGTCGTTGCAGACCAGCCTGTAGCGCTCTTTCACGTCCGGCTTTTCCGGCATGGCGTAGAGATAGTCGCCGGTGCGCGCAGCAAGCGGAATGTCGCCATCCTGGTTGCATCGCTCAAGGATTCGGACAAGCGCCTCGCCATCCACTTCCGTCACCATTAGCTTGCCGTCGAAACGCAGCGAGGCGTTGAAATCGTAGCGACGAATATCACCTTCGGGCAGGCCAGCGCCGAAGGAGGTGTGGCCGACGAAGCCGACATCCGCGCCGGTTTTTGCGGCGATGAGCTGCGCCACGTGGCGGCCCGCCTCATCGACGGTCATTGCCTTCGCCGATTTACCGACGATTGCCTTTTCTTCGGCCGTGAGGTGCTTTTCGAGCGTCTGTTCGATCAGTGTCTTGAGAGCGGGGGAGGCGGGAGCGCCACTGTCTATGGCGACAGTCTCGACGGTCGGTGCCTTGCCGGGACCGGTGATCGTCGCGACCGTCATGGAGGTGCACCATGAACCGGTATGGACATAGCGGGTAGCGCCCTGTTCATGCACGAAGTTCAGATGGTCATGGCCGCCGACCAAGAGGGTGCCATCCGGCAGGAGCGGCAGTATATCGCGGTCGGCGACAACGCCGGCATGGCTGAGAACGATGTTGATCGCGCCCGATTTGACGATACCAGGGAGATTGGCCTTGGCCCATTCCACAGGCTGCGGAATGTCGAGCATCTCGCGCGTGGCCTTCGGATAGGTGTTGATCGCATTGGTGGCGAGGCCCGCCACGATGACCCGCTGTTCGCCGACGCTGACCGCGGCACTTGCGGGCGCATAGGTTTTGCCGCTGCGCTTGTCGATGATGTTGGAAAGCACGGTGATGCCGAGCGCGTGGGCGCGGCTGACGAAATTGGCAAGGTCGCTGTCGATATCGGGCTCATGATTGCCGATATTGATGACGGTGGGGGCAAGCTTGGCGAGCGCCGTGAGGAAGGTCCATTCGATTTCGCCGGCCGAACGTGTGGCCACCGCATTGCCGAGTTCGAAAAGATCGCCATTCAGCAAGATGATGTGCGGCGTCTTGTCGGCGGCGATCCGCGTTTCGATGGCCGAGAGAAGCTGGCCGATGCGCTCATAGGCCGAATGCAGGTCGGAGATGACGATTGCACGCAGCGCCACATCCTGCGCCATGACAGGTGTCGCCGCCGCCATCAGCGGCAGCATGGCGGTGCCCGCCATGAGCTTGAGCACATCGCGGCGTTTGCTTGAGAAAATCGTCATGTCCTGGCCCCATCATCCGAAACTGCGCCGTCGTCCCACGGCTGGCTGAGAAGGCCCTAAAGGGCGATCATCACAGCCGCATGACAAGTCTGACGTTTAAGAAATGGGAAATAAAGCGGTTTCTGCGCCCGATCTTTCGGGGCAAGCAAGTGTAGTCAGGCGATGCTGCAAAGTGGGGTTGAAAGGCGAGGGCCGCATCCGGCCTTCGCCTTTCAAAAATCAATGAAACAGGACGCTGGCGCCCTGATCGGCCGGACCGGCATTGCGGCGGAAGGGGGCGAAAAGCTCGCGGCCCATGCCCCATTCATTGCCGGAAAGATCGGCCCGCGCCGGTTCGCGTTTCGCCAGTTCGGCGGCGGAAACGAGCACTTCCAGCGTTCCCGAAATGGCGTCGAGACGGATGATGTCGCCATTGCGGATGAGCGAGATCGGGCCGCAGTCGGAGGCTTCCGGCGTGACATGGATGGCGGCCGGCACCTTGCCGGAAGCGCCGGACATGCGCCCGTCGGTCACCAGCGCCACCTTGAAACCGCGATCCTGCAGCACGCCGAGCGGCGGCGTCAGGCGGTGCAGTTCCGGCATGCCATTGGCCTTAGGTCCCTGGAAGCGGACGACGGCGATGAAGTCGCGGTTGAGCTTGCCGTCCTTGAACGCGTCCTGAAGCTCCTGCTGATCATGGAACACGATTGCCGGTGCTTCGATGATGTGGCGTTCCGGCTTGACGGCGGAAATCTTGATGACCGATTTGCCGAGATTGCCGGTCAGCATCTTCAGGCCGCCGGTCGGCTGGAACGGGGTCTCGATGCTGGAAAGCACCTTCGGGTCATGGCTTTGCTCGGGGGAGGGCTGGCGTACAACCGCGCCCTTCTCATCAAGCATGGCATCCACGGTGTAAGCATCGAGGCCCTGTCCGAAGACGGTGCGCACATCGTCATGCACGAAGCCCTGTTTCAGCAGCTGCTTGATGAGGAAGCCCATGCCGCCGGCGGCGTGGAAATGGTTCACATCGGCAAGACCGTTCGGGTAAACGCGGGCGAGCAGCGGCACGATGTCGGAAAGATCGGAAATATCCTGCCAGGTGAGGATGATGCCGGCGGCGCGCGCCATGGCGATCAGATGCATGGTGTGGTTGGTGGAACCGCCCGTCGCATGCAGGCCGACAACGCCGTTGACCACGGATCGTTCATCGATCATCTCACCCGCCGGCGTGAATTCATTGCCCTGGGCGGTAATCGCCAGCGCCCGCTTCGTTGCCTCGCGCGTCAGCGCATCGCGCAGCGGCGTGCCGGGATTGATGAAGGAGGAACCGGGCATATGGAAGCCCATGATTTCCATCAGCATCTGGTTGGAATTGGCGGTGCCGTAAAAGGTGCAGGTGCCGGGACCGTGATAGGATTTCGATTCCGCTTCCAGAAGCTCGGCGCGGCCGACCTTGCCTTCGGCATAAAGCTGGCGGATGCGCGATTTCTCATCATTCGGCAGGCCGGATGTCATCGGGCCGGCGGGAACGAAGACGGCGGGCAGATGGCCGAAGGCGAGGGCTGCGATGACGAGGCCGGGCACGATCTTGTCGCAGACGCCGAGATAGACGGCGGCGTCGAACATGTTGTGCGACAGGCCGATGCCGGCCGCCATGGCGATGGCGTCGCGGGAAAACAGCGAAAGTTCCATGCCGGGCTGGCCTTGCGTCACACCATCGCACATGGCGGGAACCGCGCCTGCCACCTGGGCTATGCCGCCCGCTTCTTTTGCCGCATCGCGGATGATCGCCGGGAAAGTCTCATAGGGCTGGTGCGCCGAGAGCATGTCGTTATAGGCGGTGATGATGCCGAGATTGGGGACCCGGTCGCCGGCAAGGATGTCCTTGTCGGCGGGGGAACAGACCGCAAATCCATGCGCGAGATTGCCGCAGGAAAGCACGGAACGGTGAACGCCTTTCGAGACCTGCAGCCGCAGCCGCTCGAGATAGGTCTCGCGGTAGGGCTTGGAACGTTCGACGATGCGGGCGGTGATGGCCTGAATGCGGGAATCGGCGGACATGGGCGTTCATCCTGTTCGTTGGTCGGCAACCGGCGTTCCGGGAGGTGAACGGCCGGTTGTCGTGTTTCAGTCTTCATGTCTTCGGGGCGCTTTTCGCCGGCCGCAGGTCGCGGCGGTGGCGTGGCTTAGGGCGCCCAGTATATATCCACAGGCGTTTCTGCCCGGTTCAGCACGGCGCGGATCGGCATTTCATCCTCATCCTCGCCCGACTGCGCCTTCTCCAGCGTCGCCTTCTTGGCAGCACCTTCGATATGGAGCACCAGAAAATCGGCATCGTGCAGGCTGGAGAAGTTGAAGGTCAACCGCTCCTCTCCCGCATTCTCCGCCGCCATGGTCAGGACGCCGCGCGGTTCATCAAGGTCCAGCGCTTCGTAGAGATTGTCTCCACCGGGGAAGAACGATGCCGTGTGGCCATCCGTTCCCATGCCGAGAATGACGACATCGAACGGGTCGCAGATCGCCTCGGTCTTGACGGTCGCAAGCGTCGCCGCATCCTCCGGCGAGGCCGCCGGCTGGAACAGCGGCACGAAATAAGCCGCCTTCGCCTTGTCCTGCAAAAGGTTCTCGGCAACGAGGCGGTGGTTCGAACGGTCGCTTTCCGGCGGCACGAAACGCTCATCCACCAGCGTCACGCTGATATTGGGCCAATCGAGATCGTGCTTGGAAAGCGCCTGAAAGAACAGCTTGGGCGTCGAACCGCCGGATACGGCAATGCTTGCCGCACCGCGATCCTTGGTTGCCGCATCAAGGCGTTTGGCAACCTCCGCCGAAAGAGCGGTTGCCAGTTCGGCGGCGGTGTCGAAGACGTGGATCGTTTCGCTCATCGCCGGGCCCTCAGTCGGCATCGTGCCAGGTGCGGCCGTCACGCTCGATCAGCGCAATCGAGCCGCTCGGACCCCAGGTGCCGGCGGTATAACCCTGCACACCCTGTCCCAGATCTTCCCAGCTCTTGAGAATGGGGTCGATCCAGTCCCATGCGGCCTCGACCTCGTCGCGGCGCATGAACAGCGTCTGGTTGGAGCGGATGGTGTCCATCAACAGCCGCTCATAGGCATCGGGGCTGCGCACGTTGAAGGCTTCGGCAAAGCTCATGTCGAGCGAGACCTGACGCAGCCGCATGCCGCCCGGGCCGGGGTCCTTGATGAGCAGAGACTGCTTGACGCCCTCATCCGGCTGCAGGCGAATGACCAGCTTGTTGGCCTCGATCTTGCCGGCCGCATCGTCGAAGATCGAATGCGGGATCTGCTTGAAGGTGACGACGATTTCCGAAACGCGGGTCGCGAGGCGTTTGCCGGTGCGGATGTAGAAGGGAACACCGGCCCAGCGCCAGTTGGCGATTTCAGCCTTGATGGCGACGAAGGTCTCGGTGTTGGAAACGCCGCCTTCCAGCTCTTCCAGATAACCCTTGACCGGGCCGCCAGCGGAAGCGCCGGCGCGGTACTGGCCGCGCACGGTCAGCTTTTCGACATTGCTGGTGTCGATCGGCTTCAGCGAGCGCAGGACCTTGAGCTTTTCGTCACGCACGGCTTCGGCATTCATGGATGCCGGCGGCTCCATGGCGACAAGGCAAAGCAGCTGCAGGATATGGTTCTGCACCATGTCGCGCAGCGCGCCGGCCTTGTCGTAATAACCGGCGCGGCCTTCAAGGCCGACCGCTTCGGCAACGGTGATCTGCACGTGGTCGATATGGGCGGAGTTCCACAGCGGCTCGTAAAGCGCATTGGCGAAACGCAGCGCCATCAGGTTCTGCACCGTCTCCTTGCCGAGATAGTGGTCGATGCGGAAGATCTGCTCTTCCTTGAAGACGTGGCCGATGGTGTCGTTCAGTTCCTGTGCGGAAGCCAGATCGCGGCCGATCGGCTTTTCAACGACGATGCGGGTCGAGCGGGTGATGAGCTTGTGCTCGCGGATCTTGTCGGCAATATCGCCGAAAATACCGGGTGCTACGGCCAGATAGAAGGCGCGCACGCGCTCCTTGCCCTCGTCCAGCAGCTTCTTCAGCACATCCCAGCCATTGTTGCCCTTGGCATCGACTGGCACGTAGAAAAGCCTGTTCAGGAAGATTGCAACCTGCGCATCGTCATATTCGCCGGCCTTCAGGTGCTCCTTCAGCGCGTCCTGCGCGAATTTGCGATATTCCTCATGGGTCATGACCGAGCGCGACGCACCGATGATGCGGGTCGGCTCCGTGAACTGGCCTTCGACCTGCCGGTGATAAAGGGCCGGCAGAAGCTTGCGCTCGGCAAGATCGCCCGTGCCGCCGAAAACGACACAATCAAAAGGTTCAACAGGAATGATCTGACTGCTCATATCGATTCTCTCGATCTTCAAGGGTTGGGGGCATCAATAATCTAATCGATTTAAAAATGCCAGACTCAGTTATGTGAAATTATGAATTTTGCTTCCGCCAACTCGTCCGCCGCCGGCAACAGTCTGTAAACATTGGCCTAAAACCTGTCTCGCAACGCGTACCAGGAAAGCGCCAGGAAAAGCAGCGGCGCGCGCAGCGACGCCCCGCCGGGGAAAGACGGCACCTTCAGCTGCGCGAAGGGCGCCAGCATGTCCTTTTTGCCGAGAACGAGATCGGCATAGAGCTTGCCGCAATAATTCGACAGCATCACCCCATGGCCGGAATAACCGCCGATGGAGGTGACGCCGGGCATGACCTCGCGCACGAAAACTTTGCGCGGCAGGGTAATGCCGACGGAGCCGCCCCAGGAATGGCTGATCTCTATATCTTTCAGCGCAGGATAGATTTCCGCGATCTGCCGGCGGATGTGGCTGGAAATATCGCGCGGCGTATCCGCCGTATAGGCTTCGCGCCCGCCGAACAGCAGCCGGTTATCCGCCGTCTTGCGGAAATAGCGCACCACGAACCGCGAATCCGCCACGGCCTCCCGGTCGGGAATAATGTCGGGAAACGCATCCAGCGGCACGGTGGCGCCGATGAAGGAACGGATCGGCATGATATGGGCGGCGGTCACCGGTTCCAGATTGCCGATATAGGCATTGGTGGCGATCAGCACGCGTGGCGCGGTGATCGTGCCGAAGGGCGTTTCGATGACGGTCTTGCCGCCCGCTTGCCGGATGGACTTGGCGGGGGTCATTTCATGAATGGCGGCGCCTGCCGCTTGCGCCGCCTTCGCCAGCCCGACGAGCAGCTTCAGCGGGTGAATGTGGCCGGTGCCGGTATCGCGCGTGCCGCCGAAATAATGGGTGGAACCGACGCGTTTGCGCGCCTCGCCACGCTCCATGTAGGAAATATACGGATAGCCGTAGCGATTGTTCATCGCATCGACGCTTCGGCGATAATCGTCCTCGTAAGCCGCCTTGTGCGCCACATAGAGCTGCCCGGGAAGATATTCCATGTCGATGCCGCGATTGACGGCGAAACCGCGCACGTAATTCTTGGCGTCCTCGGCAATGTCGAACAGCAGCTTCGATTGCTCGAAGCCGATCTCTTCTTCCATCTCGTCGGGGAAGGAACGCTGGCCGGTGCCGAATTGCCCGCCATTGCGGCCGGAAGCGCCGTCACCGAAACGATGCGCTTCGACGAGGGCGACGGAGACGCCGTTTTCGGCGAGGTTGCAGGCGGCCTGAAGACCGGTATAACCGCCGCCGATGATTGCGACATCAACCTCTTTTGACCCGTCGAGGGCAGGATAGTCCGGTCGCTCGCCGACGGTTGCCTGATACCAGGAAATTCCCGGCGCAATCGGGCTTTGCCATGTCATGCTCGTGGTCCCTCACACGTTGAGAAGCAGGAACTCGCGCTCCCAGGGGCTGATGACCTGCATGAAGGTCTCGAACTCCCCGCGTTTCAGGCCGGCATAAAGGCCCACGAATTCATGGCCGAACACCCGGTCGAACTGCTCTTCGCCTTCCAGCAGCGCCACGGCTTCCAGAAGACCGCGCGGCAATTCGATGGAACCCTCATTGGCGGTATCGGCGGTAGGTTCGGTCGGCTCGATATTGTTGACGATGCCGAGCCAGCCGCAGCCGAGCGAGGCGGCAAGCGCCAGATAGGGATTGGCGTCCGAACTCGGCAGGCGGTTTTCGACGCGCCGCGCCTGCGGACCGGAAATCGGCACGCGGAAGGCGGTCGTGCGGTTGTCGTAACCCCAGGCATTGTTGACCGGGCAGGCCATGTCGGGCGTCAGGCGACGATAGGAATTCACATAGGGCGCCAGCATGACAAGGGCGTTCGGAACATAACGCTGCATGCCGCCCACGAAGGAGAAGAATTCTTTCGAAGGGCTGCCGTCGGCATTGGAGAAGATATTGCGGCCGCTGTCGATTTCCACCACCGACTGGTGGATGTGCATGGCCGAACCCGGCTGGCCCTGCATGGGCTTGGCCATGAAAGTGGCGTAAATGCCATGCTTCAGCGCCGCTTCGCGGATGGTGCGCTTGAACAGGAACACCTGGTCGGCAAGCTCGATCGGGTCGCCATGGCGCAGGTTGATCTCAAGCTGCGCCGGGCCTTCCTCATGGATCAGCGTGTCGATCTCGAGACCCTGTTTTTCGGAGAAATGGTAGATGTCGTCGATCAGCTCGTCGAACTCGTTGATGCCGGCGATGGAATAGCTCTGCCCGCCGACGATGGAGCGGCCGGACCGGCCCTTCGGCGGATGCAGCGGATAGTCCGGGTCGTCATTCATGGCGACGAGGTAGAATTCAATTTCCGGCGCAACAACCGGCTTCCAGCCCTTTTCGGTATAGAGCGAAAGCACGTTCTTCAGCACGTTGCGCGGCGTGTAGGGCACGAAATTGCCTTCGGCGTCCACTACGTCGCAGATCACCTGCGCGGTCGGGTCCGTTTCCCAGGGCACCACGGAAAGGGTGGAAAGATCGGGCACCAGCTTCAGGTCGCTGTCGCGCGGCTCGTAACGGAAATTCGCGGTCTCGTCGGGATATTCGCCTGATATCGTATGGCGGTAGAGCGCGGATGGCAAAGCAAGCGAGGTATCGCCCGTGAACTTCGCCGTCGGCATCATCTTGCCGCGCGGAACGCCGGCAAGATCGGGCGTGATGCATTCTATGTCTTCGATCCCGCGCGCCCGCAGCCATTGCGCGGCTTCGCGCCAGGAGGAAACGCCACGGGGGGAGGAGAGGTCGAGGGGAGGTGTCTTTGCCATGGTTGCCTGTTTCTTCGGGCGGAGCATGGTTTTCTTGGCGGGCATGTATCACCGGGTCTGTGTTTCGACTGACGCCATCATAACCGTAGTTTGGCAATTGGCGAGGGGGAAAGCGCCATTGACAAGCGGCGGCACTTCGAAAAGAGGAAAGGAAACGGATCGGATGGAATGATGACAGAGAAATGTGACGTGCTGATTTTGGGGGCGGGCGCCGCCGGCATGATGTGCGCCATCCGCGCCGGCCAGCGCGGCCGCTCCGTCGTCATTCTCGACCATGCGAAGGCGCCGGGCGAAAAGATCCGCATCTCCGGCGGCGGCCGCTGCAACTTCACCAATATCCATGCCGGGCCGAAGAATTATCTCTCCGCCAACCCACATTTCGCCAAATCCGCGCTCGCCCGTTATACGCCGCGTGATTTCATCGCCCTTGTCGAAAAACACCGCATCGGCTGGCATGAAAAGACGCTCGGCCAGCTCTTCTGTGACGACAGCGCCAAGGACATCATCCGCATGCTGCTTGGCGAAATGCAGGCGGTGAATGCGAAGCTGCGGCTCGAAACGTCAGTTTCGGCCGTCACCCATGATGGAGCCCGTTTTCGCGTCACGACATCAGGCGGCGTCATCGAGGCGGAAAGCCTCATTGTGGCGACGGGTGGCAAGTCGATCCCGAAAATGGGCGCGACCGGTTTCGCCTACCAGATCGCCGAACAGTTCGGCCTCAAGCTCATCGAGACTCGTCCGGGCCTCGTGCCGCTGACGCTTGATCCCGCCTCGCTGGAAAAACTGAGCCCGCTTGCCGGCGTCGCGGTTCCGTCCGAGGTTTTCCATGGCAAGACCTCGTTTGAGGAAGCGCTGCTCTTTACGCATCGCGGTTTAAGCGGCCCTTCCATCCTGCAAATCTCATCCTACTGGCGCGAGGGTGATGTGGTCCGGCTGAAGCTCGAGCCGCATCGCGATATAGCCGCGCTGCTGAAGCAGGCGAAACAGAAGAACGGCCGCCAGTCGCCCCAGACGGCTCTGTCGGAAATCCTGCCGAAACGGCTCGCCCAGCACGTTGTCGAACAATCCGGCCTCAGCGGTCATCTGGCGGATATGTCCGACAAGGCTCTGGCGAAGCTGGCGGGCGAGGTGCAGGACTGGCAGATCAAGCCCGCCGGTTCGGAAGGTTATCGCACGGCGGAAGTCACGCTCGGCGGCGTTGATACGACCGGTCTCGATTCCCGCAGCATGGCGGCGAAATCCTTACCCGGCCTCTATTTCATCGGCGAATGTGTCGATGTGACCGGCTGGCTCGGCGGTTATAATTTCCAGTGGGCATGGGCCTCCGGGCAGGCGGCCGGGGAATTCGCGTGAGGCCACGCCCGTTAATGCCTTGTTAACGGGCGCGGAGTCATCCTGACCAAATGCCAGCAAGGCCGGATCGCTCAATGATCCCGCTGCACATGATGTCCTGCTGGAGGCCCTCAACAGGGCATGGGTCGGTTGAGTTTTTCGTCAGGAACCCGCGCATGAACAGATCCGCACATCGCCGCCCTCGCGCCATTGCCATCGCCCGCGCTGATAACGACAGCAGGCAACTGGCCTTTCGCCTGAGCCTCATCGCAGCCGGCGCTCTGGCAGCCCTGATCGCCCTCGTTTATTGATCGGCGGCTCTTTGCCCTCATCCAGCTCATAAGTGCGCTGAAAAACCGCGACGGCCGAGATGCCTGCGCCATATCGGCATAAAATTTCTCTTCCTGCAGAATGGCTTCGCGCCGTGTGCGCGGCTGACGGTTTTCGATGATGGCCCGTGCTGCAAAAATCGCGTGCATGTCGCTCTCCTTCTAATGCGGAGGGCCATGATGCGCGCCGTTTTTTGATTTATCTGCGCAAGAAAATGCGCTACATTTTTCACCGATGAAAAACGTCACCTGGGATTCCTACCAGCTTTTCCTCGATGTGTCACGCAGCGGCGGCCTGACGGGTGCTGCGGCGCTGACGGGCTTGAGCCCCGCGACGGTGGGGCGGCGCATGGTCGAGCTGGAGGAGCGTATCGGCAAGGCGCTGTTCCAGCGCAGCCAGACGGGATACGCCCTGACGGCGGATGGTCGTACGCTGTTTGACCGGCTTCAGGCGATGGAGAATGCGGCAAGGGACATCGAGGGATGGCAGAAGGCGTCGTCGGCCTCTTCCGTCGTGCGCATCGCCGTCGGCACCTGGAACGCCTGGCTCATGACCGGCAACTTCTCCGCCATCTGCACCGACCGCGATGATTTCCGCATCGACCTGTTCATTGCCGAACAGAGGGCGTCTCTCACCCATCGCGAAAACGATATCGGCATTCGCGCTTTCGAGCCGCAGGAAAAGAACCTTGCCGCCATCAAAACGGGGGAGGTGGCCTATGCGCCCTACAGGCTGCGCAATGCCGCCGCTTCCGTTGCTGATCGGTGGCTGGCGGTGGCGGAGGAAAACGCTATTTCAACCTATCTGCGCTGGCCGCATGAAAATCGTAACAACGAGATCGTGGTAACGGTGAACCGGCCGACGGCGCTTCTCGATCTGGTGCTGGCCGGGGCGGGGGTCGCCGTGCTTCCCTGTTTCGTGGGTGACGCGGATGCGCGCCTCGTTCGGGAAGGTGACGAGCTGGAAACCCTTCGCCACAATCAATGGATCGTCATGAACAATGACGATCGCCACCGCCGTGATATCAGGACGGTGGCGGATCGGATGACCCGTCTGATCAAGAGCCATTCCGATTTATATGCCGGGCACAAGAGCCGCCCCGCATAGTTGCAATTACCTTTGATTGCATAATTTTTGATAAATAATTTATAGTTGCACATGGGCCTGAATAGCCATAGGTTGCCTTTGTAAATTTAACTCCTTTAGGTTGAGGTCGCCATGATAATTTCAGCGTCATATGTAAATGCGATGTCAGCAGCAGGAACACCGGAAGAGGCCGTAAAAATCTTCTATGCGGGCGTAAGCAAGGCACTTGCCTTGGTTGTGGCTGAACAGCTCTCCAAAGCCGTGGGAGCCTATGTGCCAGCGGCTTCCGATACAAAAATCGCCGGTTGGGATAAGCTCATCGGAGGCGTAGCGATGCAATTGGCTTGGGAATCTCCAACTATTCTAAATCCCATTCCCTTGACGCAAATTGCCTCCTTCGCTCCGTATGCGCCTGAATTACAGGGCAATGCAGAGGCAATGGGCGTGAATGTCAGCGTCGGTGTTTCCGTATCGGCGAGTTTCTAAGCTGGAGCACGCTAGGCGCTTTTGTTAAGTGTTTGGGGGGCCGGAACATCGATTATGATGTTCCGGTCTTTCGTTTCAGGCGGCGTCACGCCCCTGCGCGACGATGACAGGGATAAGCAGATCCCCCCAGTTGCCGCCGCCGCCATGGTGGCGGGCCGAGCGGACCAGCTCGACGGAAACGCCGGCCTCAACCGCTTTCATGACGGCCTGGTTGAGGCGGTGCAGATCGTTGGCCAGCATGCGGATGGCGGCCTGCTGATCCTGCGTCATGGCGGAGGACTGTTCCTCGGCGCGTTCCTTGACGTGGGTCTTGATGGGGTTATGGGCATTCATGGCATTTCTCCTCTCATTATTGGTTGGGGTTCTTGATCCGGTTTGCAAGCCCTTCCCGTCATCGGGAAGGGCAGTTTTTCGATTTTATTCGGCCGCCGGGCGGAACTGGTCGTGCTCGGTGGATTCCTTCATGGCGGTGGTCGAAGACGTGCCGCCCGAGATCGCCAGGGACACGGCGTCGAAATAGCCGGTGCCGACTTCGCGCTGATGCTTGGTGGCGGTGTAGCCATTGGCCTCGGCTGCGAATTCCGCTTCCTGAAGCTCGGAATAAGCAGCCATCTGCCGGTCCTTGTAACCGCGCGCCAGTTCGAACATGCCGAAATTCAGCTGGTGGAAACCGGCCAGCGTGATGAACTGGAACTTGTAACCCATCGCGCCCAGCTCGCGCTGGAACTTGGCAATCGTCGCGTCGTCGAGGTTCTTTTTCCAGTTGAACGACGGCGAGCAATTGTAGGCGAGCTTCTTGCCCGGATGCACCTTGTGCACGCCTTCCGCAAACCTGCGCGCCTGTTCCAGATCCGGCTTGGATGTTTCGCACCAGATCAGGTCGCAATAGGGCGCATAGGCTACCGCGCGGGCAATGCAGGGCTCAAGACCGTTCTTGACCTGATAGAAACCCTCGACGGTGCGGCCGGCATCGTAATCCACGAAGGGCTGGTCGCGCTCGTCGATGTCAGAGGTCAGAAGCTTGGCGGCCTCCGCATCCGTGCGGGCGATAACCAGAGTCGGCACACCCATGACATCAGCCGCAAGCCGCGCCGCCGTCAGGTTGCGAATATGCGCCGCCGTCGGGATCAGAACCTTGCCGCCGAGATGACCGCATTTCTTTTCCGATGCCAGCTGGTCTTCATAATGAACACCCGCAGCACCTGCCTCGATAAAGGCCTTCATGATTTCGAAGGCGTTGAGCGGTCCGCCGAAACCGGCCTCCGCATCGGCAACGATCGGTGCGAACCAGGTGTCGACCGAAAGGCCCTTGCCTTCCGCCGTCTCGATCTGGTCGGCGCGCTGCAGGGTACGGTTGATACGCTTGGCAAGCTCAGGCGCCGCATTGGCCGGATAAAGCGACTGGTCCGGATACATGGCCGATGCCGTGTTGGCGTCCGCCGCAACCTGCCAGCCCGAGAGATAGATCGCCTTCAGCCCGGCGCGAACCATCTGCATGGCCTGGTTGCCGGAAAGCGCGCCGAGCGCGTTGACGAAATTTTCCTCGTTGATCAGCTTCCACAGCCGGTTCGCGCCCATTTCGGCCAGCGAATGACGGATTTCGACCGAGCCGCGCAGCCGCTCCACGTCGGCGGCGGTGTAGGCGCGCTCGATGCCGTCGAAACGTCCCTGCGGTGCGCCCGGAACAAGTTTGTAAAAATCCGTCATACTTCTCTCTCCCATGATAAATGCGGTTTCCGTAACGGGCCCTCTTCAACATCATGTGGCGCCGTTTGATGTGACTACATTTACATTTTTCGAGGTTTTAGCGCCAGAACAAACATAAAAACAGTGACTTGAAAGAGGTTATCCTGTAGAGTGCGTGACAGGATGGAGCTGTAAAATTGTAAATTTTGTAAAAGCCTTTGAGCCGATGAGTTTGTAACAGGCTTGTATGAGTTGACGGGGATGGAGGGACGATACTGTGTCGGAAAACAAGATTTTTGCTGGCCCGCGCGTGCGCCGCATTCGCAACGGCCTCGCGCTGACGCAGACGGCCATGGCCGAGGCGCTGGCGATCTCGCCGTCCTACCTCAATCTCATCGAACGCAACCAGCGGCCGCTCACCGTACAGCTGCTTTTGAAGCTTGCCTCCGTCTACAAGGTCGATCTGGACGACCTGCAGGGCGAAAGCGCCGGTTCCGCCGGGCAGCTACGCGAGGTCTTCGCCGATCCGCTGCTGGTCGGTGAGGTACCGTCGCCGCAGGAACTGATCGAGGTTGCCGATGCCGCGCCCAATGCGGCAAGCGGTGTCCTCAAGCTTTACCGGGCCTATAGGGAGCAGGCGCAGCGCCTTTCCGATCTCTCCGATCTTCTGGCGCGGGAGGGGCATGAGACGGCGCTCTCCTCCACCCGTCTGCCGATTGACGAGGTGCGCCATGTCTTCGAGAACCGGCCGGCCTATTTCCATGCCATCGACGCGGCGGCGGAAGAGCTCCACAAATACCTGTCGGCGGGCGACGATCTCGCCTCCGGGCTGAGGGCATGGCTTCAGAAAAACCATGGCATCGTCGTCAGAACCCTGCCGGTTCATGCCATGCCGAATCTCAGGCGGCGTTATGACCGTCATTCCATGCGGCTGTTTTTATCCGAACGCCTGTCGCAGCCGGACCAATTGCGGGAAATGGCCATGGAGACCTGTCTTCTGGCGCTTCGCGAAGAAATCGGTTCGGAGCTTGAAGGGCTCGGTCTGAAAGGGGAGGAGGCAAGGCGCATCGCCCGCTTCGAGCTGGCGCGTTACGCCGCCCATGCGTTGATGATGCCTTATGGCGCGTTCCTTGCCGCCGCCCAGCGGGCGAAATACGATCTCGAGGTTTTGCGGTCGCGCTTCAACGTCTCTTTCGAACAGGCAGCCAACCGTCTTGTCAGCCTGCAACGGCCGTCAGCCGCGGCGATCCCGTTTTTCCTGATGGAGATCGACAATGCCGGCAACCGGTTCCGCCTCGCCGGGGCCGGCGGCTTCCCGAGGGCGCGTTTTGGCGGCCTCTGTCCGCGGCTCAATATCCATGCCGCTTTCGCCCAGCCGGGGCAGGTGCTGGTGGAGGCGGTGGAGATGCCGGATGGCGACGCTTTCCTGACCGTTTCGCGCACGCTCGAAGGCCCGCAGGCGGGGTTCGGCGAAAGGGTGCGGCGAACGGCCGTGCTTCTCGGCTGTGATCTCGCCCAGGCCGGAGACACCGTCTATGGCCCCGCCGCCTCGGGCGCCGCGCCCGTCGCCATCGGTCCTTCGTGCCGGCTGTGCGAAAGGCAGGGCTGTCTGTCGCGGGCCGAAGCGCCGCTCACACGGCCGCTCGGGCTGGATGAAATGGTCACCGGTCTCAGCGTTTTCGACTTCCAGTAGGCGTTTCCATCCGCTTTTTTATGGCCGGAACACATTTGGTTGAAAATGCTGTGCTGCACATTTCCCGCTTGCTCCCTTTTGTTTTCCTTTCTAGTCTCTCCAAAAAAAGGGGATCACGCTCCCACCGTGAGGATGCGTTAACAGGAGACATCATGAAAAACCGTTCTCTCCGCCTGACCTTGGCTCTCACCACCGCGCTCGTTGCAGCAGGCTCGGCAATGGCCCAGGAGAAGGTCGTCCACGTCTATAACTGGTCGGATTATATCGACGAATCGATCCTTGCCGATTTCACCAAGGAAACCGGCATCAAGGTCGTCTATGACGTCTTCGACAGCAACGAGCTTGTGGAAACCAAGCTTCTGGCCGGCAGCTCCGGTTATGATGTCGTGGTGCCGACCGGGCCCTTCCTCGCCCGACAGATCAATGCCGGCGTGTTCCAGAAACTCGACAAGTCCAAGTTGCCGAATCTGAAGAACATGTGGCCGGAGGTCTCCGAGCGCCTGGCGAAATACGACCCCGGCAACGAATATGCCGTGAACTACATGTGGGGCACCACCGGCATCGGTTATAACGTCGCCAAGGTGAAGGCAGCGCTCGGCGATGTTCCGGTCGACAGCTGGGATATTCTCTTCAAGCCGGAAAACGCCGAAAAGCTGAAATCCTGCGGTGTCAATATTCTCGATGCGTCGGACGAGACCTTCGCAATTGCCATGAACTATCTCGGCAAGAATCCCGACAGCAAGGAGACGGCCGATCTGGAAGCTGGCGGCGATGTCTATATGAAGATCCGCCCCTATGTGAAGACCTTCAACTCCTCCGCCTATATCGATGAACTCGCCAATGGCGACAGCTGCATCACCATCGGCTGGTCGGGCGATATCCTGCAGGCGAAGAGCCGCGCCGAGGAAGCCAAGAACGGCGTCGAGGTGAACTACGTCATCCCGAAGGAAGGCACCTATATGTGGTTCGACAACCTTGCCATCCCGGCGGATGCCAAGAATGTCGAGGAAGCGCACGCCTTCATCAATTATCTGATGCGGCCGGAAGTCATCGCCAAGGCGTCCAACTATGTTCAATACGCCAATGGCAACCTTGCTTCGCAGGCGCTGATGGACGAGTCCGTCGCCAAGAACCCGGCGGTTTACCCCGATGCCGAGACGATGAAGAAACTCTTCACCATCTCGCCCTACGGACCGAAGGAGCAGCGTGTGCTGAACCGCGTCTGGACGCAGATCAAGACCGGCAGCTAAGAGCTCCGCCCGCTGGTTGAGGAACGGCCGGCGGGCCTGTTTCTCTGATCCTTTGCCGGCAGGTCCCGTGACCTGCCGGTGTCGCCCGCCCCGAAGCATCGATCGAAAGACCAACGGGATTTGAGGGTAGGGTGAATGGCGAAAACTCTGGGGCCGGTCAAACGCAAATTTAGCCCTTGGGACAATCCCGATGCGGTGCCCTTCATCCGCTTTGAAAACGTCACCAAACGTTTTGGCGATTTTGTCGCCGTCAACAATCTGACGCTCGATATTTACGAGCGCGAGTTCTTCTCGCTGCTCGGTCCCTCCGGCTGCGGCAAGACCACGCTGATGCGCATGCTCGCCGGTTTCGAGGAACCGACGGAAGGCCGCATCCTGCTGCAGGGCAAGGATATTTCCGGCGTTCCGCCCTATAAGCGCCCCACCAACATGATGTTCCAGTCCTATGCGCTTTTCCCGCATATGTCGGTGGAAAAGAACGTTGCTTTTGGTCTGGAGCAGGACGGTCTGCCCAAGGCGGACATCGCCGCCCGCGTCGAGGAAATGCTGCGCCTCGTCAAGCTCACGGAATTTGCCAAACGCAAGCCCAGCCAGCTCTCCGGCGGCCAGCGGCAGCGCGTGGCGCTCGCCCGTTCGCTCGCCAAGCGGCCGAAGGTGCTTCTTCTCGATGAGCCGCTGGGCGCGCTCGACAAGAAACTGCGCGAGGAAACGCAGTTCGAACTGATGGACATCCAGACCAATCTCGGCCTCACCTTCCTCATCGTCACCCACGATCAGGAAGAGGCGATGACGGTGTCGGACCGCATCGCGGTCATGGACAAGGGCATCGTCGTGCAGGTGGCGACACCCGCCGAGATCTATGAGGCGCCCAACAGCCGCTACGTGGCCGACTTCATCGGCGACATCAATATTTTCGACGCGAAGGTCGTCGACAATGCCTCGGATATCGGCAAGCCCGGCCTGGTGACGCTGGATTGTGAAGGGCTGAAGGTGGCGGTGGAGCAGGAATGTGCCGCCGCAACCGGCAGTCAGGTTGCTTACGCCATCCGCCCGGAAAAGGTTCGCATCTCGCTCGACCAGCCCGCCGACAGCAGCGTCAACTCCGCCTATGGCGAAGTCTGGGACATCGGTTATCTCGGCGACTTCTCGGTCTTCATCGTCAAGCTTGCCGATGGCCGCGTCCTCCGCGCCGCGCAGGCGAATGTCTCGCGTCTCGTTGATCGCCCGATCACCTTCGGCGACATGGTGTGGCTGAACTGGAAGCCGGATTCCGGCCTCGTCCTGACGCGCTGAGGGAGGCTTCGATGGCGATCACCACTCCCGAAAACCGGCAAAGCCCCTGGCGCTGGCTGGTCGTCGCGGTTCCCTATTTCTGGCTGCTGCTGTTCTTCGCCGCGCCGTTTTTCATCATTCTCAAGATATCGCTGTCGGATACAGCGATCTCCATGCCGCCCTATACGCCGGTCTTCGAAGGATTTTCGAAGCTCGGAGCGTTCTTCTCCGAACTGGATTTCGAGAACTACCTGTTCCTGACGGAAGATCCGCTCTACATCGACGCCTATCTGTCGTCGCTGCGCATCGCCTTCATCTCCACCTTCCTGTTGCTGCTGATCGGTTATCCCATGGCGCTGGCCATGGCGCGCGCGCCGTCATCCATCCGCCCGACGCTGGTGATGCTGGTCATCCTGCCGTTCTGGACCTCGTTCCTGATCCGCGTTTACGCCTGGATCGGCATTCTGAAGCCCGAAGGCCTGCTGACGGTGCTTTTCCAGTCGATCGGTCTTCTCGGGCCGGACCAGCAGGTCAATATCTTCCGCACCGAGACGGCGATCTTCATCGGCATCGTTTATTCCTATCTGCCCTTCATGGTGCTGCCGCTTTATTCGGCGCTGGAAAAGCTCGACAATACGCTTCTGGAAGCGGCGGCCGATCTCGGTTGCCCGCCATGGAAGGCCTTCTGGAAAATCACCTTCCCGCTGTCGCTGCCGGGCGTCGTGGCCGGGTCGATGATCTGCTTCATCCCGATAACGGGCGAATTCGTCATCCCCGATCTCCTGGGCGGCGCGCAGACGCTGATGATCGGCAAGACGCTGTGGACCGAATTCTTCGGCAATCGCGACTGGCCCCTGGCATCCGCCGTCGCCGTGCTGCTTCTGCTGTTGCTGGTGGTGCCCATCGCCATCTTCCAGAACCAGCAGAAAAAGGTGGGGTGAGGCCATGAAGCGCGGAAAATTCGACATTACCGTCCTCACCCTCGGTTTTGCCTTTCTTTATATCCCGATCGTCATCCTGATTGTTTATTCCTTCAACGCCTCCAAGCTCGTCACCGTCTGGGGCGGCTTCTCGCTGCAATGGTATCGCTCCATGTGGTCGAATGAGGGGCTGATGGATGCCGCCTGGGTGACGCTGCGCGTCGGTATACTCAGCGCCACCATCGGCACCATCCTCGGCACGCTGGCGGCGCTGTCGCTCACCCGCTTTGCCCGCTTCCCGGGACGCGTGCTGTTTTCCGGCATGATCTATGCGCCGCTCGTCATGCCGGAGGTCATCACCGGCCTGTCGCTGCTGCTGCTCTTTGTGGCCGTCGGGGTGGATCGCGGCTTCTGGACGGTGGTCATCGCCCACACCACCTTCACCATGTGTTATGTGGCGATCGTCGTGCAGTCGCGTCTTTTAACCTTCGATCGCAGTCTCGAGGAAGCCGCGCTCGATCTCGGCTGCCCGCCGGTCAAGACCTTCTTCCGCATCACCCTGCCGCTGATCTTCCCGGCCGTTATTGCCGGCTGGATGCTGGCCTTCACGCTGTCGCTCGATGATCTCGTCATCGCCAGCTTCGCCACTGGTCCCGGTGCGACGACGCTGCCGATCAAGATCTATTCGCAGGTGCGCCTCGGTGTGACACCGGAAATCAACGCCATCTGCACGATCCTGATCGGACTTGTGACCATCGGCGTGATCGTCGCATCCATCGCCTCCAAGCGTACCGAGTTGCAGCGGATGCGCGACGAACACGCAGCTGCGCGACACTGATCTAAAGTCCTGTTTCGATTTCTTCGCGTTACTGTTGAAATCATGATGAAATTAGAAGCTTTTAATTTAGTTTCGGCGCTTTACGGTCTCAGAATAGGAATTTTCGTCGGTAATTGCTCGATTTTGGTTTTAACCGCTTGTTAATAGGAGTTGGCGGAAAGTAAACCCAACGCAGGGCTGTCAAATTTCTGATGGCCGGGATTGATAATTTCCATATCGCGAGGTTGTCCCCCTTTCTCTCGTTGAAAAAGCACAACTCATCCAGGCGGCCGCAGGGCCGCCTTTCTTTTTGCCGCCATCGCCATGCCTTTCAGCGGTTTTCCGGATGATCCATCGATTTCGAGACGAGCAGCACGGGAATGAGCCCGGCGAGAATGATGATGATCGCCGGTACGGCGGCATCCTGCACCCTTGATCGGGAGGCATCCTCATAAACCAGCGTGGCCAGCGTGTTGAAACCGAAAGGCCGGAGCAGGATGGTGGCCGGAAGTTCCTTCATGGATTCGATCAGAACCAGAAGAAAGGCGGTCAGCGCTGCCGGCCGCATGTTCGGCAACAATACCTTGAACAGCGTCTGCGCCCGGTTGCGTCCAAGCGTTCGTGAGGCCATGTCGATATGCGGCGAAAGCTTCTGGAAACCGGCATCCAGCGTGCCTTCCGCCATGGTCATGAAGCGCACGGCATGCGCATAGATGATGGCGAAGGCGGTGCCGGAGAGCAGCAGCCCGGTGGAAAAACCGAAATGTGCGCGGATGAAGCCGTCGACGCCATTGTCGAGGCTTGCCAGCGGAATGAGGACGCCGATGGCGAGCACCGTTCCCGGCACGCCATAGCCCATGGAGCCGAAGCGGGCGGCCACCTTCGACGTGCGCGAGCGCTCGGTGCGGATGGCATAAGAAAACACAAAAGCGGCAATCAGCGTCACGAAGGCGGCGGAAAACGAGACTTCGAGACTGTGCCCAAGTGCTTTCAGAAGTTTCGGCGCAAACAGCGCGTCAAGCCTCCTGGCGGCGTAACCGCCGAGCACGATGACTGGAATGAAAAAGCCGCTCGCAACGGGCACGAAGCAGAACAGGCCGGCGCACCAGCGCCGCCAGCCGGTGAGCGCCTTCAGCCGGTGACGCTGCGCCATGCTTGTCGCTTTCGGCGCACCGAAGCGCTGTTTTTCGCGGGCATTGCGTTCGATGACGATCAGCGCGCCGACGATGATGAGGATGACGGCGGCGATCTGCGTCGCATTGGCGAGATTGCCGCGATTGAGCCAGGTCTCGTAAATGGTGAAGGTCAGCGTCTGGACGCCGAGATATTCAACCGCGCCGATATCGTTCAGCGTCTCCATCAGGACCAGCGACAGCCCGATGGCGATGGCCGGCCGAGCCATCGGCAATTGCACGGAGAAAAACACATTCAGCGGTTTTGCGCCAAGCGTGCGGGCCGCTTCGGCCGCAAACCGCCCCTGCATGGAGAAGGCGGCGCGGGCCGAGAGATAAACATAGGGATAGAGTACCGAACTCAGAACGATGACAGCGCCGCCGAGCGACCTGATGTCCGGAAACCAGTATTCGCGGATGCTGTGATAACCGAAGGCGGCGCGCAACGCGCTTTGCACCGGGCCGGTAAAGTCGAGAAATTCGCCGAACGCATAGGCCGCCAGGTAGGACGGAATGGCGAGCGGCAGGACAAGCGCCGCGGACAATAGCCGCCGCAGCGGGAACTCGAATGTGGTGACCAGCCAGGCGCAGACAATGCCGAAAAATGCCGTCGTCGCGGCCGTCATCCCCAAGAGCAGGAAGGTGCGAAACCCGGCGCGCGGCAGGACATTGGCGAGAAGATGTTGCCATCCTTCCGTGCTGCCGGTCAGCGCCAGCCAGAAAATTGCCAGAATGGGCATGGCGGCAATGGCCGCGACGATGACCGCCGCGATGGGCAACACCGAGAAGCGTCTTGTTGCCGGAAGGGAAACCGTCATGGACATGCCAGTCTACTGTCGTGCAAAGGCCTCAACCGGCAACCATTGTGCCGGCGGCTTCCGCATTGCTACGCCCGCATGGCCTCAGTTGGCAAGAACCCGCTGCGACGGAAAGGTGATTTCCACCAGCGTGCCTTCATTCGGCGTGGAGGTGATGGAGAAATTCGCCCGGTTGGCGTCCACCATCGCCTTGGTCAGCGGCAGGCCGAGCCCGGTGCCGTCGCCGCGCACACGTTTGCCCGAGGACGCGACCTGCCGGAACGGTTTCATGGCCTGCTCCAGTTCCGCCCGGGTCATGCCGATGCCGGTATCGCGGATGCGCAGCGACACGCTGCCATTGGCCTCATAGGCGGTGGACACCACGATCTGGCCGCCGGACGGCGTGAAGCGGATGGCGTTCGACAGGATGTTCAGCACGATCTGCTTGATCGAGCGCAGGTCCGCGACGATCTGCGGCACGGATTGCGCAAGTGCGGTGCGGATGATGACACGCTGGTTGTTGGCCTGCGGCTGCACCAGCGAGACCGCCTCGGCCACCGTTTCGTTGAGCGGCACGGCGATGAAGTCCACATCCATCTGCCCGGCCTCGATCTTGGAAATATCGAGCAGATCATTGACGATATCGAGCACATGCCGGCCGGAACGACCGATATCATTGGCATATTCCACATAACGCGGATGGCCGATCGGTCCGAAACGTTCGGTCGCCATCATATCGGCAAAGCCGATGATGGCATTGAGCGGCGTGCGGATTTCGTGGCTGACGCGGGCAAGGAAATCGGTCTTGTGGGCATTGGCGGTTTCCGCCGCCCGCTTGGCGTTGCGCAGTTCCTCTTCCGTGCGCTTCCATTGGGTGATGTCGCGGATCACGGCGCAATAGCCATGCGAGGATTTAAGCCGCCCGATGGTCATGAACAGCGGCAGGAAGCCGCCGGACGCCTCACGGCCGATCACTTCGCGGCCGTCATTCAGCACGCTGGCGACGCCGTTATTGGCAAGGCCGGAAAGATAATCCAGCACGGCACGCTGGCTCTCATGGGCAAACAGCGTCACGAAAGGCTTGCCGGCGATTTCGCCATTGTCATAATTGAACAGCGCGCTGGCGGAACGGTTGAGCGAACGGATTTCGCCTTCGTCTCCCAGAAGCACCACCCCGTCGGTGGCCGTTTCCAGAATGGAATGCAGCTCCTCCACCTCGCCCTGCAACAGGGATAGACTGCCTGCTTCCGCGTTTTCGCCGTCGCCGGCCGCGATATTTTCGTTGGCGGCCGCAACAGGCGTCGGCTTTTCCTCCAGCGGCACCAGCGACAGCATCAGCGCCTTGGCTTCTTCCCAGCGGATGGATTGCAGACGTGCCTTGACCGGGATGATGTCGTTTTCAGCGCTGACGACGACCATGCCGCCTTCGTTATCAGGCATGTCCTCCAGCTCCTGCCGTTGCAGCAGCGCTTCCAGACCGCCGACCTCTTCCAGTTCGGAAAGGGAGCCATAGCCCGTCAATCGCAGGAAATCCGGATTGGCGTGGATCAGCCTGTCGCCGGCATGCACCAGAAGCGCAACCGGCATCTGATCCAGCGTCTCGGCCGTCAAGGCATTCGCGGGACGGACGGAGGGGCTGACCATGGCGGCGGCAATATCGGCCGCCGGCCGCTCGTAAGCATCCGCTTCCGATATTTCCCCGGATCCGCTTTCATCCGTCGATGCGCGAATGGCCGTCGGCTGCTCGCCACGAACGTAGTCAGCGAAGAGATCGTCTTCTTCCGCGGGTTCGGTCGTCTTTCCGTCGTGTTCCGTATCGGCGAATGTCTCTTCCTGTGCCTGTGCATCGATACCCTGCTGGATGTTCTGCACGGCCTGCTCGGCGGAAGCGATCTCCGTTTCCCGGTTTTCCTCGGAAGCCGGCTCGGTCTCCGTCTCCGCCGGCGCCAGGGCACGGCCGATTTCGCGGAAAGCGGCCTGCTCGCCTGCCGTCAGGCCCTCGCGGGAACGCGAACGGCGCTCCTCCAGATGGACGACTTTGTCGGAATAGGTTGCCTCCAGCGCAGGCGTTACAACCGGCGCTTCGAATTCCGGCGGGGTATAATCGTGGTGTTGTTCTTCTGCCTCGTCATCCTCATCGATAAAGGCCAGCAATTCGTGGCTTTCATCCTCGATGGCGGGCTGCGGCAGCGCCTCCGTCGGATAGGTCTCTTCGGTTTGCAGGAAGGTGAGGCCCGTGGCATGCGGGTCTTCGGTGGCATCGGCAAGGCGCACGATACCGAAACCGCGGAACCCGTCGAATTCGCGGGAGCGCGTATAGGTGGGCAGGGCGGCAAGATCGATCGGCACCATCAGCGATGTGCCTTCCACCGGCCAGTGGATCGTCTTGCCGGACCAGGTATCGCGCCGGCCGAGAAGCTCGCGAATCTTGCCATCGGGGTCGAGATTGAACAGGGCCGCAACATCGGCAAAGCCCATGCCTTCCACGGCAGCCGCCTTGGCGCCCACGGCCTCTGCAAATTCATGCGAGATCGAGCTGAAACGCCCTTCCGCATCGATTTTCCAGACGAAACGGGAAGCGCGCGCACCGGCATTGAAGACAAAAGGCCGCGCTTCTTCGGCGGCATCCGTCTCCGCCGCGGTCCTCTCGTCCGCTGCTGGAGCAACCTCCGCCGTCGTGGTTTCGACTATCTCATCGCCCGCGGATACGACACTCGCTGCATCGATAACCTCTTCGGCATGGTCGTCGGCGTTTGCCCGCTCGGTTGGAGCCTCTGCTTCATCCTCATCGAGTTCGAAAAGATCGGCAATGTCGTCCGTCATCGCCACATTCGCAGCCGCATCGGCGTCCTGCACGGAAAGCATCGCCGGGAGCTCCGCTTCCTCTTCCGGCGGGGGCAGAAGGCCGTTTTCATCCTGCTCGGCTGCCGCCCCGTCTTCGGGATCGGACGGCAGTTCCTGCACCTCTTCCAGATCCTCGATACCGGCAACGGCATCGAGCACGGAATCGAACGAGGCGGCTGTTGCGACAGCGGGCAGACTTTCCGCAGCCGGTGAAACGGGCTGGGCGGCGTCCGGCGTTTCCTGCGGCTTGTCTTCGGCAAAACCATTGACGGGATCGAGTGTACCGAGCGCAGTTTCGACCACGAACATCAGGTTCAGTTCGGGCGACGCCGTGATCTGGCCGGTGGCGGCGGGCAGATAGCCCTTGCCGGTTGGCACCGGTCGCTTGACGAGATGACCGGACTGGCCGGCGGCCATCCTCACCAGTGTGCGTGCGGTGTGCGGGGTGATGCCGAGCGACGAAAAACCCGGTGAGGCGGCGATAATCTCATTGTCACCGTTCAGAACCGCCATATGAATATCCGGGTCGTCGAAACCTTCGATCATGCGCCGGGCGCATTCCGCCATGCCGGGTGCGGCCTGATCGGTGAGGGCGGAAAATAGAATGGCAGGCTGGCCGGGCTCGGCCGCGATGATTTCCGCTCGCGCGGTGACGGCAAGGCTGCGGAAACCCGATGTGATGCGGATGGTGAATGGCAGGCTGTCACCGGTATTCGAAAGCCGGGCTGCGGTCGCCGCCAGCTGTCGGAAGGTCACGTCCTGCCGCTTCGGACCCTGCTCCAGAAAATCGTAAACCATCGGCGTGCCGAACAACGCCGCGCCCCGGCCATTGGCCCAGAGAACATTTTTGAGGTCGAGCGAGAACAGCGCCATGGCCTCGCCGCGCCCGAAACCTTCACGCACCCGTTCATGCACTGCGATATCGATAAAGGGATACTGGACGGCGGGCATGTCGAAACCTATTCTGGCACTACCGGACCTTGCGGGCTTCTTGGCTTCCTCATGAAGCGCAAAACGTAAACCCGCCAAGGCATCACGTTAACAGAATTTTAAATAACTTCACAGCGCGGTCCGGTCCACCATCCGCCGGATGAATCGCCAAATAGAGTTAACATCAACAGGTCTGTCGCCGCCTCTTCTCGTCAGCCCGGCCGATTGAAAAGCTCTTGCCTTTCGATGGCTTTTTTCGCAAAATTCGAAGAGGCACTTGCAAATGGGGGAAACACCTTTTATGTCACCCCCCGTGACGCCGCTTCGGCGTTTCATGTGCGGTTGTAGCTCAGTTGGTTAGAGCGCAGGTTTGTGGCACCTGAGGTCGGTGGTTCGACCCCACTCAACCGTACCATTCCCCTCTTCCAGTAAGTTCATAGGTCACAAGGACTTACCGTGAGAGGGGAGTTTCTCCCCGGCTTGATGGCTGTTTGTGCCTTGCGCAAGCCTTCTCCCCTCGCAGATTGACCTGCCGATTTCGGGAATCTTCAAAAATCATCGCCGCGACTGCCGTGATCCGCACGTCTCCGTCATGGCGCGCGGATCCATGCCATGGGCAGCGCGGCAAAAACCATTTGGCTAAAATCTCTCGCGCTGGTATTGTCCACCCAACGAAACCTTATGAAAGCCAGCAGCATAGCGTCTACGCTCGTGCGCGGCGAAATGGACAAGACAGTGATCGACCCCGGAAACGGCCCAAAGCCGTCGGAACAAGGGGCGTCGGTGGCGAACAAAGGGAAAGCGAAGCGATCCCGTCGTGGCAAGAAACACAAGCGTGACGGTCAGCCCCGTGACGCTGTTGTGCTGTCGCATGATGTTGCCGCGGATGTTCCGGCCGGTTCCTCCTACGTATCGGCTCTCGAGCCGGATGCCGAGCCGCGCAAGAGAAAGCGCCGCAGGCGCTCTCGCGGCAAAGGCGCATCCCCGCAGACGGCGCCAGCCTCCACGGTGCAGGCGCAGGCTCCAGCCATACCCGACGGCGCCACTCCATCTTCGGTGCCGCCCGGCGGCGGGCGAAAGTCGCGCAACCGCAAACGCGGGCACCGCGATCCGCGCGGGCGTGATCCGCAGGGACGCCCCCTGGTTCCCGCCCATGCGCCGAAACATATCGGCAAGCAGAACGGCCGCGCCAATGGCGCGTCACAGGAACAGCATCGCCCGCAATCGGAAATATCCGCGCGCCACGCCGGCCGCCAGCATGAGCATGGCCAGGAACCGCCGGCGGATATGTATGCGGCGCTCGATCTCGGCACCAATAATTGCCGCCTCCTGATCGCGCAGCCGACGCGGCCCGGCCAGTTCCGGGTTGTTGACGCCTTCTCGCGCATCGTCCGGCTGGGTGAGGGGCTCGTATCGAGCGGCCGCCTTTCCGATGATGCGATGGATCGCGCGGTGGAAGCGCTCAAGGTCTGCTCCACGAAACTTTCGGGCCGCCCGATACGGCGCATGCGGCTCATCGCCACCGAGGCCTGCCGCGCTGCGGTGAATGGCGAGGAATTTCTGGCGCGTGTCACGCGGGAAACGGGACTGAAGCTTGAAATCATCAGCCGCGAGACGGAAGCCCGGCTTGCCGTTTCCGGCTGCGCATCGCTCGTCGGTCGCGAGGCGCGTTCCGTCGTGCTGTTCGATATTGGCGGCGGATCGTCGGAAATCGCGGTCATCAAGGTCGGCGAAAATCGCTCGAATCGATTGGCCAACCACATCACCCACTGGACCTCTCTGCCGGTTGGCGTCGTCACGCTTTCGGAACGCCATGGCGGTCGGGATGTGACGCCGGATGTGTTTGCCGCCATGGTGCGGGAAGTCGAAGGGCTGCTCGATGCCTTCCATTGCCCGCCTCTCGCGCCGCAAACCCATCACGAAGATTTTCACCTGATCGGAACCTCTGGTACGGTGACGACGCTTGCCGGCGTCCATCTCGATCTGCCCCGTTATGACCGCCGCAAGGTGGATGGCCTGTGGCTTTCCGATGCCGAGGTGACGGCGATGCAGGACAAGCTGCTCGCATGGGATTTCGCCGGCCGCGCTGCCAATGCCTGCATCGGGCCTGACAGGGCCGATCTGGTTCTGGCCGGCTGCGCCATCCTGGAGGCCATTCGCCGCCGCTGGCCGGCGCGCCGTATGCGCGTGGCGGATCGCGGCCTGCGCGAGGGCCTGTTGACGGATATGATGGCGGATGACGGCGCATGGCGGCGCAACCGGATAAGGCGCATGCAGATGGCAAGGCAGGACAGGACGGAAGGTTTGACATGAGCAAGGCGCCGACAAGCAACAACCGCACCGGCCGCAAGATCGGCCAGAAGGTCAAGAAGACCAAGCTCAAGGCCTCGTCGCGCCGCTGGCTGGAACGTCATATCAACGACCCCTATGTGCAGCGCGCCAAGCTTGAGGGCTATCGCGCCCGCGCCGCCTTCAAGCTTTTGGAAATCAACGACAAGCACCAGATCCTGAAAGGCGCGCGCCGCATCATCGACCTTGGCGCCGCCCCCGGCAGCTGGTCGCAGATCGCCGCCAAGGTGACGGATTCGACCGAGGACGATATCCGCGTCGCGGCCATCGATTTCCTCGAAATCGATCCCATTCCCGGCGTCAAGATCCTGCAGCTCGACTTCCTCGATCCGAGCGCGCCGGAAAAACTGATGGAAGCCGTTGGCGGCACGCCCGATCTGGTGTTGTCGGATATGGCTGCGCCGACCACAGGGCACCAGAAGACCGACCACATCCGCACCATGCATCTGTGCGAAGTCGCGGCCGATTTCGCCGTTCAGGTGCTGGCGGAAGGCGGTCACTTCCTTGCCAAGACCTTCCAGGGCGGCACGGAAAAGGCATTGCTGGATATGCTGAAGAAGAACTTCAAGCAGGTCCTGCATATCAAGCCGGCGTCCTCACGCTCGGAATCGGTGGAAATGTTCCTGCTTGCCAAGCACTTCAAGGGCCGCAAGAGCGAGCCACATGACGGCGCGGAAGCCGAAGGGGCTTCCGAAGACTGATTACTCCGCCGGTTGCGAAACCTTGCCGCGGTGGCCGGAAACGGCCGCACCGGCCTGCGCGTCCATGCGGATGATCGGCACGATGGCGAACAGCGAAACGAGCGCGACGATGGTGAAGGCGATGTGGAAATCGGCAAGCTGCAGATGCGTGCCCGACATCATGCTGCTGACTTCCAGAATGGAAGCGGCGAAAGCCACGCCCAGCGCCAGGCTGATCTGCTGCAGCACCGACGCCATCGAGGTCGCCTGGCTGGCCTGGCTGTCCTCGATATCGGAATAGCTGAGCGCGTTCGATCCGGTGAAGAAGAAGGACCGCGCAAATCCCGCCGTGACAAGGAAGATCATGATCAGCGAATAGGGCGTTTCCGGCGTGAAGAAGCTGTTGGCGAGCGTGGTGCAGGCGCCGACAATGCCGGCCCCGATCAGCGTCGACCGGAACCCCGTTGCCGCAAACACCCGCTTGGCCATGAATTTCGTGGTAATCGCTCCGATTGCGCCGGCAAAGGTGATCATGCCTGACTGGAACGGATTGAGCCCGAAACCGATCTGCAGCATCAGCGGCATCAGGAAGGGAATGGCGCCTGTCGAAATGCGGAAAACGGTGCCGCCGACGGTCGCCGCCCGGAAGGTCGCGTTCTGGAAAATGCGGAGATCCAGAATGGGGGCGGGGTGACGCGCGGCGTGGCGCAGATAAAGAACACCGCAGATGAAACCGATAATCGTCGAGGCAATGCCGATGGCCGGCGGCAGGGCCGGCAGGCTGACCACCGACAGGCCGAACACGACCCCGGAAGCCGCGATGCCGGACAGAGCGAAACCCTTGCCGTCCATCGGCGGCGGGTTGGTGGTCTCGATTTCCGGCAGGAAGATCGTCGAAAGCCAGATGCCGATGACGCCGATGGGTACGTTGATCAGGAAAATCCAGTGCCAGGAAAAATAGGTGGTGATGAAGCCGCCGATCGGCGGGCCGGTGAGCGGCCCGACAAGCGCCGGTATCGTCAGCAGCGCCATGGCGGAGACGAGTTCGGTCCGTTTCGTCGTCCGCAGCAGAACGAGACGGCCGACGGGCGTCATCATCGCCCCGCCCATACCCTGCAGGAAACGCGAGAGCACGAATTCGAACACCGACGACGAGACCGCGCAGCAGATCGATCCCACCACGAAGACGCCGATGGCGAGACGGAAGATTTTCTTCGCGCCGTATTTGTCGGCCATCCAGCCGCTGATGGGAATGAAGATCGCCAGCGACACCATGTAGGCCGTCAGCGCCAGCTTGAGGGTAATCGGGCCGACATTGAGGTCTGCCGCTATGGCCGGAAGCGAAGTGGCGATGACGGTGGAGTCCATCTGCTCCATGAAGAGAGCGACTGCCAGGATGAGGGGAATGATGCGGTTCATGAGGCTGCCTGCGGCTTTCCGCTGCGACAAGGATATCGCTGTTCCTCCTACGCCTGATGGGCCGGCTTGCCAACACGTTAATTATCAATTTCTCAAGTTCCGATCAAACCTGCGTGAGGCCGGTTTCCTTGCAACTTTCTCGCTCTATTGTCCGTTGGCACAGTTCAGTTGGCGATAACGGCCAGTTGGCGTTACCGGGAGAAAGATGATGACCCAATCCTTGAGCATGAGCAGACGCGGCCTCATCGGCGCGGCCGGCGCAAGCGTCCTCGGCGCACCGCTGTTGATGACGCGCGCCGCAACAGCCCAGACGAGCCAGCCGCAAACCTCCATGGAGATCGAACACGCCATGCCGCCGGAAACCAACCGCTTCAAGCTCGGCAATTTCGAGGTGCTGGTGGTGAAGGACGGCGCGCGCGCCGCTCCCAATCCGGGCGAAACCTTCGGCACCGACCAGTCGGCTGAAACCGTCGGCAAGCTGCTGGAAGACAATTTTCTGCCGAAAGACCAATTCGTCAATTCCTTCTCGCCGGTTCTCGTCAATACCGGCACGGACCTCGTGCTGTTCGACACCGGTTTCGGCGAGGCCGGCCGTGGTGCCGGCAATGGCCGCCTGATCGAGGGCATGGCGGCCGCCGGTTATACGCCGGAAGATGTGACCGTGGTGGTGCTGACCCATATGCATGGCGACCACATTGGCGGCCTGATGGAAAAGGGCGCTCCGGCTTTTTCCAAGGCGCGCTACGTGTTCGGCCAGGCGGAATATGATTTCTGGACGGATGAGAAGCGCGTCGGCACACCGGCGGAAGGCGGCCACAAGGGCGTTCTCACGAACGTCAAGCCGCTGGCGGAAAAGGCGACCTTCATCGGCGACGGCGCCAGTGTCGTATCCGGGATCACCGGCGTGGCGGCCTTCGGTCATTCGCCGGGTCACATGATCTTCCGTGTCGAATCGGAAGGCAAACAACTCATCCTGACGGCGGATACGGCCAACCATTTCGTCCTTTCCCTGCAGAAGCCAGACTGGGAGGTGAAGTTCGACATGGACAAGGCAGCCGCCGCCGCAACCCGCAAGAGGGTCTATGACATGATCGCCACCGACCGTTTGCCTTTCCTTGGGTATCACATGCCTTTCCCGGCGGTCGGTTACGCGGAAAAGCTGGATACCGGCTATCGTTTCGTGCCGAAATCCTATCAGTTCGACATCTGATATCTGCTGCAATGCAGCAACAAAGAAAGCCCGGAAGGCAATTCCGGGTTTTTTCTATTCCCTTCCTGTCATGAACGTGTTACCAGCCCTCGCCAACTTCCAAGCAATCCTTGCAGGGCGCCGGGGTGAACTTTTCGTTCCGGAACGGCCACGCATTTTCAGTATGAAGGAATTTGGTCATGGCACGCATCATTCAAACACCCACTGGTTTGGACGCTCTCACATTTGACGATGTGTTGCTGCAACCCGGACATTCCGAAGTCATGCCGGGACAGACGAATATCGCCACCCGCATCGCCCGCGATATCGATCTCAACCTGCCGATCCTGTCTTCCGCCATGGATACGGTCACCGAAGGCCGCCTCGCCATCGCCATGGCCCAGGCCGGCGGCATTGGGGTCATCCACCGCAACCTGACCCCCATCGAACAGGCCGAAGAAGTGCGGCAGGTGAAGAAGTTCGAAAGCGGCATGGTCGTCAACCCGGTCACCATCGGCCCGGATGCGACGCTCGCTGAAGCACAGGCGCTGATGAAGGCGCACGGCATTTCCGGTATTCCGGTCGTTGAAAACGGCGGTTCCGGCGGCCACAAGAACGGCCGTCTCGTTGGCATTCTGACCAACCGCGACGTGCGCTTCGCCTCCGATCCGCAGCAGAAGATTTACGAACTGATGACCCGCGAAAACCTGGTCACGGTCAAGGAAAGCAGCGTCGATCAGCAGGAAGCGCGCCGCCTGCTGCACAAGCACCGCATCGAAAAGCTGCTGGTTGTGGATGCCAAGGGCAATTGCGTCGGCCTCATCACCGTCAAGGATATCGAGAAGTCGCAGCTCAATCCCAACGCCACCAAGGATGCGCAGGGCCGTCTTCGCGCTGCTGCCGCCATCAGCGTCGGTGCTGACGCCATCGAGCGCGCCGAGCGCCTCATCGATGCCGGCGTCGACCTTCTGGTCGTCGATACCGCGCATGGCCATTCGCAGCGCGTGCTGGATGCCGTCTCGCAGGTGAAGAAGATGTCGAACTCGGTTCGCATCATCGCCGGCAATGTCGCCACCGCCGACGGCACCAAGGCTCTGATCGATGCCGGCGCCGATGGCGTCAAGGTCGGTATCGGCCCCGGCTCCATCTGCACCACCCGCATCGTCGCGGGCGTCGGCGTTCCGCAGCTTGCGGCCATCATGTCGTCGGTCGAAGTCGCCAATGCGGCTGACATCCCCGTTATCGCCGATGGCGGCATCAAGTTCTCGGGCGATCTGGCCAAGGCGATCGCCGCCGGCGCTTCCGCCGTCATGATCGGCTCGCTGCTCGCAGGCACGGATGAAAGCCCGGGTGAGGTGTTCCTCTACCAGGGCCGTTCCTTCAAGGCCTATCGCGGCATGGGCTCCGTTGGCGCCATGGCGCGCGGTTCCGCCGACCGTTATTTCCAGGCCGAAGTGCGCGACACGCTGAAGCTCGTTCCGGAGGGTATCGAAGGTCAGGTTCCCTACAAGGGTCCGGTTTCCGGTGTTCTGCACCAGCTGGCCGGCGGCCTCAAGGCCGCCATGGGTTATGTCGGCGGCAGCAACATCAAGGAATTCCAGGAGCGCGCCACCTTCGTTCGCATCTCCAGCGCGGGCCTGCGCGAAAGCCACGCCCATGACGTGACGATCACCCGCGAAAGCCCGAACTACCCCGGCGCGGTTTGATCTTTCGAGGCAAATCCGTAAAAGGATACTGAGTATTTGGCGCTCCCCGATTCATGCCGGATCGGGGAGCGTTTTCACGATTGGAGAGGAAAGCATGTCCCCCACGACCGCAATGTTCTGGCCGATGATCGCCCATGTCTTTCTGGTCTTCTGCCTTTACGGGCTGCTGATCGTCCGGCGCAACAAATACACTTTCACGGATCGCGAATCGGCCATCAAGCTGCGCGACCGGGGCGAGGAGGCGCGCGAAAGCCATCTGGTGAACCGCAACATCGCCAACCAGTTCGAACTGCCTGTCCTGTTCCACATCGCCTGCCTGCTGCTCTACATCACCGATGCGGACAATATCGTCACCGTCGTTCTGGCATGGCTTTTCGTGCTCTCGCGTTACGCCCATTCCTATGTCCACGTCACCAGCAACCGCCTGCGTCAGCGCGGCGCATTGTTCGGCATCGGCTTTGCACTGGTCGTCTGCCTGTGGGCATGGCTCGCCATATGGTTGGCGCTGGAGTAAATCAGCACCGTGCGGTTGCCTCATAAGTGAGACAATCCCGCCTTGCAAAATGTTTCGATTTGCGATGGGTCAATTCCATGACGCGTCATCCCCGCTAATCTCTGCCTGCCGTCGAGGATTTCAGGCGAGTAGAGATTAGGGAGTATGTCATGGCTAAGACAATGAAGGCGGCGGTTGTCCGCGCATTTGGAAAACCGCTGACCATCGAGGAAGTGGCGATACCGGATCCTGGCCCCGGTGAAATTCTCATCAACTACAAGGCGACGGGCATTTGCCACACCGACCTGCACGCCGCAACGGGTGACTGGCCGGTGAAACCCAACCCGCCTTTCATCCCCGGCCACGAAGGCGTGGGTTATGTCGCCAAGATCGGCGCTGGTGTCACCGGCATCAAGGAAGGCGACCGCGCCGGCACGCCCTGGCTCTACACCGCCTGCGGATGCTGCATTCCCTGCCGCACGGGCTGGGAAACGCTGTGCCCGAGCCAGAAGAATTCCGGCTATTCCGTCAATGGCAGCTTTGCCGAATACGGCCTCGCCGATCCGAAATTCGTCGGCCGCCTGCCTGACAATCTCGATTTCGGCCCGGCCGCACCGGTGCTCTGCGCCGGCGTCACCGTTTATAAGGGCCTCAAGGAAACCGAAGTCAGGCCCGGTGAATGGGTGGTCATTTCAGGCATTGGCGGGCTTGGCCACATGGCCGTGCAATATGCCAAGGCGATGGGCATGCATGTCGTTGCCGCCGATATTTTCGACGACAAGCTGGCGCTCGCTAAGAAACTCGGAGCGGATGTCACCGTCAATGGCCGCGCGCCTGACGCGGTGGAGCAGGTGCAGAAGGCGACCGGCGGCGTCCATGGCGCGCTGGTAACGGCGGTGTCGCCCAAGGCCATGGAGCAGGCTTACGGTTTCCTGCGCTCCAAGGGCACGATGGCGCTTGTCGGCCTGCCGCCGGGCTTCATCTCCATTCCGGTGTTCGACACGGTGCTGAAGCGGATCACGGTGCGCGGCTCCATCGTCGGCACAAGGCAGGATCTGGAGGAAGCGCTGACCTTCGCCGGTGAAGGCAAGGTGGCCGCCCATTTCTCTTGGGACAAGCTCGAAAACATCAACGATATCTTCCACCGCATGGAAGAGGGCAAGATCGACGGCCGTATCGTCGTGGATCTCGCCGCCTGAAGCAAATGACAGGGCTTGTGGCGCTCACGCAAAAGTGTGGCGCCGCTTCCGCCGAGCCCGTTCCCACCGGGGCGATCTGCGTTATCCTCCCTGGCGCATCCGCGCGTTCAAGGAGGACAGGATGATGGACAAGCCGAAAATTACGCAGGCCATGATCGACGCTTACGATGAATATACCCATCTCAGCCTCGACCGCCGCAAATTCATGGAAAAGCTGACCGTGCTGGCTGGCTCCGGTGCGGCCGCAGCGGCAATTGCGCCGCTTCTTTCGGCAAACAGCGCCCGTGCGGCGGTCGTCGCGGCCGATGACGACAGGATCGTCGCCGAGGAGGTGACCTATCCCGCCGCCGGCGGCGAGATGAAGGGTTACCTCGTTACGCCGAAATCCGTTTCCGGTCCCATCGGCTCGGTCATCGTCATCCACGAAAACCGCGGTTTGAACGACCATATTCGTGACGTGGCAAGACGGGTGGCGCTTGCCGGTTTCCGGGCGCTTGCGGTCGATTTCCTCTCGCCGCAGGGCGGTACGCCCGCCGATGAGGAGAAGGCGCGGCAGATGTTCAGCGGCCTCGACATGGATGCAACGGTCGCCAATGCCGAAGCGGGCCGGGTGTGGCTCGCGGCAAGGCAGGGTGCGAACGGCAAGGTCGGTGCGGTCGGTTTCTGCTGGGGCGGCGGGCTGGTCAACCGTTTCGCCACCAAATCGGCGGGCCTGAACGCCGGCGTCGCCTATTACGGCCAGCAGGCCCCGGCGGCCGATGTGCCTGCCATCAAGGCGCCGCTGCTTTTGCACTATGCCGGTCTCGATGAGCGCATCAATGCCGGCATCGACGCCTATAAGAAGGCGCTGGAGGAAAACGGCAAGACCTTCGAAATCTTCGTTTATGACGGCGTCAACCACGCCTTCAACAATGACACATCCTCGGCGCGCTACGACAAGGCGGCCGCCGATCTCGCCTGGGGAAGAACGACCGAGTTCTTCAAGAAATATCTGGCGTGATGGGGTTTTTGGGCGGGCATTGTCTAAGAACCGGAGGCGCGTGGAGCTTACCCCCCCCCTGCCCTGCCGGGCATCTCCCCCTCAAGGGGGGAGATCGATCTGCGGCGATGTTTCGTCCATCTTGAAGCTTGAGAATGAAGCGACAAGAGGGCCTCTTGCCGATCTCCCCCCTTGAGGGGGAGATGCCCGGCAGGGCAGAGGGGGGTGAAGCCCCACGCACCTCTGGTCCGCTGATCTAAACGCCCCCAGCCCCACGCTTCAAATGCTCGTCGAGCCTCGGCATGATCTCCACGAAATTGCAGGGCAGGTGGCGATAATCGAGCTGAGCCTTGAGAATCCCATCCCACGCATCCTTGCACGCGCCGGGAGAACCGGGCAGCACGAAGATGAAGGTCGCATTCGCCACGCCGCCGGTCGCCCGTGACTGGATGGTGGCGGTGCCGATCTTGTCATAGGAGATGCGGTGGAAGAGGGCGGAAAACCCGTCCATGCGCTTTTCGAACAGCGGCTCCAGCGCTTCGGGCGTCACATCGCGGCCGGTAAAACCGGTGCCCCCGGTGGTAATGACCACATCAACGCCTTCAGAGAGCGTCCAGTCGCGCACCGTGCCGGCAATCGCTGCCTTGTCATCAGGCACGATGGCGCGGGCCGCGAGCCTGTGGCCCGCTTCCTCCAGCCTTGCAACGAGCGTATCGCCGGATTTGTCGTTCTCCAGCGTGCGGCTGTCCGAAACGGTCAAAACCGCAATGCCAAGGGGAATGAAGGGTCTTTCGCCTGCCATGGCCTTATCCTCGAATGCCGGGAGCATCGGACCGAAAAGTGTATTGCGGTTTTCGGAAAATCCGATGCTCAAACAAAACTGGGAGCGGCGGGCCCGCCGCTCTAATCCTCAAATGGTCCGCGTCGCCTGAAAATACCAGCCGGGGCGCTTCTGCCGAAGCGATGTTTCCGCTTCCCTGGCCGCTTCAAGGGAATGAAAAATCCCGAAACAGGTTGCCCCCGAGCCCGACATGCGCAAAAGCGCAGCACCTTCCTGCGACAGCAACCCGATGATTTCCCCGATTTCCGGCAGCAGCGCCTGGGCCGGTGGTTGCAGATCGTTACGGCTTTGCGCGAGAAAATCCATCCAGCCGATTGTTGCAGAGGCGGGCAGGGGCGGATTGGTCTTGCTCTGCAATCGCCGAAAAATCTCCGGCGTCGAGACGGCCTTCAGCGGATTGGCCAGAACCATGGGCAGTTCCGGCAGATCGGTGAGCGGTTCGATGTCCTCGCCGATGCCGCGCGCGATCAGTGATCGGCTTTCAAGGCACATCGGCACATCCGCCCCGAGCATCAGCGCCATGGATGCAAGCGCATCCGGCGCGATCCCGGCACGCCAGTGCCGCAAAAGTCCCCGCAGCGTCGCCGCCGCATCCGCCGAGCCGCCGCCGATACCGGAAGCCACCGGCAGGTTCTTTTCAAGATGAATGGCGACCGGGGGTGCAGGTTGCCCCGTCGATGCGAGCGCATCGCGCAACAGGTTTCTGGCGCGGGTGACGAGGTTATCGCCGCCATCGCCCGCGCGCAAAAGATCGCCGAAAGGGCCTGAGATGGAGAAACTGTCGGCATCGGCGTCGCGAATACGGATCGTGTCGCCGGCTTCGGTGAACGCCACCAGCGTTTCGAGTAGATGATAGCCATCCGCTCGCTGGCCGGTCACATGCAGCGCCAGATTGATCTTGGCCGGGGCCGCCTCGATGGTCTCGGTGGCCCCGGAAACCTCATGTCCGCGCATGCGGCGTCAGGATTTCTTGTCCGGAGTGGCGGCCGGCGCCGGTGCCGGAGGAGCAGGCGGCTGTGGCGCGACGTCCTTCTTGGCGGTATTTTCGGCATCCTTTTCCACCGCTGGCAGGCCGTTGGCGATCTTTTCCTTCACCTTGGCCTTGTCCACGTCGTCGCTGTCGCCGATCAGGGCGCGGTTCCATTGATAGATCGCCTCGATCTTGCGGCCGACCCGCCAGTAGGCGTCGCCCAGATGGTCGTTGATGGTCGGATCGCCGGCCTTGAGTTCGATCGCCCGTTCCAGTTCGGTCACGGCTTCATCGAAATCGCCGAGGCGATAATGCGCCCAGCCGAGCGAATCGACGATATAACCGTCATTCGGCCGAAGCTCGACGGCGCGGCTGATCATCTTCATGCCTTCATCGAGATTGATGCCCTTGTCCACCCAGGAATAACCCAGATAGTTCAGAACCTGCGGCTGTTCCGGGTTGAGCTCCAGCGCCCGCTTGAAATTCGGTTCGGCCTTGTCCCATTCCTTTAGCCGCTCATAGGCGATGCCACGCTGGAAGAAGACCGACCAGTCGGATTTCTGCGGCACGGAGCCGATCACCTCTATGGCCTTGTCGTAGTTCTCGGCCATTGCCCTGTAGTCCTTGGCGTCCGAAAGCACGCTGCCATAGGCGAGATAGGAACGAATGTCCTTCGAATCGGATTCCAGCAGGGATTTGAGATGCGCGCGCGCTTCCTCCACCTTGCCGGTCTGTGCGAGCGTCAGTCCGAGCTGCAGCTCGGAGATGCGATACATCGGCGAATCCTTCGGCACCTCGCGGTAAAAGGCAATGGCGCGGTCAGGCTGTTTCAGGGCTTCGGAAAGGCCACCGAGAAGGATGAGCGTATCCGGGCTCTTCGGATCGAGCGCGTGTGAGGTCTGGAGGTAAAGCGTGACGATCTCTTCGGCGCCTTCGCGGTTCAGCGCGCCGGCGATGGAGAACATGACGCCGGCAGCACCCTCCACGGCATTGGTGATCTGCTGTTCCGGCTTTTCACCCTTTTCGATGGACTGGCGAAGCGCCTTCAACGGCGCGTAATTCGGCGCGAAAGTGTCGCCGACCGCAATCGCGTCCAGCGCTTTCTGCCTGTTGCCGGCGGAGGCTTCCAGCCGGGCAAGCGCCATCACCGCGCGCATATAGGTATCGGAAGCGGTCGCCCCGCCTTCGCGATCCGTCACCGCCTCGTTCAGGCTCTTGCGGGCGGCCTCGTTATTGCCGGAAACAAGGGCGATGGCCGCCGCATTGTATTTCTGGAAGATCGAAATCCAGCCCGGGCCCTTCATATTGTTGACCATCGCCAGCGCTTCCTTCGGCTTGCCGGAACCGGCGCGCGCCCAGGCGGTCAAAAGCGTGTTGACCATGCGGTCGAGGTCGTTCGGACCGGTATATTTCAGGATCTTCTCGGCCTTGGCGAAGTCCTTGTCCTTGATGGCGTCGAGACCGCGCACGATGGTCGTGACGCGTTCCACCGAGGTATCGTCCTTCATCGAATCGGCGATCTTGGCGCCGGCCTCGAAATTGCCGCTCAGAAGTTCGGCGATCATCAGCCGCTGGCGGATTTCCGTATTGGCCGGATCGAATTCCAGCGCCTTCTTGTAAAGCGAAATCGCGGTGGGATAATCCTGATCGACATCGGCGTTGCGCCCTGCGAGGAAAGCGCCGGAGAAGGTGTTCACCTTGCCGGGATCGAACGTGACGGCCTTGTCTTCCGGTGTCGCCTTCGTCTCCGCAAAGCCGGGGCTTGCACCCGCGCCGATTGCGAGAGCAGCGGCAAGGGCCGCGCTGCAGAGAAGACGGAGTGCTGGTTTACGCCGCATGAGGGAACCTTTGCCTTTGTGCAGAAGCACGGAAAAATCAGTTTCCATTGTTGGTCACGATAGAATGGCTTTTTTGAAGCAGCCCCGCAAGAAATTATGGCTCCGGCCACAATCACACCTTGCGGAGAAGCTGGCCCTAAACATTGGGCGGATGGCCTTTTCCTTCCGCCTTTCGCCCGGCCTGTGACGTCAGTTCAGACGCTCGATGCAGAAGTCGATCACTTCCAGCAGCGCATTTTTCCACGGGCTCTGCGGCAGCGGTGCGAGCGCGTCGCGGGCAATCGTGCCGTAATGCGTGGCGCGGCCGATCGTATCGCCAAGACCGTTGTACTTGGTGATGAGGCCCAGCGCCTTTTCGAGGTTCTCGTCGCTGCTTTCGCCCTTTTCGATGGCGTTGCGCCAGAAGGCGCGCTCATCTTGCGTGCCGCGGCGATAGGACAGGATGACCGGCAGGGTGATCTTGCCTTCGCGGAAATCGTCGCCGGTATTCTTGCCGAGATCGGCGGACTTTCCACCGTAATCAAGCACATCGTCGACCAGCTGGAAGGCAAGGCCGAGATTCATGCCGTAGGATTTCAGCGCGCTGCGGGTCGCCTTGTCGGTCTTCGCAACGATCGGGCCGACTTCCGCCGCCGCTGCAAAAAGTGCGGCCGTCTTGGCGCGAATCACCTGCAGATAATCGTCTTCCGTCGTTTCCATGTTCTTGGCGACCGAAAGCTGCAACACCTCGCCTTCGGCGATTACCGAAGCGGCGGTGGACAGCACGTCGAGCGCATCGAGAGAGCCGACATCCACCATCATGCGGAAGGCCTGGCCGAGCAGGAAGTCACCGACGAGAACGCTCGCCTGATTGCCCCAGATGGTGCGGGCGGTGGATTTGCCGCGGCGCAGATCGCTCTCATCCACCACATCGTCATGCAGCAGCGTCGCCGTGTGCATGAATTCGACACTGGTGGCGAGCTTGATGTGGTTGTCGCCCTCGTAACCGAACATCGAGGCCGAGGCGAGCGTCAGCATCGGCCGCAGACGCTTGCCGCCGGAGGAGATGAGGTGGTTGGCTACCTCGGGTATCATCTGGACATCCGAACCGGCCTTGGAAAGGATAAGCTGGTTCACCCGTTCCATGTCGGGGCGGGTCAGGTCGACAAGCGGCTTGACGGATGCGAGTTTGTTTTTGCTTTCTTCAAGCGGTATGACGACGCCCAAGGGACAGGACTCCAGTTCGAATTTGCATTCGACAATAAAAACTGACGCCTTGCGCGGCAAGGGGCGAATTGCCGCTAGCCATTCAAAAAGATGGGAATTTAAGGTCTATCCATGCGTGAACTGATCCGTACCAACGATGCCGTGCTGCTCTCCTTCGCCGAAAGCCTGATGAAGGATGCCGGCATCCATTGCCTCATTGCCGATCAGGCGATGAGCATTCTGGAAGGATCGCTTGGTCTTTTACCGCGCCGTTTTCTGGTTGAAGAGGATCGCGCCGATCAGGCCCGCCGCATCCTGATCGATGCCGGGCTCGGCGACGAGCTGCGCAACGAAGAGGCTTGATCGGCGGTGGGCGGCGGCACTTCCGAAACGATCGACGCCTTTCACCGGGGCCGGTTTCACGTCATCCAGCCGAAGGGCAGGGGGCATCGGGCGGGAATGGACGCCATGCTTCTGGCCTCGCTGGTGGCGGATGAGCGCGCCTGCCGGATAGCCGATCTCGGCGCGGGTGCGGGAGCTGCCGGCATGGCGGTTGCGGCGCGGCTGGAGAATGCCGAGGTGACGCTGTACGAACGCTCGCCGGAAATGGCGCAATTTGCCCGCCGCAGCCTCGAACTGCCTGATAATGCTGCCTTTGCCGCGCGGGTGGATGTGCGCGAGGCCGATGTGACCCTGCGGGCGAAAGCACGCGCCGAAGCGGGGTTGCCCGATGGTTATTTCCATCACGTCATCATGAACCCGCCCTATAACGATGCGGGCGACCGCCGCACGCCGGATGCCCTGAAGGCCGAAGCGCACGCCATGACCGATGGCCTGTTCGAAGACTGGATCAGGACCGCGGGCGCGATCATGGTGCCGGGCGGGCAGCTTTCCCTGATTTCAAGGCCGCAATCGGTGGCGGAGATCATCGCCGCCTGCGGCAGCCGTTTCGGCGGGCTCGAGATCACCCTCATCCACCCGCGGCCCGGCGAGGACGCCGTGCGCATGCTCGTCACCGCCGTCAAGGGTTCGCGGGCGCGGCTGTCCTTCCGCGCGCCGCTCATCATGCATGAGACCGGCAGCCATGCCTTCACCCCCTTCGTGGATGACCTGAACAATGGCCGCGCCGCCTATTCGCGTAATGTAAGGGCAATCCGGCCCATGCCATAAATATCGCCGTTCCGCCGGTCGCAAACCATTGTGTTTTGCGGGGCGATACATACATCCGTGACGAATGGATAAATGCTGTGAGGATTGAGTAGTGGGTTTTCTGAAGTATCTGGTGCCGAAACGCTTTCGTAAAAAAGAGCTCGTCATCCCCGTGGTGCGCATGCATGGTGCGATCATGGCCGGCGGCAACCAGTTCCGTCCCGCCCTCAATCTCGCCTCCTATGCGCCGCTTCTGGAAAAGGCCTTCGCCGTCAAGGATGCTCCGGCTGTCGCCATTTCGCTCAACTCGCCCGGCGGTTCGCCCGTGCAGGCGCGGATGATCTATAATCGCATCCGCCAGCTCGCCGAGGAAAAGGAAAAGAAAGTCTTGATCTTCGTGGAGGATGTTGCAGCCTCCGGCGGCTACATGATCGCGCTTGCCGGCGACGAGATCATCGCCGACCCCACCTCCATCGTCGGCTCCATCGGCGTCGTTTCCGGCGGTTTCGGTTTTCCGGAAATGCTGAAGAAGATCGGCGTGGAGCGCCGTGTCTATACGGCCGGCGAGAACAAGGTCATCCTCGATCCCTTCCAGCCGGAAAAGGAGGGCGATATCGATTATCTGAAGTCACTTCAGGTCGAAATCCACAATGTTTTCATTGATATGGTCAGGATGCGCCGCGGCTCGAAACTGAAGGGCGACGAGGCGATTTTCTCCGGCCTGTTCTGGACCGGCATGCGCGGTCTCGATCTTGGCCTGATCGACGGGCTGGGCGACATGAGGGAGGTTCTACGCCGCCGTTATGGCGAAAAGGTCAAGCTCCAACTCGTCAGCGGCGGGCGCACTCTGTTCGGCAAAAAGGTGCCGGGCGTCAATGCGTCGCTGGACGTGAATGCCGAAAGGCTGGCCGCCGGCGCCGTCTCGGGGCTTGCGGAGATTGCCGAAGAAAAGGCATTGTGGTCGCGTTTCGGTCTATGATGTCGCGGGAATAAAGCCTTATGGCGCAGCTCATTACAATTATTCTTCTGGTGGTGGGATCCGTCATCCTCTACCGCCGCTTCGTCCGGGATGCGGAAAAGCTCTCGGCGAAATCGAAACAGCGCGAGAAGGAACGCGAAACCGGCGCCATCGGCACGCTGATCAAGGACCCGGAAACCGGCGAATACCGCGTGAAGCGCGAGGATGAGACGTAATTTTCCTGTAACGCGGAATTTGCTATAGTCGCTTTCGAGTAAGGAGGCTGTCATGCGTGTCACGAAATGGGGCGATAGTCTTGCGGTCCGCATTCCGGCGGATGTCGCGGAAGCCTTGCACATCAAGGAAGGCGACGAGGTGGATGTTTCTGTGCCGACACAGGAACTGTCTGCTTCTATTTCGCAGGAGGAGCGCGAAAAAATACTGACGTATATTCGCGCTCAGCGTTGGCAGCTTCCACCCGGCTGGAAATTCGACCGCGAAGAGGCAAATGAGCGTTGAGCCATTTGCCCTTTCTCGATACGAATATCTTCATCTATGCCTTTCTGGATGATGAACGGTCATCCAGGGCCCAGGAGATCGTTTCGAAACCTTATGTGACGAGCGTTCAGGCATTCAATGAATTTGCCAGCGTAGTCCGGCGGAAGTGGCCTCAAAAATGGGTTGAAATCCGTAGGTCGCTGGATGGTCTCCGTCGAATGGCGGTGACAGTCGTTGAACTCGATGTGCAGTTAAATGCGAGCGCTATCGATCTTGTCGATAAATATAACTTCGCTTTCTATGACGCGTTGATGGTGGCAGCAGCCCTAGAGGCTGAAAGCGCCGTCTTCCTCTCTGAAGACATGCATGACGGTCTTACCGTCGAAGGGCGAATGAAGATCGCCAACCCGTTCACTGCCCGTCTCCACGCATAAAACCTTGACCCTCACGCCATGCCGTGGCACGTGTCCGCATCCGAAGTAAGTCAGTGCTTACTTGTCCTCCTAACGCCGCGATGACTGCAATGACCGATATTCCCGACCATATGAACCCGAAGCGTTCCTTCCAGGCGCTGATCCTGACGCTGCACAATTACTGGGCCGACAAGGGCTGCGCGGTGCTGCAGCCCTACGATATGGAAGTGGGCGCGGGCACGTTTCATCCGGCGACGACGCTGCGTGCGCTTGGTCCCAAGCCATGGAAGGCCGCTTATGTACAGCCGTCGCGCCGCCCGTCCGATGGCCGTTACGGCGAAAACCCCAACCGCTTGCAGCATTATTACCAATATCAGGTCATTCTGAAGCCCAACCCTTCCAACCTGCAGGAACTCTATCTCGGTTCGCTAAAGGCGATCGGCCTCGATCCCTTGCTGCACGATGTGCGCTTCGTCGAAGACGATTGGGAAAGCCCGACGCTCGGCGCTTGGGGTCTCGGCTGGGAATGCTGGTGCGACGGCATGGAAGTGTCGCAGTTCACCTATTTCCAGCAGGTCTGCGGCATTGAATGCTCGCCGGTCGCGGGCGAGTTGACCTATGGTCTGGAGCGTCTCGCCATGTATGTTCAGGGCGTCGACAATGTCTACGACCTGAACTTCAATGGCCGCGAAGGCGAAGAGAAGATTTCCTATGGCGACGTCTTCCTGCAGGCCGAGCAGGAATATTCTCGCCATAATTTCGAATTTGCCGATACGGCCATGCTGCATCGCCATTTCATCGACGCCGAAAAGGAATGCCAGGCGCTTCTCGCCGCCGGTGCACCCGGCGATAACGACAATCAGCGCCTGCACAAATGCGTGTTTCCGGCCTATGACCAGTGCATCAAGGCCAGCCATGTCTTCAACCTTCTGGATGCACGCGGCGTAATTTCGGTCACGGAACGCCAGAGCTATATCCTGCGCGTGCGCACGCTGGCGAAAGCCTGCGGCGAAGCCTTCCTGCTGACGGATGCGGGCGGGCTGAACTGGAACAGGGCCGCCTGAACGTTTATGTAAGGCGGGGCAACAGTCTAACGTGCGGAGGCCACTACGGTGTCCGCGCCTCTTGAGGAGGGGTCGGGAATGTTCATCACGCTGGCTATTATCGCGGCAATCGCGCTTTATGTCGTCTTCATCTATAACGGCCTCGTCAAGGCGCGGCAGATGAAGGAAGAGGCGTGGTCGGGCATCGACGTGCAGCTGAAGCGCCGCGCCGATCTCATTCCCAACCTCATCGAGACAGTGAAGGGTTACGCGGCGCATGAAAAGAGCACCTTCGAGGAGGTGATCAACCTGCGTAACCGGGCGCAGGCCGTGCCGGCCGGCGATGTCGAAGGTCGCGCCCAGGCGGAAGGGCTGCTGTCGCAGGCGCTCGGTAAACTCTTTGCACTTGCCGAAGCCTATCCCGATCTCAAGGCCAATACGAACTTTCTGGAATTGCAGCGTTCGCTGGAAACCATCGAAGGCGAAATCCAGATGTCGCGCCGTTATTACAATGGCGCCGCCCGCGATCTCAACGTCAAGGTGGAAAGCTTCCCCTCCAATCTGGTCGCCGGCCAGTTCGGCTTTGCCAAGGCGCCGTATTTCGAGATCGACAATCCGGCCGACCGCGCCGTGCCGACAGTGAAATTCTAAGCGCACTGTTCCCCCGGTGGCTTAAGACCTCCCGTTCAAATTCCGATAATCCGGCTCTTCGCCGCATTCTTTGACAAGACGACAATCATGATCGAACTGACCATCACCCCGCCCGACCACCCGCTTTCCGGCAAGGTCGAGCCGCCCGGCTCCAAGTCCATCACCAACCGTGCGCTTCTCCTGGCTGGTCTTGCCAGGGGCAAAAGCCGGTTGACCGGCGCATTGAAAAGCGACGACACGCTTTATATGGCCGAAGCCCTGCGCGAGATGGGTGTCAAGGTCACCGAGCCTGATGCCACCACCTTCGTGGTGGAAGGCACAGGTGTATTGCAGCAGCCGGAAAAGCCGCTTTTCCTCGGCAATGCCGGCACTGCCACGCGCTTCCTCACCGCTGCCGCAGCACTTGTGGATGGCGCCGTCATCATCGATGGCGACGAGCACATGCGCAAACGCCCGATCATGCCGCTGGTGGAGGCCCTGCGCTCCCTCGGCGTCGAGGCGGAAGCGCCGACCGGCTGCCCGCCCGTCACCGTCTGCGGCAAGGGTACAGGGTTCCCGAAGGGCAGCGTCACCATCGACGCCAATCTTTCCAGCCAATATGTGTCGGCACTTCTGATGGCGGCCGCCTGCGGCGACAAGCCTGTCGATATCATCCTCAAGGGCGAGGAAATCGGCGCCAAGGGCTATATCGATCTCACCACATCGGCCATGGAAGCTTTTGGCGCGAAGGTGGAGCGGGTGAGCAACGCCATCTGGCGCGTGCATCCGACGGGTTACACGGCGACCGATTTCCACATCGAGCCGGATGCCTCCGCCGCCACCTATCTCTGGGGTGCGGAACTGCTGACCGGCGGCGCGATCGATATCGGCACGCCGGCCGATAAATTCACCCAGCCGGATGCCAAGGCCTATGAGGTCATGGCGAAGTTTCCGCATTTGCCCGCCGAAATCGACGGTTCGCAGATGCAGGACGCCATTCCGACCATCGCGGTTCTCGCCGCCTTCAACGAAACGCCGGTGCGTTTCGTCGGCATCGCCAATCTGCGCGTCAAGGAATGCGACCGTATCCGCGCCGTCTCGCTCGGCCTCAACGAAATCCGTAACGGTCTGGCGCATGAGGAAGGCGACGACCTGATCGTGCATTCCGACCCGGCTCTTGCGGGCCAGACGGTCAAGGCCTCCATCGACACTTTTGCCGACCACCGCATCGCCATGAGCTTTGCGCTGGCGGCGCTGAAGATCGGTGGCATTGCCATCCAGAATCCGGCCTGCGTCGGCAAGACCTATCCCGGTTACTGGAGGGCGCTCGCCTCGCTGGGTGTCGACTATACCGAAAAGGAAAGCGCTGCCGAGCCGCAGCACTGAGCCATTGAGGAGGGACCGCCCGTGAAGACCATCGCCGCAAGACTTCTCGCGCTGTTCGTCTTCGTGAGCGCGGCCTTCCCGGCCTTCGCGGAGGAATTCATCCGCTCCTACCATTCCGTCGTCGAGGTGGCAGCGGATGGCAAGCTGACGGTAACGGAAACCATCACCGCCCGCGCCGAAGGACAGAACATCAAGCGCGGCATCTTTCGCGATTTCCCGCTTTATGCGCTGGATGCGAATAACCGCCGCACGAAGGTGGATTTCAACGTCGTTTCGGTGGAGCGCGATGGCGCGCCGGAAAATTGGCGCACCGAAACCATCGATGGCGGCATCCGCATCTATACCGGCAGCGCCGAGCGTTTTCTGCCGACCGGCGAGCATATCTTCCAGATCACCTACACCACCGCCCGGCAGATCCGCTATTTCAGCGATTATGACGAGCTGACCTGGAATGTCACCGGCAATGGCTGGCAATTCCCCATGGGCGAGATTTCCGCCACCATCACCCTGCCGCAGGGCGTCAGGGCCACCGATACGGCCGTCTTCACCGGTCCGCTTGGCGCGAAGGGCAAGGATGCGCGCATTCTGAACGAAGGCAACGAGGTGTTCTTCGCCTCCACCCGCCCGTTTACGGTTGGCGAGGGCATGACGGTCGCCGTCAAGCTGCCCAAGGGTGCGATTGCCGCGCCTGACACCTCGCAGGAGGCGGGCTGGTGGCTGCGGGATAATCTCGCCATCCTGCTTTCGGGCGGCGGGCTTTTCGCCGTGCTGCTCTATTACCTGCGGGCGTGGTTCGCCGTCGGCCGCGATCCGGCGAAGGGCGTGGTCGTGCCGCGCTGGGATGCGCCGGAGGGGCTTTCTCCGGCTCTGGTCAATTACGTCGATAATCGCGGTTTTTCGGGCGCTGGCTGGACGGCGCTCTCTGCCTCGGCCCTTGATCTTGCGGTGAAGGGTTATGTCGTTCTGGAAGACCTGAAGAACGCCATCGTCATTCGCCGCACGGAAAAGGTAACCGCCGCCGATCTGCCGACCGGCCAGAAGACGCTGCTGTCCTCCATCGGCAGTCCGGGCGAGACGCTGACCATCGACAAGGCCCATGGAGCGGAGGTGGAAAAGGTCGGAAAACAGTTCCGCGCGGCGATAGAGAAAGAACATCGCGGCAAATATTACCGCAGCAATGCCGGTTACATCGTCTTCGGCATCCTCCTCAGCATCGCCCTCATCGTTGCAACGCTGGTGTTTGGCGATCTGGATGAAAGCGCCATTGCCGCCGTGCTGGTCTTCGGCTTTTTCGCCTTCTTCTTCAGCATCCTGTCGATCGGCATCGGCCGCCAGTTTTCGCGCGGCGCACCGCTGCGCAAACGCATCGGCGGCATCGTCATGCTGGCCTTTGCCGGTTTCGTGGCTTTTTCGGCCATTGGCGGCATCGCCACACAAATCCTGCTGGATGTGACGCATGACACCAAGTCGCTGGCACTGGCCGCCATCGGCGGCATCGTGTTGACCAACGCGCTGTTCCTGTTTCTGATGGGCGCGCCGACGCCGCTCGGCCGCAAGCTGATGGATGGCATTGAAGGCCTCCGAACCTATCTGACGCTGGCGGAAAAAGACCGGATGAACATGGCCGGCGCGCCCGCCATGTCGCCGCAACATTTTGAAACGCTGCTGCCCTATGCCGTGGCGCTCGGCGTCGAAAAACCGTGGAGCCGCACCTTCGAGGCATGGCTTGCCACAGCCGCCGCCGGTGCCGCTGCTGCAAGTTATGCGCCCGGCTGGTACGCGGGCAGCAATTACGGCAGTTTTGGCGACAGGATCGGCGGCTTTTCCACCTCCATGGCCAATACCATCGCCTCCACCATTCCCCAGCCCGTTAGCTCGTCCGGCTCCAGCTTTTCGGGCGGTGGCGGCGGCGGTTTTTCCGGCTCCGGCGGCGGCGGCGGTGGTGGTGGCGGCTGGTAACGCTCGCCGGCGGTAATTTAACCGAATGCCTTGGTGACTTTTGCCGCGTTGCTTGCTAAGCCGACCTGTCGTTTTTCACGGCATACATCGTCCGACAAAAGATACAAAGATAAAGTCCTTATCCCATGCCCGATCTTCTGCTTGAACTCCGCTCCGAGGAAATCCCTGCCCGCATGCAGCGCAAGGCGGCGGGCGATCTGAAGAAACTCGTCACCGATGCCTTGGTGGAGAGAGGGCTGACCTATGAGGGTGCGCGCGAATATTGGACGCCGCGCCGCCTGACGCTGGATATTCGCGGCCTCAACGCCCGCTCCGCCGATGTGCGCGAGGAAAAGAAGGGCCCGCGCACCGATGCCAATGAAAAGGCCATCGAGGGCTTTCTGCGCGGCGCCGGCCTCAACGACATCTCGGAAGCGCAGGTCGTTTCCGATCCGAAGAAGGGCGATTTCTACATCGCCATCATCAATAAGCCCGGCCGCCCGGCGGAAGAGATCATCGCGGAAGTGATGCCCGGCATCATCCGTTCTTTCCCCTGGCCGAAATCCATGCGCTCCGGTCCGGCCTCCATGCCGAAGGGATCGAGCTATGCCGGCATCGAAGGCAAGGGTTCGGAAAGTCTGCGCTGGGTGCGGCCGCTGCAATCCATCGTCTGCCTGTTCGGCCCCGAACATGACGAGACGCAGGTCATTCCTTTCGTTATTGATGGCATCGTCGCCGGCAACGTCACCTATGGCCATCGTTTCCATGCGCCGGGCCCGATCACCGTGCGCCGTTTCGAGGATTATGTCTCGAGCCTCGAAAAGGCGAAGGTCATTCTCGATGCCGAGCGCCGCAAGGATATCATCCTGCACGACGCCAAGGATCTGGCTTTCGCCAACGGTCTCGAACTGGTGGAAGATGAAGGCCTGCTGGAAGAAGTCTCCGGCCTCGTCGAATGGCCGCAGGTGCTGATGGGCACCTTCGAGGAAGATTACCTGCAGATCCCGGCGGAAATCATCCGGCTGACCATCAAGACCAACCAGAAATGTTTCGTCACCCGCAATCAGGGTGCGGAAGAAGGTCTTTCCAACCGCTTCATCCTGATCTCGAACATCGAGGCGAGCGACGGCGGCAAGGAAATCATCCATGGTAATGGCAAGGTCGTGCGCGCCCGCCTGTCGGATGCCCGCCATTTCTGGAACCGCGACCAGGGCGATCTGCCCGATCTCGAAACGCTGAAAGATTCGGCTGCGAAATTCGGCCTCGATCTCAAGAAGCCGCTCGACCAGCGGATGGCGAAGCTCGATGCGCTGAACGTTACCTTCCATGCCAAGCTCGGTACGCAAGGCGAGCGCGTGGCCCGTATTCGCGAACTGGCGAAGGCGCTGGCCCCGGTTGTCGGCGCCGATGCCGATCTGGTGGACCGCGCCGTGGTACTGGCCAAGGCTGATTTGCGTACCGAAGCCGTCGGTGAATTCCCTGAGCTTCAGGGCCTGATGGGCCGTAAATATGCGACGCTGCAGGGCGAGAATGAAAGCGTCGCGGCGGCAATCGAAGATCACTATAAGCCGCAGGGTCCGTCCGACCGCCTGCCGGCCGACAAGGTCGCGATCACGGTCGCTCTGGCCGACAAGCTCGATACACTCGTTGGTTTCTGGGCCATCGACGAGAAGCCGACCGGTTCGAAGGACCCCTTCGCGCTGCGCCGTGCGGCGCTGGGCGTGGTGCGCATTCTGCTTGAGAAAAACGTGCGGCTTCCGCTGCTGAGCGTTGCGAAGGACCCGGACCTTCTCTCCTTCTTCCACGATCGCCTGAAAGTCTACCTCCGCGACCTCGGCGCGCGTTACGATCTGATCGACGCCGTCCTGACGCCGGAATCCGACGATCTGCTGATGATCGCCCGCCGTGTCGAGGCGCTCACCGCCTTCATCACCGGCGAGGATGGCCGCAACCTTCTGGCAGGCGCCAAGCGTGCAACCCAGCTTCTGGCCGCCGAGGAAAAGAAGGGCACCGTGGTGGCCGATGGCGTCTCGGAAGAGCTGTTGAAGCTCGATGCCGAAAAGGCGCTTTATGCGGCGATCAAGACCGCCTCTGCCGACGCTGCGAAGGCTGTTGCGGGTGAGGATTTCCGCTCCGCCATGCAGGCGCTTTCGGCGCTTCGCGCACCCGTCGATAAATTCTTCGAGGATGTGCTCGTCAATGACGAGGATGCGGCCATCCGTGCCAACCGTCTGGCGCTGCTGAAGGCCATTCGCGAAGCCACCGGAACGGTTGCCGATTTCTCGAAGATTACGGGGTGAGGGGTTTCGGGGTAGCCAGGTATGTCAGCGTGCTTGGTTCACCCCCCTCTGCCCTGCCGGGCATCTCCCCCTCAAGGGGGGAGATCGAATCGCGGCAGCCTCTCGATCACCTCTAATGTCGCGATTTTTGCGGGGAGCCTTCCTCTTGCCGATCTCCCCCCTTGAGGGGGAGATGCCCGGCAGGGCAGAGGGGGGTATTTTCGGCTTCCACGCTTGCCGGGATCGTTTTAGATTGATCGACATGACCCCCAAAATCCTCATCAGCGCCTGCCTCCTCGGCCAACCGGTCCGTTATGACGGCAGAGGCAAACCCTTCTCCCACTCGGCGATAGACCGCTGGCGGCAGGAGGGCAGACTAGTCACGATCTGTCCGGAAATGGCGGGCGGCATGCCCGTGCCACGCCCGCCGGCGGAAATCGAGAGGGGTGCCTCCGGTGTCGATGTGCTGGAGGGCCGCGCCCGCGTGCTGGAGGTCACCGGTGGCGATGTCACGGCGCAATTTATTGCCGGTGCGGAAAGGGCGCTGGCCTTCGCCAGGGCCAATGCCTGCACATATGCGCTTCTGATCGACGGCAGCCCGTCCTGTGGGTCGGTTGCAATCTATGACGGTTCGTTTTCTGGCGTCAAACACGCGGGCAATGGGGTGACGGCGGCGTTGCTCGAAAAAGCCGGTATTGCCGTGTTTTCACCTGCCGATATCGATCGTCTCGATGCGCTGACCCGCTGAAATGAGGCGCTGCAAATACGGCATCGCCTGCTTCCCGAGGTGGTAAATACTCCCTGCTGTCATCCTCGCCCTTGAGGCGAGGATCCACAATGCAAGCTGGCCATGGGTCCTCGGGTCGAGCCCGAGGACGACGCCGAATATGTAGGGAACGTTTTGGAGAGCACATAAAAATGCCGGGTCTGTGCCCGGCATTTTTGTTTCAATCGCAGAGACCGTTCGTGGTCACCCCGCCATACGCATCTGCTCCGCCATACCATGAAGCTGGTGGCCGGAAGAGACGCGGAAGCCGCGGATGAGGTTCAGCAGTTCCTCGGTGTCGACGGCCAGCGCTTCCGCCGAAGCCGTGGTTTCTTCCGCCATCGCCGCATTGTGCTGGGTGGCGACATCGAGCTGGTTGAGCGACGACGAGATCGAGCGTAGCGTCGTATCCTGTTCGGCCGCCGAATGGGCGATCTTGCTGACGATCTCGTTGGCGGATTTGATCTGGTCCGAGATGCGTTTCAGCGCATCGCCGGCCTCGCCGACAAGGCGCACGCCGTTTTCCACCTGGGCGGAGGAGCGGGCGATCTGGTCCTTGATCTCCTTGGCGGCGGCGGCGGATTTCTGCGCCAGTTCGCGCACTTCCTGCGCCACCACGGCAAAGCCCTTGCCGGCCTCACCCGCACGCGCCGCTTCCACACCGGCATTCAGCGCCAGAAGGTTGGTCTGGAAGGCGATGTCGTCGATCACGCCGATGATGTTGGAAATCTGGTCGGAAGACTGTTCGATACCGCTCATCGCGGTGATCGCTTCTTCCACCACCCGGTCGCTGCGCATCGCTTCGGAGCTGACGGTGGTGACGCGCTTGGCGGCGTCGGCGGCCCCTTCGGCTGTCTGGCGCACCGCAACCGTCAATTCATCGAGAGCGGCCGAGGTTTCTTCCAGATTGGCAGCCTGCCGTTCGGTGCGCTGCGAAAGCTCGTTGGAGGCCTTGCGGATTTCTTCCTTGGAGCCGCCAATGTCGATGCTCTTGGAGTTCACCTTGGCCATGGCGGCGTCGAGATGGATCAGGGCCTCGTTGAAATTGTCGCGCAACGCCGCGTAGCGGTTGCCGAGATCGCCGCAACGTACGGTCAGATCGCCGTCCGCCAGCTTCTCCAGCGCCTCGCCGATGGTGGTGACGACACGCGCCTGCAATTCCGCCTCGTCGCGTTGCATGTCGAGATTGTTCTGGCGCTCCGCATTGAGCTGTCGCTGCTGTTCTTCCTCACGGCGCTGCATGGCATGGCGCTCGCGCACCTTGTCCTGAAGCGAGGCGGTGGCCTTCGCCATCATGCCCACTTCGTTCGTCAGGCCGGTATGGGGAATGGCGAGCGAGACGTTTTCATTGGCCACTTCACCGAGCGCACGGTGAATGTCGCCGAGCGGCTTCGAAATGCCACGGATAACGTAAAAGGCGGCGGCAAGCGCCAGTACGAAGATGGCGGCACCGATGGACAGCGCCTTCATCACCTCGCCGCGCACCTGCGCGTTCAGATCGTCGATATAAACGCCGGTCACGACCACCACCTGCCATGGTTCGAAGGCAAGCGCATAGGAGCTCTTGGCGTAGTCATTGCCTTCCATGCCGGGCTTCGGACCGTAAAAATCCGTCTGTCCGCCGCCATTGCGACCAAGCCGCACCAGCTCGTCGCGATAGGCGAAACCCTTGCTGTCCGGCTTGCCCTTGAAGCTTTCTCCGACGCGCTTGGCATCGGGATGGAACTTCATCGTCACGTCGTAATCGTAACCGAACAGATAGCCGTCCGGCGTGAAGCGCATGGCGCTGACGGTGGCGTAAGCCTGTTTCATGGCCTCGTCGCGCGAAAGCGTTCCGGCCTTTTCCTTGTCGTGGAAGGATTGCAGGATGGAGATCGCCGATTGCACCTGCGTCCGCAGCATGCCGTAGCGTTCCTCATAGATAGCATCGGTGGCGGATTTCAGCTGGTAAAACGTCGCCACGGCGAAGGCGGCCATCAGGGCCACCACGAGAACGATCAACTGACGGGAAATGGAAAGGTTCTTCATGGGCGCTCACAAGCGTTTGGGATCGCGCGCCTGAAAACGCCGCGCGGTACCGATGTTTCGGAGAAGGGAGAGGCGCATGATGCGCGATAAAAGGGCCAAAAAGCGCGTGTCCGCGCCGTGGCCTCATCCTGTGCTGCATCGCACTATAGACGCACTTAGCGGCTAAAAATTTGAATAAATATTTAATTAGCGAAAGCTTTATCAGGCCCGACAGGCAGAATAAGCGGGGATGAAAGCAATATTCCCCGCATAGTTGCGGCGCCATTTCGGGAATGCAGCGATGACGCGATTATTTGACCTTCGTCATGAAATGCGTCATCGGCCGGTCAATTGCCGCGCAATTTGAAATCCGGGAACTGGGGGGCGCCGATCACCGAGGCGCTGGCCGGTTCGGCTGCGTTTTCGGTGGAGATTTCCTTGACGGCTGCCGTGGTCGTCGTCACGTCGATGCCGGCCGGTGTCGAAACCGTCTCGGCGGGATGTGCCACGGGTTCTGCGTCGTCATAGGTCGCGATGGCGGTGCTGGAGGTTTCCGCCATCCATGCCGGATTGGTGCTGACGAAGGTGACGGGCGCACCGCCAAGCCAGGCTTCTGTGCGCAGCAGGGTGCGCTTGCCGTCGACTTCGCGCATTTCCGTGTGCTGCGTGCCCGGCTCAATGGAGGGAACGGCATAACCCTGCGCCACGGCTTTGCCCTTCATGGGCTTGCAGCCCGCGCAATCGCGACGAATGAAGCTGCCATTGGCCACATGCACGCCGTTTATATATTCGATGGAAGACGCCATCGCCGACCCACCGGTCAGCGCGATAACAGCTGTCAGAAAAAGACGACGCATCGAAAAACCCCCGAAATGACGGCGCGGCCTCGCGATTAAGGTACGAAGCGCCATGCAATATTACGGGAAGTATTACCGGTCTTTCGTTTCCATCGGGTCAGCAAACTTGGTAAAAATTGAACCAAATAGTCGCTCCCGACCCCTTCTGCTTTAAGGATCAGGCCTTCTCGCGCGCAACGGCCTGCCAGCCGATATCGCGGCGGCAGAAGCCGTTTTCCCACTCCACCTTGTCGGCCAGCGCATAGGCGCGTGCCTGCGCTTCCGTGACGGTCTTTCCAAGGGCGGTGACGTTCAGCACGCGTCCGCCCGTCGCCACTAGCCCGCCGTCCTTCAGCGCGGTTCCGGCATGGAACACCTTCGCCTCTTCGCTCGCCTCGGGAATATGGGCGATCGGCGTGTTCTTGTCGTAAGCGCCGGGATAACCCTTCGAAGCGAGAACGACGGTCAGCGCCGCGTCGTCGCGCCATTCCGCCTCCACCTTGTCCAGCGTGCCGGTGGCGGTCGCGTAGAGGATCGGCAGCAGATCGCTTTTGAGGCGCATCATCAGCACCTGGCATTCGGGATCGCCGAAACGGACGTTATATTCGATGAGTTCCGGGCCCTTGGCGGTAATCATCAGGCCTGCGAAGAACACGCCGGAGAAGGGGTTGCCATCCTTGGCCATGCCCGAGATCGTCGGCTCGATGATCTCCTTCATGGCGCGCTCCACCATGGCCGGTGTCATCACGGGGGCGGGGGAATAGGCACCCATGCCGCCGGTATTCGGGCCGGTATCGCCATCGCCGACACGCTTGTGATCCTGCGCGGTGGCGAGCGCCAGCGCGGTCTTGCCATCCGAAAGGCAGAAGAAGCTCGCTTCCTCGCCATCGAGGAAGGCCTCCACCACCACTTCGGCTCCGGCCGCGCCGAAAGCGCCGTCGAAACAGTCGTCGATGGCGCCAAGCGCTTCCGCTTCCGTCATGGCCACGGTCACGCCCTTGCCGGCGGCAAGCCCGTCCGCCTTGATGACGATCGGCGCGCCCTGTTGACGAACATAGTCCTTGGCCGGCTCGGCGGTCTTGAAACGCTGGTAAGCGCCGGTCGGAATATCGTAGCGCGCGCAGAGATCCTTGGTGAAGCCCTTGGAGCCCTCAAGCTGGGCGGCTGCCTTCGAGGGTCCGAAGGTGGCAATGCCGGCGGCGCGCAGGTCATCCGCCAGACCCGCAACCAGCGGCGCTTCCGGGCCGACCACGACGAAGTCGATTGCCTTTTCCTTCGCAAAGGCGATGACGGCCGCATGGTCTTCCACATCAAGCGCTACCAGCGTCGCATGGTCGGCAATGCCGGGATTGCCGGGGGCGGCATAAAGCTCATCGAGCAGGGGAGACTGGGCGATTTTCCACGCCAGCGCATGTTCGCGTCCGCCGGAACCGATCAACAGAACTTTCATGGTCAATACCCCTGCAAATTCGCCAGTAACCTTGTGGGACGGGCGTTAAGGGCAGGGGGGCGAAAGGTCAAGGAGAAAGCGCCGCAAATGCCCGTCTTTCCCTTGAACGCTGCCTTTCCTGTGGAATCGTTGCCGCCTCTTGTTGTCACGCCACAATCAGACATTATGTTCGCCGCTCCAGATGTGACTTCAGAGAACCCCCAAGAGTCCCCTATGACCGCAGACAATGCCCGCCTCGCCTCGCTCATCGCCTCCGAAATCAACGCCCGCCCCGATCAGGTAAAGGCGGCGGTGGCGCTGCTGGACGAGGGCGCGACCGTTCCCTTCATCGCCCGTTACCGCAAGGAAGTGACGGGAGGGCTGGACGACACCCAGCTTCGCACGCTTTCGGAACGTCTCGTCTATCTGCGCGAACTCAATGCGCGCCGCGGCTCCATCGTGGAGTCCATCACCGGTCAGGGCAAGATGACCGATGAGCTGATGGTCAAGATCATGCAGGCGGGCACCAAGGCGGAGCTGGAAGACCTCTATCTGCCCTATAAGCCGAAGCGCCGCACCCGTGCCGAAATCGCCCGCGAACGCGGTCTCGGCCCGCTGGCAGAAGCCATCTGGGAGAACCGCGCCGCCGATCCGGCGAAACTGGCGGAAGCTTATGTTCAAGGCGAGGTGGCCGATGTGAAGGCGGCACTCGAGGGCGCGCGCGACATCGCGGCGGAAACCATGACGGAAAATGCCGATCTGCTCGGTCGCCTGCGTGATTACATGCGCCAGAACGCCACCTTCCGCGCCAAGGTGGTGGACGGCAAGCAGGCGTCGGGTGAGAAATTCTCCGACTATTTCGATCATTTCGAGCGCTGGGCGACGGTGCCGGGCCACCGGGCGCTGGCCATGCTGCGCGGCTGGAACGAAGAAATTCTGACATTGACCATAGATGTCGATGCGGACGATCCCTCATCGGTCAAGCCCGCACAGCGCACCATCGCCGCCGCTTTCGATATCCGCAATGCCGGCCCCGCCGACCAATGGCTGATGGAAGTGGCTGGCTGGACCTGGCGGGTGAAGCTTTCCATGTCGCTCTCGCTCGATCTGATGCGCGAATTGCGCGAGCGCGCCGAAGAAGAGGCGATCCATGTTTTCGCCCGCAATCTCAAGGATTTGCTGCTGGCCGCACCGGCCGGTTCCCGCGCCACCATGGGTCTCGATCCGGGCATCCGCACCGGCGTCAAAGTGGCTGTGGTGGATGGCACCGGCAAATTGCTTGATACCACGACGGTTTATCCCTTCCCGCCGAAGAACGATGTGCGCGGCACGCAGGCGGAACTTGCCGTCCTCATCCGCAAGCACAATGTCGAGCTGATCGCCATCGGCAATGGCACCGGCAGCCGCGAGACGGAAAAGCTGGTCGCCGATCTTCTGGCACAGATGCCGGCTTCGGGCGCAAAGCCCACCAAGGTCATCGTCTCGGAGGCGGGCGCTTCGGTCTATTCCGCTTCGGAACGGGCAGCCGCCGAATTCCCCAATCTCGATGTTTCGCTGCGCGGCGCCGTCTCCATCGCCCGCCGCCTTCAGGATCCGCTGGCTGAACTGGTGAAGATCGAGCCGAAATCCATCGGCGTCGGTCAGTATCAGCATGATGTCGATCAGGGCCGTCTCAGCCGTTCGCTCGATGCTGTCGTGGAAGATGCGGTTAATGCCGTCGGCGTCGATCTCAATACCGCCTCTTCACCGCTTCTGGCGCGGGTGTCCGGCCTTGGCAGCTCGATTGCCGATGCCATCGTCGCCCATCGCGACCAGACCGGCCCCTTCGCCAGCCGTAAGGAATTGCTGAAGGTGCCGCGCCTCGGCCAGCGCACCTTCGAGCAATGCGCCGGCTTCCTGCGCATTCCGAACGGCAAGGAGCCGCTGGATGCTTCCTCGGTTCACCCGGAAGCCTATGGCGTGGCGAAAAAGATCGTCGCCGCCTGCGGTCGCGATCTGCGCTCGCTGATGGGCGACAGCGCCGCGTTGAAGGCGCTCGATCCGAAGAAGTTCATCGACGAGCAATTCGGCCTGCCGACCGTGAAAGACATCATCGCCGAACTGGAAAAGCCCGGCCGCGACCCGCGCCCGAGCTTCAAGACCGCGACATTCGCCGAGGGTGTGGACGAGATCACTGATCTGAAACCGGGCATGCTTTTGGAAGGCACCGTCACCAACGTCGCCGCCTTCGGCGCTTTCGTGGATATCGGCGTGCATCAGGATGGGCTGGTGCATGTCTCGCAACTCGCCGACCGTTTCGTGAAGGACCCGCATGAGGTCGTCAAGGCGGGCGATGTCGTCAAGGTGCGTGTCGTGGAAGTGGATGTGAAGCGCAAGCGCATCGGCCTTACCATGCGCAAGGATGGCGGCGAGGCAGCGCCGCAGCCGATGCGCGAGAAGGGCAATGCCAGCGCCATGCGGCACGCGACATCCAAGCCGAAAGAGCGCAACGAAGGGTCGCAAACCGGCGGTGCGCTTGCCGCCGCCCTGGCTGAAGCCATGAAGCGACGCTGACCTAGGGTTGAAACGACTTTTTACCAAAAAGCCTCGCCGGAAACCCCGGCGGGGCTTTTTGCTTGATGAAATCGTTCAATTTTTTTGAAATAAGACTATCTTGCAACTTGTGCCGAAAGGAATACGGTCAGCGAAATTGATAAGTGAGACTTAGCAATTGGGGGTGCCATGGCGTCGTCTCTGCATGTTCTGCTCGAAAAGATAATCAAGACCGGTGATCTCACCGTAACCGGCCCGGGTGGAAGCCATACCTACGGTAACGGTACAGGCAAAAGGGTGGTTCTGAATTTCACCGACGAAGCTGCGATGCAGGAGATCGCCGCCGATCCTGCGTTGAAGCTTGCCGAAATGTATATGGAAGGCCGGGCGAAAGTTGCGGAAGGCGATATTTACGATTTCCTTGCGCTGGTCAAAGGCAATACGCTGAGCGAGGCGCTGTCCTTCGGCATGATCTGGCGCGGCATGGCGCGCATCATCGCCGCCCGCATCAAGATGCATCTGCCGGTCAACCACAACAAGAGCAACGTCGCCCATCATTACGATCTGAGCGCCAAGCTGTTCGATCTCTTCCTCGATGAGGACTGGCAATATTCCTGCGCCTATTTCAATCCGCCCGGTATCAGCCTCTACGAGGCGCAGGTTGCGAAAAAACGGCACATTGCCGCCAAGCTGATGACCGAGCCGGGCCAGAGCGTGCTGGAAATCGGCTCCGGCTGGGGCGGCATGGCGATGTATATTGCCGAAAGCGCCGGTGCTGACGTAACCGGCATCACGCTCAGCGAAGAACAGCTGCGCGTTTCCCGCGACCGCGCCGCCAAACGCGGCCTTGCGGCAAATGTCCGTTTCGAATTGCAGGACTACCGCTACCTGCCGGCCTCGAAAAAATATGATCGCATCGTCTCCGTCGGCATGTTCGAACATGTCGGGCCGACCCATTATCGCGATTATTTCGACAAGGTGGCGGAGGTGCTGGACGACAGGGGCGTGATGGTGCTGCATTCCATCGGCCAGCCCTATCCGGCGCTGGCGACCAATCCCTTCATCGAAAAATATATTTTCCCCGGCGGTTATATTCCCTCGCTTGCCGAGGTACTGCCGGCGATCGAGAAATCGCGGCTGCTGGTGAAGGATATCGAGATACTGCCGATGCATTACGCCCACACGCTTCGCCACTGGCGGGAACGTTTCGTGGCGCGCAAGGCCGAAGCGGTGGCGCTTTATGACGAGCGTTTCTTCCGCATGTGGGAGTTCTATCTGGCGGGGTCGGAAATGGCCTTTACCCACGAAAACTTCCATATTTTCCAGATCCAGCTCGCCAAGGACCGCGATTCCGTGCCGCATAGTCGCGACTACATTGCGCAGAACGAGGCGAAATTGCTGGAATTCGAGAAGACGCGCGCACCGCTGGAGAAGGTGACGTTCTGACGACGGCGTAGGTGACGGGTGACCGAATTGTGGAGATTGTTGACAAACATCTCCGCAATCTCGGCGTCATGCTCGGGCTTGTCCCGAGGATCTATCCACGTTGCTTAAAGTCCGTCGGTTGCAGATGCTCGGGACAGGCCCGAGCATGACGGCGGTGAGGTTTGAGGCCTTGTCGTCACCCTCCGGAGGAGGCGCGTTTCTTCCCACCCTGGTTAATGGAATGGAAAGACAATCCCTCTAATTCTACGGGCACCTGTCTGTATTGCGTTTCTGGGGTTCTTTCATGTTCAAGCCATCAGCGGCCGCCGCCGCCTGTGTCCTGTCGCTTTTTACCGTCGGCAATGCCCATGCCGAAGGCTGGTTTTCCGGCGACTGGTATCTGAAGCTCGGTGGCGCCGGTTTCACTGCGCCGAAATATCAGGGTGACAACAAGAATGAATTCGGCTTTTCGCCCATCATTTCGGTCGGCCGTCAGGGGCAGGGCGCGCGTTTCACCTCGCGCAACGACAGTGCCTCGATTTCGCTTCTGGACAATGGCCCGATCAGCATGGGTCTCGCAGGCAAGCTGGTATCCCCGCGCGACGAGGGCGACTCGTCCGATCTGAAAGGCATGACCCGCATCAAGCGCGGCGGCGAGCTCGGCGGCTTCGCCGAGGCCTATCCGACCGACTGGCTGCGCGTTCGCGGCGAAGTCCGTCAGGGCATCCGCAGCCATAGCGGCGTGGTCGGCGATGTCGCCGTCGATGCCTTCACCGACATCGCCCCCGGTATCCAGATTTCCGCCGGTCCGCGCGCGACCTGGGTAAGCAGCAAGTACAATGAGCGTTATTACGGTGTGAGCGCGGCCCAGACGGCCGCCGGCGCGCCATCGCCCTATAGCCCGGGCGGCGGCCTGCATTCGGCTGGCATCGGCGCCGCCATCACCTGGAAAGTCACCGAAAATGCCGAAGTCGGTTCGTTTGCGGAATATCGCCGCCTGACGGGCGACGCCGCCGACAGCTCGCTGGTGCGTGAGCGCGGTTCGAAGAACCAGTTCATCATCGGTGTTCAGGCAAGCTACAAGTTCAATTTCTCGCTGCCCTGAGGTAGATGAACTCGCTGTTTGGAGATTGAAAACCCGCAGCAGAACGCTGCGGGTTTTTTCTATCCAAATATTCGGTGTCATCCTCGGGCTTGACCCGAGGATTTATTGATTTCAACGGGTTGCGGATCCTCGGGTCAAGCCCGAGGATGACAGTGGAGAGGTAAGGCGCTTGCCGGTCGCCCGAGGACAAATCGCCAAATGCCGCGCATCTTTGTACTTTGAAATCCATTCCGATTTTCCCGCCGATGCTGTAGAACCATCCCATGGTTCACCACAGCGATTTGTCAGACCGCGTTTCGGACGCGCCATCCAACAACTGGGTCTATCGGATTTTGCCGAGGCCCCTCTGGCCCTATGCGCAGCTGGCCCGGTGGGATCGCCCCATCGGCTGGCAATTGCTGATGTGGCCATGTTTCTGGTCCGCAGCCCTTGCGGCAAATGCCGCGGTGGTGAGCGGTGGCTTTTCCTGGGGAACGCTGATCTGGCATCTGGCGCTGTTCTTCATCGGCTCGGTGGCGATGCGCGGTGCGGGCTGCACCTATAATGATCTGGCCGACCACAAGATCGACATGGCCGTGGCGCGCACCCGTTCGCGACCGCTGCCTTCCGGCCGCGTGAGCCGGTCGCAGGCCAAGCTCTTCATCGTCCTGCAGGCGATTGCGGGGCTTGTCGTGCTCCTGCAGTTCAACGGTTTCGCAATCGTGACAGGCATATTCTCGCTGATCTTCGTGGCGATCTATCCCTTCGCCAAGCGTTTTACCAACTGGCCGCAATTTTTCCTCGGCCTCGCCTTTTCCTGGGGGGCGCTGATGGGCTGGGCCGGGCAGTTCGGATCGATCGCCTGGCCGGCTGTCCTGCTTTATGTCGGCTCCATCGCCTGGACGATCGGTTATGATACAATCTACGCCCATCAGGACAAGGAAGACGACACCGCGGTGGGCATCGGTTCGACGGCCCTGCTGTTTGGCGAGAACACACATCGCTGGCTGGTTTTCCTTTATGGCACAGCCCTTGCCATGATGTTCCTGTCGTTCTGGACGGCGGGTGTTAACGTCATTGCCTATAGCGGCCTTGCCGCCGCGGCCCTCATGCTGTTCCGGCAGGTCTGGGTGCTCGATATCGACGATGTCGATCAGTGCCTCGTGCTGTTCAAATCCAACAACCGCGTCGGCGTGCTGATTTTCGCGGGCCTCATCCTGCCGCTCCTGCTGGCGTAAGCCGCTAAAACACGACATGAAAAAGCCCGGCCGCGTCATCCGCGCCGGGCTTTTTCATTTGTCTTGCTGAGCTTGTCAGCTGCGGGCGATGATTTCCTTGCCCTCGATCTTCATGCTCATGCCCAGCGAACCGGTGGAGCGGCGAACGAGGAAGCGCGGGCGACGCTCTGCGAAATAGGAATGGCGGCGGCGCGGACGGGTGTTCTGGGTGCGCACCTTGCCGAGATGTTCTTCCAGCGGCCGGGCGACGCCATCGGCTTCCACCATCAGCATGGGAATACGATAGGCCTCGGACCAGCTGCGCCAGTCGGCGGCGATATCGCAGAGATCGTGGGCAACGAGAAGCGGAACGCAGAGATCCGGATCGTCGTGGTGCAGTTCCAGGGTCACAGTCACCTGTCCGTCGCCATGGTCGATGGCGCGGGCGGCGACACCCTTGAAAGCGCGGGCAGGCAGGGCGAAGGACAGAGGCAGGCCGGAAGAGGACAGAACCTTTCTCAGAACGGCGCCCCGTTCATCGAGAGTGACGGCGACGTCGGTCGCGCCATTGCCTTTTCCATAGGTGACCTGTTGAGGAAAACGTGCCGGGTCGAGTCTGAGAGTGGCGACGGCCCAGTCGGGCTTCAGAACGGTCTTGGTCATGTTTATTCTACCCTTGTTTTACCTGAGAGCCGGTTTCCGGTCTTCTCATCGGGACTTTTCGTCCTCTGATATCGGGGAGAATATCTGCCGCATGTTCGAGACTGCTTAAAAATCGCGGTTAAGAAAACTTTGCATTCCCAAATGGTTAGCAAAACACACTGTGGCATGGTTTCGCTTCCGTAAAGCAGATCGAGACAATGCGGTTTTTATGCCGGCCGAAATTGTGCTCTTTCAAGCTACGGGCAAGGCGCGTCATGCATAGTCATGCCAAGGCTTGCCGTGCGTCCGGATGGGCGCGCGATGGGGTGGATCTAAAACCGGAGCTTTTGGTGTCCCAAGGGATACGCGGCGCTCCAGGGGGCATTCGGATGGTATCGACTTATCTCAGCTACGACCTCATCAACCGCGATATGAAGGCAAGCCTGTCGCGTGTGTCGCAGCAGGGGCTCATCGAGCGGCAGACGGCATATTACAAGGAAAACATCGGCAATGTGAAAAGCGTCGATGAGTTCCTCGACAATTACCAGCTCTATTCCTATGCCATGGATGCCTTCGGTCTCGGCGAGATGACCTATGCCAAGGCCTTCATGAAAAAGGTGCTGGACAGCGACCTGAACGACCAGAACAGCTTCGCCAACAAGCTGACCGACGAGCGTTATCGCGAGTTCGCCGCCGCCTTCAACTTTACCTCGTCAACGAAAACCGTGCAGACGGAAGCCCAGCTCGACAAGATAATCGGCCTCTATGACACGTCGATCACCGACTTGAATGATAGCCTTGCGGAAGAGACGCGCTATTACAAGGCGATCATCGGCACGGTGACCAATGTCGACCAGCTTCTGCGCAACGACCGCGCCCGCGCCTATATTTTCCAGGTCTTCGGTGTTGATGAGAAGACCTACTCCTATGCCCATATCAAGGGATTGATGACGAGTGACATCAACGATCCCGATAGTAGCTACATCAACCAGAAATACGGCGCGGCCTATAATGACGCGGTCGAAAAACTGACGATGAAGGGTAACATCGAACTGCATGCGCAGGTCACCGCCCGGATTACGGCCATCGATACCGAACTGGCGGGCACGGGTCTGACAAACGAGGAGCGCACGAAGCTCGAGGCGGAAAAGGTGACGCGCCAGGACCAGCTGACCCAGCTCGAGGCCGTGCTGCCGCCGAAGGATGAGTGGGAAGCGAAGCTCGCCGCGATCAAGGCGGAACAGATGACGCTATCGAACACCGTCACGCAATATAACAAGATGGCGCAGATCGCGAACGCCTTCGAGTTCAAGAATGACGGCACGGTAACTGCCGGCGGGGCACAGACGGCGGACAATCTGAAAGCCTTTACGGACTCCTATATTGGCAGCGCACCGCGTGTGACGCCGACCGTCGCGACGCTGAACCGCGATTACTTCGAATCGAAGATTGGTTCGGTCACGACAGTAGAGGAACTGATGTCTGATGCGCGGCTTCTCAATTACATCAGAACGGCCTTCGATCTGAACGACCTGACCATCGTGCCTGCAACGATCAAGAACATTCTCACCAGCGATCTCAGCGATCCGAACAATTATATCGCCACCATGGGCAAGAACGACAAGCGTTATCTCGCCCTGAAAAACGCATTCAATTTTCTGCCCGATGGCACGCTTGCGGCCGGCACGACGCCGCAGACGGCGACACAGACCGCAACGACCACCAGTGGTTACATGACCCACTACAATGATGCGGACGAGGCAGCTGACGCAAAGGCGCTCTCGCTGTTCAAGAGCAGCATTGGCAATGTCACAAGCGTCAATGATTTCCTCGGAACCAATGCCGTTTATACCTATGCGCTGAAGGCTGTCGGGCTAGATCCCGCCAAGGTGAACATCTCCGATATCCAGAGGGTGCTGACCAGCGACCTCCAGGACAAGAAGAGCTACGTTTATACGCTGAAGGACGATCGGTATGTGAAGCTTGCCGAACTCTTCAACTTCACGAAGGACGGCTCGGTCGGTTCACCCATTCTGGCGCAGTCGGAAATTGAACTGCAAACCATGTCGGCCGACTACATCAAGAAGAAATCGGCTTTCGGTACCGACAAGGACAAGGAGGCCGCCACGACCGAGGCAAAATACTTCTCGGGCGAAATGCAGAAGATCAAGACGCTCAGCGAGTTTCTGGCCAATGATCGCCTGACGAAATTCGCGATGGAATCGCTCGGCATCGATCCGGAAAGCGTGACGAAGGAACAGCTGGAAAAGATCTTCACCTCGAAACTCGATGACAAGGACAGCTACGTCAATAAGGAGATGGATCCGGTCTTCCGCCGCCTCGTCACCGCCTTCAACTTCAATACCGACGGTACACTTCTTCACGAGGACCGCAGCCTGATCCAGACGCGGCGCGGCCTTTACGAGACGCTCGACAATTATCTCACCCAGACGCTGGAAACGCAGGCGGGCGAAGAAAATGCCGGCGTGCGCCTTGCACTTTATTTCCAGCGCATGGCGGCCGGAACGACGTCCTATTACTCAATCCTCGCCGATACCGCGATCCAGAGCTTCATCAACACCACTTTCGGGATTCCGGACGAACTCGCCAATGCCGATGTCGATACGCAGGTGACGATGATGGAGAAGTACTTCGATATTCAGGATTTTCAGGATCCGGACAAGGTCAAGAAGCTGATCGCCCGCTTCACCATCATGTATGACAGCCAGCAGAACACCACCGATCCGATCATGATGCTGTTCAACGGCAGCGGTTCAGCCGGTATCAGCGGCGATACGCTGCTGGCGGTCGCGACGCTGCGGGCGCGGTAAACGGGCGAAGGGAAGGCCGGACCTGTCAGACCCCCGGCATGTCCCCATCACTCACCATCCCGGCAGCATATGCCCGGCGCGCAGGCGCGGCATTTTCGGGTAGGTCTTCACATCGCTGTCCATCTCGTCGACAACGCTCATCGGCGAGATATTGTCGAGGCAGGCGGTGATGTGGTCGGTGATGGCGTTTACCAGCGAGGGTGAAAGGCCCGGCCGTTTCATCAGGCCGATCTGCACCGGCGGCAGCGGCGGAAAACCATCGGCAGCGGTCAGAACCTTCATGCCGGTGCGCAGCGCCGATTCCGGCAGCACCGAGACGGCCATTCCCGCCAGCACGGCGGCGGCGACCACGGTGGAAGACCAGCTTGTGAACAGAACCTGATAATCCCGCCCATCGGCATCGAGCGCCGAACAGGCAAGCTGGCGCCAGTGGCAGTCGCGCCGCCCGACGGCGAGCGGCACGGGAGCATCGTCCTTGAGCGGATGGTTGGCGGAGGCGACCCAGCAGAGCGGTTCGGTGCGCACCACATCCGAGGAGCGCGCGCGCGGATTATGGGTGACGAGCGCAATATCCAGCTCGCCGCGCGCCATTTTTTCGGCAAGGCTGACCGAAGGTTCGCAGACGATATAAAGCTCGACATTGGGATGGGTCTTGGCGAAGCGCCCGATGATTTCAGGCATGTAGCGGTCGGCATAGTCATCGGGCGTACCGATGCGCAGCGTGCCCTCCAGCCGGTTGTCGTCGAAGGCGGCGATCGCCTCATTGTTGAGGCGGATGATACGGCGGGCGTAGTTCATCAGCTTCTCGCCCTCCGTCGTCAGGCGGTTGCCGCGCCCGTCCTTGGCGAAAAGCTGTTTGCCGATGCGTTCTTCCAGCCGCCGCATCTGCATGGATACGGCGGATTGCGTCTTGAAAACGCGGTCTGCGGCCTTGGTGAAGCTGCCCGTATCGACGATGGCGATGAAGGTGTGCAGCTGGTCTATGTCGAGAGGTGCGGACATGGATGGTCATCCATCAGAATGATTGATGTCTTACATTAGAAACATTCGTTGGACTGATCAATAGTCTTGCGGCATTTTGGTACTCAGCAAATCAATCTAAACCCCCGGGCCGACGCGACGTCAGGCCCTCAGCCCAAGGCAGCTTCTCGCGCGTGGTGCGCCGGGAGCGGTGCCGCATCGTGCCGTTACGAAAGGATTAGTGTCATGCGCACGGCAGAACGGAGAATGGAACTGGAACTCGCAACCCGGCAGAACGATACGTTCCGTCAGGCCGCTATTCTCTTGGCTTTCCGCGTCAAAACGTTCGTGCAGCGCATCTATAATCGTATCGTGGCCAATGGTCTCACGCAGCTCGATGACCGCCTTCTGGCCGATATCGGACTGGCGCGGTCGGATGTGAGGGATGCCCTCAATACCGGCCTGCTCGAGGATCCGACGGCTCATTTGACCCGCGCTGCGCGCAAGCGGGCAGTAACCCGGTTCAAGACCCTTTGAAATTCCCATTTCCGGCAGACCTCCAGCTGTCGGAAATGTTTCCCAGCCGCAAGGTTTTCCCCGCAGGGTGATTTGCCAATAGCCCTGCCTTTGCCCGGTGTCAGGCCCCTCGGCCGCGCCGGGCTTTTTTATGGCCCGGCTTCAGCTCATCGGCGCAGTTCGGCGGCAAGGCCTCAATATTGATATTCCTCGAACACCGGCAGCACGGAACCGCCCCAGCGGCCGTTATAGAGTGCGAGCAGGTCTTCGGCGAGCGTGGTCTTCTTGGCCAGAACCTCGTCCAGCGATGACAGGAACACGGTCTCATCCTGGCCTTCGCCGTTCAGGCGCTTGCGGTTTTTCAGGCCGGTGCGGGAAATGCCGAGCACCTCGCGGGCGATACCGAGAAGCGGCCTGCCGGCGATCTCGGCGGAGAGACCCTTGGCCGGCACGGCGTCGCGAAGGGCGATGACCTCATCGAAGCTCCAGTCGGCAGTCAGCGCATCGGCAGCGGTCAGCGCCTCGTCATCATAGAGAAGGCCGACCCAGAAAGCCGGCAGGGCGCAGATGCGCCGCCACGGGCCGCCATCCGCGCCGCGCATTTCCAGGAAGCGCTTCAGGCGCACATCCGGGAACAGCGTGGAGAGATGGTTCGTCCAGTCACCCATCGTCGGCTGCCAGTCGGCGATTTCGCCCTTCAGCGCACCGTTCATGAATTGCCGGAAGGTGACATGGGTGCAATCGTGATATTTGCCGTCGCGCACGATGAAATACATCGGCACGTCGAGCGCCCATTCGACGTAGTCCTTGAAGCCGAAGTCTTCCTTGAAAGTGAAGGGCAGGACGCCCGAGCGGCGATTGTCCGTATCGCGCCAGATATCGCCACGCCAGGAGAGCAACCCGTTCGGCTTGCCTTCGGTGAAGGGTGACGAGGCGAACAGCGCCGTCGCCAGCGATTGCAGCTTCATGGAAACGCGCATCTTCCGGCGCATATCCGCTTCGGAGGAGAAGTCGAGGTTCACCTGAATGGTGCAGGTGCGGTACATCATGTCGAGACCTTTGGTCCCGACCTTCGGCATATAACGCGTCATGATCGCGTAGCGTGATTTCGGCATGCGCGGCGTCTCGTCATAGCTCCACAGCGGGCTGCCGCCGATGCCGAGGAAACGGATGCCCATCGGCTCGGCCACCTCGCGCAGCGTCGCCAGATGCTGATTGGATTCCTTGCAGGTCTGGTGCAGGTTTTCGAGCGGCGCGCCTGATAGTTCGAACTGGCCGCCCGGCTCGATGGAAATGGCGCCCATGCCATGCTGCTCGCCAAGCCCGATGATGTTTTCGCCGTCCATGATCGGCTCCCAGCCGAGCTTTTCCTGCATGCCCTTCAAAAGCGCGGAAATGCTGGCTTCGCCGAAATAGGGAACCGGCCGGTTGTCTTCCCGGAAGAAGGCAAATTTTTCATGTTCGGTACCGATGCGGAAATCGGCTTCAACCTTGCAACCGCCCGCCAGATAATCGGTAAGCTCCGTGACGGAGGAGAGGGGTGTCTGGTCGGTCGTGTCGCGTGCCATGGCTTACCTTGTATGACGTCTCTGTTACGGCGAGGCATATGATTGGCAGATAGGGCCGGATCGCATCCGGTGGCAAATGAATTTCTTTTAAAGATGCATGAAGCGCAATGGTCCCGTTCAGTTCCAGTCGCCGATCGCCGCCTGAATGACCGCGAGTGCTGCGACGGCCGCCGTATCGGCCCTCAGGATACGCGGCCCGAGCGGAATGGGCGTGACGAAGGCAAGGCTGCGCAGCAACTCCCTTTCGTCTTCGGAAAACCCGCCTTCCGGCCCGACCAGCAGGGCGATCTTGCGCTCCTTGACGGATTGCAGGATGGGCAGCGGATTCTGGCCCGCATCGCCCTCGTCGCAATAGATGATGCGGCGGTCGCCGGGCCAGGTTTCCAGCATGTCCTGCAGTTTCACCGGTTCGGCCACCTCGGGAAGAGACAGTATGCCGCACTGCTCGGCGGCCTCGATGGCATTGGCGCGCAGTTTTTCGGTGTTGTGGATCTTGCCCTGGACATGCTGCGTCATCACCGGCTGCAGCAGGCCGGCGCCCATTTCCACCGCCTTCTGCACCAGATAATCCATCCGCCCGACTTTCAGCGGCGCGAAAAGATAATGCAGATCCGGCGCTTCCGGCTGGGGTCTTGTCTGCTCAAGGGGAATAAGCACGATCTTCTTGCGGCTCGGGAAGGAGAGCCTCGCCTTCCATTCGCCATCGCGTCCGTTGAACAGCAGTATTTCCGCGCCGTCGGTCATCCGCAGCACATTGGCGAGATAGTTGAACTGTTCGGTCGTCGTTTCCTGCGCAACGCCGCCTGCGAGGTCGGCGTCAATAAACAGGCGTTGCATCCGGAAATTAGCGCGCATGGGATTTTCAGTTTCACAGGAAAAGGAAAGACAAGAGCCAATAGAGCAGCGCCGCAAGCGTTGCGCTGGCTGGAACGGTGACCAGCCAGGCGGCGATGATCGTCATGAAGTGGGAGCGGCGGACAAGATAACGGCGGCGTATCTCGGAAGGATTGTCGACATATCTTTCGGACCGGCGGGGTCTGCCGTCACCGGCCTGAACAAGCTCCTGCCGCCGGCGTGACGCCTGTGTGTACCATTCGCGGAAGAAACCGACGCCGAAGACAGCGCCGATCGCCGTATGGGTGGTGCTGACCGGCAGGCCGAAGCGCGAGGCCACGAGAACGGTGAGCGCCGTGGCCACGGAAACGCAGAAGGCGCGCATCGGATTGAGCTTGGTGATCTGCTCACCGACGAGACGGATGAGGCGCGGGCCATAAAGGAGAATTCCGCAGGACAGCCCGAAAGCGCCGACAAGCATCACCCATAGCGGCGCGCGGGCGGAGGTGCCCACCGCCTCGTCATGCAGGGCCCGCACGATGGCCACGACTGGCCCGATGGCGTTCGAAACGTCATTCGCCCCATGGGCGAAGGACATCAGGCCGGCGGCGAGGACCAGCGGCCACTGGAACAGGATTCGAAGCGACTGGTTGCGGTTCTCCAGCCCTTCCGATTGTTTGCGAATGATCGGCACGCAGAGCCGCCAGGCGACAAGGCCGGTCACAAGCCCTGTGACACTGGCATGGCCGAGCGACACATGCATGAGCTGCTGCAGTCCGACCCAGATGAGATAGGCCATGAAAACGCCGGCCATCAGGCCGATAAGCACCGGCACCCACAGCCGCGCAGCTTCGATCTTGTCCTCGCGGTAGATGATGAATTCCTTGATGAAGGCAAGGATGGCGATGGCGAAGGCGGCGCTGATGAAGGGCGCCAGCACCCAGGCGAAGGCGATGCTGCCGAGCGACAGCCAGTCGACCGCCTTCGCCCCATAGGCGGCCATTCCGGCGCCGGCGACCCCGCCGACCACCGTATGGGTGGTGGAGATCGGCGCCTTCGTCCAGGTCGAGATGTTGACGAGCAGGCCGGCGGCAAGAAGCGCCGACAGCATTGCCCATGAAAACGCGGTCCGGTCGGGAATGGTCTCGATGTTGATGATGCCGCTGGAAATGGTCTCGACGACATTGCCGCCGGTAATCAGCGCGCCGGCAATTTCGCTGATTGCGGCGACGACGAGGGCGACGGCCAGCGGCATGGCCTTGGCGCCGACGGCGGGGCCGACATTGTTCGTGACGTCGTTCGCGCCGATATTGATGGCCATATAGGCGCCGATGGCGACGGCGGCGATGATGATGGCAGAGCCCGCCGTGCCGGTAACGAAGATATCGGCGAAGATGGCGGCCAGAACAACGAAGATGAAGCCCGCGCCAAGGCCGGCAAGCTGCTGCGTGACATGCAGCGTCGCCTCTTCGACACGGGTGAACTTGTCGAGATCCTTGTCGAGCGTCGGCTTCATGTTCGATGGCGGCTTCGTTGCCATTCACACCTCGTTTGCCAGCATTCCCTTTCGTCCGGCAGCGTCGCAGGTTGAAGGCAATTTACAGAAAGACTGTTACATCCCGCACGTCTCTCCAAAGAAAAAGACGATAAGAGCCATGTTGGAGAACCAAACCCCACATTGCCACTTTTCGGGCGGTTGCGCTATTTCGAATGCGCCATCCGCTTGTCGAAAGCGAGCATGAGCGCTTTCAGCTCCGGCTCGTTGACCCGTCTTCCGGCTTCCTGCGGGCTGACCCACTCCAGCCGCCTCGATTCCTTTTCGGGAAAGCTGTCCTGCATTTCCGAAACCTCGAGCAGATGCACCTGAACCTTGCATGGCACATTGATGCCGCTGTTCAGCTTTTTCTCGTATTCATAATAACCGAAGGGAGCCTTCTCCACCGTGCCTTTGACGCCGGCTTCCTCATAGGCTTCCTGTTCGGCCACCGCATGGGCCTTCTTGTTGGCCATCGGCCAGCCCTTGGGAATGACCCACCGGCCCGTATCCCGGCTGGTCAGCAGCAATACTTCCGGCTCCGGATTTTTTTTGGACAATCGATAGCACAGCGCCGCATATTGCTGTCGCGGCGGTCTGCGCAACATCAAGCCAACATCTGTCGCCAATCGATTCAAAATCTTCAATCCGTATAGGTCCTTCTTTGCCGGGTAGTGATAATTGCTAATATAGATATGCTTTATGCTCCGCCAATCCCCCTTCACCCATAACCCACTACTGTCTTCACGCCGGTGAAGCCTTTGGGCAAAAGGGATGTGGTAAATTCGCGAACAGAACTTCGGCCGGGTGGTTCCCCGGCCGGACAGCCGATGCGGTAATACTCTATTTACCTGCTTTCAAGCCATTCGGAATGCAAGACCGCTATGAATTATAGCCGGGGCTGCTTCAGCCTGGGTTTACGCCCCAGTGCCGGAGGCCTTCGATCACCCCATCCGCTTCCCTCGCCGCAGCGTGAAAAAAGCGCATGTCCCGATGCGCCAGCGACATCAGCTCCGGCAAGGCATTGCCCACGATCACGCCGCGAATATTCTTTAATTCGAACATCGCCCGATCATTACCAGTATCGCCCGCGACCGCCGATTCGTCGAGGCCGATGTGCAGTTGTCCACATAACCATGCAAGTGCCGCGCCCTTGTCGGCCGCTTTCGGCAATATGTCGAGGTCTCGACCGCTGGAATAGACGATGCGGGCGTCAATATCGGCCGCCGCAAGCGCCGCTTCGATCTTCCGAAGCGCCGCGTCATCGGCGCCATGCAGGAACCAGCTCGATTTGAGGCCGTGCTGATAGCGCTCCTCCTGCATCGTCACACCGGGAACGCCGGCCATCACGTCGGCGATCTTCTGCGGGTCGAAACCGGTGCCAAGGGAACTCGCATAGGCGCGTTCCAGTTCGCCGCGCTCTTTTGCGTGCAGCATGGTGCCGACCCCGCCGATGATGTAGTCGGGTCGCGGCAGCGGCGCCTCTTCGAGAAGCGCAAGCTGGTCGTCGATCAGCCTGCCGCTGTTGAAAACGAGGAGGGGACGCTGTGCGTCCGGCAGGGATTGCCAGAAATCGCGGAACCGGCGCGTGGCGTCGTTATCGCCGACGACGGTTCCGTCGAGATCGGTGGAAAAAAGACGAAGCGGTCTCAATCGCCGTCGTTCCATGGTTCGGCCCAGTCGGCTTCTTCCAGAACCGGCATCATCGTCCTGCCTTCCACAAGGGCGAGAAGCTGCTGGGCAATGCCGGTCCAGGTGAACAGGCTGCGCGCCTTGTGTGCGCCCATGCGCGAAAGCCGCCCGTAAAGCCGCTCATGCTTGAACGGCTTCATCATGGTGATGCCGAGGTCTTCCTTGTCGAAAGGATCGGCAAACAGCGCATGGCGACCATAGCTGATGGCCCGGAACAGCCCGCCATGGGTGGTGACGACGGTGGGCGTGCCGCTCGCCATCGCCTCGATCGCGGTCATGCCGAAGGGTTCATAGCGGCTTGAGAGCACGAAGAGATCGGCGGCGCGATAGATGTCCGGCAGGTCCTCATCCGTGACGTAACCGGAAAAGGCCACCTTGTCTTCGAGACCGAGCGCTTTCACCCGCTCCTTCAGCTGGTTGAGGATCGTGGTTTCCTGCTCGTCCATATTCTCGCCGCCGACCGCCAGATGCAGCCGGGCTTCCGGTTCGCGCTCGGCAAGAACGGAGAAGCCGTCGATCAGCAGGTCATAACCCTTGTTGGTCGCAAGGCGTCCGAGCGCCAGCACCGTCTTGCCCTCGAAGCCGAAACGCTGCCGGATCATCTGCCGCGTCGCATCGGAAACCGGGAAGAAGCGGTTGTCGTCATAACCCGGCGGGATCATGTGGATATGCTTGCGCTTCAGACCGTAATCCTCGATCAGAACGTCGAGCTGCACCGGCGTCGTGGCGATCACCATGTCGCAACTGCGGTAGATGATCAGCTCGTGCTGGATACGTTCCCTGAAGTTGAATTCCAGTTCGAACGTATCGGCCTTTTCCGGATAATCGGTCTCCATCTGGCGCTTTTTCCAGATGCCGAGCGAATGCGGCGTGTGCAGATGCGGGATCTTCAGCGCTTCGGACAGCCGCTGCCCGGCGACGCCCGCATCCCAATAATGGCTGTTGATGAAAGAATAATTCAGGTCGTTTTTCTTGATGAAACGCAACGCATTTTCGCACCATTCCATCAGGTGGCGGTGCAGATATTCCTTGGGAATGAAATCGCGCCCGCCGCAGGGAATGCGCACCACGCGGACGCGCTCATCGACCTCATCGAATTCCGGCTGGTCTTCGAAACGGCGGGTGTAAAGATCGACAGTATAACCGAGCTGGCCGAGTTTGCGTGCAAGCTCAAGCACATAAACCACCTGTCCACCGGTGTCCGCAGCACCCAGCGGCGGGTGCGCGGCGACATAGCCATGCGTCGATATGAGAGCTATCCGCGGATAGCGTTCAGTTTCGCTCGTGGTCGTCATGGGTCCCATCTTGGTAAATTTTTCCAATTAACCCGATAAAAAGACCAAAGAGCACAAAAGGTTCCATCAAAACCTGAATAAAAGAGATGCCGCATTTCGCCTGAAGGCGTTTTCAGGGGCTTCGCTGTTGCTGCCTCAGGCGCGAAATCCGGTCCCATTCCCGCGCTTGATGCGCCTTGGATGTCGTCTCCACGATGAAGTCGATATGGGCCTCCGCCGCCGCCCTTGCCCCTGCCGGGTCGCCGGCGGCAATCGCATCATGAATGGCGATATGCTGTCTCAGCACCTCGTCATGGGCGCCGGTAACGGTGAAGATGAGGTGGCGATTGTAGAAGATATCGTCGCTCAGAAGCCGGTAGCAGGAGCGTAACGTGTGCATCAGCACGATATTATGCGCCGCCTCGCCAATGGCGTTGTGAAACTCCACATCGCCCGCAAGCTCTTCTTCGAAATGGCCCGCCTCATGCGCTTCCCGCATTCTGTCCACGATGGCGGCGAGGTTGCGCCTGTCCGGTTCCGTCGCCCGCTGTGCGGCAAGTTCGGCGGTCATGCCTTCGATATAACGGCGATATTCGAGGAAATCGCGTGTCGCCCGGCTGTGGCGGGTGATCAGCGCGCTCAAGGGATCGGAAAACACCGGGCCGACAATATCGGCAACATAGGTGCCGCCGCCATGCCGGCTGGTAAGAAGGCCACGGGTCTCAAGCTCCTTCAGCGCTTCCCGCAAGATAGGCCGCGAGACATCGAGGCGTTGCGCCAGTTCGCGCTCGCCGGGCAGCCTGTCGCCATCCCGCAATATGCCGTCGAGGATCAGTTCCTCGAAACGCAAGACCACCTCCTGCGATGTGCGGCTGTGCTCGATGCGCGCAAAAAGGGTTTCGTCCATCGCCGAAGTCTCCGTCGAAATCCCGCCGCGTATTTCGATTTGGGGGCAAATTATCAGCGAAGCATCGTACTGGTCAAATATTCTATCCAGTTCCACGCCTTGTCAGCGCCATGCCTGCGGCAACACGGCATCTGCCTTTTCGAATTGGCTTTTGTTAAAGCAGCAGCAGGACAGGGTGACGGTGACGGATTTTTCCGCCAGGTGGATCAAAACAATGACAGGGGGCTTCGTTTGCGGTGTTTTCATCGCGATCGATGTTTTAGAAATCCGGGATAAGAAGCGGGGACGAAATCGCAATGGCCAAGGGTAGATTTGCTTTCGCAAGCGCGCCGGAACGGTCGCTGGCTCTGGGCGAGGTGCATGCGCGGCCGACGGTGCTGCTCGCGCCGTCGCGCATCATCGTCCAGCTCGCCTTCATGATGGATGGCGGCTCTGCCGTGCATCACTCGGTCATTGCCGAAATGTCGCGCAGCCGCGGCGTTGCGCCGCCGGAGCGCGATGCCCGCCACCACGCCATGCCCTGGGGGCAGGGGACCTTGCGCTGGGAGCGGCATACCGAATTCTCGACCTGGTTCTGGGATGGTCCTGCGCCGGAAAAATTCGGCGGCGAGATTGCCGGCGATCCCTTTGGCGACGGCTTTTCGCCGCCCGGTTCGCTGATATCAGGCGTGCGGCTGGAAATCCGCCCGGAAAACGGCGTGGTATCTCAGGCGGAGACGATCTTCGAGCCGACCAGCCTCTGTCACAGCGACGTGCGCGACGGGCAGGCGGCGATCCTCACCGATTTCCGGCAGGATCGCGACGGGCTGACGCAGATCCTGGTGATCGACCGGGGCTTGAGCGATTACAGCCGCGGCGCGCTGGTGCAGCGGTTGCTCGATATCGAAACCTATCGCACCCTTGCCATGCTCGGCCTGCCAATGGCGCAGACGCTCTCGCCGGAAATCCGCCGCATCGAGGACGGCCTGACCGGCATCACCCAGCGCATGAAAAACGGCGCGCGCGACGAGGCGGACGCGCTGCTGGCGGAAATGACCCGGCTTGCGGCGGAACTGGAGGCCAATGCCGCGCTCAGCCTCTATCGTTTCGGCGCCAGCCGCGCCTATGACGGCATCGTGCGCGAACGTATCCGGGCGCTTGCGGAAACCCCGGTGCAGGGCCACGAGACCATGGGCAGCTTTCTGGAACGGCGCATGGCGCCCGCCATGCGCACCTGTCAGTCGGTGGAGGAGCGGCAGGCCAACCTGTCGCGCAAGCTCTATCGCGCCACGGCGCTCGTCCGAAGCTGGATCGACGTGGAGCTGGAGCGGCAGAATACGGTGTTGCTCAACACCATGAACAAACGCGCCGCCATGCAGCTTCGCCTGCAACAAACGGTGGAGGGTCTCTCGGTCGCCGCCATTTCCTATTATGTTGTGGGCCTCATCGGTTATCTCACCAAGGCGATCAGCCATGATGTGTTGCCGCTCGACCCTGCCGTGGTCACCGGCATCTCCGTTCCCTTCGCGGTTCTCGGCGTCTGGTGGGTGGTGCGCCGCATCCGCCGCTCCCATGCCGAGGGCGGGCACTGACGGATAACCCAGTTTCCCTCATTCCTGTGCTTGTCACAGGAATCCAGGCGGCGCGCGTCTGCGCGGCGGAGAGAGTCTTTTCAGCCCAAAGACCTGGGCTGGCTGGATCCCTGTGACGAGCACAGGGATGAGGGAGTGGACCCGTTTCAGCCCTGCTCCCAATAGGGCGAAGGCCCATAAAGCCCGGCGAGATAGTCAATGAACAGCCGCACCTTCGCAGGTAGGAACTGCCGGCTCGGATAAACCGCCGAGAGCGTGACGTTTCGCGATCCCTCATAACCCGGCAGAACCTGTACCAGCTTGCCGCTGCGCAATTCATGGCCGATATCCCAGGTGGAGCGCAGCGCAATGCCGAGCCCCGATATCACCGCCTCGCGGATCACCTCGCTGGAATTGGTGATAAGCATCCCTTCCGGGCGAATGCTCATCGCGCCGCCCGGTCCTTCCAGCCGCCAGACATCGTTATTATGGGCCGGCAGGCAGCGGTGCTTTTTCAGATCCTCGATTGTCGCGGGCATACCATGGGCCGCAACGTATTCCGCCGAAGCGCAGAGTACGCGGCGCACTGGGGCAAGCCTGCGGGCCACGAGGCTGGAGGAATTGAGATCGGCGATACGGATGGCCAGATCGTAACCACCCTCGATGATGTCGATGAATTCGTCGCTCAGCACCAGATTGACCGAAAGATCAGGATGCCGCTCCATGAAACCCTTCAGATGCGGCGCGATATGCATGCGCCCGAAGGAGGTCGGCGCGGAAACCTTCAGCGTGCCGTTGACCGTATTGGCGCGGCCGGACACGAAATCCTCGGCCTCCTCCAGCCCTTCCAGCACGGCAAGCACCCGCTCGTAAAAACCCTGTCCCGCTTCGGTCAGCGAGATTTGCCGTGTGGTGCGCTGGAAAAGCCGCGCTCCGAGCTTTTCTTCCAGCCGCTTGATGCGTTTGGAAATGACGGCGGGCGAATAACCAAGCTCCCTTGCGGCCAGCGACATGCTGCCGGAGGCGGCAACGCTTGCGAAGACTTCCAGATCGCCCAAATTCGTCATAGTTGCCCTCGATTGTTTCCAGAAAGGAAAAAATCCATAACATTTGATTGCGCCGTTTCAAAGTGGTAAAGAAAGAATACCAGTTGGTGAAATGGCATGGAGGAGGGGCGGTGACGCAGCCGATCAAGTTTCTGGAGCCGCGCGCGAAGGTCGTCGCAGGCCGCGACCGCATCATAGCTGATCTCAAGGATATTCTGCCGGCGGACTGTCTTGTGCACGAACCGCGCGAACTTGTGCCTTTCGAAACCGACGCCTTCGTTTCCTATCGCCGCCTGCCGCTGGCCGTGGCGTTGCCAAAGACGACGGAGGAAGTGGCGGCGGTGATGAAATATTGTCACCGTTACGGCATTCCCGTCGTGCCGCGCGGGGCCGGCACCTCGCTCTCCGGCGGCGCGATTCCGCAGGAAGATGCAGTCGTGATCGGCCTTTCCAAGATGGCCTCGATCCTCGAACTGGATTTTTACAATCGTACGGCGCGGGTACAGGCGGGCGTCACCAATCTTTCCATTTCCGATGCGGCCGGCGCGGAAGGTTTCTTTTATGCGCCGGACCCCAGCTCGCAGCTTGCCTGCACCATCGGCGGCAATATCGGCATGAATTCCGGCGGCGCGCATTGCCTGAAATACGGCGTCACCACCAATAATCTGCTCGGTGTGAAAATGGTGCTGGTGGATGGCACAGTGCTGGAGCTGGGCGGCAAGTACCTCGATGCCGCCGGCTACGATCTGCTCGCCCTCGTCTGCGGTTCGGAAGGCCAGCTCGGTATCGTGACGGAAGCGACGGTGCGGCTGATCGCCAGGCCGGAAGGCGCGCGACCGGTGCTGTTCGGCTTCGAGACGTCGGAGGAAGCCGGCTCCTGCGTGGCCGATATTATCGGCGCGGGCATCATCCCGGTCGCCATCGAATTCATGGACAAGCCGGCCATCGAAATTTGCGAGGCTTTCGCCAAGGCGGGCTATCCGCTGAATGTTGGCGCGCTGCTGATCGTCGAGGTCGAAGGCTCCGAGGCGGAAATGGACGCCATGCTGGCCGACATCGTGGCGATTGCCCGAAAACATGGCGTGAAGACGGTGAAGGAATGTCAGTCGGCCATGGAGGCGGCGGCGATCTGGAAAGGCCGCAAATCCGCCTTCGGCGCAACCGGCCGCATCGCGGATTACATCTGCATGGATGGCACCGTGCCGCTCTCCCAGCTTTCCTATGTGCTGAAAAAGACGAGCGAAATCACCGACCGCCTCGGCCTTCGCGTCGCCAATGTCTTCCATGCCGGCGATGGCAACATGCACCCGCTTATCCTGTTCAACGCCAACGATCCCGACGATGCGGCCCGCGCGGAAGAGGCAGGCAATGAAATATTGAAGCTCTGCGTCGATGCCGGCGGCTGTTTGACCGGCGAGCACGGTGTCGGCATCGAAAAACGGGATTTGATGCGCCACCAGTATGGCGAGGCCGATCTTGCCCAGCAGATGGCGGTGCGCGCGGCTTTCGATGAGGGTTGGCTGATGAACCCTTCCAAGGTGTTTCCGCTGGAGGGGAGGGGATGATGGGTGTGAATTTTGTGATCTCTGTGGATGTGGCTTACCCCCCTCTGCCCTGCCGGGCATCTCCCCCTCAAGGGGGGAGATCGGCAAGGGGAGAACACCCCGCCCATGGAACGAGCGAGTGCGGCATATCGATCTCCCCCCTTGAGGGGGAGATGCCCGGCAGGGCAGAGGGGGGTATCTCTTGCTCCGAGTGTAATATTTCTTGCGCAAACGTCGCTATCCCATGCCCGGAGCTTGCCGCCCCATGCTGACCCCCTATGCAGAAACCCAGGTCGCCGACATCATCCACGACCACGCCGCGCGTAAAAGCCCGCTGAAAATCATCGGCGGCAACACCCGCTCCGGTTTCGGCAATGCTGTCGCAGCAGATGAAGCACTCTCTTCGCGTGCGATGAACGGCATCGTCTCCTACCTGCCCGCCGAAATGGTCATGACCGTCAAGGCCGGAACCCCGCTCGCCACCGTCGAAGCCGCCCTTGCAGAAAACCGCCAGATGATGGCCTTCGAGCCTATGGATCACCGCCCGATCATGGGCACCGAAGGTGAGCCGACCATTGGCGGCGTCTTCGCCGCCAATGTTTCCGGCCCCCGCCGTTATGTGGCGGGTGCGGCCCGGGACAGCCTGCTCGGTATCCGTTTCGTCAATGGCAGCGGTGAGGTCATCAAGGCCGGCGGCCGGGTGATGAAGAATGTCACCGGGCTCGATCTGTCGAAGTTCCTGGCCGGGTCTTTCGGCACGCTCGGTTTCCTCACCGAAGTCACCTTCCGCGTGCTGCCGAAACCGCCCGCGGAAAAAACCGTGGTCGTTTCCGGTCTCGATGATGAAGCCGCGACACGCATCATGGCGGCGGCTATGGCGATGAGTGTCGAGGTTTCGGGCGCGGCGCATCTGCCGGAAAGCGTTCGTTCCCGTTTCATCGATGGCGGATTGCCGGATGGCCCGGCGACTATCCTGCGGCTGGAAGGGCTTTCCGCCTCGGTGGAGGCGCGCACGGCCAAACTCCTTTCCGTCATGGACCGGGTCGGGCCGTGGGCGCTGCTGGAGGGTGAGGAGAGCGGGCTTTTGTGGCGTCAGCTGCGCGATGTCGCGCCCTATGCCGGACAGGCGGCGAAACCCTTGTGGAAAGTATCGGTCGCGCCTTCTGTGGGTCATCAGCTTGTCGCGGCGCTGCGCATGGAAGCGGGCATCGACGCCTTTTACGACTGGCAGGGCGGCCTCGTCTGGATGCAGATGGAGGCCAACCCCGAGGCGGATTTGCTGCGCGGCGCGATCCGGGCGCTCGGCGGCGGCCATGCAACTTTGGTGAGGGCGAGCGATGCGGTGCGCGCCACGGTTGCTGCCTTCGAACCGCGCCCGGCGGCGGAAGCGCTGCTTTCAGCGCGCATCAGGGAGAAGCTCGATCCGGCGGGCATCTTCAATCCCGGCAAGATGGCCGTCACGATGGAAAGGGCCGTCTGAGCCATGCAAACATCCTTCACGCCCGAACAGCTGGCCGATCCGCATGTGGCGGAATCCGAAAAAATCCTGCGCAAATGTGTGCATTGCGGTTTCTGCACCGCCACCTGTCCCACCTATGTCACGCTCGGCAACGAGCTGGACAGCCCGCGCGGCCGCATCTATCTCATCAAGGACATGCTGGAAAACAGCCGCCCGGCCGACCGCGAGGTCGTCACCCATATCGACCGCTGTCTTTCCTGTCTTGCCTGCACCACCACCTGTCCCTCGGGCGTGGATTACATGCATCTGGTCGATCATGCCCGCGCCCATATCGAACAGACATACAAGCGCCCCTTCATGGATAGGCTGATCCGCAATCTTCTGGTTGCCGTCCTGCCCCATCCCTCCCGTTTCCGGTTGGCCCTGCATCTGGCCCGGCTGGCGCGGCCTTTCTCCGGCCTGCTTGCCAGGGTTCCGGCGCTGACGCCGCTGCAATCCATGCTCGCTCTCGCCCCCGCCGCCGTGCCTGCGGCCTCCGCGTCAACCCGTCCGGGAGAGCGGCCGGCCGAGGGCGAAAAGCGTGGACGCGTTGCGATCCTCACCGGCTGCGCCCAGCCGGTGCTCGATCCCGGCATCAACGAGGCGACGTTGCGCCTGCTGGCGCGGCTCGGCATTGAGGTCGTGGTGCCGAAGGGGGAGGGCTGCTGCGGTTCGCTGGTGCATCATATGGGGCGCGAGGAAGAGGCGCTCGCTTCGGCAAGGCACAATGTCGATGTCTGGACGCGCGAGATGGAGAGTGGCGGTCTCGATGCCATCATCATCACCGCTTCCGGCTGCGGCACCACCATCAAGGATTACGGCCACATGCTGCGGCTCGATCCGGCCTATGCCGAAAAAGCCGCGCGGGTCTCGGCGCTCGCAAAGGACATCACTGAATATCTCGCCACCCTCGATCTGCCGCAAGGGCAAAGCCAGGGTCTGACGGTCGCCTATCATTCCGCCTGCTCCATGCAGCATGGCCAGAAGATCACGCTTGCGCCGAAACAGCTGCTGAAGGCGGCGGGTTTTACCGTGCGCGATCCGGCGGAAGGGCATCTCTGCTGCGGTTCGGCCGGAACCTACAACATCCTGCAGCCGGAAATTTCCGCCAAGCTCAAGGCGCGCAAGGTGAAGAACATCGAGGCCACGCGGGCGGATGTCATCGCCACCGGTAATATCGGCTGCATCACGCAGATCGGAACCGGCACGGATATGCCGATCCTGCACACGGTGGAGCTGCTGGACTGGGCCTATGGCGGGCCGAAGCCGGCGAGGCTTTCGGTTTAGAGCGCCGTGTGCCGATAAGGCAGCGATCCGGCAGGCCATAACGTGTGCCGCAAAGATTGGGTCGTGAGGGCTTTCTTTGTCTCCTCCTCATCCCTGTGCTTGTCACAGGGATCCAGCCAGCCCAAGTCCTTGGGCTGAAAGGACTCTCCTCGCCGCGCAGACGCACGTCGGCCGGATTCCTGTGACAAGCACAGGAATGAGGGAAGAGAGCTAGAACTTATACGCCACGCCGAAATTCACCGCATTGGTGATGATATCGGTCTTCAACGAGCCGCCATTGTCGATATCGACATCGACGAAGGAATAGGTGCCCTTATATTCCACGAAGGTCGACCAGTTGTCGGTGATGCGGTAGCTGAGGCCGGCCTGCGCCTGCAGGGTTGCGCCGCCGAACTGGTATTCGAAGGTTCTGCCCGAGGGGCGGTAAACTTCCACATGCGGCACGTTGATGCCGACGCCGGCGCCCACATAAGGGGTGATCGGCAGGGATTCCAGCGGAAAGCGGTAGAGTGCGTTGAGCGTCAGCAGGTTCAGGCCGTCGGTGAATTCGAAATGCGACCAGCCGGAGCGGGCGAGCGTCTCGTCGTCGGCATAGACCTTGTCATGGGTGAAATCGAGCGAGATGCCGAAATTCCTGAGCTGGCCCTCGTCGAACCAGTAGGTGCCGCGCACGCCCCAATAGGGCGGATTGGAAAACGACTTGCCTTCCCATCCGGCCCGGAAATCCGGCCCGTCGGAAACCGTCACATCGCTGTGCGGCGCGCTTTGCCAGCCGCCATAACCGGAAATTTCGAATTCGCCCGCGATTGCGGCAGAGAAGGAAACGCCGCTGAGGAGCAGGGCGCAAACAAATAAAGTATGGCGCGGCATGAAGTGAATCCAGATTGATATCAGTAATTCACCAAACCGTTTTTTGATAACATTTGAATGACAGAAACGAAAAACGGGCGGTCAGTTGACCACCCGTTTTAAGGCCGTTCCGTCATCCCCCTGAGAGAGGTCCGGCGCCTGGCGTCCCCCGCCAAGTTTCATTCAATGCAAGTGAGGCGGATTGTACCGCCGAAAGGCGGCAATTCAAGCGGATACGCCGCCATGCCGGCCTGGAAGCGGCCGGAATGGCGCAACCGTTGCCATCATATCACTATGACCTTGGTTCCGACGTTTACGCGCTCGTAGAGATCGGTGACATCCTCGTTGCGCATGCGGATGCAGCCTGAGGAATTGTTGCTGCCGATAGTCCATGGCTGGTTGGTGCCGTGGATGCGATAGAGCGTCGAGCCGAGATACATGGCACGGGCGCCCATCGGGTTGGCCGGGCCGCCTTCCATGAAGGCCGGCAGGTAGTGTCCCTTGGCCGCCTCGCGGGTGATCATTTCCTTCGGCGGGGTCCAGCTCGGCCATTCCGCCTTGCGGGTCACCTTGTGGGTTCCAGCCCATTCGAAGCCGGGCTTGCCGACGCCGACGCCATAACGCCGGGCCTTGCCATCGGCGAGCACGAGATAGAGGAAACGGTTCGGCGTATCGATGACGATGGTGCCGGGCTTTTCATTGGTCGGGTAGGTGACGATCTGCGGCAGGAATTGCGGCGCGATCTGGGTGCGCACCGGCGCATTGGGGCGGACGGCGGCATTCTGCACCCGTGCCGGGCGCTGCGATGTGACGCCGGAGCTGGGGCGCTGCGGCATGGCGGCCTGGCGCTGCTGGAAGAACGGCTGGCGTGCGGCCGGGGCGCGCGGATAGACAACGGGGCGCACATTGCCGCGGCCGCCGAGCTGGGTAACCCAGGGAGCGGAAAGATCCGGGCTGACGACGACGGGCGGGCGCTCGCGATAACGCTCGCTGGCCATGGCGGCCGGGGCGGCGAGGGTGGAAACGAGGCTCAGCGCCATAAAAACGGACTTCATCGTCATCGGGTGGACTCTCTCTGCGGGATGTCGCAACAATGGAAATGGCGGGATTGTTCACCCGCTTTGCCGGACACGTTCGCACCTCGACGCCAGCGAATCGTAAATAGCTGTTCATTAAAAAGCGCTTGATTAGGGAAAGCTGGATTTAAGGTTAGCGCCCGGTTTTGAAACGTGGTGAATGAGTGGTAAGCGCCGCTTGGGCCGGTTGGGGGGCGAGAGCGGAAAAGGGTTTTTACGGAATGAATGAAGCGGGACTTGAAACGGGCGCGGATGGCCTTGTGCGGTGTTTCTGGCAGCAGGGGCTTGCGGATTACAGCCGTTACCACGACGAGGAATGGGGTTATCCCGTCACCGACGATCGCCGGCTTTTCGAGAAGATCTGTCTTGAAGGCTTTCAGTCCGGGCTTTCCTGGCTGACGGTTTTGCGCAAGCGCGAGGCTTTCCGTCTCGCCTTTGCCAATTTCGAGTTCGAAAAAGTGGCGGAATTCGGCGAAGCCGATATAGAGCGCTGCCTCGGTGACAAGGGTATCATCCGCCATCGCGGCAAGATCGTCTCGACCATCAACAATGCCGGCCGCGCCGTGGCGTTGCGGGATGAATTCGGTTCGCTCGCCCGTTATTTCTGGGGTTTCGAACCCGCCGCCGCAGAAAGGCCGCAAAGGCTGGACTATGCGACGTTAAGGGCCAACCCCACCAGCGCCGCCTCCATCCGGCTTTCCAGGGATTTGAAGAAGCGGGGCTGGACTTTCGTCGGCCCGACGACCGTCTATGCATTCATGCAGGCCATGGGTATGGTCAATGACCATATCGAAGGCTGTCATTGCCGCCAGCCGATAGAGGCCCTGCGGCGGGAGTTTATACGTCCATGAAGGCAACCTCCCTTCTTCTGGCTCTCACCATGGCCGTGGCCGCCGTGCCGCATCCATCCTTCGCGGAGGCCCGCAATGTCGATGGCATCTGGCTTGATGACGGTGAACGGCTGAAGGAAGTGGCCCTGCCGCCGGCCGGGCCGCTGAAACTGGATGGATGGACCCGGCGCGGGCGCGGCGATGTCTATCGCCTGAAGGTGAAGGCGGGGCAGACGGTGAAAGTCGAACTCGCCGCCTCCAGCGAGTTTGTCCTGATGGCGATCTTCGATTTTTCAACGCCGGATGAGGACGCGATCTTCTTCAGCGATTCCCAGGGCAAGGTTGCGACACTGACGCCGAAGGCGGATACGGAATGGCTGATCCGCCCGACGCTGATCCTGGGATCACCGCGCCGCGGTCTCGGCGCACATTACACGCTGACGGTCAGCACCGGGGCATAACGGTTTCCCCAGGGACTCAGGCCGTCTGAGTCAGCACGATCAGGCCAAAACTGAGAACGCCCAGCAGCACCAGCGACAGGCTGGCGGCGACGATGACCTTGCCGCCGGCATGGCGAAGGCTGCGAATATCGACCGAGAGACCCAGCGCCGCCATCGACATGATGGTGAGGATGTTGGAGAGCGATGCGACGGGGCCCAGCACGACTTCGGGAATGAGGCCGAAGGACCGGGCCATGATCATCAACACGAAGCCGACGATGAACCACGGAACCATCTGCTGCAATCTCAGGCGGCCCTTGTCGGAGCGGCCATGGATGACGGAGAGGGTGGCGATGACAGGTCCCAGCATCAGCACGCGGATGAGCTTGACGATGGTGCCGGTCTGCACGGCAATCGCGCCGAGCGGGGCGGTGGCGGCCAGAACCTGCGGCACGGCATAGACCGTCAGGCCGGCGAAGATGCCATATTGGGTCGCATCGAGGCCGAGGAGCTGCGGCAGGAACGGCATCAACAGCACGGCGGCGACGCCGAGAACCGCGGTGAAGGCAATCGAGGCGGCGACATCTTCCGGCTTGGCGCCAATGGCGGGTGCTGCGGCGGCAATGGCGGAATTACCGCAGATGGAGTTGCCGCAGGCGATCAGCGTCGCGAGCTTGGGCGGCAGGCCCAGCATTCGCCCGGCGGCATAGCTGACGATCAGCGACAGCGCGACGATCAGCGCAATGCCGCCGATCAGCAAGCCGCCTGCGCCCTTGAGAATGGAGAGGCTGAGCGATGCGCCGAGAAGCGCCACGGCGATTTCGAGCAGCGTCTTGGCGCTGAACTTGATGCCGGCTGAAGCGACAGCCGGCAGCGACACAAGCGAACGCAAAAGCGTTCCGATCAGAATGGCAAGCACAAGATCGCCAAGCCAGGCGTGGCCGGCGAGCCGCACCTGAAAGCGCTCCGCCAGAATGGCGGCGCAGCTGACCGCCGCGCAGAGGAGAATGCCCGGCAGAAGCGGGGTGAGCCAGCGAAGCGAAAACTGAAAGGGATGGGTAAGGGTGCGATGTTGTGCCATGGCCAGACAATGCCGCAGCCGCCTGTTTTATTCTATCAAATAATATGGCATATATTATTCGATAAAATCGAATGAAAAGCCATGACTTTTGAACAGCTCCGCATCTTCATCGCCGTTGCCGAACGTGAGCACCTGACGAGGGCCGCCGAAGCCATCGGTTTGACTGCGTCGGCCGTCAGCTCAGCGATCAAGAATCTCGAGGCCTTTTATAATGTCGAGCTGTTCCATCGCGTCGGCCGCAACATTGAACTGACAGAAAGCGGCCGGGCGTTTCTGGGCGAAGCCAAGGCGACGCTGGCGCGTGTGCGCAATGCGGAATTGATTCTCTCTGAAATGGGCGGGTTGACGCGCGGCGAAATCACCGTCTGCGCCAGCCAGACCATTGCGAGCTACTGGCTGCCGCCGATCCTGATGCAGTTCAAGAAGCTCTATCCCGGCGTCAGCGTCCGGCTCGATATCGGCAATACCAAGACGGTGACGCAGGCGGTGCTCGACGGTCTGGCGGAGGTCGGTTTCATCGAAGGCAGGATCGATGAGCCGGCCTTGATGGTGCAACCCGTCGTCTCCGACAAGCTGCTGGTCGTCACCGGTTCGGCCCACCCCTTCGCCGATGGCCGTTATCTCACCGCGCTCGACATGCTCTATGGCACCTCATGGGTGCTGCGCGAACAGGGTTCCGGCACCCGCTCCGCCTTCGAGGCGGCGGTGCGGCAGATGGGCGTGGACCCCGGCGAGCTTTCCGTCATGCTCGAACTGCCGTCCAACGAGGCGGTAGTGATGGCGGCGCGCTCCGGCGGCGCGGCCACGGCCGTCTCCGCTTCGGTGGCATCCCTGTTCCTGCGGCAGGGATTGCTCGTGCGCGCCGGTATCGATCTGCCCGCCCGCAACTTCGCTTTGTTGCGTCACAAGGAACGCCATACCAGCCGGGCGGCCATGGAACTGGAGCGCCTCAGCCGGGCGGCGTCAGAGGATTACAAGGCCGGTCTTGCGGGGCTTTAGGGCGAGCGGAGCATGGCGCGACTGGCGGCTGGTGAGCGTGCCCGAACAATTCCCCGTCTGACGTCGTCTCATCCTCACGCAATACCGTCACGGATAAAGCGGGGCGCTGCCGCTTGTTTCTTCTCCCCGAGGGGGGGGAGAAGGTCGCGGCGGCGGGATGAGCGACTGT